>DDXR01000042.1 GCA_002347565.1 bacterium UBP2_UBA2255 | reverse complement strand
CAAGGCGCCGATCCAGCGCCTGGCCGACCGCGTCGCGGCCGTGTTCGTGCCCGTGGTGATGGGGATCGCGGCGCTGACCTTCCTGGTCTGGTTGACCCTCGGCACGTTCGACCAGGCGCTGGTCAACGCGGTGGCCGTGCTGATCATCGCTTGCCCCTGCGCCCTGGGGCTGGCCACGCCCACGGCGATTATGGCGGGCACCGGCCGGGGCGCGGAGCTGGGGATCCTGGTCCGCGGCGGCGAGGTGCTGGAAGGAATGCGCCGGATCAACGCGGTGGTGTTCGACAAGACCGGCACGCTCACCACCGGGATGATCGCGGTCGCCAACGTGGCCGTGGCCGAAGATTGCGACGAGGCCCGGCTGCTGCAGCTGGCGGCGTCGGCCGAGGCGGGTTCGGAGCACCCGGTGGGAAGGGCGATCACGTCCTACGCCGCCTCGCTGGGCATCGCGCCCGTTCCGGCCACCGGATTCCAGGCGCTGCCGGGCTCCGGCGTGGAGGCCAGTGTCGGCGGCCAGATGGTCCTGCTCGGCAACGGTCGGCTGATGGATGAACGGGGCGTCGACACGGGATCGCTGGGGAAGCTCGCCACTCGGTTGGAGCAGGAGGGGAAGGCCGTCATCTACGCTGCGGCCGGGGGGACACTGGCCGGTTTGTTCGCGGTGGCCGACACGGTGAAGCCGAGCGCGGCCGGCGCCGTGGCCCGCCTGCGCGCCATGGGGATGACCGTGATGATGGTCACCGGCGACAGACCGTCGGCCGCCGCCGCCGTCGCGGCCCAGCTCGGCATCGACCGGGTCCTGGCCGGGGTCCTGCCGCAGGACAAGGCGCGCGAGATCGCGAGGCTGAGGGAACAGGGCCTGGCGGCGGCCATGGTGGGCGACGGCATCAACGATGCGCCGGCGCTGGCCGCGGCCGACATCGGGATCGCCATGGGCGGCGGCACCGACGCTGCCGCCGAGACTGCGGGGATCGTGCTCACCGGCGGCGACCTGCGGCTGGTGCCGGACGCGATCCGGCTGTCGCGGGCCACCCTGCGCGTCATCAGGCAGAACCTGTTCTGGGCCTTCATTTACAACGTGATCGGCATCCCGGTGGCAGCCGGCGTCCTGTATCCCGCCTTCGGCATTTTACTCAACCCGATGATCGGAGCGGTCGCCATGGCCTTCTCGTCGGTCAGCGTCATCGCCAACAGCCTGCGGCTGCGGCGGTGGAAGTGACGCGTCTGCCGCCAGGGGCCGGCTGGTTCCAACACGGCAAGGAGGATGACCCGCACGTGAAACGAAAGCATATCGCAGCCGCGGTCGTTCTACTGGCGTTCGCCGCCGCCGCCGCATCCCTGCCATTCCGGTTCGTCACCACGGCAGACTCGCAGGGGCCCTCCGAGTCCAACCCCGACCCCGGCGTCGCGTTCGACTACGTCGTCTCCCGCATCGACGCCCTCACGCCGGTGCCGGAGTTTTGGATCTTCGGCGGTGACGCCTATTACTCGGCCTCGGACTCGGCCGATGCCATGGCGCGATGGCAGGCATGGAAGGACAGGATCGACCCGATCAACGACATCCCGATTTACCTGGCGATCGGGAACCACGACGCCAACAACTACGGGCATTTCTACGGTCCCTGGTACGGGGACGGCGCGGGCCCGTTCCGGGCCAGCTGGCCGCAGCTGCCGCAGAACGGACCGGCGGGGTATGTCGGCACCACCTATTCGTTCCGCCACGACAACAGCGTGTTCTGCGTGGTCAACACCAACAGCTGCGACGTTGCGAACTACGGCGCGTCATACAAGGTCGACGCCGCGCAGCGGGCCTGGCTGTCGGCCGTGCTGGACACCACGACGGCGGCCCACAAGTTCGTGATCGGGCACGTCGAGGCCTGGCCGCCGTCCAACAGCGGCAGCTCCTCCCTGCAGTGGAACGCCGCCGACCGCGACGCGTTCTGGAACGTGATGACATCGCGCGGGGTCGAGGCCTACATCTGCGGGCACATCCACCTGTGGAACCGGGACTACTTCGCGGCATCGGGCTACGGCAACGCCCCGGCCAACACGACGACCAGGCAGGTGATCTGCGGCGGCGCCGGCGGCAGCCTGGTCTCCGGTTACGGCGGCAAGTTCTACCACTTCGTGGTGTGGGATATCGACGGGCCCTCCGTCACGGCCCGGGTGATCGATTCCTACGGCGCGCAGCGCGACAGCTTCGGCTGGACCGCCCCCACCGGGGTGGCCGGATCGCCGGGCGAGCCCGCCGTGAGGCCGGTGACGCGCGTCCGCTATCACGGCGGTCGGATCCGCTGGGACGGCGACGCCGCCGGCGGCACGGTTTCCGTCTATGACATCTCCGGGCGCCGGCTGGCGATGCTCGCAGCGACGGGCGGCTCGGCGGACTGGGGCACGGCCGCCCGCCAGGCCAGCGGCATCTACCTGGTCAGGATCGAACCGGCGGCCGGGGAGGCGGCGACCGGTAAAATCGTGCTCGTCCGCTGATCCGCTGTTCGCGAACGGCGACTGGCCACAACCGGGCCAGCATCGGAACACGCAAATGGAGGATATGGAGATGAGAACCCCGCTCATTCACGCCCTTCTCGCGGTGGCGCTGGCGGTCGCCGCGGGCGCGCAGCCCGGCGACTCGGCCCGGATCTACCTGCAGCGCGGCAACACCGCGATCTTCAGCGGGAATCAGCGGGGGGCGCTGGAGCAGTACGCGCAGGCGCTGCGATTCGATCCGAACCTGTCCGGAGTGGTGTACAACACGGCGTGCGCCTACAGCCTGCTGGGCAACAAGAAGGAGGCCGTCAAATGGCTGTCCCGGGCGGTCGACTTGGGCAACTACATGTTCGACAACGACGGTGATTTCGACAACATTCGCGGCACCAGGGAATACGCGGCGCTCAAGAAGAAGACCGACAAGCTGCTGGTAGCGGCCCGGGCCAAGCCCTATCCGCCGGTGATCCTGGCGCCGGACGGCGACCCCGCGACGCCGCGGCCACTGCTAGTCGCCCTGCACGGCTGGGGCGGCAATGCGACCGAGTTCGCCCGGTCCTTCGCCTGGGTGCCGGACAAGCTGGGGTATGTCGTCTGCTGTCCCTACGGACCCGAGGTGATGGGCGCGAACAACTTCAGCTGGGGAGAACTGCCCGCCGCCGAACAACGCGTGCTGGAAGCGATCGCCGTGGCCGGGAAAGGGCACGCCATCGACACATCGCGGATCATCATCGCCGGATTTTCCCAGGGTGGCGGCTATGCCTTCGACCTCGGGCTGCGGTTGAGCCGGATGTTGCAGGGCGCCATTCCGATCGGCGCCGCTTGGTTCGATACCGCACAGGTCGCGGAGATACCTGCTGCGGCGCGGCGCGGGATGCGGTTCTTCGTGATGCTGGGCGCCCTGGAGCAGGAGGAGCGGCAGGCGGTCAACAGCGACGCGGTGCGCCGGCTGGCGGCCGGGGGCGTCGGGGTGTCGTACACGCTCTACCCCGGCGTGGGGCACGCCCTGCCCGAGGACCGGGACTTTGAACTGGAGCGGGCCATCCGCTGGATCGAGCGCGAGCGGCCCTGACGGGACCCGGCCTGAACGGAACAGCAAAGGAGTAATCACATGCGCAGCGTGCTGCTGATCGCCTTGGTGCCGGCGATCGCCCTCTCCGGCTGCGGCAAGAAGGACCCCGCCGGCACGGGAACGACCATGCCGTCGCACGACCTGATCATCGACCACACTTGCACCGACCTGGCGCGGGTGCCGGCGCAGTGGATCGCCGCGGCTCGTTCGGGGCTGCGCCTGACCTACGGCCACACCTCCCACAGCAGCCAGATCGTCACCGGAATGGAGGTTGTCCGCGACAGCCTGGCCGGGTTCCAGTACGCCGACGACCACAACTACTACCGCACCGGCGCCGGCAGCGCGGTCCCGGCCGGCACTTTGTCGCTGTGGGATTGCGCGCCGGACGGCGACCTGGGCAATCCCGACCGGGTGGCCTGGGCCGGACTGACCGACACCCTGCTTTCCAACGCCAACGGCGCCTACGCCGTCTATCCCCACGGCCGCAACGTGGTGCTGTGGTCCTGGTGCGGCCAGGTAGCCGGCGCCACCGCTGCCGACATCGACACCTACCTGTCCCTGATGAACCTGCTCGAACAGTCTTATCGCAACGTCACCTTCGTCTACATGACGGGCCATCTCGACGGCACTGGCGCATCGGGCAACCTCAATCAGCGCAATGAGCAGATCCGTGCCTACTGCCGGGCCAACAATAAGGTGCTGTTCGATTTCGCCGACATCGAAAGCTATGACCCGGATGGATTGGTTAACTACATGCCCCTCAATTGCACCGACAACTGCGTCTACGACAGCAGCGGCCATGCCCGCAACTGGGCGGGATCATGGATCGCCCGGCATCCCAATCACGAATTGACCAGGCTGGCCAATGCCTGCGGCTCCTGCGCCCACTCCCAGGAACTGAACTGCATCCTCAAGGCCCGGGCCTTCTGGTGGATGATGGCGCGGCTGGCGGGATGGGACGGGAACTGACCGCGGGCGCGGCCAGCGGAAGGCGGGGGCGGCCGTGACGNNCCCCCCGCCGTTTGCTTTTCGCGGTTGCCACCTGCGCTGAAGTGTCGTATAATACGCTGATGACGATCAGAACAATCACCGACAGGGACGAGATCGCGCGCTTCCTGCGTCGGGACGCGGGACTGCATCTCTACGAACTGGGAGACCTCGACGATTTCTTCTGGCCGCGCACGAGGTGGTTCGGCCTGACGCGCGCCGGCCGGCTCGGTGCCGTGGCCCTGCTGTACTCGGGTGACGGCTTGCCGGTGCTGCTGGCGATGACCTCCAGCGATCCGGCCCCTGCGGCCGACCTGCTTGCGGGTATCGTCCCCGACCTGCCTTACCGCGTCTATTGCCACCTGACGCCAGGGCTGGAGCGGCCGCTGGCTCAGGCCTTCGTGCTCTCGCACCACGGCCGTCACTGCAAGATGCTGCTCACCGATCCGGGGAAGCTCGCTGCGGCCGGCACCACGGCCGCGGTGCGGCTCGCCCCGGCCGACCGCGACGAGGTCACGGCCTTTTTCCGGCACAGCTACCCCGGCAACTGGTTCGATCCGCGGATGCTGGAAAGCGGGGAGTATTTTGCGATCAGGCGGGACGGGCGCATCGCCAGCGTGGCGGGAGTCCATGTCTACTCGCGGCGGCACAGGGTCGCCGCCCTGGGCAACATCGCCACCCGCGTGGAGCTTCGCGGGCAGGGGTTGGGCCGGACGGTCACGGCCGCGCTGTGCCGCGACCTGCTCGCGACCACCGACATCATCGGCCTGAACGTCAAGTCGGACAACGCCACGGCAATCGCCTGCTACACCGGCCTGGGGTTCGTCCCGTACTCCGAGTACGACGAATGGATGGCCGAACGCCGCGCCGGCCGTTCCGGGTGACCATCCGCCAGCCGGCGGGAGCCTTCCGGCACAGCCCTCATCATCAATCGGAGCCGTTTGCGTGGACCGTTCTCAGGAGCTCGGGCAGACCCCTGTCGGCAGGCTGTTGTGGCGCTATTTCGTACCGGCCATCACCGGCGTGCTGACCAACGCGCTCTACAACGTCGTCAACCGCATCTACATCGGACGCGGCGTGGGGTCGCTGGCGCTGGCGGGCCTGAGCGTCACCTTCCCCATCATGATCATCGCCATGGCCTTCGGCATGCTGGTGGGCATGGGCGCGGCGGCGCTGGTGTCGATCCGGCTGGGACAGCGGAACAAGCCAGAGGCCGAGAAGATCCTGGGCAACGCCTTCATGCTGTCGCTGCTGATCTCGCTGGGGGTCACCGTGCTGGGGCTGCTGGCCCGGGACCCGATTCTGGCGCTGTTCGGAGCCAGCCCGGAGACGCTGGTCTACGCCCGGCAGTACATCACCATCGTGCTGTGGGGCAACATATTCCAGGGCACCGGTTTCGGCCTGAACAACCTGATCAGGGCCGAGGGCAACGCCAGGACGGCCATGTACACCATGCTGGTCGGGGCCGTCTGCAACGCTCTGCTGGACCCGCTGTTCATCTTCGTCTTCAAGATGGGGGTGGCCGGGGCGGCCGTGGCCACGGTGATATCCATGGCCATCTCCAGCGTCTGGGTGCTGCTGCATTTCACCGGCGGCAGCAGCTTGCTGCGGCTCCGTCCCGAGAACATGCGCCTGGACCGGTCGATCGTGCTGGGGATCATGTCCATCGGCATGGCGCCGTTCGCCATGCAGCTGGCTGGCAGCGTCATCAACGCCCTGTTCAACATCCAGCTGATCAAGTACGGCGGGGACGTCGCCGTCGGGGCCATGGGGATCATCAATGGCGTGGCGATGATGGTGGTCTTCTGCGTCATCGCCATCAACATGGCCGCCCAGCCGATCATCGGGTACAACTACGGGGCCCGGCAGTATCCCCGGGTGCGGCGGACCCTCAAGATCGCCATCGTCGCGGCCACCGCCTTCACCACGGCCGGCTTCCTGGCGGTGGAGCTGTTCCCGGGCGCGATCATCGGGCTGTTCAACCGCAGCGACCCCGGGCTGCTGCGGATCGGGGTCCCGGGCATGCGGGTCCTGTTGGCGGCCTTCCCGGTGGTCGGGTTCCAGGTGGTCAGCTCGAACTTCTTCCAGGCCATCGGCAAGGCCAGGATCTCGATGTTCCTCAACCTGCTGCGGCAGGTGATCGTGCTGATCCCGATGGTGCTGATCCTGCCGCCGCTGCTGGGGATCGACGGGGTGTGGCTGTCCGGGCCGATCGCCGACCTGGCCGCCGCCGCCATCACGGCGGTGATGATCTCCCGGGAACTGCGGCGGCTCGGCCCCGGCCCGCTGTGGTCGCAGCCGCAGGCCTGCGCCGGCCCCCGGCCGGCGGCGGCCGACGACTGATCTTCCCGGTTGACTTTTCGCCGGATATCGGATACACTTACCCGTCAAGCTACAGGCATCGGTACGGTTGCGGAACGCCAAGACCCCGTCGTCGCGGGATCTTGGCCTTTCGCCGTTTCGATCGACATCGGACTATCGGCATCACCACAGGTCGCCAAGGCCCCGGGGAGCGAGGGTCTTGGCCTTTCGGCATTTTCCCAAGAACGGGAACCAGACAAGGAGGCGATCCATTGCCAAGAGATGCCGGACTAGCTGCGTATGAGGAACGGTACCGGGTCGTCTATGATGCCGGCGCGCGGTTCTGGAACGAGCACCAACCGCATCCGCTGCTGATCGATCGAGCGCGGCGACTGCCCGCGGGTGCGGCGGTTGTCGAGTTCGGCTGCGGCGAGGGTTTCGAGGCGCGGGCGCTGGCGGCGCTTGGTTTGCGGGTCACGGCGATCGACCTTTCACCGGCGGTCATCGCGAAGGCACGGGCGGAAACCTCGGCGTCGCTCGACGTCAGCTACCTCGTCGGCGATGTCACGGATCTCGAAGCGTTACTGCCACAGGGCGGTGCCTTCGCGATGGGGGTCGATGTGCACTGCCTCCATATGATGTCTGATGCCCAGGACCGCCGCGCGTACTTATCGGAAGCCAAGCGGCTGCTGCGACCGGGAGGATTGTTCTATATGCAGGACATGCTCTCGTTGGACGATGTCATTCCCGCTAATGATGATGAGGTGAGAGCCGTGGCCGAGATGCGCGTTTTCAAAGCTGGCCATACAGGCGGTGGCAGTACCCCGCGAACGATCAGGACGGCAAATGGAGAGAAGGAGGTTGTACTACCGCTCTGCCCCGGTTGCAGGGCACAATCGCTGGCCCAGTACAAAAGCGAGCTGGAAACTGCGGGATTCACCATCGGACTTGCCGAACGCGGCGGTTCCCCGGACAATGGTTTCGCCGCGATCATCATCGCGACCGCTGAGGGATCTCGAATGAAAGGGGAATAATGAGACCGGTCAGGAACTCCGCCAAGGCGGTCATCATCCGGGACGGCCGGTTGCTGGCCATCGAGCTGCGCGACGAGCAGGGCCCGTGGTTCGCCCTGCCCGGCGGCGGCCAGCTGCCGGGCGAGACGCTGCACCAGGCGCTGATCCGCGAGTGCCGCGAGGAGGTCAATGCTCTGGTGCGCATCGGGCCGCTGCGGTTCGTCCGGGAGTACATCAGCGCCCACCACGAGTTCGCGCACGAGGACGCCGAAGCCCACCAGGTCGACTTCATGTTCGCCTGCGAGCTCCTCGATCCCGACGAGGTCCGCCCCGGGAGCGAGCCGGACCAGGGGCAGCTGGGCGTGGCGTGGCTCGATCTCGAAGGGCTCGGCGACCACCGGCTCTACCCGCTGTCGTTGCGGGCCCGGCTGCAGCGCCCCGCGCCGGAGGACGGCCCTGTCTACCTCGGCGATATCAACTGAAACCCGACCGCGAACGAGGAGCGCACCGATGCTGTGGCAGGAGATATCGACCATCATCACCGGCAGCCCGTCGTTCAAGAAACTCGACGAGCTGGTGCGGGCGTCCAAAAGGCTGATCGGCGTGACCGGGCCGAACGAGACCGGCAAAGCACTCATCATTTCCGGCCTGTTCACGACCCAGAGGCGAAGCCTCTTGTGGCTGGTGCCGGGGCCGGACGAGGCCGAGCGCCAGCGCGACAACCTGTCGGCGCTGCTGGGCGAGCAGGCGGTCCGGCTGTGGGCGGCCTGGGACGTGATCCCGGGCGAGCAGCGCGACCCGGACGTCGAGCTGACCGGCAACCGGATGGAGGCGCTGGCGGCGCTGCACTCGGGGCGGCCGGCGGTGGTGGTGGCCTCGGCCCGGGCGCTGCTGCAGGGTACGCTGGGACCGGAGCAGTTCGCCGCCGGGCAGGTCAGGCTGACCGCGGGACAGCTGCTGAACCGCGAGGCGCTGATCGAAACGCTGTCGCGGTCGGGCTATTCCCGGGTGCCGGTGATCTCGGGCTACGGCGAGTTCTCGGTGCGCGGCAGCATCGTGGACGTGGCCGGATTCGGGATGGCCGACCCGGTGCGGCTGGAGCTGGACGAGGCCGACGTCATCGCCTCGCTCCGGTCATTTTCGCTGATCGACCAGCGCTCCACCAGCAAGATCGAGCGGGCGCTGATCTTGCCGCGGGCCGAGGACGCCGAGGCCCCGGTGTCGCTGCTGTCGCACCTCCCGGACCGCGCCCTGCTGTGCTACGACGAGGCGGGCGAATCGCATTCCGAGTTCGAATCGGTGGAGGAGGAGCAGCGCAACTACGGACCGGACCCGCGCTTCCTGCCGGTCAAGGCCGGCACGCAACAGCTGGCGGGCCTGCAGACGATGCTGCTGACCTCGGGCGCCGGGTTCGGGCTGGCCGAGGTTCCCCAGCCGGACGACGTGGTGCGGGTGGCGGCCAGTCCGGTCGAGCCGTTCCTGTCGAACCTGAAGCTGTTGGCGCAGCGGATCGACAAGCTGCGGCAGGACGGCTTCTCGGTCCGGATCCTGGCCGACAACGAGGGCCAGCGCCAGCGGCTGGCCGAGATCCTGCCGGCCGACACCAGGGCGCAGGTGCTGTCGCTGGACGTGGCGGGCCTCCACGGCGGCGTGGTCTGGGCCGAGGGCGGCCTGTGCCTGATCACCGAGCGCGAGATCTTCGCCCGGGAGAAACGGCGCCGCTTCCGCAAGTTCTTCCAGGGCGGCGGCGCCATCCGCAGCCTCGATTCGCTGGCGGCAGGCGATTACATGGTGCACGTCGACTATGGCATCTGCCAGTACCGGGGGCTGGTCCAGGTCGACCTGGCGGGCCAGCCGGCCGAGTGCCTACTGCTGGCCTTCCGCGATGGCGACAAGGTGTACGTGCCGGTGGAGCACATGAAGAAGGTGCAGCGCTACTCGTCCGAGGACGGGTACGCGCCGGCCCTGTCCAAGCTGGGTTCGGGCGCCTGGGAGGAGACCAAGAGCCGCGTCAAGAAGGCCGCCAAGGACATGGCGGGCGAGCTGCTGGCGATCTACGCCGCGCGCAAGTCCGAGCCAGGGTTCGCCTTCTCGGCCGATCACGCCTGGCAGAAGGAGCTGGAGGCGTCCTTCCCCTACGAGGAGACCCGCGACCAGCTGACGGCCATCGCCGACATCAAGGCCGACATGGAGTCGGACAAGCCGATGGACCGGCTGCTGTGCGGCGACGTGGGCTACGGCAAGACCGAGGTCGCCCTGCGGGCGGCCTTCAAGGCGGTGATGGACCACAAGCAGGTCGCCATCCTGGTCCCGACCACGGTGCTGGCCGAGCAGCACTACCAGACGTTTTCCGAGCGCCTGGCCGAATATCCGGTCAAGGTCGAGATGCTGTCGCGGTTCCGGACCGCGGCCGACCAGCGGGCGGTGGTCAAGGGGGCCGCGGCCGGCGCGGTCGACATCCTGATCGGCACCCATCGCATTTTACAGAAGGACGTGGCCTTCAAGCACCTGGGCCTGCTGGTGATCGACGAGGAACAGCGGTTCGGGGTGGGCCACAAGGAGCGGATCAGGAAGCTGTGCCGCGCGGTGGACGTGCTGACCATGACCGCCACGCCCATCCCGCGCACCCTGCATATGTCGCTGCTGGGCGTGCGCGACATCTCCAACATCGAGACCCCGCCGCGCGACCGGCTGTCGGTGATCACCGAGGTCCTGCCGTGGAACGAGGAGCGCATCCGCGAGGCGGTGCTACGCGAGCTGGACCGGGGCGGCCAGGCGTTCTTTCTCCACAACAAGGTGCAGACCATCGCCTCGGTGGCGGCGCTGCTGGGGCGGATGCTGCCCGGTGTGTCCATCGCCTGCGCGCACGGCCAGATGGCGCCGCGCGAGCTGGAGCGGGTGATGCTGGCCTTTGCCGCCCGCCGCTTCGACCTGCTGGTGGCCACCACCATCATCGAGTCCGGCCTGGACATGCCCAACGTCAACACCATCATCATCAACCGGGCCGACGCCCTGGGCCTGGCCCAGCTGTACCAGCTGCGGGGGAGGGTGGGGCGGTCCAACAAGCGGGCCCACGCCTGCCTGCTGATCCCCAAGAGCGGCGGGATATCCGAGATCGCGGCCAAGCGCCTGCGGGTGATCGAGGAGCTGTCCGAGCTGGGTTCGGGCTTCAAACTGGCCCTGCGCGACCTGGAGATCCGCGGGGCCGGGAACCTGTTGGGCGGGGAGCAGCACGGACACATGCTGTCGGTCGGGTTCGAGCTCTACTGCCAGCTGCTGGAGGAGGCGGTGCGCGAGCTCAAGGGGCTGACCGCCATCCCCCAGCTGGACGTCAAGCTGGAGCTGGACTTCGGGGCGCTGATCCCGCCGGATTACGCGGACGATCCCAACGAGCGCATCAATCTGTACCGCCGCCTCAACCGCGCCAACCGGCCGGGCGAGGTCGACGCCATGGCCGAGGAGTTGGCCGACCGGTTCGGGCCGCCGCCCCCCCCGGCCCGGCGCCTGCTGGAGGCCGCCCTGCTGCGGCTGGCCGCGGCCAGCCTGGCCGCCAACCGGGTCTCGGTCAAGGGGCACAAACTTCAACTGTGGTGGCCGCCGGGTCGGCCGCCATCGCGCCAGGTCGTGGAGCGGCTGGTCCAGAACGTGGCCGAGCCGATCGAGTTCATCACCGGAGAGTCGTTCGTGATCACCGTGGCTTTGGGCTCGAAGCCTGATCTGGGCGCGTTGGCACGGAGGATGTACAAGACGTGACGGTCCGGGGAATTCGATGATATTAAACGGCAAGTCCCTTGACAAACTCGTCTGTGAACGACTATATTACTATCAATTAATACTAATGAGGAGAACAGCCATGAGAAATGCCGTAAGAAAAGCTTGGATTGTTATAGTACTTTTTGCGATTGCAGCTGGGGCCAACGCCGGCGTGCTGGTGCTGCCGGCCAACGAGATCCTCAGCAATCCGCCGGGTGATTATCATTGGTGGGGCCTGGAGCATGTTTTCGCCGATGACGGCGTGTACGCGATCGACACCGTATTCTCCAACAAGCTGGACACCTTCCGGATCGCCTTTGCCGACCCCGGAGACCTCGACACCATGCACCGGGTCATCACCAACGTCTCCCTCTACGCCGACAACCGCGTCCATTACAGCAAAGGGGGGAAACTGCTGCTGTACGCTGTCTACGACGGCTGGTTCGGCGACGGCACCAGGTCGAGGGTCCTGAAGGTCGGGTATGCCGAAACCGTCAACCAGCACGACATCACCCTGCACGACACCATCGCCTCGGTCTTTCCCGACGGCATGTGGCACTGGGGCCATGTCACAGGACTGGGGATGATCTACCAGCCGCGGACGACCGGCATCATCTACTACGTCGATCACGTGTTCGCGGTGGTCACCTTCCGGGATACGCTGCAGTCGACGAATTACCGGTTCGCCTTCGCGCCGGTGCCTGGCCCCCAGACCGTGGGGGTGCCGTTCCCCGTGACCGTCGCCGCGCTGGATTCCCTGGGCGACACGCTGACAACCTATAACGAATCGGCCAGCCTGTGGGACAGCAAGGGCGAGATCAGCCCGGTGTTCGTGTCGTTTACCAACGGCATCAGCACCTTCAACGCGGTGATCACCGACACCGCGCTGCTGGACACGCTGTTCATCGGCGATGGCACGGCGATCGACACCAGCAACGGATTCGCGGTCGAGCTGGGCGGGGTCCGGAACTTCGACTTCGACTCGATCGGCGCCAAGACCGCCGGCGTCGCCTTTGCGGTGACCATCAGGGCCGCCAATTACTTCGGCGATCCCGTGACCTCGTTCACCGACGCCGTGGCGCTATGGGACGCGACGGGAACGCATACGCCGATCACTTCGCCGGCATTCAGCAACGGCGCCTGCACGTACAGCGCCACGGTGTCGCAACAGACCCCGGCAGACGTGGTGTACTGTTCGCACGCCCTGGGCGCCGGCCAGAGCAACGCCTTCGTGGTGGGACCGCCGCTGGGTGCCGCCGGCGCGCCGGCGGCCGGCCGGGGCGAGTTCCGGGCAGCGTTCGCGCCCAACCCCAGCAGCAGCGACCTGGCGCTGGACCTCAACCTGCCGCGGGCCGGCCGGGTGACGGTCGCCGCCTACAACATCCTGGGCCAGCCGATCCAGGAGATGGACTACGGCTCTCGGCAGGCCGGCCAGCACCGGCTGCCGTGGCGTCACGGCGCGGCGATGTCCGGCGGCGTCTACTTCTTCACCATCGACCTGGACGGGACGCGGATGGAGGTGCGCAAGCTGCTGGTGGTGCGGTAGACTGCTGGCACTGTATGGAAAGAAGAAGCCCCGCGTCAGGCGGGGTTTCTTCTTGCCGGTTGGCCGGGTGTTATTTCTTTTTCCTCTCGGCCTTGCTGCTGCGCTTGAGGTCCGCCCCGTGGGCACGCTTGTAGGTCTGGATGTCGACGAAGCGGCCCTGCTTGTCTCGGACGGCGTACAGTTTGGTTCCCGTGGAGCTGCGGTGCGTGGTTCGTTTCATTTCCCTTCCCTCCCCTATTGTGATTGTGGGCATCGTTCCCAAAGAAAATAGCACGGATCCGGCCCGATGTCAATTCGCAATTGGCAAATCAACACCCGCCGGTCAGGGCTTCCAGGCGCATCCGGTAGCTGCGAAACGGCTGGGCGCGGAGCAATTCCCGGTACAGCCACGCCGCCTCGACGCGATGAGCCTCGGCGCCAGTGATCCGGTAGAGGGCGTCGTGCGCCTCGGCCAGACGGGCGCCGGAGATCCCCTCGTCGAGCAACGCCCGCAGGTCGTCGGCCGCGGTTCGGCGGTCTTCCGCCAGGGACGCTGCTAGGATGCGGCAGCTCTGCGCGATGTCGGGCCGCCCGCCCTCGCGCGCCACCCGCAGAGCCTCGTCATTGTGGCGGACGGCGGCCTCGCGGTCGCCCTGCCCGCCACCAGTGATGAAGCCGATCCACGACCGGATGCTAGCGATCCTCGACAGGAAAGGGGTCGAACGATGGCTCGATCCCGGGGATCATCTTGATACGGGGGGACTGCGTGCCCTGCTGGGGCCGTTCGACCCGGTAAAATGGAAGCCTACCCGGTGAGCCAGTTGGTCAAATTGCACCGATATAATAAAAGCGGTAGCATGATGCTACCGCTTGGGGCGGGTAAGTGATCTTGACTTATTAATCAATATCCATTAATACTTCGGTCAATAAACCTTTGGAGTCAGTGTCGCCGCCCAGTACCTTCAGCAGTTCGTCCCGGTTCAGTTCCTTCATGGGTTTCTCCTTGTTTGTGTATTTGGTTGTTGGTTGAATGGGTGATTTTCACAGTCGTTAAGTACCCTGCGCCAAGAGCGCAGGGCGTAGAAATTATCAACTTTTATGCTACCATATGTAGTGCAGCTCGGCGGCGGAAAAATCACCCCGCGTGTAGCGGTTGATGCCCAGGTCCAGCAGGGCGTGGCTTTCCAGGGAGTGGTCGCCCAGGCCGCGGGCGATGGTCAGGCCGGCATCGTACTCCGCATCGGACGCATCCGGCTGGCCCTGGCGCCGCAGCAGCTGGCCCAGGTCCATGTGGCACCCGAACAGGCGGCGGCGGTCGCCGCTTGTCTCGAAGTACCCGCGGGCGGCGACCAGCAGCGGCCGGGCCTCGTCGTAGGCGCCCCGTTTCATCAGCAGCCGCGCCAAGCAACGGGCCGCCCCGGCCGCGTCCCCGCCGCCGGCGGGCGATAGCTCGCAGTCGTTCCGGTGGAGGGCCTCGGCCTCGGGCCAGGCGCCGGTCAGCTCCAGTACCTCGGCCTTAGCCAGCAGCACGGGCCGCGGCCGGGGCGGATCGCCAGCGGTCCACACGACACGCCGATGATACCCGCGCGCCGAACGGATCATGCCGTCACCTCGCTCCGATCACGGCCGCGACGCGCTCACTCCCGCTCCAGCACCGCCAGCGCCTGCTCCCGCTCGCCGTCCATGTACACCGCCATCGTGGCGTCCTCGACCGCCTTGGGGACGTGGATCACCCGCACCACGTTCTCGAAATTCCTGGCGCCCGGCAGGATCCGCCGCAGCTGGTTGGGCGTCTGCGAGAAGAACTCCTCCCGGAACACGACCCCCGGCTCGTCGGGATACAGCGGCAGGTACTTGATGTCGGCCTCGACCAGATCTTGGAAGAAGTGGGTGCCGAACGACAGCTCGGGCACGTAGTCCTTCTTCTTCTTGGCCACCTCGATCAGCATCGCGGTGTTGTTGATGTCGGAGTACCCCACCCGCACCCCCAGCTTGATGTCGCCGCGGCTGCCCCAGCGGCCCGGGCCCATCAGGATGAACTTCTGGCGCGGCAGCTTGGAGTTGAGCTCGCCCACGATCCGGCCCACCTGGGCCAGGTCGTCCATCGTCGGCAGGGCGTCATAGCCGTCCGGGTCGACGTAGACCACGTACTCGATGCCGCGGACCACGGCGTTGGTGATGAAGCGGTTGGCAGAGAACAGCCGGTCGGCCTCGGCCGTGTTGGCGGGGATCTCGACGCTGGCGCGGCCGCCGGCCTGGCTCTGGGGCCGGCACTGCAGCAGGTACAGCTTGTGGATGTCGCCGTCGCAGGCGAACTCGATGTCCACCGGCCAGCCCAGGGCCTGCTGCAGGATCTTCAGCATGTCGCGGATCTGGGGAATGAACGGGCCGTGGGCCAGCAGCTTGGCGAAGGTCACCACCGGCACGCCGCCGGCCAGGTCGATCAGGTTGGAGGTGGGGGAGCGCAGCTCGCCGTCGCGGTAGATGGAGACGATCTGCGACAGGGCCGGCAGCTCCGGCCCGACCTCGGCCACCAGCTGCTCGGCGGTCATGGTCTCGAAGCGGCGGGTCTCCAGGTTGATGACGTCGACGTTGTGCTGCGAGTAGCGCAGCACCTCGTCCGGGCTGGCGTTGACGCGCAGGCCCGGCTGTCCGGGCGACACCAGCACCGGGTAGTCGTCGCCCACCCGGTCCACCGCCCGGGTCCCCATTCCGGCCACCAGCCGGATGATGCCGTCGGTGCGCTTGATGCGCGGCGACCAGCGGAACTCGTTGAAAGAGAACGCCACGCCGGCGTAGGCCGGCAGGAAGTACTTGCCGCAGCGCCGGCCCACCACCTCCTGGATCAGGATGCCCATCTCCTCGTTGAAGTCCAGCAGGCCCCGTTCCCGCCGGTACTCGATGGGGTCGGGGCCGAACACCGAGGCGTAGACCTCCGCGATGGCGTCCGCCAGCGCCTCCAGCCGCTCCCGCTTGGTGCCCTGGTTGGCCACGAACAGGCTCTTGTACTTGCCGGCGAAGGCCGCGCCCAGGGTGTCCTCCAGCAGGGACGAGGAGCGGACGATCAGCGGCCGGTCGCCGAAGTCGTCCAGCGCCAGGCTGAGGCCTGCGATCATCTCCGGCGACAGCGACGAGTTCTTGAAGACCTGCTCCAGGAAGGGAAACTCCTGGCGGATCTCCGCCGGGTCGCGGTACTTGATGCTGGGCATCTCCTCCAGGGCGTTGAAATGGAGAAAGTCCAGGATGCCGTCCGAGGTGATGAACCAGGTCTTGGGCACGGCCAGGTTGCGCAGCGAGACGTAATCCTTCTTGGCCGCCATCAGGATCTTCTCGGCCCGGAACAGGCCGGCCGCCTTGCCGCCCAGCTTGCCGTTGCCTTGGGGCGGGCCCACCGTGCGGGACAGCATGGCCGAGAAATCCTCGACCGTGGCGTAGTTCTTGATGACGTTGATGTAGTGCAGGTCGTCCGAGAAGAAGCGGCGGATCAGCGCCGCCCGGACCAGGGTCCGCTCCTCGGGCGACAGCTTGCGCGCGATCTCGGGCATGCGCGCGAAGCGGTGCACCGACTCGGTGATCTCGGCCAGCGGCACGTCGCGCTTCTCGGCCGCCATGGTCAGGAACCGGAACTGCTCCTGCTTGAGCCACTGGGTGACCATGGCGGTGATCTCGTCGTCCCTGATCTCGCGGGCGGCGATCCGGAAGGCCTCGTCGACGATCTCCTCCAGCAGCGACAGGTTGAGCTTGGGGATCGGCTGGTTCTCGCTGTACTCCCAGTCGGTGGACGAGGCGTCGAGGCGCTTCATCAGGGACTCGACCTGCCGGACGTTGCGCTTGAACAGGTAGTTCATCATCTTCCGGCCGATGCGGTTGAGCAGCGCCGGGTTGGTGTCGCGCAGCAGGTCGACGATCACCTGCCATTCGGGCTTGTTCTGGGGCATGGAGCCTCCGTGCGAATGTCGGGGAATTTGGGACGTGGCCGGGAGAGAACGCGCCGGTCAGCCTGGTTTCAGGATCGCGCCGCGGGAGCTGCGGCCGTCCAGCTGCACCGACACCGGCGCCGCCGGCCGCACCCAGCGCACGTGCTCGGTCTCGGCGATCATCGGCTGCGCTGCCAGCCAGTCCCAGTCGATGCGGCCGCGCGCCGGGTCCAGCGGCACCGTCAGGTAGCCGATGCGCAGCGAGGTCATGTTCTGGAAGAAGTGCGAGCCCTGCGAGGGGTCGACGTTCATGGTGGGCAGGCAGGCCTCGACCACGGCCTTCGCCCTGCTGATCTGGTCGAACTTCACCGGGATGCCCAGCCAGGGGTCGCTCGAGCCCCAGCGGCCCGGCCCGAGCAGCAGGTAGCCGCGGTCCTGTTCCTTCAGCAGTTTGTTGAGCCGGCCGATCTCGCCGGCGATCTGCGGCGTCTTGGCCGCGTCGAACGACTCCGGCCTGACGTACACGATGTCGGACAGCTCGGTGACGCCGTTGCCCAGCGCCTGATCGGTGTGGCAGAGCGCGGTCGCCCGCCGGGCGTCGTCGAGGTCCACCGTCACCAGCTCGTCGCTGACCACCAGCGGCCGCACCTGCAGGAAGCCGAAGTCCGCCGGCAGGACGTTCTTGGGGTCCAGCCGCACCGCGAACTCCATCTCCACCGGGCAGCTGACGGCCCGGGTCGCCAGCTGCAGCAGGTCCTCCAGCAGCTCGGCCAGCGGGAACATCCTGTACTTGAGGATGTGGGAGAAGCTGACCACCCGCGGTCCTGGTTCGGTGATGCCGTCCACCAGCCGCTGGTTGGCCCGGTCGTAGACCGATCCCAGGTGCTCCAGCGTGCCGTCGCGCTCGGCCTCGGCCAGCGGCAGGTTCAAGAGGTATTGGTCCTCCTCGGCGAAGGCGGTGCTGGCGTGGGGCGTGAGATCGACCGCGTAGAATTTCTTCTGCGAGTTGTCCAGCATCTCCCTCACCGAGTAGAACTGCGGCAGCACCTCGGGGTACGCCGGCGTGAAGCGCAGGCTGACGCCGCCGTCGACCACGGTCTTGCCCAAACCCAGCGCCACGTTTGCCACGCCGTCCTGGGGCCGGGCGTGGCCCACCGGGTAGTAGTTGTAGGAGCGGGCCACGCCGGCGAAGTCCGGGTACCAGCGGCCGTTGCGCTCGGCTCCCACAACTTCCTGGATGATCACCGCCATCTTCTCCTCGTCGCAGCGGTGATTGGTGGATTCGATGTAGCTCCGGGCCTGCTTCAGGAAGGTCGAGGCCCACACCAGCTTGATGGCGTTGTCCAGCGCGGCGAAGCGCGAATCGAGGTCCTGCTGGTTGTTGGGGACCATCTTGGTGTAGTAGATGCCGGCGAAGGGCTGGTAGAGCGCGTCCTCCAGCAGGCTGGACGAGCGCACGGCCAGCGGCTTCTTCACCTGCCTGATGAAGTCGCGGATGTCGCCCACCACCGTCGGCGGCAGCGAGGCGTTGAGGAACAGGTTGACGATGCGGGCGTCCGAGTCCTCGGCCATCGCCTTCCGGAACAGGTCGTTGTGCCGCAGGAAATCGTCGAATAGGTCGGTGCCCAGCACCAGCGTACGCGGGATGCTGATGGTGACGCCCGGGTACCTGGTGTGGTCGAAGTGCGAGGCCAGAACCTTGTCGATGAAGGCCAGGCCGCGGGCCTTGCCGCCGATCGAGCCGCCGCCCAGCCGGGCGAAGTGCCACTGCTCCGGGCTGAAGCGGCGCGAGTACTCCACGATGCTGCCGCGGTGGATGCGGCGGCGGCGTGCGGCCAGCTCGTCGCGTATCCGGTCGCGCAGAGCCGCATCCTCGGCGATCCCGGTCACCGCAGGGGAGGCCAGGCGGCGCGCCAGGTCGAACTCGGTGCGCAGCAGCAGCCAACGCCGGATGTCGCCGCGGCGGAAGTGGTCGGCCAGCGCCTCGGCCGGCAGGCTGCCGATCACCGACAGGAACGATTCGAGATTCGTTATCCGCGCGACCTCGCCGCCGTCCGCGCCCTTCAGCACCAGGTCTCCGAAGCCGCAGCGCTCGGCCAGCACGCGGCGGAACTCGTCGACCAGCGTGGGCGAGGATTTCAGCAGGAACACGGCGCCCAGCTCGCGCGCGATCGTCTCGGCGTCCGGCTCGCTCGACTGTACCAGCAGCGGCAGGTGCGGCAGCTTCGACCGGACCAGCTTGGCGAACTCCGCTCCGGCCCGCGGGTCCAGTTTGCCGTCCCTGGGATAGCGCACGTCCGTGAACACCGCCAGCAGGTTGTCCTGGTACTTTCCGAACACGGCGACGGCCTGCTCGTAGTTCTCGGCCAGATGCACCCGCGGCCGTCCGCGCTGGCGCAGGGCCTTCTGCGAATACCCCAGGTCGTCGTCCAGCAGCCGCTGGGTCTGGTCGTGCAGCTCCTCGAAGATGGCCGGCAGATAGGTGGAATAAAACTGGATCGAGTCTTCGACGATCAATAGATTCGGCACGCCGAACAGCGCGGTGTCGCTCTCGGCGTTCTTGTAATCCTCGACGAACTGCACGATGCCGGCCAGGATCTTGCCGTCGCCCTGCCACACGAACACCTTGTCGATGGCGGAAAAATCGTTGATCGCCTGCAGCCTCGGGAGCTCCGGCGTGTTGAAGGCCAGGATGACGACCGGCAGGCCGGGAATGAGCTCCTTGGCTTTCCGGCCGAAAGTGAAGGGGTCCATGTCGCCCAGGCGCTGGATGCAGACCACCAGGTCGTAGTTCTCTTTCCCCAATGCCTCCAGCGCCGCGGCCCCGCCGGTGACGCGCGACAGCGACGGCACGTAGCCCAGGTCGCGCTGCTTGTAGGCCGCTCCCAGCAGGTCCTGCAGCCGGCCGTCCTCCTCCAATATGAACGAGTCGTACAGGCTGGCCACCAGCAGCACCCGCCGCACCTTGTAGGGCATCAGCCGGTCGAGCGGGGAGGAGGCCAGGGCGTCGAGGTTGGATGACAGTTGCATCATCGTTAGTACCTAATGTACCAACCTATCACTATAGCGGATACTTTATTATCCTTGATTGTGAAACTAATACAAGTATCTTCATTGATACCAAAATAGATCAGATTATCCGCGGTGGAGGCTTCAGTGTCAGGTATGCCATACATAAGTAATACTCTTTTTCGAGTATCACCAAGCTTAATACCTTTTTTGGTCGTTGTTTTCCCTACTAGGTGAAGATACTCTAAGGAGCTGGGCTGTGAAGAATCAAATGGGCATTTCCAAAAGACGAAGATGATATCGCGGTATCTTAACTCCCTAATTATTGCGGGATGCCCTTCATAACCGCCGGAAGAGTCAATATGAATTGTTAGAGGCTTACCCAATCGAGATATAACATCATTTTCTAAACATGTTTTATGATATAGCGATCGTGGCGAAAAACCGTAATAGATGAAATCAGAATTGGGGAGCCTATTGTTTAAATCGACAGCGAGGATACCCATTGTACATAGCGATATGAGGGATATAAAAAATACTGATCGTTTCATAGTGCATCTACTCTGGCTATGCTAATTATGTTCGTGTATTATCATTATAATAGCGCAGCCATGCGGAATCAAGCAGAATCTATGGTTTCTGACCGAATCCCTGCCCCTTCCCCTTCGGGGAAAGGGTAACAAAGTCCCCCTCCCATTGGGAGGGGGAACATAGGGGGCGGTCTGCGGAGGTCGCATTACGCTTGCGCCTTCGCCGCTTGCCGCAGCATGAACTCCTCGAACGCGGCCTGGATGCCGAAGTAGATCACCCCGAACAACGGCACCCAGTCGGTGTTCTCGAAGCCCAGCGTCTGGCGCCTGACGACAACGCCCGATATCACCAGCGCCGGCACCATGAACAGCCACGGCCCGAACAGGCCGCGGGCGAACAGCAGGCCCAATCCCACGGCGTCCCGGTGTCGATGCAGGTGCCAGCCGGCGTGGGTGAAGAACAGCAGGGTACTGGTCAGCAGCAGCCAGCCGCCCGCCTTGTGCAGCACCATCAACGGCGGCGCGGTGCAGGCTGCTGCGATCAGGGCGAGCAACGGCCAGATGAACCAGCGGACTCGCCGCGGCCGCTCGGTGAAGGCCAGGTAGACCAGACCGCTGCCGGCCACGAGGAACGGCGTGCCCAGGTTGATCAGGAAGTCCGCGGCCAGCGTCTGCGCGAACCAGACGGGGATCTGCTGTCCAAAATGCGGCAACAGCCAGGTCGCGGCATAGAGCAGGGCCCAGCCCGCGTAAATCCAAGAGGCGGGCCGCAGCAGGGAATGGACGGAGCGGATGAGCGGGACGATCCTGATCATGAGATGTTCATTATAACGCACGGCCGGCCGGGGTGCAAGCAAAAGCAGCGATGAAAATCCCCCTCCCATCGGGAGGGGGATAGCGGGGGCGGTCCCAGAGGATGCTGTTACACCCATCCTCTCAGCTTGCAGGCGTCCGCCACGCGCTGGATGGCGATCATGTAGGCCGCGTCGCGCATGTACAGCTTCTTCTCGCGGGCCAGGGCGCTGACCTTGAGGAAGGCGTCGGTCATCTTGGTGTCCAGCTTGGCCAGCACCTCGTCCTTGGTCCAGAAGTAGTTCATGTTGCACTGCACCTGCTCGAAGTAGCTGCAGGTCACGCCGCCGGCGTTGGCCAGGAAGTCCGGGACCATGAAGATGCCGCGCTCCTTGATGATCTTGTCGGCCTCGGGCGTGGTCGGCCCGTTGGCGCCCTCGACGATCAGCTTGACGTTCTTGCCCATCTTGGCCGCGGTCTCGCCCGTCACCTGGTTCTCCAGCGCGGCCGGCACCAGCACCTCGACGTCCTGCTCGATCCAGGCGTCGCCCGGCAGCACCTCGTAGCCGGCGGCCTTGGCCTTGGCCTTGTCGATGCCGCCGAAGCGGTCGGTGATCTTGAGCAGCTCGTCCGGGTCCACGCCGCTCTTTTTGACGAAGGTGTACGATTTCTGGTCGGTCTGGTCCCAGCAGGAGACGCAGACCGGGGTGCCGCCGTATTCCCGGTACAGCTTGACCGCGTACTGCGAGACGTTGCCGAAGCCCTGGAAGGCCGCCGTGGTCTTCTTGATGTCGATGCCCATCTCGCGCAGCGCCTCTCGCATGCAGTAGACCACGCCGTAGCCGGTGGCCTCGGTGCGGCCCAGGCTGCCGCCCACGCCCAACGGCTTGCCGGTGATCACGCCGGGGAACTTGCCGTTGTGGATCCGCTCGTACTCGTCCATCATCCAGATCATGTGCTGGCCCGAGGTCATCACATCGGGCGCCGGCACGTCCTGGACCGGCCCGATGTTGTAGGCGATCTGCCGGATCCAGCCGCGGCAGATGCCCTCCTGCTCCCGCTCCGACAGGTGGTGCGGGTCGCAGATCACGCCGCCCTTGCCACCGCCCAGCGGGATGTCGACCACCGAGCACTTCCAGGTCATCCAGGTGGCCAGCGCCTTGACCGTGTCCACCGTCTCCTGGGGATGGAAACGGATGCCGCCCTTGGCCGGACCGCGGGCGTCGTTGTGCTGGACGCGGTATCCCTGGAACACCTTGACCGCCCCGTCATCCATTCGCACCGGGATCGAGAAATGGTACTCGCGCAGGGGATTGCGCAGCAGGTCCCGGGTTGCCTGGTCCAGCCCCAGTTTCTCGGCCACGCCGTCGAACTGCTGCTGGGCCATTTTGAAGGCGTTGAAGGATTTGTCCGCCATGGTGGTTCTCCTTCCATATATTAGAGGGTTTGGTTGGCGGTGCGATCCGGAACCAAGCGGTATGGCAAAAAGCGGATTAATATTCTATCATATTACTGTATGCCAAGTCAAAAACTTTTGCACTTTTTTTCACATATTTCTCTTGACTGCGGCCCGGCATCGGTTTATAGTTATCAGTTACATGGCATTCAAACACTTACACGATGACGGAGGAATCATGAGGACCGCCCCATTGCTGGTCGTTGCCTTGGCCGCCGCGGCCACCGCCGCGTTGGGCCAGGGGAAGCCGGCCAAGCCCGATCCCCGTTTCTGGAAGGAGGGAGCGTACTGCCGCCAGGGCAATGTCGATATCGGGAAACTTGGCCAGGGCGTGATCCGCGCCCGGGTCGATGGGAAGTGGCAGTCGTTCCAGGTGCGGCCGCTGTCCGATACGTTCCTGCAGTGGAATTTCCGGGAGCGGCTCAAGACCATCGAGACGCTGAAGAAGGGCGGAATGCCCGGCTTCGCAGGGCCGCACAGCGGGATGGTGGCCAGCCACGGCTTTCGCCGCGACGACGGGCAGTTCACCGTCAACAACGCGGTGAAGGGGATGGGTTTCCTGCCCAAGCGGGAGCACCTGGCGGGGCTGCTGGCCGAGATCCGCACGGCCGCGGACTCGTCCGACGAGTACAAGTTCGCCTGGCTGACCAGGCTCTATGCCGAGCGCACCGGCTGGCTGGATCCGGCCGCCCAGGCGTCGTTGGAACTCTACGCCACGCCGGAGTTCGCCACCCACACCTTCCTCAACCAGATGACCGACCCCGGCGTCTCGATCGTGTTCCTGGACATGCTGTCGTTCGAGATCCGGGCGATCGCCAGGCTGATCGATCCGCGCGATCCCGGCCTGTCGGAAGATGACCGGGCGGTGGCCGACTACGTCAACGGCATCCATGACTTCTTCCACGGAAGATCGCCGCGGCCGTCGATCGTGGCGGTGTACCACGTGGTCGAGCTGTTCGACAACTCGCCGGGCCGGGGCCGCGGCAGACGCGTGGTGCCGCCGCTGCCGTGATGCTCGAGCGGGGAGGTCGGGGAAACGGGAAGGTGAGGCTGCTGTCCGCCGGACTTGCTGCCGCGCTGGCGGCAGCGATATCCTCTGCCGCACCCTTGAATATCCCGCCCCGGCCGGCGTCCTGCCCCGAGCGCTGGCTGGGGTTGCTCGGCAGGTACACGGCCCCGGGGGGCGCGTCCCTGCTGGCGACCGAGAAGGACGGCGCGCTGCAGCTGCACGATGGCGGTTACCGGCCGCTGGTTGAAACCGGACAGGATAGCTTCCATGTGGCCGATACGCTGGCCTTGTTCGCGCGCGACTCGCTGGGGCGGGGCGAGGTCCTGCTGCTGGGGACCCGGCGCTACGCCCGCTCCTTCATCCCCGGCGAACGGGGCGAGCGGCCGGTTGCGGTCTGGCGGCAGCGCAACGACTCGTTGTGGACCGCGGCCAAGGCCGCGAAGCTTCCGCGGGAAAAGGGGCGGTTCGCGGCGCCGGACCTGGTCGAGATCAGGTCGATCGAGCCCGGCATTAAAACCGCCCTGCTGGGCCGGGACAGCGCGGCCGGCGGCGGCGCGCCGGTTTACCGGCGCGCCTGGCTGCAACGCCCGGCCGCCCGCGCCCTGGCGCGGGCCCACCGCCGGCTGGCGCCGCTGGGGTACGGCATCCATGTCAGCGACGCCTACCGGCCGTGGTACATCACCAAGTACCTGCGCCTGGCCGCGCCGCCGGAGCAGCGCCGGTTCTACGCCGACCCCAACGTCGGTTCGCACCACAACCGCGGCACCACGGTCGACGTCACGCTGTACGAGCTCGCCGACGGGAACGAGGCCGACATGGGATACGCCCAGGACGAGTTGAGCGAGCGCGCCGCGGCCTTCTATCCCGGCGGGACGTCCCTGCAGCGGTGGCACCGGACGGTGCTGCGGACGGCGCTGGCGGCCGAGGGCTTCCGCGGCCTGCGCAAGGAATGGTGGCACTTCCGCCACATCGGCCAGCGGCCCTACCGGCTGATGAACGTCGGGCTGGACGAGCTGGGGCGGAGGCCGTGACGCGGTGAAATACCCCGCCACCTTCGCCTCGCTCGAGCACCGCAACTTCCGGCTGTTCTGGTTCGGCCAGCTGGTGTCGCTGGTCGGCACCTGGCTGCAGCAGGTCGCGCTCAGCTGGTACGTGCTGACGCTGACCGACTCGGCTTTCATGCTGGGCGCGGTCTCGGCCATCGGCTCGCTGCCGGTGCTGGTGCTGTCGCTGCCGGGCGGGGTGGTGGCCGACCGGGTCCCCAAGCGCGGCCTGCTGATCGTCACCCAGGGCGCGGCGATGCTGATGGCGTTCCTGCTGGCCGCGCTGGTGCACTTCCAGGTGGTCCGGCTGTGGCAGATCATCGCCATCGCGGCCGTCTCGGGCTCGGCCTTCGCCTTCGACGCCCCGGCCCGGCAGTCCTACCAGGCCGAGCTGGTGCCCCGGGAAAACCTGCTGAACGCCATCGCGCTGAACTCGGCCATCTTCAACGGGGCGCGGATCATGGGCCCGGCGCTGGCGGGTCTGCTGTACGCGGTGATCGGGCCGGCCGGGTGCTTCCTGCTCAACGGCGCCAGCTTCCTGGCCGTGATCGCCGGCCTGTGGCTGATCACCGCCCGGTCCGCGCCGCCCCGCCGCGAGCTGTCGGCCTGGGACGACATGCGCACCGGCGTCACCTACGTCTGGCGGGCGCCGGCGGTGCGGGGCTTCATCGCCATCGTGGCCGTGTTCTCGGTGTTCGGCATGGCCTACGCGGTGCTGATGCCGGTGTTCGCCCGCGACGTCCTGCACGTGGGCGCCCGCGGCTTCGGCTTCCTGATGACCGCCACCGGCGGTGGGGCCCTGGCCGGGGCGTTGGGGCTGGCCACCTTCAGCCGGATGAAGCGCCGCGGCGACTTCGTGTTCGCCGCCGGCCTGCTGTTCGCGGCCGCGGCCGCGGTGCTGGCGCTGTCCCGCAGCTACGCCCTGACCATGGCGGTGATGCCGGTGATCGGCTTCGCCATGGTCAGCCAGGTGGCCACCATCAACACCATCATCCAGCACTCGGTGCCGGACCAGATCCGGGGCCGGGTGATGAGCGTCTTCACCTTCATGTTCATGGGGATGATGCCGCTGGGCAGCTTCATCGCCGGGACGATCGCCGAGAACTTCGGCGCGCCGGCCGCGGTGCTGACCGGCGCGGCCGCCTGCGTCGCCGCCCTGGCAGCGCTGTACTGGGGCCAGCCCGAGATGCGGGAGGTGTAAAGCACCGGTTGTGGCAGAAGCCACCCCCAGTGATAAATACAAAATACGAAATCCGAAATACCAAACAAAAACAAAATATCCAGGATAAAATCTGAAACTGTTTTGTGCTTGAAGGTTTGGTTCGTTGGAAAATGTGTCGGATTTCGAAATTAGGATTTCGAATTTACTCTGACCAGGTTCATCCGGATAGTTCATACCAACAAAGGGATATGATCATGGCTGAACAAGAATTGACCCGCCAGGAGTGGGAGGAACTGCGCGAGCAGCTGTACGTGCTGCTGGACGTCACCTGGGACTACAGCGCCAACGTGGCGCGGCTGGAGCAGATCAACGTCAAGAAACAGCGCGAGGAGAGGCCCGAGGACTACGACCAGCGGCTCAAGCAGGCCTACCAGGAGCGGTTCAGGCAGACCAAGCAGGACAGCTTCGAGCGGGTGGTGGCGGTGCTGGGCGCCCTCAAGAAGCTGGGCCTGCCCCGCGATTTGTGGCCCAAGGAGATCGAGATCAAGCGGTAGACACTATCAAGAAGAGCAGCCATTAGCACTCTTTACGAATGGCTAACTCCGCCGCGTCATTCCCGCAACTGTTGTCATTCCAGCGAAGGCTGGAATCCAGGGGTTAATTCCGACAGGAGTCCAGGTGTTCTGGGTGTCATTCCCGCGAAAGTGGGAATCCAAGATAGGGTATGAACGCTGGTCTTTACAACCTGCCTGACTATTCGTTCTTTTCTATGACTAGAAAAGAACCAAAGAAGTCTTTACCGCCCGGCGCTCCCCGCAGCCCGTCTACCCGGCGACGCAGTTTCATGAACATGCCCGGCACGGAGTCAGCGACACATGAAATCCGAGCCCGGCTGCTATGCTCACGCACGACCGCCGATGGCGGGGAACCTTGTCGTTAGTATTGGACTAACCCGTGTCCACGAGATACTCGTTGCTACTGAACCGGTCTTACTTATCACTGAGAAAACAAGTGGGTATCACAAACAACGGAAAAGTGTGAGATGAGAATACTGAGAGCATTGATTCTGCTAGTCCTGTTGTTGGTAATAGGGTGCGCGAGAACTCCACTCGAACGCGCAAAAATGAATATACGTCAGTATATTTTAGCAATGGTTAATGATCCGAAGTATTACGAGAGCGTATCTTGGAGTAAGCTAGATTCAGTTCATACGGTATCGCATGAAGTATTAACTAAAATGGGTTGGTCAGATCAAAGAATAGAGGCGGCAGATGAGCTTATGAAAAGAGGATATACAATAGATACGTTATTAATGATAGCCAATGTTGTTGATAAAGAAAACTATTATTTGAAATATGCAGGTTATAAAATTGACCATACATTTCGAATTCGAAACAAGAATATGCATAAAGAAATTGTAAGATATCGGTTTTTTCTCGATACAACCCTAACAGTGACCAAAGCGGTGGAGCGAGAAGTAAAGGCATTTGATGCGAGAGGTGATAAACATTGAACTGCCTACTGAAATTGCCATGAAGAACAAAAAGCTCGCCATCGTCTTCACCGGCGGCACCATCGCCATGAAGGCCAGCAAGCGGCACGGCGGCGCGGTGCCGGCCCTCAAAGGGCGCGACCTGCTGAAGCAGGTGCCGCAGCTGACGAGGCTCTGCGCCATCGAGGTCTGCGACTTCGGCCAGTACCCGGGCCCGCACATGACCCCGCAGCTGATGCTGGACCTGACGGCCGTGGTCAAGCGATACCTGGCGCGGCCGGACATCACGGGCGTGATCGTCACCCACGGCACCGACACGCTGGAGGAGACCGCCTATTTCCTGGACCTGTCGCTGCGGTCGCAGAAGCCGGTGGTGGTGGCCGGCGCCATGAAGGACTGCACCGAGCTGGGCTGGGACGGGCCGTCGAATTTGGTGGGGGCCGCCAGGACGGCCCTGTCGCCCCAGGCCCGCGGCAAGGGCGTGCTGGTGTTCCTCAACGACGGCATCAACTCGGCGGGTGAGGTCACCAAGACCAACACCGAGAGCTTCGAGACCTTCCGCAGCCCGGACCTGGGCCCGCTGGGCTGGGTGGACCACGACCGGGTGGTGTTCTACCGCCAGCCGCTGTACCGCGAGGGCTACCGGGTGACGCGGATCGAGCCGCGGGTGGACCTGCTGAAGATGGCCGTGGGCATGGACGACCGGCTAGTCCGCTTCGCGGTGGACTCGGGCGCGCGCGGCCTGGTGATCGAGGGCATGGGCCGGGGCAACGTGCCGCCGGCCGTGGTGCCGGGCATCGCGGACGCGATCGGGAAACGCATTCCCGTGATCCTGTGCTCGCGCTGCATCGGCGGCCGGGTGCTGGACACCTACGCCTACGAGGGCGGCGGCCGCCAGCTGCGGAAATTGGGCGTGATCCTGGGCGGGCACCTGCCGGGGCAGAAGGCGCGCATCAAGCTGATGATCCTGCTGGGGCAAGGGATGACGGTGCCGCGCATCAAGCGGGCCTTCGAGCGCCGTGAATACGAATGCAGGCGCTGACGCCGGGGAAAGAGAGCGATGCCGCTGGCATCCTCGACGCGCTGTTTCGCCTGTATCTCAGCCGAGGCGACGTACTCGACAAGACCAGCGGCTATCCGGCGGCGCTGGCAAACTATCGCACCATGGGGCGGCTGGCCGCGGCGACCGGCCGCAGCGCATCGCGGCAACGGGCGCAGGTCGAGCAGGGCTACCGGCTGACGCTGCTGGGACAGCACGAGCGGGCCCTGGCAATCCACCAGTCGCTGACGTCGCAGATCGGGCCGGACGACGCGGTCGTGGGATGCCGGAACTGGCAGTGCCTGGCGATCGCGCTGCGGCAGCTGGGCCGGTACGAGGAGTCGCTGGTTGCGCATCGGCAGGCGGCCCTGACAGCGAACGATGAAACCAGCAGGCAAAACGCCCAGAACAGCCTGGGGCACACCCTGTGGCGGGTGGGCCGCTACGACGAGGCGATCGCCTGCTTCCGGGCCATGCTGGAGTGGGCGGAGCGCCACTCGCTGATCGTCCATGAGGCCACGGCGCACAACAACCTGGGGCTGGTGTACTCGGACATGGAACGGCTGGACGAGGCCCGCGACCACCACGAGAAGGCGCTGCGGCTGCGCTCGGCGTTCCATGACGCCGGCGCCATCTGCTCCTCCTACCTCAACCTCGGCAACATCATGGTGCAGCGGGACGACCCGGCCGGCGGGGTGGCGCTGTGGGGCCGGGCGAGCGAGATCAGCCGGCGGCTGGGCGACGCGCCCACAGAGGCGATGATCGAGAACAACCTGGGCGAGGTGTCGTACAACGCGGGGGACTACCGGGCGGCGCTGGGCCATTTCCAGAACAGCCTGGAGATGAAGGAGGCGCTCAACCTCCGCTCATACCTTGGCTCGAGCCTGGAGGGCCTGGCGAAGAGCCATTTCGAGCTGCGGGCCGACACCGTCCACCGCGCGCTCTGCCGCGAATTCGCTCTGCGCCTGCTGGCGCTCGACGCCGCGCGGCCCCAGCAGCGGGAGACCGGCCGCGAGATCCTGGCAGCGCTCGACGCCGGTGTTGACAAGGCGCCGCGGAACTGATACAATGCCGCTTCGCCCGTCCGCACCCGACCAGCAACACCGAGTGCACCGCGCATGAGGGAAATGACCGATCGCCAGCGGCAGGCCGAGCGGGTCGTCGACCTGGGGCTGGCCGTCAACGCCCTGCTGGCCGCGGTCAAGCTGGCGGCCGGCATCGCCGGCCACAGCCGGGCCCTGCTGGCCGACGGCGTCAATTCCGCCTCCGACGTCGCCTACTTCATCGTGGTCCGGGTCTTCGTCGGGCTGTCGGGCAAGCCGGCCGACGAGGAACATCCCTATGGCCACCACCAGCTGGAGAGCATCGCCGCCCTCGTGGTGGGCGCCTTCGTGCTGGCCACCGGCGTGGCCATCTTTTGGGACTCCGTCAACTCGCTGTTCGATCTGCTGTTCAAGCAGGAGGCGCCGCGGGCGATCCGCCTGTTCTCGCTGTGGGTGGCGTGCGGCACGGTCATCGTCAAGGTCCTGCTGATGGCGCAGGCCAACTCGATCGGCGCCCGGGTCAGCAACCCGGCAATCATGGCGCTGGCCAAGGACCACCGCAACGACATCTACGCCTCGGCCGGCGCCGGCGCCGGCATCCTGCTTTCGATCATGGGATACCCCTGGTTCGACCCGCTGGCCGGCGCGGCGGTGGCAGCGATCGTGGCCAAGACCGGGGTCGGCATCATCCGCGACTCGGCCGACGAGCTGATGGACTCGGTGCCCAGCGGCCCGCTGGCCGAGCAGGTGCGGCGCTCGCTGGCGGCGGTCCCGGAGGTGCGGACGGTGGAGGACATCCGGGCCCACCGCTTCGGACCCTACCTGGTGCTCAACGTCACCATCGGCATCGACGGGAATCTCAGCGTCGCCGCGGGCGACGCCATCGCCACGGCGGTGGAGCGGAAGCTGGCGTCCGAGATCGACCTGCTGCGCAACGTCTACGTCCACTACCACCCGGCCGCGGCCGGTGGCTGATCCCAGTACGCAGACGACCATGCACCAGACGCTCGACAGCGACATCCTGGCACGGCTGCGCGCCATCGTCGGCGACAGGCACGTCATCACCCTGGACGACGACAAGCAGCCCTACTCGCACGATGAGACGCTGAACCTGTCGTTCATGCCCGCGGCCGTGGTCAAGCCGGGGACGACCGCCGAGGTCGCGGCCATAATGAAACTCGCCGGTTCCGAAAAGATCCCGGTCACCCCGCGGGGAGCGGGCACCGGGCTCTCGGGCGGGGCGCTGGCGGTGCGGGGCGGCATCCTGCTGTCGCTGGAGCGGCTGGACAGGATCCTGGAGATCGACGCCGAGAACCTGATGGCGGTGGTCCAGCCGGCGGTGATCACCAACGCCCTGCAGCTGGCCGCCGAGGCCCAGGGCCTGTTCTACCCGCCGGACCCCGCCAGCCTGGAGTCGTGCTCCATCGGCGGCAACGTCGCCGAGANNGCCTTCAAGTACGGCGTCACCCGCCACTATCTCTGCGGCATGGAGGTCGTCTGGCCCGACGGCGGGGTCTCGCGGCTGGGCGGCAAGACCATCAAGAACGTCACCGGCTACGACCTGATGCAGCTGCTGTGCGGCAGCGAGGGCACGCTGGGGATCGTCACCGAGATCACGCTGCGGCTGCTGCCGAAGCCGGCGGCCTCGGCCGACCTGCTGATCCCGTTCCCCGCCATCGCCGACGGGGTGGCCGCCTGCACCGCGGTGATCCGCAGCAAGATCGTGCCGGCCACCATGGAGTTCATCGACCGCAAGGCGCTGCGGGCGGCCGAGGCCTTCCTGGGGAAGGAGGCGCCGTTCCCCGAGGCCGCGGCCCACCTGTTGGTGCAGCTGGACGGGGACGATCAGGCGTCGCTGGCGCGCGACTATGAGCGGATCGGCAGCATCGTGTCGGACCATGGCGCGCTGGACGTGCTGGTGGCCGAGGATCGGCCGGCGCGCGACCGGATCTGGGAGATGCGGCGCTGCCTGTCGGACGCGCTGACGCAGATGAGCCCGGTGCGCGAGCGCGAGGACGTGGTGGTGCCGCGGGCCGCGATCCCGGCGCTGTTCGAGCGGATCGAGGCACTGGGCGCCAGGCACGGCGTGGAGATCATCTGCTACGGCCATATCGGTGACGGCAACGTCCATGTCAACGTGATGAAACAGACAATGGCCGCCGACGAATGGGACCGGATGCTGCCGGCCCTGTTGGACGAACTATTCCGCGGCGTGGTGGCGCTGGGCGGCACCATTTCGGGCGAGCACGGCATCGGCTATGTCAAGAAAGTATTCCTGCCGCTGGCGGTGGACCCGGCGGCCATCGGGATGATGAAGGCGGTCAAGCGGGCGGTCGATCCCGGCGGGATACTGAACCCGGACAAGATCTTCCCCTGAGGCGGGACCGGAGGATGGGAGCGAACGCCCCCAGGCGGGCCAAGATTCCAGAATCCGCGATCCGGCGGCTGTCGTTCTATCACCGCCATTTGCGGGACCTGCAGGCGCTGGGCGTGGCCACCATATCGTCGCGCGAGATCGCGCGGGTCTACGGCCTGGAGCCGTTCCAGGTGCGCAAGGACCTTTCGTATTTCGGCTCGTTCGGGCGGCGGGGGCGGGGCTATGCGGTCTCCAGGCTGCGGCAGCGACTGGGGCTGATCCTGGGGCTGGACAGCGAATGGCGGATGGCGCTGGTGGGCGCCGGCAACATCGGGATGGCGATCTTCCGCTACCAGGAGTATCGGCGGCTGGGGTTCAGGATCGCGGCGGTGTTCGACGCCGATCCTGACAAGGTCGGAAGGGAGCTGGAGCACGGCATCACGGTCGAGCCGATGGAGCGGATCGGGCCGGCGGTGGGGGAACAGGACATCCGGATCGGGATCGTGGCCGTACCGCCCGAGGCCGCGCAGAACGCGGTCGACGCCCTGACGGCGGCCGGGATCACCGCCATCCTCAGCTTCCCGGGCGGACAGGTGCTGGTGCCCAAGGATGTGGCCTTGCGCCGGGTCAGCCTGGAGGCCGACCTGGCGGCGCTCAGCTACTTCCTGGCGAACAAGTGACGGCCACCCAACAGCGAGGAACAGGCAAGATGAGCGGCGCAAAGCACATCATCATCATCGGCGGGGGGCCGGCCGGGTACGTGGGCGCAATTCGCGCCGCGCAGCTGGGCGCGCGGGTGACGCTGATCGAGCGAGGCCACTCGCTGGGAGGCACCTGCCTCAACGTCGGCTGCATCCCGACCAAAGCGCTGCTGGCCTCGGCTTCGCTGCTCCGGAAGTTCCGCCAGGCCCCCGCGTTCGGCCTGAAGGCCGAGAACATCGGCTACGATTGGGCAGCGGTGCAGCAGCGCAAGGAACGAGTGGTGAAAAAGGCCACCGCCGGCGTGGCCATGCTGCTCAGGAAGCGGGGCGTCGAGGTGGTCAGCGGCGCCGGCAGGCTGGCCAGCCCCACGACCGTGCAGGTGAGCACCGACGAAGGAAATGCATTGGAGTTGACCGCGGACTTCGTTTTGATCGCCGCCGGCTCGGAACCGGTCCAGCTGCCGATCCCCGGCGCCGACCACCCGCGGGTTGTCGACAGCACCGGCGCCCTGGCGCTCAACGAAGTCCCGAAAAACATGCTGATCATCGGCGGCGGGGTGATCGGCTGCGAGATGGCCGATATCTATGCGACATTCGGCGCCAAGGTCACTATCGTCGAAGTGATGGCGCAGCTGATCCCGGGCGAGGACGCCGACGCCGTCAAGGTGCTGCACGGGGCGCTGGCCAAGCGCGGCGTGGATCTCCTGCTGGAGCACCGGGTAACGGCCATCGTGGAGAAGCGGCAGGACACCGAGGTCTGCGTCCAGGGCCGGGACATGGCGGAGCGGCGGATCGCAGTGGACACCGTGTTGATCGCGGCCGGCCGTCAGGCCAGCCTGGCCGGGCTGGGACTGGACGCGGCCGGGGTGGCGGTGGAGCGGGGATTCATCGCCGTCGACCGGCAGCTCCGCACCACGGCGCCCGGCGTATACGCGGCCGGCGACTGCACCGGCGGGGGCGGCTGGCTGCTGGCCCACGTGGCCGCGCGCCAGGCCGAGGTCGCCATCGAGCACATGCTGGGCGGCGACGCGGCCATGGATTATTCCGCCGTGCCCCGCTGCGTCTACACCCACCCCGAGATCGCCTCGGTGGGCTCGCTGGCGGCCGGCCCTGGCGAGCGGCCGTACCTGACCGGCGCGTTCCCGTTCTCGGCCAGCGGCAAGGCCAGCTGCGCGGGCGCGCTGGAGGGCTTCGTCAAGGTCGTGGCCGATCCCGGGACGCGCGTCGTCAAGGGCGCGGTGATCGCCGGCGCCGGGGCTACCGAGCTGATCGCCGAGCTGTCGCTGGCGGTGTCGCTCAAGGCCCGGCTGGAGGACGTGGCCGCCGCCATCCACGCCCATCCGACGCTGCACGAGTCGACCCTGGAGGCGGCGCTGGCCGCGCTGGGGCGGCCGGTCCACCAGTAGCAGCGCCGCCCACTTGACAAGCGGGCGGCGCCGTGGGATAATCATGGCACGTCAATCAACCACCATAACCATACTGCGAGGGACAACCACCATGTGCAAGTGCTGCGGCTGCGGGAGCAAGGCCACCTACAAGTGCGAGAAGTGCGACAAGACATCGGCGGTGCCCAAGGAATGCTGCGGCCAGCCGATGAAGAAGCAGTAGGTCCGCGGAGCTGACGGAACGGCCGGAGCCCTCGGCTCCGGCCGTTGTTTATAACGTGAACAGACTTGGCCGGTTCGATAGCCCCGACCACGAGCCTGGTCGGCAACATGGTGGCGCTGGAAGCAATTAAATTCATGAGCGGATACGATGAGCCGAAAGCCGTCAACACCCGGTGGTACTTGGATTGCAGCACGCTTTCGCTGCACGGTCATCCCTTCGAGCGGAATCCAGGGTGCCCGATCTGTGGGCGGACGTAGGGACGGCGGCATGCTCTGCCGGGCGATCATGCTGGCGGCGCTCGTGCCGCTGTCGTGCCTGCTGCCGAACGTGGCGCAGGCCGTCCGGCCCAGCAGGAACTATTATGACACGCCGCACCACCTGTGCGGCGTCCTCGGGATCGCCGTCGAGGATGTCGATTTCCGTACCGCGGACGGGCTGCGGCTGACCGGCTGGTTCTTTTCGCGCGCCGACAGCGCGCATCCGCGGCGGTCCACGGTCATCATCGCAGGGCCCGACGGCGGCAACATGGGCGACCTGCTCTTCTATACCGGCATGGTCAACATCGGGATGAACGTCCTGCTGTTCGATTACCGCGGGTTCGGGAAAAGCGACCCCTGGGCGATTGACAGCACGGCGCTCCTCTGTCGGGAATTCGCCCTCGACCTGGAGGCTGCGATCAGGTACGTCAAGACCCGCGCCGATGTCGACACCAGCAACCTCGGCCTGTTCGGTCTTTCGATGGGCGCCGTTCTCTGCGCCGGTGCGGCCGCCGCCCATCCCGAGGTACGAGCGCTGGCGGTCGAGGGGATCGCGACCAGCACCGATGATGTCATTGCCGTGCTGCGGAAGGTCAAGGGTTCGGCGTTGTCCTTGCCTGGCGGCTACCCAACCGCCGCAGAGCCAATCAACGCCTTCCCGCGTCTCAAGAGCTGTGCGGTGCTGGTCATCGCCGCCGAGCGGGACACCCATACGCCGGTTTGGATGGCGAAGAAGCTCTATAACGCCGCTCCTGGCAAGCGGTCGCTCTGGGTAATACCGGGAGCGACCCATGGTGGCGGGCCCCAGGCCATCGACCATCGGATCTATACCGAGAAGGTGAACAAGTTCTTTGACGCCGCACTTTCGAAATGGGAGTATAACGGCAAGCGCTTGCCGGGTTTCCGGGGGTGGTGATCTGGCACCGGATCTCCGCCTGATGGTGAAGGCGGTCCGTCAGGACCAGCTCGTGACCTCGTGGCAGCGGCCCCATCGCCGTCGGCTCTCTTGACAAACATCCCGTTTTGGACTATCATTGCCGCAGCACATCACGACAGGAGCGGCATGCCCGCCATCACCAAGGACATGACCATCATGGAGGTGGTCAACAAGCATCCCAAGTGCATCAGGGTGTTCTTCGAGCACGGCCTGTTCTGCATCGGCTGCGGCGTGGCCTACCGCGAGACGGTGGAGCAGGGCGCGGCGGCCCACGGCATCGACGTCGACTCCCTGATGGCCAGGCTCAACGAGGCGGCCGAGAGTGAAGCGGCCGGCGCCCAGCCCGCGTAACCTCCTCGCATTTTCCGGAACGAAAGAACCCCGTCAGCGATGACGGGGTTCTTTCGTTGGCTCATCGACGGCACGGCCGGTCATCCCTCCAGCGACTTCAGCACCTCGGGCAGCTCTGCCACCGATCCGATCGTCGCCAGACACTCCGGCTGGGGCTCGCCCGCCCGCCTGANNGGAAGATCGCCGGGTCCGGCTTGCGGACCAGCGTCTCGTCGGAGAACAGCGCGACGTTGAACCGCTTGAGTATCCCGAAGCTCCCCAGCAGACGGCGCAGGACGGCGCCGGGGGAGCGCCCGGTGTTGCAGATCAGCCCCAGCTTGCGGCGCCCGCGCTTGAGAGCGGCCAGGACATCGGCCGCGCCGGGGATCAGCTCCGGGGGGTAGTGGATGACGGCGTCGGCGTACACCGCGGCGGCCTGCTCCCTGACCGTTGCCGGCAGCGATCCCGCCAACCCGGGCCTGACCAGGTCCAGGAACAGGCCGGCCTGCTCCGGGAACGGCAGGTCGGCGTTGCCGGACCACCGCAGCTCGCAACGGCGCCACACCTCATCGTGGGCGGCGTAGAGGTCGCTGAGATCGGCCTGGATGCCGGCACCCAGCAGCAGTTGGACGGTCTTCGCCACCCGGTACTCGGTGCGCAGGCCGTTCTGAACCTCGGAATCGGCGATCAGCGTCTCCCACAGGTCGAAAGTGACGGCGGTGATGCGGGGCATTCGGTGGCGACCTCGGTGTGATCGGGTGGCGGCTGCGCCGGATCAGATAGTACCGAGCAGGGCCGACAGTTTTTCCAGCGCCGCCGGCGCCAGCGGCCGGCCGTCGAACGACAGGTTGAACATGGCCAGGGTCAGCGGTCCGGCGCTGGTGCGGCAGAACGAGTTCACCTCATACTCCCCGACCGCGGCCAGCAGGCGGTCGAGCCGCCCCTGGTCGGCGGGGAAGGCGGCGGCCAGGGCGGTGAACCCCGGGTCGTCGTCGCTGGCGCGGATGGTTTCGGCCGCGAACGACAGGCTGCGGCCCTGGCCCAGCCCGCAGCGGGCCCGGTGCCACAACCGGATCTGGGCGTAGACCGACGAGTCCGATATCTCGGGGTTGAGCAGGCAGCGGTCACCCAGGTTGTAGAACAGCCCGGTCAGCTCGTCGGCCGGGATGCCCTCGGTCTTGGAGATGCCCAGCACCGCCTTCAGCCGCATCTGGCGCATCATCCGGCTGGTGCGGTCGAAGACCCGCAGCTTGGGGCCGAAGCCGGGGATGGTCCGGATGGCCTGCTCGATGGCGTTGTAGATCTCCTCGTCGTTCCAGTTCTGGAAGTCGGTGCCGAACAGGGCGCGGCGGTCGATCCACAGGTCGACGATGGCGATCTCCTGGGTGACGTCCCGGTCGCCGCGGCGGGAGGCCATCGCGCTCGGCTTGTCGGGCATGGCCGCGGCGAAGCCCCGCACTTTCGACAGCGCGGCCACCAGCTCCATCCCGTGGCCGGCATCGGCACCCGAGGCCACCACGATCACCTTGAAATGGTCGGGCGCGTGGGGATGGATGTAGCCCTGCGGGACCGTCAGCTCCCGCTCCTCGTCCAGCATCAGCGGCACGATCTTGCGCCGCACCAGCTCCACACCCGGCGTCGGGCCCAGGGTTTCCTTGGCGGCCGGCAGGGCGCGGATGGCCGCCGCCAGCTCCTCCGTCACCGCCGGGGCCAGGGGGCGGTCGTCCTTCCCGGTCAGCTCCAGATGGAACACGGCGATCTTGTCGGCCGTGAAGTAGGCGTAGTCGCCGTAGCGCCTCCCGCCCGGGACCAGCTCCTCGAACAGCCGCAGCAGGCGCTCGAAGGTGACGTTGGGCTCGTGGGTGATCACCGACAGCCCGGTGAGGTCCTTGTTGCGGTATTTGACCGTCCGGACGGCGACCTCGAGCGCCGAGCGGCCGCCGCGGACCGACCGCTTCATCTCGAAGTTGGCCAGCACCTGTTCGGCGATGGATTCGGGCGAGCGCTCGCTGATGTACGAGTCCTGGCGGGCGATGAAGAACTTGATGGCCTCGCCCGAGTCGCCCATGATCTCCTTGAGGTCGGCGGCCGACACCCGGCGCTTCAGCAGATCGGTGACGGTGGTGTAGGCGTACAGCCGCCGGGCCTCCTGCCGCTGCAGCGTCTTCTTGGCCTCGTCCTCGGCCGCGATCCGCGACAGCCGCTGCTGGATCTTGGCCCGGGCCATGTCCAGCGCCGAGCGGGACAGGCTGGGGACGATCTCCACCTCCATCAGCACCACGCCCAGCTTGTCGCGGCCCTTGCGCAGGATGAAGCCGTGGGTGTAGGCCAGGTTCAGCCCGGCCTCGTGCACCGTGCCCGTGCAGGCGTCGGCCAGGCCGGCCCAGTCCGGCGCCAGCACGGCGAACAGCAGGGAGGGCAGCGCCTCCGGCTGGGCGCCGGCCACCCGCTCGGTGATGACGTGGGCCATGCCGGGCAGGGCCTCCTCCTCGCGCAGCAGGCGGACCAGGATGGCCCGCTCCTGGGCGGTGAGCCGGCCGGCATAGGCGGTGCCCCGGGTGATCGTCCGGTTGAACCCGGCGATCTGCCGCGGCGTCAGCGAAAAGTGGCTGAGGTGCTTGGCGATCTCGGACAGGCGCATAAGTACCAATGATAGCATCTTGGCCCGGAAAGTCAAGAGGGAAAACCGGATCGCAGCGCCCGGTTCCCCCGCGGCGGACACGGGACCCCGACCTGCGCGAAGACGGGCACGATTCCGGTTGACAGCGCATGGCCCCGATGTTATGATATCCGCAACCCCGCATGAAAGGCCCCATATCATGAAACGATCATATGTACTGCTGGCCGCAATGCTGGCGGCCTCGTCCCTGTTGGCCCAGCAGGAGCTGACCTTGCCGGGCAGCGGCTTCGCGCCCGACTCCCGCAACACCAGGGCCGAGGGCCAGGCCGCCCTGCTGGCGGGGATGTTCAGCCACGGCGCCGCGGTCTACGAGTTCGACGCGCCGGCCGGCACCGGCCGTTTCCGGGCGGCGGTCGACTTCCGCAATCCGAAGGGCAAGCGGCTGCGGCTGTATGTCTACAACCACGGCGCGGCGCCCGATGACGCGCTGCTCGGCAACCGGCGCCTGGGGCCGGGATGGCGGCTGTGGCAGTCGACCGAGGGCGAGGGCCGGTGGGCCAGCGCCAACCCGGAGTGGGCGTACGCCCGGTCCCACGGCGGGACAATCGACTTCATCGGGCCCGGCAACCGGATCCGGCTGCTGCTGTACGCCGAGGGCGGGCTGCCGTTCGTCAGCGACGGCCGGTTCCTGATCGAACGGGTGGCGCTGGAGTGCGACGCGCCGACGCCCGAGACAGCGGCGAACATCGTGCCGCTGATCGTCACCTCCCAGGACGCCTGGGTGGAGGGCGGATATCTT
>DDXR01000025.1:71120-124150 GCA_002347565.1 bacterium UBP2_UBA2255 | reverse complement strand
TGCGGTATCATTACATGCTATGAGGGATCAAAGGATTGCGAAACCGGCCATCGTGCTGTTCGAGGACGGCGGATACGAGGATCTCCACCCGCTGACCAGGCTGCGGCCGGCCTTCGACCTGCGGTGCGGGGCGTACTCACTGCGGGAACGCCTTTCTGCCGTTGGTTGTTGGTTGTTGGCGGAAAGACGGCCGGTGGCCGAAGCGTCGGGGATCGATCCGGTCACGATGTCCGCGCTGAAGCCGCCGGTGATTTTGCTCAACGGCCGGGGACGCTTGTCCGACAAGGATCTCCAGTTGTTCGCAAAGGCGAAAGCGGACACGGCCTGGGTCGAGGGCCAGACCTTCGTCGCGATCAAGATCGTCAGCGATGAACTTGCCGGGAAACTGAAGAGGTGCGATCGACCGACGGCTGAAAACCTGCAGCTCCTCGTGAAAAGCTGTCAGCAGGAACAAGTCCAGGGCAAGCTCTATCGCTACCTCTGGGACCTGGTCAACGACAACGGCGATGCCATCGCCCGGGACTTTTCCCGGTTCAAGGACAGTGGGTACAAGCAGCACAAGGGCACGCACCTGATCGGCACGCGCGGCCGGCTGAAGGTCTGCAAGGGCGCGGCCATCGCCCCCGGCGTGATACTGGATACGACCCAGGGGCCGATCATCATCGACCAGAATGCGCGCATCCGGCCGTTGACCTTCATCGAGGGCCCCTGTTACATCGGCAACAATGCACTGGTCGACGGCGCCAAGCTGCGGCCGGGCTGCTCCATCGGCGCGCACTGCAAGGTGGCCGGCGAGGTCGAGCAGTCGATCATGCTCGACTACTCCAACAAGCACCACGACGGGTTTTTGGGGCACGCCTACGTCGGCTCGTGGGCCAACCTGGGCGCGGGCACCTGCAACTCGGACCTCAAGAACAACTACGGCACCATCGCCGTCAGGATCGGAAACAGGACCGTGGACAGCGGCAGCATCAAGGTCGGCTGCTTCATCGGCGACCACAGCAAGACCGCCATCGGCACCATGATCAACACCGGTGCGGTGATCGGCGTCGGCTGCAACGTCCACGGCGGCGCGGTGCGCAAGGAGCTGCCGGACTTCAGCTGGGGCCACTCCGAGCGCTTCACCGGGCACGCGCCGGCCAAGATGCTGGCCACGGCGGAGGCCGCGATGGCGCGGCGGCATTGTTCCCTCACGGCCCCGCAGCGGCAGCTGCTGCTGCGGATCGCCGAGCGCGTCAACGCAGCGAAGGAGGGCGGATCATGAAGGCGGTGATCATGGCCGGCGGGTTCGGGACGCGGCTGCGCCCCCTGACGATGGGCATCCCCAAGCCGATGGCGCCGATGGTCAACCGGCCGATGATGGAGCACATCATCATGCTGCTCAAGCAGCACGGCATCACCGAGATCACCGCGCTGCTGTTCCACCAGGCCGAGGCCATCTCCGGGTACTTCCGCGACGGATCGGCCCTCGGCGTCAAGCTGTCCTACGTCCGGCCCGAGACCGACTTCGGCACGGCCGGCGCGGTGCGGGCCGCCGCCCACCTGCTGAATGAGCCGTTCCTGGTGATCTCCGGCGACCTGCTGACGGACTTCGACCTGACCGCGGCCGCGGCGGCCCACCGCGAGAAGCAGGCGATGGCCACCATCGTGCTGACCCGGGTGGCCAACCCGCTGGAGTACGGCATCGTGATCACCGATCCGGACGGGCGGATCATCCGCTTTTTGGAGAAGCCGACCTGGGGCCAGGTGTTCTCGGACACCATCAACACCGGGATCTACATTCTAGAGCCGGCGGTGTTCGACCTGATGCCGTCCGACCGGGAGTTCGATTTCTCCAAGGATCTCTACCCCCGGATGCTGGCCGACAAGCTGCCGTTGTTCGGCCACGTGGCCGCCGGCTACTGGCGCGACGTCGGCAACATCGACGAGTACCGCCGGGCGCATTGGGACGCGCTCAAGGGCGATGTCCGGGTCACGGTCGACGGCCGCCGGCTGAACCTGATCGGCAAGGACATCTGGGTGGGCGAGGGCTCGCAGATCGAGGCCCACAACACCCGCCTCACCGGTGCGGTGATCCTGGGCAGGGACGTCCGCATCGGCCGGGACTGCCGCCTCCATAACGTGGTGATCGGCGACGGCTGCACGGTGGGCGAGAACGCCCGCATCGAGCAGTCGATCGTGTGGGGCGGCTGCGCCATCGGCGCCGGCGCCCGCATCGACGACGCCATCATCTGCGACGGAGCCGTGGTGGGCGACGGAGCCGTGGTGGAGGCCAATGCCATCCTGTCGAGCCGGGTGGAGATCGGGCCGCGGGCCCAGGTCCGGCCCAACGTCAAGATCTGGCCCGGCAAGACCGTGGAGGAGGAGGCCATCGTCACCTCCAGCCTGATCTGGGGCGACCGCTGGCTCAAGGAGTTCTTCGCCGGGCCGCGGGTGACCGGCCTGGCCAACGTCGAGATGACGCCCGAGTTCGCGGCCAAGCTGGGCGCGGCCTTCGGTGCCATGCTCGGGCAAGGCGCCACGGTGCTCACCAGCCGCGACAGCCACCCGGCCAGCCGGATGATCAACCGGGCGCTGATCTGCGGCCTGGTATCGGCCGGCGCCAACGTCGAGGACCTGCGGGACACGCCGATCCCGATCGTGCGCTACCAGCTGAAGCAGCACCGCGAGCACGGCGGCGTCCACACCCGCAAGTCGCCGTTCGATCCCAAGCTCTGCGACATCATCTTCTTCGACAGCGACGGCAAGGACCTGCCGGCGTCCAAGGTCAAGAACCTGGAGCGGCTGTTCCTGCGGGAGGATTACAAGCGGGCCGAACCCGACAGCACCGGCGTGATCGAGTTCCCACCCCGGGTGCTGGAGACCTATCGCGAGGGCCTGCTGTCGTCGATCGACGTCCCGGCGGTGCGGGCCGCCGGCTTCCGGGTGGTGATCGACTACGCCTGCGGCGCCGCCGCCAACATCTTTCCCTCGATCCTGGGCGAGCTGGGCATCGACGTGGTGGCGCTCAACGCCTTCCTCAGCCCGGCCCGGATCACCAAGTCCAAGGAGGATTTCGAGAGCGCCAAGGCCAAGCTATCGGAGGTGGTGCGGTCGCTCAAAGCGGACGTTGGCTTTCTGCTGGACTCCGGCGCCGAGCGGGTATACCTGGTGGACGAGACCGGCCGGGCCCTGACCGAGGACCAGGGACTGACCGCGGTTTGCCAGCTGGTGATGAAGAGCGGGAAGATCAAGGGCATCGCCGTGCCGGTGACCACCACTCGGGCCATCGAGGAGATGGCGGCCGGGTACGGCGTGACGGTCGAGCGCAGCCGGATCGACAACCGCTCGCTGATGGAGATGGCGGCCGGCGAGACGGTGGGCTTCGTGGCCAGCAGGCGCGGCGGGTTCATCTTCCCCGAGTTCCAGCCGGCCTTCGACGCCATGCTGTCGGTGGCCAAGATCCTGGAACTGATGGCGGCCGGCAAGGTGCGGCTCGGCCAGCTGGCCCGCGAAGTGCCGCCCAGCGTGCTGATCCGGAAGAACGTGGCCTGCCCGTTCTCCAAGAAGGGCCAGGTGCTGCGCTGTCTGATCGAGGGCGCCAGGGACCACCAGGACAAGGAGCTGATCGACGGCCTGAAGCTGTCCTTCGGCCGGGACTGGGTGCAGGTGATCCCCGACCCCTACCGCGAGCTGTTCCACGTCAACGGCGAGGCCGACACCCGCGACAGGGCCGAGCGGCTGGTGGACGAGCACCTGGCGAAGATCGAGCGCTGCCTCATCTAGTTGCTCAAGGTTTGAAACGTTCCAAACAGTTTGAACCGGTCCCATGAGAACAAAACAGCTGATCATCTCCGGCTGTTGCCTGGCTGTCGCCGTATTCGTCGGCGTCATGACCTATGTAACATGGTTCTCGCCCCGGGCCAGGATCAAGGCAGCGGTGGAGAAGGCGGCGCAGGCGTTCCTGGCGCGGGACAAGGCGGCGATCCTGGGCATCATCAGCGACGACTACGACCAGGACGGCCTGACCAAGGGCAAGATCGACCTGGCGCTGACGCAGTTCTTCATGGAATTCGAGCGCATCAAGGTCGTCACCGACGACCAGGTGATCAGTGTCGAAAAGAGCATGGCCATTGACACAGTCAAGGTGATCGTGGTGGTGACCCGCCGCGGCGAGCAGGGCTTCGCCCTGGGCTCGTTCGGCAACCCGTACCCGGTGACGCTGAAGCTGAAACGCCAGAAGTGGTGGCAGGTCACCGCCATCGAGGGCGTCAGCCTCGGATATTGACCAGGGATCAATTGAGCACAAAAGCACCGCGCTTTTCGGCTCGGTGCTTTTCGTTTCGCATAAAAAAGAGAGAAAGAACATGAAACGCTCCATGTCGCTGATCGGGGGGCTGGTCCTTCTGGTCGCCGGGTTTGCGATCGCCGCGGACAACTTCACGTTCGTGATCTTTTCCGACCGCACTGGCGGCGCCGATCAGCCGATGTTCGAAAAGGCGGTGGACGAGATCGCCCTGCTCAAGCCCGATTTCGTGGTGACCGTGGGCGACCTGATCGAGGGCTACGCGGGCAACGACGTGCGCGCCCCGCAGTGGGACTCGACGCTGGCCGTGATGCGGCGGATCCCCTGCCCGGTGTACTACACGCCCGGCAACCACGACATCGGCGACGTGGAGTCGGCCCGCCTGTTCTTCGAGAAGACCGACCGGCCGCCTTACTACTCGTTCGACAAGGGCGGCGCGCATTTCGTGGTGCTCAACACCGCCACCGCCGATTCCTGGGGCCAGGTCGACCCGTTGCAGCGGCGCTGGCTGGAGCGGGATCTGCTGCTCAGTCAGACCAAGGCCCATCGCTTCATATTCATGCACAAGACGTTCTGGCTGACCGGCGCCGCAGCCGACCCGGCGGCCGACCCGATGCACCAGCTGTTCAAGAAGTACCGCGTCACGGCTGTCTTCTGCGGCCACGGCCACAGCTACGTCAGCCAGGTGATCGACGGCATCCGTTACGCCGAGATCGGCGCCACCGGGGCCAACCTGCGCGACAACCGCAATGTCGGGCTGGGCGTGTTCAACCAGTACGCCGTCTGCCGGATCCGGGACAAGCAGTTCGACTACGCCATCGCCGAGGTCGGCCATCTGCACGGTCCGGAACTGATGACCTACGCCGACATGCTGATGTGGGACAAGATCGCCGGCAGCCAGGTGCAGGCGGTCGCGACGGTGCGGGAGGGCCGCCCGGTGAGGAAGCTGACGGCCCGGGTCACCATCGTCAACAGCAACGACCGGCCGCTGGCCGACACCCTGCGCTGGACGGTGCCGGCCAACTGGAAGCTCAGGCGGACGGCGCTGCCGCTGGCGATCGGCCCGCACGACACATCGCGGACAGACGTCGAATTCCAATGCAGAGGACAGCTCTACCCGCTGCCGACGTTCACGTTCCGTTACCCGTTCGGCGATGGCAAACATGTCGACATCGATCAGCCGCTGGCCGTGGCCCGCATCCTGCCCTGCCCGTCCGCATCCGCGGTGCCGCTGGACGGCGGCTTCGGGGCGGGCGCCTGGGCCGCGGCGCCGCCCTTGTCGGCGTTCTCCTACTACGACGGCGAGCCGACCAGGGTCGAGCGCACCGAAGTGCGTTTCCTGCACGACGTCGGGAACCTCTATTTCGCGGCTCGCTGTTTTGACGGGAAGATGGACAGCATCAGGGTCACCACGACCAAGCGCGATGATCCGGTGCACCAGGACGACTGCGTCGGGTTGCTGCTGTCGCCCGACGGCAAGGGCCTCTACCAGTTCTACGTCAACCCGGCCGGCAACGTCTGGGACCAACGGATCGATCCGGTCAGCGGCAAGCAGGATGTGTCCTGGAACGGCAACTACGAGATCAGGACCGGCCGCGACCCAAACGGCTGGACCGTTTCCATGCGCATCCCTCTGGCGGACCTGGGCGTGGCCGACCCCGCGGCGCTCAAGGACCTGGCCGTCAACATCCGGCGCAAGCAGCAGCGGCTGGGTTCGGCGTTCTGGATCCCGGAATGGAACTACACGCCCCAGCGGTTCGGCCGGCTGGAACTGCAGTAATCGACCGACAGCAACCCGAAAGGCATCCATGTCCGACCTCGAGCACCCCGTCCCCGAGCGCGCCGACCGGCTGAAGAAGCTGGAGCAGCTGCGCGCCATGGGCGTCGCGCCCTATCCCATCACTTATCCGGTGGACACCCAGGCGGCGCAGGTCCTGACAGACCCCGAGACCTACATTAACGGAGCCAAGACGCACGTGCTGGCCGGCCGGATCGTCGCCTACCGCAGCCACGGCAAGTCGGCGTTCATCCACCTGTTGGACGGCACCGGCAGGATCCAGGCCTACGTCAAGAAGGACGTGGTCGGCGACGCGGCGTTCGCGGCTTTTTCGCTGTTCGACATCGGCGACTTCGTGGGGGTCACGGGCCCGGTGTTCCGCACCCGCACCGGCGAGGTGACGGTCGAGGCCCGGACGGTGGCGCTGCTGTCCAAGTCGCTGCTGCCGCTGCCCGAGAAGTTCCACGGCCTGCAGGACACCGACACCCGCTACCGCAAGCGCTACCTGGACCTGATCGCCAACCCCGAGGTCAAAGAGCTCTTTGTGAAGCGGACGAAGTTCGTCAAGGCGCTGCGCGACTTCATGGACGAGCACGGGTTCATGGAGGTGGAGACCCCGGTGCTGGAGCGCATCCCGGGCGGCGCCGACGCCGCGCCCTTCGTCACCCACCACAACACGCTGGACATCGACCTTTACCTGCGGATCTCGCTGGAGCTGCACCTCAAGCGGCTGATCATCGGCGGCTACGAAAAGGTCTACGAGATCGGCCGGGTGTTCCGCAACGAGGGCATGAGCCCGCAGCACCTGCAGGAATTCACCCTGATGGAGTGCTACTGGGCCTACTCGGACTACCGGCAGCTGATGGGCTTCATCGAGCAAATGTACTGCCGGATGCTGGAGGCGGTCAACGGCTCGCTCAAGGTCGACTACCAAGGCACGACGCTGGACTTCACGCCGCCCTGGCCGCGGCTGGACTACCGGCAGCTGCTGGTCGAGCACGCCGGCATCGACCTTGACGCCTGCCCGACATTGGAGTCGCTGATCCCCAAGCTCAAGGAGAAGGGCATCGAGCCCGACCCCAAGCTGGGCCGGGGCCGGCTGATCGACCAGCTCTACAAGAAGTTCGTCCGGCCCAAGCTGGTGCAGCCCTGCTTTCTGGTCGACCACCCGCTGGACATCTCGCCGCTGGCCAAGCGCCAGCCGGACCGTCCCGGCTACGTCCAGCGCTTCCAGGTGCTGTTCGCCGGCGCCGAGGTGGGCAACGCCTTCTCCGAGCTCAACGACCCGCAGGACCAGCGGGCCCGGTTCGAGGAGCAGGCCAAGCTGCGCGAGCGCGGCGACGCCGAGGCCCAGATGTACGACCGCGAATTCGTGGAGGCCATGGAGCACGGCATGCCGCCCTGCGGCGGGTTCGGCGTGGGCATCGACCGCTTCTTCGCCATCGCCACCGACTCCGAGTCGGTGCGCGACGTGGTGTTCTTCCCGACCATGAAGCCGGAGAACTGATCTCCGGGTTTGTTGTTCGATGTTCGTTGTTTGTCGTTGGGTCTGCTGATCAAGGCATTCGAACGAAGACCAACAAAAAACGACCAAACACCAATCGCAGGGAATATGGGATACGAGTTCTTCATCGCCCGCCGCCACCTGGGCGGCAAGCGGCGCACCGGGTTCATCTCGGTGATCTCATTCCTGTCGCTGGCCGGCGTCACCGTGGGCGTGGCGGCACTGCTGACGGTGATATCGGTGATGAACGGCTTCCAGGACGAGCTGCGGTCGAAGATCCTGGGCGTCACGGCGCACGTCATCATCCTCCGGCAGCAAAACGAGCCCATCGCCGACTACCCGGCGGTGATCGGCGTCATCCGGGCCAACCCCGAGGTCGTCAACTGCTCGCCGTTCATCTACACCAAGAGCATGATCTCGGTCGGCCGGCGGGTGGACGGCGTGGTGCTGCGCGGCATCGACCCGGAGCTGGAGACCGGCGTCACGGAGGTCTCCCGCAACATCGTTGCCGGCGACTTCGACTTCGCGCCCCGGCCCGGCGCCCTGCCGCCGCTGGTGCTGGGCATCGAGCTGGCCGACCGGCTGCGGGCCCACCTGGGCGACACCGTCACCGTGGCCTCGCCCCAGGCCGCCACCGCAACGCCGCTGGGGCTGGTGCCCAAGGCGAGGCAGTTCCGGCTGACCGGCATCTTCGACGCCGGGATGTACGAGTACAATTCGACCCTGGCCTACATCGGCCTGTCGCAAGCCCAGGACTTCCTGGACCTGGGCCGGGCGGTCACCGGGATCGAGGTCAAAGTGCGCGACCTGTACCAGGCGCCCCGCGTCGGGCGCGACCTGGTGCGGTCATTGGGCGCGCCCTACCGCGCCAACGACTGGATGCAGCTCAACTGGAACCTGTTTTCGGCCCTCAAGCTGGAGAAGACCGTGATGTTCCTGATCCTGGTGCTGGTGATCATGGTGGCGGCGTTCAACATCATCAGCAGCCTGATCATGATCGTGATCGAGAAAACCCGCGAGATAGGCATCCTCAAGTCGATGGGCGCCACCTCGCGCAGCGTGATGCGGATCTTCATGCTGGAGGGGTTGATCATCGGGGCCGGGGGAACGCTGATGGGGCTGGCCATGGGATACGCGCTGTGTCGGCTGCTGGCCCGCTACCAGTTCATCAGCCTGCCTGCCGATGTCTACTTCATCAACAAGCTGCCGGTACAGATGCAGGCCCAGGACTTCGTGCTGATCTCGCTGTCGGCGGTGGCCATCACCTTCCTGGCCACGATCTATCCGGCCTGGAAGGCCTTCCGGATGGAGCCGGTGGAGGCGATCCGGTACGAGTGAGCCTGCCCTGATGTTCGAGAACAGAAAACGAAAACGATTGCGGGACCAGCGATGAAACGATTCCTTCTGATCGCGCTCAGCGCGCTGCTGATCGCGCCGGCCGCGCCGGCCTTCGAACGCGTCTACTCGCTGGGCGACAAGATCAACGGCGCCAAGCTGGTGGTGCTGGCCAGGGTGGTCGAGACCCGCGAGCTGCTGCCGGCGAAACCGCCGGCCACCGAGGAGATCGTCGGGGATTATCTCTACCGGCTGGAGGTGCGCGAGGTTCTGAAGGGGAAGGAACGGCCCCGAGAGGTCCTCGTCGTCCAGTCGCCCGAGTACCGCGCGGACAAGCGCTGTTACCCGACGGACAGCCTGGTGGTCGCGTTCCTGAATCCCCAGAAACTGTCCGGAAGGTTCCTGGCAAAGTACCGGCTGGGCAAACAGGCGTATTATGAGAATTTCGCGCAGCGCCAGGGGACGGTGATCGTCAGCGATTCCAGCGCGCCGCTGTACGCGCGGGGCATCGCGCTCTACGCCGACGCCAAGAAGGCCAAGGCCAGGCAGCGCATGGCCAAGTGGGCGGCGCTGCTGGACCTGAACGTCATGGACCTGAAGGAGAGCGCGCTGTCCGAGATGATGGGCACGCCCTACTACCCGGCCAAGGACGCCTTCATCAAGTGCCTGGCCGACGACAACCTGACCGGGTACGCCTGCAAGAACCTGGCGCTGTTCGAGCCGGACAGCCTGGCAGACCGGCTGGACCTGCTGCTGCTGCTGGCCAGGAAGGATTCGCGCCGGGTGCGGGTCAACGCGCTGAAGCTGATCGCCCCGCTGCGGGACGACCGGGTGTTCAAGCAGCTGCAGCGGGCGATGAAGGACGACCAGTTCGAGGTCCGGGCCACCGCGGCCGCCGGCCTGGAGCACTGGAACGACAAGAAGGCCGTCAAGTCGCTGAAGAAGGCGCTGGGCGACGAGGACGACTTCGTCCGCAACGCGGCCTGCGAGGCGCTGACCAAGCAGGGCTTCAAGATCGAGAAGAAGGACGACGGCTACTACAAGATCGTCTCCGAGCCCAGGGGCAAGGGCACGCCCTGACTGGATGGCGTATCGCCGCCAGCGTACGATTAAAATCAAACAGCATGGATATCGGACTGGCCCGTTCGTCTGATCCCACGAAAGAAACATGACCGACAAGAAGATCCGCAATATCGCCATCATCGCCCACGTCGACCACGGNNCTGCTGCGCCAGTCCGGCACCTTCCGGGCCAACGAGGAGGTGCCCGAACTGGTGATGGACTCCAACCCGCTGGAGCGCGAGCGCGGAATCACCATCTTTTCCAAGAACGCCTCGATCCACTACGGCGGCTACAAGATCAACATCGTGGACACGCCGGGCCACGCCGACTTCGGCTCGGAGGTGGAGCGGGTGCTGTCGATGGTCGACGGCGTGCTGCTGCTGGTGGACGCGGTGGACGGGCCGATGCCGCAGACCCGCTTCGTGCTGAAGAAGTCGCTATCGCTGCATCTCAAGCCGATCGTGGTGATCAACAAGTGCGACCGCACCGAGGCTCGCCCGCACTGGGCGCTGGACCAGATCTTCGACCTGTTCGTCAGCCTGGACGCCACGAACGAGCAGCTGGACTTCCCCGTGGTCTACGCCTCGGCCAAGAACGGCACGGCCACGCTGGACCTGGAGCGGCCCTCGGCCGACGTCAAGCCGCTGTTCGACGCCATCGTCGGCAAGGTGCCGCCGCCCCCCGGCGACGAGTCCGAGCCCCTGCAGATGCAGGTCAGCAACATCGACTACAACGACTACGTCGGCCGGATGGCCATCGGCCGGATCCTGCACGGCGCGGTGCGCGCGTCGCAGCCGGCCGCCTGCATCCGCAAGGACGGCACGGTGGTGACGGCCAAGGTCACCAGGCTCTACGGCTTCGAGGGCCTGAAGCGGGTGGAGCTGGAGCGGGCGGTGTCGGGCGACATCATCGCGCTGGCCGGCTTCGAGGACGTTGGCATCGGCGAGACCATCGCCGACCCCGCGGACCCGCGGGCCCTGCCCTATGTCGACATCGACCAGCCCACCATCTCGATGATGTTCGCGGTCAACAACAGCCCGTTCGCCGGGCAGGAGGGGCAGTACGTCACCTCGCGCCAGCTGCGGGAGCGGCTGTTCAAGGAGCTGAAGGGCAACGTCGGCCTGAGGGTGGAGGAGACCGACGGCCCGGATTCCTTCAAGGTCTCGGGCCGGGGCGAGCTGCACCTGTCGATCCTGATCGAGACCATGCGGCGCGAGGGCTTCGAGCTGCAGCTGTCGCGGCCCGAGGTGATCATGCGGACGATCGACGGCGCCGAGTGCGAGCCGGTGGAGTACCTGATCATCGACGTCGACGACGCCTACACCGGCCCGGTGATGGAGAAGCTGGGCGCCCGCAAGGCCCAGATGCAGAACATGCACTCCGACGGCAAGGGCCGCACCCGGCTGGAGTTCATCGTGCCGGCCCGCGGCCTGATCGGCTTCCGCGGCCCGTTCATGACCGACACCCGCGGCACCGGCATCATGCACCACAACTTCCACGGCTACGAGCCGTACAAGGGCGCCATCTCTACCGTGGGCAACGGCGTGCTGGTGGCCATGGAGACCGGCGTGATCGCGGCCTACGCCCTGGACTCGGTGCAGGAGCGGGGCATGCTGTTCGTGGCGCCGGCCGACCGGGTGTATGAGGGGATGATCGTGGGCGAGCGGCCCAAGGAGACCGACCTGGTGGTCAACGTCTGCAAGACCAAGCGCCTGACCAACATGCGCAGCTCCACGGCCGACGAGGCCATCCGGCTGTCGCCGCCCAAGATCATGACGCTGGAGGAGGCGCTGGAGTTCATCGCCGACGACGAGCTGGTGGAGGTGACGCCCAAGTCGATCCGGCTGCGCAAGCGGATCCTCACCGACATCGACCGCCGGCGATCGCGGCGGGTCAGGCCCGAGGACCAGGAATAACACAACGTAGGGACGATTCATGAATCGCCCCTACAGATCGAATGGCACCAATGCAAAAAATCTCATTGCGCAAGAACCAGGAGCGCCGGATCCGGGCCGGCCATCCCTGGGTGTTCTCCAACGAAATCTGGAAACTGCCCGAGGGCCTGCGCCAGGGCGAGGCGGTCGAGGTCCTCGACGGCCGCGGCCACTACCTAGGCAACGGCTTCTACAACGGCCACTCGCTGATCTCGGTGCGGCTGTTCACCCGCAAGCACGAGGCCCTCGACCAGGCGTTCTTCGACCAGCGGCTGGCGGCGGCCGACGCGCTGCGGCGGGAGCTGTACCCCGGCTCGCGGCACTACCGCCTGTGCTACGGCGAGTCGGACGGCCTGCCGGGCCTGATCGTCGACCGCTACGGCGACCAGCTGGTGGTGGAGATTATGTCGCTGGGCATCGACCTGCGGCGCGAGCTGGTGGTCAAGGCGCTGACGGATTCCCTGAAGCCGGCCTGCATCTACGAGCGCAGCGACAGCTACTCGCGCAAGCTGGAGGGGCTGCCGCCGCGGATCGGCGCCCTGTCCGGGGAGCTGAAATCCGAGGCCGTGATCGAGGAGAACGGGTTGAAGTTCACGGTCGACCTCGAGCACGGGCAGAAGACGGGCTGGTTCTTCGACCAGCGGGACAACCGTCTGGCGCTGCGCCGGCATGTCAGGGGTAAAACGGTGCTGGACGCTTACTGCCACACCGGCGGCTTCGCGCTCAACGCCGCGGCCGGCGGGGCGAAGGCGGTCACCGGCCTGGATGTCTCGGAACAGGCGGTGGCGCGGGCCCGGCAGAACGCCGCGCTCAACGGCCTCGACGGCAGCTGCGCGTTCCAACAGGCCGACCTGATGCAGGCGCTCAAGCACAAGGTCGAGGCCGGCGAGCTCTATGATGTGGTGGTGCTGGACCCGCCGGCCTTCGCCAAGAACAAGAAATCCGTGGAACCGGCGCTGGCGGGCTACAAGGAGATCAACCTGCGGGCCATCAAGCTGCTGCCGCCGGGCGGCGTGCTGGTCTCCTGCTCCTGCAGCTACCACATCGAGGACGAGCTGTTCCGGGTGATGCTGGTGGATGCGGCCCGCGACGCCGGCCGCCAGCTGCAGCTGCTGGAGTTCCGCCACCAGTCCCAGGACCACCCGGTGCTGCTGGCGGCCAAGGAGACCCAGTACCTCAAGTGCGCGGTGATGCGCGTCGTGTGAAGGAGAAAACCATGCATACGAAGTATAAGACAGCACTCTGGATTTGTTGGATGGCCACGGTGTCGGCTGATTCGGGTGCGGTGACGATCAGCGAGATCAGCATTGCAAAGCGCATGAAACATGATATGACCATTAGTCTCACAGCGGATAACATCATTAATTGTTATGATAAAATATACCATGATCCCGAACGGCTCGTTCTTAAAATATATGACGGCAATATCAATTTCAAATACGGGAAATACATTGTCAATCGGGGCATCGTTTCGTCAATCAGCATTCCCCCAAAGGATCATGGGGATTTATTCATCACCATTCAACTGAATGATAAAGCCAGCTACGTGATAATCGGAACGGATAACATTTTAGATGTGAACTTGCAGGTAAGTGATAATCTGAGAATAGATACTTGGTCAACATCAGAAAACCTCTACATATACAGTGACCATGACACCTATCATTTACATGACACTGTAGCAATTCATTGGGAATACGCAGGTCCTGGTGATACGGTCTCATACTGTTACAAGATCAATGGTCCTAAAGAATGGGTGGGCGATAGCATGATCAAGTCAGGTTCCTGGTCGGAATGGAAGACAGCCATAACTGATTCGTTCAAACAGTGTGCATTCCCAGTCACTGGAAAGTATCGTTTCGTCGTGAAGTATAAAAACGCCACCGGGGTACTCGGGGAAAAAGAAGTGCGGTTTTCTATACGCCGATAGCTTCGCATCGAAAACCGCAGATGGCTCGTAATCTACTTGACGTCATGCGGCAACGCTGGAACGCCGAGGGCGGCTACCGCCAGGTGCTGGTGCTGGCCGTGCCGCTGGTGCTGTCGACCGGCTCGACCTCGGTCCAGCACTTCTTCAACCGCATCTTCCTGTCCTGGTACGCCCCGGAGGCGGTGGCGGCGGCGATGCCCGCCGGCATGGTCAGCTACGCCCTGCTCTGCCTGTTCCTGGGGACGGTGGGGTACGTCGGCACCTTCGCTGCGCAGTACCACGGCGCGGGTCAGGAGGGCCGGGTGGGGGCGGCCCTGTGGCAGGCGCTGTGGGTGGCGCTGGCAGGAGGGCTGCTGTGCCTGGCCACCGCGCCGTTCGCGCCGGCGTTCTTCGCCTTCGTCGGGCACGACCCGGCGGTGCAGCGGCACGAGGTGGCGTTCTACGTCATCCTCTGCCTGGGAGCAATGCCGGCGTTGGCCGCGGCCGCCTTCGCCGGCGTGTTGTCCGGCCTGGGCCGCACCGTGCCGGTGATGTGGGTGACGCTGGGCGGCGCGGCGCTCAACGTCCTGCTGGACTGGCTGCTGATCTTCGGGCGCTGGGGGTTCCCGGCGCTGGGCATCGCCGGAGCCGGCTGGGCCAACGTGGCGGCCAGTCTGGCGATGGCCGCGGCCTTCGCGGTCATCATCTTTGGCCGAGGCCTGCGGCGGCGCTACGGGATGGCTGCCTGGCGGCCGGAGCGGGGGCTGCTGCTGCGGCTGCTGTCCTTCGGCCTGCCCAGCGGCGTCCAGTACTTCGTCGACATGGCCGGGTTCACCGTCTTCATCCTGCTGGTGGGGCGGCTGGGCACCGCCGAGCTGGCGGCCAGCACCATCGCCTTCAACATCAACACCATCGCTTTCATGCCGATGATCGGGATCGGCATCGCGGTGTCGGTGCTGGTGGGCCGGCAGGTGGGGCGGGGCGACCCGGCCGGCGCCCGGAGCGCTGTGCGATCGGCCTTCCAGCTGACTTTCGGGTACATGGCGCCGGTGGCGGCGCTGTTCTTCTTCGCGCCGGGGCTGTTTCTGGCGCCGTTCGCGGCCCAGTCCGATCCGGAGCTGTTCCCGGCCATCGCCGCCGTGGCCGCGGTGCTGCTGAGGTACGTGGCCGTGTACACCCTGTTCGACGGGCTGAACATCGTGTTCTCCTCGGCCATCAAGGGCGCCGGCGACACCCGGTTCGTGATGGCGATGATCGGCGCGATGTCGCTCGGCATCCTGATCGTGCCCAGCTATCTGGCCGTGGCGGTCTTCCACGCCGACATCTATGCCTGCTGGGGCATCGCCACGGCCTACGTGATCGCCTTGGGGATCGCGTTCCTGCTGCGCTACCGCAGCGGCGCCTGGGAGCGGATGCGGGTGATCGAGGCAACGCCGTCGCCGGGCGCATGACCGACCCCGACCGCAGGGAAAAGCGGCAGGCGCATCGCGCCTGCCGCTTCACATTGTGCGGGGCCGGATGGCCCCGTTGCCTCAATCGTTGCCCTCCAACGTGAACTCCTGGATGCCGAACCAAAAGCCGATGTCCTTGATGTTGTCCAGCTCGGCCTGGATCAGGTTGTAGTGGGCCTCCTCCATTTCGGTCAGCCGGGCGTACATCCTGCGGGCGGTGGCGTCGGCGGTCTTGTCGCTCTCGCGGCGGTAGAAGGCGATGGCCTTTTTCTCCATCTCCAGCGCGATGTTGAGGGCGGTGAGGTCGTCCGACGATCCCTGTTCGGTCTGGGCCTTGGCGTGCTGGTCGCCGATGCGGGGAAGCAGTTCCTCGATGTCCGACGGCTTGAAGACGGGCTTGGCCCACGGCCTGCCCGCCTGGAGATTGACCAGCTCCTTCTCCAGCAGCTCGCGGTGGCTCAGCTCGTCCTCGGACAGCCGGATGAACATGTCCTTGCCCGAGACCACCTTGGTCTGGCGGGCGAACTTGAGGTAGGTCTCCAGGGCCGCCTTCTCGGAGTGGATGGCCTTGTTGAGGGCGTCGATGGCGGCATTCGCTGGTTTGGCCTTCTTCACGATCTTGGGCATGATGGTCCTTTCATGATCTAACGATTGATAAACCACAGAGGTCACAGAGTAACGATACGATATAGATCGAACAGTGAAGGAGACACCTCTGTGTTCTCTGTGGTTGACATATCGCTACCGAGGTAGTTACTTCTTCTGCTCCTTGGCCCAGGAGTCGCGCAGGGTGACGGTGCGGTTGAACACCAGCCGGCCGTCCTTGTGGTCCCTGCTGTCGGCGCAGAAGTAGGCGTGGCGCAGGAACTGGAAGGTGTCGCCAGGCTTCGCCTGCTGTAATGAGGATTCGACCTTGCAGTCCTGGAGCACGGTCAGCGAGTTCGGGTTGACGGGCGACTCCGTGGTCGGCTTCTGTTCCAAGAACAGCTGCTCGTACAGCCTGACCTCGGCATCAACCGCGTGCTTCGCCGACACCCAGTGCAGCGTGCCCTTGACCTTGCGGCCGTCGGGCGCGTTGCCGCCGCGCGAGGCCGGGTCGTAGCTGCAGTGCAGTTCGACGACGTTGCCACTGGCGTCCTTTTTCGCCTCGCCGCATTTCACCAGGTAGGCGTGCTTCAGCCGCACTTCCGATCCCGGAGACAGGCGGAAGTAGCCCTTGGGCGGCTGTTCCATGTAGTCGTCGCGCTCGATGTAGAGCTCGCGCGAGAACTGGATTTTGCGGGTCCCGGCGGCGGGGTCCTCGGGATTGTTCTCGGCGTCGAACTCCTCGACCTGGTTCTCCGGATAATTGTCGACTACGAGTTTGAGCGGACGCAGCACGGCCATGGCGCGGTGGGCCGTGCGGTTGAGCTCCTCGCGCACGCAGAACTCCAGCAGGGCGACATCGATCACGCTGTCGGTCTTGTCGATGCCGATCCGCTGGCAGAACTCGCGGATGGCCGCGGCGGTGTAGCCCTTGCGCCGCAGCCCGGCGATGGTCGGCAGCCGGGGATCGTCGAAACCCTGGACCACGCCGTTGCCCACCAGCTCGATGAACTTGCGTTTGCTCATCACGGTATAGTTCAAGTTGAGCCGGGCGAACTCGATCTGCCGGGGATGGTGGATCAGCTTCCCCCATGGGCCGGAACCGTCCGCGGTGCGGCCCTCGTTGATGGCGTCGATGTACCAGTTGTAGAGCGGCCGGTGGTCCTCGAACTCCAGCGAGCAAAGGCTGTGCGTGATGCCCTCGATCGAGTCCTCCAGGCCGTGGGCCCAGTCGTACATCGGGTAGAGGCACCACTGGTCGCCCTGGCGGTGGTGCGGCACATGCATGATCCGGTACATCGCGGGGTCGCGCATGTTGAGATTGGGGTGCGTCATGTCGATCCTGGCCCGCAAGGTCCGGGCCCCGTCGGGGAACTCGCCCCGGCGCATCCGGCGGAAAAGGTCGAGGTTCTCCTCCACCGTGCGGTCGCGGAACGGGCTGTCCCTGCCGGGCGCGCTGAGCGTGCCGCGGTAGGAGGAGACCTGATCGGCGGTCAGGTCGCAGACGTAGGCCTTGCCTTTCTTCACCAGCTCTTCGGCCCACTGGTACATCTGCTCGAAGTAGTCCGAGGCGAAAAAGATCCGGTCCCCGAAGTCCGCGCCCAGCCACTTGACGTCATCGATGATGGCGTCGACGTACTCCTGTTCCTCCTTGGTGGGGTTGGTGTCGTCGAACCGCAGGTTGAACCGGCCGCCGAAGTCCAGCGCCACGCCGTAGCTGATCCAGACCGCCTTGGCATGGCCGATGTGGATCAGGGCGTTGGGCTCGGGCGGGTAGCGGGTGCAGACACGGTCGAACCGGCCGCTCGCCAAGTCTTCCTTGATGAACTCGCGGATGAAGTCGGTTGGTTTGCTGGTCCCTTCGCCCATGTTCGTCTCGTTCTTTCTGATCCCGGCCCTGGTCCGAGGGGACATCAAGGCAAGGGTATCGCGTTCGTTTGTTATCGATCCTGCATCCTGCTCACCGGCACTCGGCCGCCTTGGCGTCCAGGCCCAGCTCGGTGTACAGGTTCCGGGCCCGCGTCAGCAGGGCGCCGGCCCGGCCCTCTTTGTCCTGATCCGAATCCCGCAGCATTTTTACGAAATCATAGCAGCAGTCGGCCAGGGCTCTCCGCTGGCCGCCTTTCTCGAAGATGGCGATGGCCTGCTCGAAATGCCCGGCCGACTCCCGGTGCTCCCCGGCCGCGGCCCGGAGGTTGCCGTAGGTCCATTCCACGTGGCCCATCCGGGTGGCCGAACCGAGCTCCTCGGCCAGGGCGCGGGCCTGCGCCGCGTGCTCCAGGGCCTCGGCCATCGTCGCCGGCGCTGATCCCTTGAGGTCGGCCAGCCCGGTGTGCACCTCGCAGAGCGAGGCCTTGTCGCCCACCTCGGTGAAGATCGGCAGAGCCTCGCGGAAAATCTGTTCCGCCAGGTCTGGTCGTCCCTCCATGTGCCGGATGTTGGCCAGGTTGAGCCCGGCGATGCCCACGCCCTGCTTGAAGCCGATCTCGCGCGCGGTGTCGCGGTAGGCGGTGAACAGCTCCACGGCCCGTCCCAGCTCGCCCCGCGACTTGTAGACCAGCCCCATGTTGCCGAAGTTCATGGCCACCGCCATCCGGTCGCCGGTCTCCTGGTTGATGTCCAGCGATTTCCGGTAGAGTTCCAGCGCCAGGTCGTACTCGCCCCGCTCCTGGTGGATGATGGCCATGTTGCCATAGGCGGTGGCCATGCCCGCCTTGTCGCCGATCTTGAGGCCGGCGTCCAGGAAACGCCGGTAGTGCTCCATGGCCGCGGCCGGGTCGCCCTTGCTGTAGTGCATCACGCCCAGGTTGCAGATGCCCGCCATTCGCAGCTGTTGTTCACCGATCTCGGCGCTGATGTCGACCGTGGCCTGGAACAGGCGGATGGCCCGGTCCAATTCGCCCTGGACGTAGTGGAGCCCGCCCAGGCTGTTGAGCACCTTGATCCGGGCCCGGGCCACCGGCGTCTTGAGCTCGCCCCGGGCGCTGCCCGCCAGGTCGGCCTCGAGGATGCGAAGCCCGGCTTCGCCCTCGCGCACCGCCGCCGCGGTGTCGCCCTTGATCCGCAGCACCCAGGAACGCAGGATCCGGATCTCGGCCTGCTCCAGCAGCTCGGCGTCGCTGCGGGAGGGCAGCGCCCGCTCGGCCGCGGCCAGCACCGCCAGGGCCTCGTCGTACTGCCCCTGCTTCTGCGCGATCTCGGCCTGCAACCGCCGAGCCCTGGCCCGCAGCGCCTCGTCGGCACCGGCGTGCCGCTCCATCCTCCGGAACCAAGACATCGATTCGTCGAGATCGGCCACCCGCTCGTGCATCAGGCCCAGCGCCTCGCAGGCGTCGCACAGCTCGCGCTCCCTTTCCGGCAGCCACTTGAGGGTGTCGGCCAGGGTCTTGAATAACGAGATCGCCTCCTGGTTGGCGTAACGATCCTTGGCCTTGCGGCCGGCCCGCCACAGCCATTCCACGGCCTTGGCCTCGTCGTCGCTGCTGGCGTAGTGGTGGGCCAGGACCTCGGCGAAGTCGTCCAGCCGGTCGGCGTACGTCCGCTCGATGGCCCGGCCGGCCAGCCGGTGTATCTCGCGGCGCCGCTTCTTGAGCAGGGCCTGGTAGGCCACTTCCTGGGACAGCGGGTGGCGGAAGGAGTACTCGGCCTCGGGCCCCCGCTTGGTTTCGGCGATGAAGTCGAATTCCTCGAGCGTCGCCAGGTACAGGGTCAGCATCATGTCGTCCAGCCCGGAGAGCGCCTCCAGCAGGTGGACGTGGAAGCTGCGGCCCAGCACCGACGCCGTCTGCAGGATCTCCCGCAGGTCGCGCTCCAGCCGGTCGAGACGGGCGGCGATCACCGACTGCACCGTGTCGGGGATGGAGAGGGCGGCGACGTCCTCGGTCAGCCGCCAGACTCCGTTGCGGAAGGCCAGCACGCCCGAGTCGATCAGCGAACGGATGATCTCCTCCAGGTAGAAGGGGTTGCCGCCCGACTTGGCCAGCAGCAGGTCCTTGAAGCCCTGGCCGACGCCCGGCACGTTGAGCAGGTTGAAGGCCAGGCTGGTGCCCGCGTCCTGGTCCAGCGGGCCGAGGGCGACCTCGCGGTAGCGCGCGCCCAGCGCGGCCTGGAACCGCTCGCGGGCCTGCTGGCCGCCGGCGTCGCGCTCGGGCCTGGTCAGCGCCAGCAGCCGGATCGGGAGCGCGGGCTGGTCGAACAGCCACGACAGGAACTCGGCCGAGGACTCGTCGACCCAGTGGTAGTCGTCGACCACCAGCAGCACCGGGGTGCGGGCGGCCAGCGCCGCCAGGAACTTGCGGAGGGCGAGGTGGGTGCGGGCCTTGCGGGCCTTGGGGTCGAGGTGCACCACCTTCTCCGCCATCTCGTGCGGCAGCGCCAGCGAGAACAGGTGGGCCAGGTAGGGGGCGGCGTCCATCCAATCATCGGGCATCAGCTCGCGGCAGCGGCCGACGATGCCCTCCAGCGCCAGCGCCGGCTCGTCCTCCTCGACCAGGCCGCAGGCGGCCTGCACCGCCTCCAGCAGCGGCCAATAGGGGGCGCGTTGGCCGTAGGACAGGCAGCGGCCCTCCAGCAGCGCGGCGGCCACTCCCTGGGCGGCGATGGCGGTCTTGAGTTCAGCCAGCAGGCGGGACTTGCCCAGCCCGGCCTCGCCCACCACGAAGGTGACGCCGCCCTCGCCCCGGGCCAGGGCCCGGGCGTCGTCCAGCAGGGCCGCCAGCTCGCGCTCGCGGCCGACCATCGGCGACGAGAGCCCGGCGATGCCCCGCTTGGGCTCGGGCTTGTCCCGCAGCCTCAGCGGCTGGAACACGGCGATCGGCTGATCGAACCCCTTGGCCGTCACCTTGGGCCGGGGCTGGTACTCGAACAGGTAGCGGGTGGCGCGGAACACCGGCTCCGACACCAGCGTCTCGCCGGTCGCGGCGGCGTCCTTCAGCCGCGACGCCAGGTTGACCGCCTCGCCCATCACCGTGCGCTCGCGCTTCTCGTCCGACCCGATCTCGCCCACCACCACCGTGCCGCTGTTGATGCCGATGTGCAGGCCGACCTGGGCGTGGATCTTCAGGCGTGAGGCCAGCTCCCGGTTCACCGCGTCCATTCGTCCGAACATCCCCAGGGCCGCCCGCACCGCCCGCTCCGGGTCGTCCTCGTGGGCGGTGGGGTGGCCGAACACGGCCATCACCAGGTCGCCCTCGTACTTGAGGACGGTGCCGTCCTCGGCCGCGATCGGCTTGTTGATGTGCTCGAAGGAGATGTTCACCGCCTCCCGCACCTCCTCGGGGTCCAGGCCGGCCGACAGGGCGGTGAAGCCCGACAGGTCGGCAAACAGGATGGTGAGCAGGCGGCGCTCTTCGGTCGGTGGCGTCATGGATTAAAGACAAAAAATAAGATGTAATCTGTTTGTAAAGAGAACATCTCAGAAGAGATGAGCCATTTTGGCTGTCGCAATAGCACCAATGAAAGTGGCCACAGCGAGAATACCGCTTAACCAAACAAGTCTACTATTCAATCTGGTCGTTGATTTGTTGAAAGCTTGAATTTCCTGTCTTGTTTTGTCTAATTCTTCTGTGACGTTAGTCACATTGTTATTGACTTGCTCGATTGCATGATTGATATCGAGTGTGCATTTTGTGAAAACAGTCATGATCCCCTTTACATCACCAACAGCACTCGGGAAGCAATTCGAATTTTTAAGTACTTCTTCGATGTCAGTATCGCGCAAACTTGTAGCCATGATTTATCCTCCAATCTTATTAATGCCGGATTCTATCCTCGATAAAGTTTCCTGTTTCCCAAGTATCTCCGCCAGCCCGATGGTGCCGCCGGGCGTGACCTCGCGGCAGGTCATGGTTGGTCCTTGCCGGCCATGTACCGGCAGTAATCGTAGGCGATGGGGCCTTCCTTGGTGGCGGGGCAGGGGAATTCGGGGCATTCGAAGCACAGGGCGACCCCCTTGCTGTGGGCACAGGAGCATATCTTGCAGAACTTGTTCTCCCTTGGTAGGCAGCCCTTCTCCCCGTTGGGGCAGGCGCCCCGCACCATCCGGGGGCACTTCTCGCAGGCTATTCCGCAGACCCCGATCTTCATGCGTTCAGTTTCTCCATGCCGTCGGCAATTCGTTTCAGCGTTTCCTCCTTGCCCAGGATCTCCGCCAGCTCGGTGGCGCCGCCGGGCGTGAATTCGCGGCCCGAGAGCGCGATGCGCAGCGGGGTGAGGAAGGTGTTGGCCTTGATCCCTTTCGCCTCGATCACCGCGAACAGCGCCTGCTGTATCTCGCCATGCTCCCACGTTCCCATTTTCTCAAGTTCCTCCCGGCACAGCTTCAGGAATTCGAGCGAATTCACCAGGTCGGTCTTGGCCTTCTTGTTCACGAACAGGCCCTTATCGTACTCCGGCAGGGAGTCGATGAAGTCGACCCGCCCGGGAATGTCGTTGAGCACCACGGTGCGCTGCTGCACCAGCGCCGCGACCTTGGCCAGGTCGATGTCCGGCCGCTTGATCGCCTGCGTCAAATACGGCCGCGCCATCTCGCTGAATCGTCCAGCGGGCATCTTTCGCAGGTATTCCCCGTTCATCCACTTCAGCTTCTCGATGTCGAACAGCGCGGCCGACTTCGACAGGCCCTCGACCGAGAACGCCTCGACCATCTCCGGCAGCGAGAAGATCTCGCGGGTGTCCTTGGGGTTCCACCCCAGCAGGGCGATATAGTTGACGATCGCCTCGGTCAGGAATCCCTTGGCCAGCAGCTCCTCGAACGTCGGGTCGCCCAGGCGCTTGCTCAGCTTCTTGCCGTCGGGCCGGACGATCAGCGACAGATGGACGTAGACCGGCTCGGGCCAGCCGAAGCTGCGGTAGAGCAGACAGAACTTGGGCGCTGAGGACAGGTATTCGTTGCCCCTGATGACATGGCTTATGTTCATCAGGTGGTCGTCGATCACGTTGGCGAAGTTGTAGGTGGGGAGGCCGTCGGTCTTCAGCAGGACGTTGTCGTCCAGCTGCGCGTTGTCGATCCTGATGGTCCCGTAGACGATGTCGTCGTAGCTGGTCTGGCCGCCCTCCGGGATCCGCTGCCGGATGACGTGGGGCTGGCCGTCGGCGATGCGGCGCCGGGCCTCATCTTTGGCGATGCCGCGGCACTGGCCGTCGTACTTGAACGTTTCCTTGCGCGCCTCCGCCGTTTTCCGAAGGTCGTCCAGCCGTTGTTCGGAGCAGAAGCAATGATAGGCGCCACCCAGATCGACGAGCTTCTCGGCGTACTGGCGATAGATCGGCTTCCGCTGGCTTTGGACGTACGGGCCACAGGAACCGCCGATGTCCGGCCCCTCGTCGTAGTTCAGGCCCGCCGCCTGCAGGGTGCGGTGAATGACTTCGACCGCGCCTTCCACGTACCGCTCCTGGTCGGTGTCCTCGATCCGGAGGATGAACTGGCCGCCGTGCTTGCGGGCCAGCAGGTAACCGTAGAGCGCGGTGCGGAGACCGCCGATGTGCATGTAGCCGGTGGGGCTGGGCGCGAACCGGGTGCGGACGTCGGTCATGGTCGTTGTTCGTATTGGATCCAAGGGTGAACGATCAATCATAGCAAATATGGCCCGCGAAGTCAAAGGGGAAAAGCCGCGCCCGGCGTCCTTGACTTTGCCCGGCGATGGTAGTATAGTTATCGGGTATGATGAACACGACGATCGCAGTGAGCATGGCCGCGGCGCTGCTCTGCGGCACAGCGGGCGCGGCGCTGCGGCTGCCGGGCCTGGCGGGCGACCGCTCGGCCGTGACGCTGGTGTCCCGCTCCGACGGTGCGGTGACCGTGGCCTGCCAGCTGGGCCGGTTGGAGGCCTTGGCGGTGCCGGCCGCGGCGATGGACGGGGCGAGCGAGGACTTCCTGCGGCTGTCCCTGCCCGACGGCGGGCTCACCGGCGAGATCGGGAAACCGGCGTTGCCGGTGCTGTGCGCCGTGCTGGACGTGCCGCACGGCGCGGCGATCGAGCTGTCCGTCGATCCCGGCCCGGCGCGGACCGTGCGTTTGTCAGATCTCGGCTTCAGCCAGCGGCTGGCGCCGGCGCTGGGCCCGGTGCCGAAGGTCGAGGGCGCCCGGCCCCGCTTCGCCATCGACGGCGGCACCTACGGCGCGTCCGCCTATTATCCCGCGGCGCCGGCCGAGATCGACGACATCGCGGCGCGGGCCGGCCTGGCGCGGGGCCACCGGCTGGCCGCGGTGCGGTTCCACCCGGTGCAGTACGACCCGGTGGCGGGCACCCTGCGGTACTACCCGAAGATGACCGCGACCGTCACCTTCCGCGGCGGCGACCGGGCCGCGACGGCGGCCGCGATCGCGCGGGACTATTCCCCGGACTGGGAGAGCTTCATCGGGCGGCTGGCGGTCAACCACGAAGCGGCGCGGCATGCCACCCGGGACTCGCTGCTGAACCTGCCGGTCTACTACGATATCGTCCACGGCGGCAGCTACGCGGCCGCGGCCGCCCGGCTGGCCGAGTGGAAGCGGCGCCGAGGATATCTGGTCCGCACCTGGGACGCAACGGGATGGACGGCCGCCGACATCAGAGACACCGTGCGGGCACAGGCGCCGCCGGCAACCTACCTGGCCGTGATATCCGACCCCGACGGCCCCGACCCGCTGCCGCCCTCGGCCACCGGCGCCGCCAGCAGGGCGGCGACCGACCTGTATTATACCGAAACGGACGGCAGCGGCTACCTTCCGGACTTGTTCGGCGCACGCATCTCGGTCAAGACCGCGGCCGAGGCCGATGCCGCGGTCGACAAGGCCATCCGCTACGAGCAAGCGGAGTTCGGGGAGGCTGGGAGCGACTGGCTGAAGCGGGCCCTGCTGATCGCCGGGTATGACGCCTGGTACCAGCCGGTGGGCATCGCCACCAACGGCTATTGCCGCGAGCTCCTGCTTCGTAGCGGCTGCGCGGTCGACACGCTGATCCTGGCGAGCGGCGAGGGCAAGGACCGGGCCGTGCCGCTGGTCAACGCCGGCGCCGCCTGGACGGTCTACACGGCCCATGGCAGCGAGACCGGGTGGACCATGGGCGGCAGCAGCTGGGGCACCGGGGATCTCCCCGGCGATCTCTCCAACCTCGATATGTACACCATGCCAGCCGGGCACTGCTGCCTGTCGGGGAAGTACCAGTTCCAGTACGATTGCTTTGGCGAGGCCTGGACCCGGCTCGCGGGGAAGGGCGGGGTGGGATACTTCGGCAGCGCGCCGAACACGTATTGGGACGAGGACGACTGGCTGCAGCGGCGCTACTTCGACGCGCTCTACGACAGCGTGCCCGGCACGCCCGGGCTGTTGCTGTCCGAGGCCGGCCGTTTCACTCAGTTCGGGCTGTTCTGGATCGAGGCCCACACCGCGACGACGCTCAAGCGCTACTACTTCGAGGCCTACCACCTGTTCAACGACCCGTCCCTGGCGTTCTGGACCGACCGCCCCGCGGCGCTGACGGCCTCGTACCCGGCGGCGATCCCGGCCGCGGCCGAAAGCATGGCCGTCGATGTGTCGGATTCCGCCACTGGCAGCCCGGTGCCATCGGCCCTGGTGTGCGCGTGGACCGGCGGCCTGCCCGGGGTCCAAGCCGCCGGTCGCACCGGCGCGACGGGCCGCGCCGTCCTGCCGCTGTCCGGACTTGTCGGCGGCGACACGGTGCGGATCACGGTCACCGGCAGAAACCGGCGGCCGCACCTCGGCTGCGCCGTCGTCAACCGGCTGCATGCGGTCGTCAGCCCGGCGCTGGTCGACGTGCGCCACCCCACGCTCTTGACGGTCCATCTCACCGACCCCGACAGCGGCGGTGCGCCGGCGCGCGCGGTCGACGTTTTCGCGATCACCCATTCCGGAGACACCGTGGCTGGGGCGGCCACCGACAGCGCCGGGGACGCGGCGTTCACCGTCACCGCCAGGGACAGCCACCACCTGACCCTGGCCGGGCGCCGGCCCGGCAGCGGCCGGGTCCTGTTCGCCGAGCGGCTGGCGGTGCGGGAGGATCTTGAGATCACCGTCCTGCCCCGGGCTGTCGACATCAACGCGCCGACGGCGGTAACGGTGGCCGCGCTCAATCCCCATCAACAGAACGAGCCGGTCGAGTCGCTGCAGGTTTACCTGGTCGCATCCGGCGCCGACACCGCGTTTTTCGCGCTGACCGACGGCTCGGGCCGGGCGCGGTTCATCCTGGCGGCGGGGCAGCGGACGCCGGTCCGGCTGCTGCTGCGATGGCAGCGTCACGGCTATGACGTGCGCCGGGACTCGATCCTGGTCTCCGCGCCTCCCTCGGCGATGCTGTCGCGGCCGCTGCCCAATCCCTTCGCCGCCGCGGTAAAATTCCGCTACCAGCTGAGCGGCGATGCCGACGTGGAGATCGCCGTGTATGACCTGCTGGGCCGGAAGGTGCGGACGCTGGTTTCCGGCCTCCGCCGGACAGGATATCACAGCGCATCGTGGGACGGCAGCAACGCCGCCGGCGCAGCGGCGGCCGCCGGGATTTATTTCTGCCGATTGAAAACGACCGACACCAGCATTCTGCAGAAGGTCTTGCTCATCAGATAGCATGATCTTCATCCAGCTTGGGCCCCCGCCAACCGCAGTTGGCGGGGGTTTCGTGTTATCGATCTATCTGGCGGGATTTCTTCATTTTTTTTGCTTTTTTGCTTGACAATGGTGGGATTTGCATATAAAATGGTGTCTGGTGGGTTAAAGTGGGTTAAAATGGAATAATACCCCATGAACACAAGATGTCCAACCTTCGGATTCTTTGGACACAGGATATGGTAGTCATCGAACAAACCATAAAGGGCGCGGCAGGCAACTGCCCGGGAGAGCGGTCATGATCCTGTTCGGCGGGACCTACAACCATACCATCGATCCCAAGGGCCGGGTGAACATACCATCGCCGATGCGCAAGCAGCTGACCGGCGCGGCGGCCGATCAGGTGTGGATCACGCGCGGGCTGCAGGACGGATGCGTGTTCGTGTATCCCCATGACAACTGGGAGCTGAAGATGCAGGAGCTGGCGGCCCTGCCGCGCACCGAGGACAACGCGGTCAACATCCGGATGTTCTCGATGAGCAGCTTCCGGGCCGAGCTGGACGCCCAGGGCCGGATCGTCATCCCGCCGCAGTACCAGAGGGAGGCCGGCTTCGCCGGCGACGTGGTGATCGTGGGCGTGATGGACCGGATCGAGATCTGGAACCCGGTCGCCCACCAGCGCTACCAGGCAGCCAACCAGGAAAGCTACCAGAAGCTGATCCGCACGTTCTGACGACCCGGATTCCGGCGATCCCCGATACCGCAACCCTGACCACAGCGAGGAGACATCATGCGCATCCAAACCCTCCCGGCGGGCGGCAACAGCGTCAGGCTGGAACTGCACGGCATCATCAACCTGCAGGCGTTCTTCCAGCTGGAGGAGGCGGTCCTCAAGGTGATCAAGAAGAACATCTTCAGGATCGAGCTGGAGATGTCCGACGTCAAGCACATGGACTACCGGGGGGTGGAGATGCTGGTGAAGCGCGCGGAGCGGCTGCGCGGCTACGGCGGCGACCTGACCCTGCACGGGCTTTCGCCCTACCTGATCAACATCCTGCAGATGGCCGGCGCGGCAGAGGTTTTCGAGATCGCGGCCCCGCCCGCCCAGGCCCAGGGAGACCTGTTCCAGCGCCAGGGCAAGGGCCTGCCGGCGGTCGCCTGAGCGCTCACGGCGCGGGCGCGGGTCCGGTCACGGACCGGACCCGCCTCGCGCAAACGAGGGATTACGGAACCGACGCCGACCCCATTCGGGCACACCCCGGTCCTGCTGCACCAAGCGGCCGACCTGCTGGCGGTACGCCCCGGCGGGTTGTACGTCGACGCCACGGTGGGCGGCGGCGGCCACGCAGCCGAGATTTTACGCCGCAGCGGGCCGGACGGGAGGCTGATCGGGATCGACCGGGACCCCGAGGCGCTGGCTGCCGCCATGGTGGCGCTGGCCGCGTACGGCTCCCGGGCGGAACTGGTCGCAGGGAATTTTGCGGAGCTGGGCTCCCTCCTAAAAAGCCACGCCGGGCGCGTCGACGGCGTCCTGTTTGATTTGGGCGTGTCCTCGCCGCAGATCGACAGGCCGGACAGGGGGTTCAGCTTTCAGTCAGACGGCCGCCTGGACATGCGGATGGGCGGCTCGAATCTGACGGCGGCCGCGGTGGTCAACAGCTACAGCCAGGCCCGGCTGGCCGCCATGTTTCGGGAGTACGGAGAGGAGCGCGAATCAACCCGGATCGCCCGGGCCGTCGTCCGGCAGCGGCAATCGGGGCCCATCGCGACGACCGAGCAACTGGCGGCGATCATCCGCGGTACCAGGCCGGTGATGCCGGCCAAGACCCTGGCCCGGATCTTCCAGGCGATCCGGATCGAGGTCAACGACGAGCTCGGCTCCCTGCGGCTGGCGCTGGAACAGGCGCAGGGACTGCTGGCGCGGGGGGGAAGGATGGCGGTCATCTCCTACCATTCGCTTGAGGACCGGATCGTCAAGCAGCACTTCAGGGATCGGGCCGTTGTCTGCACCTGCCCGCCGGCCCTTCCCGTCTGCGCCTGTGGCCGCAGCGGCCCGACGCTGCGGGTCGTGACGCCCCGGCCGGTGGTGCCGGATGAACGGGAACGACAGGACAACCAGCGCTCCCGCAGCGCCAAACTGAGGGCGGCCGAACGCACATGAGACTGCTGACCAGGGACGAGATCAGATCGCGGGCGCCCCGCACCGGATGGTGGCTGGGGCTGGCCGCGGTGCTGCTCTTTGGCGTGCTGTTCCTTTCGGTGCGGCAAAAGACGATGTTGTCGGGCCAGCTGGCGCGCATCGAGCGCAAGGAGCGTTTGCTATCGGACGTGCGTACCCGGCAGAAATCGCTGCTGGTCGAGATCCAGCGCCTGGGCTACCCGGGCCGGCTGGAGGCGATCGCGTCAGGGCAGCTCGGCATGCGGTATCCCGACCGGCAGCAGATGGTGGTGATGCTCACTCCGCCGGCGGCGGGCGATGGCGGCGGCGCATGGGCCTCCGTGCTCCAACCGGTGCGGGCTGCCTGGAGCCAGCCGTGAAGCCCCGCGCCCAGGCAGTGCTGCGGTTCTTCTGCCTGGTCTGGCTGGTGCTGGCCTGCCGGCTGGTGTGGTTGCAGGTGGTGCGGGCCGGCCAGTACCGCGACTTGGCGCAGAAGCAGCACCAGCTGCGGATTGGCGTCCGGCCCGAGCGGGGGAGGATCATGGACCGGCAGGGGCGCGTGCTGGCGGTATCGGTCGACAGCACCCGGACCTACCCGTACCGGTCGCTGGCCCAGCCGCTGCTGGGGTTCGTCAACCGCGACCATCAGGGGATCGAGGGGCTGGAGCGGTGCTACGACCGCGAGCTGCGGGGCGAGATCGGCTGGAAGACCAGACAGCAGGACGCCAGCGGGCGCCTCTACCCATCGCTCGATTATTCTGCCAAGCCGGCGAGGTCGGGCTGCGATCTGCGCCTGACGATCGACATCGATTACCAGGCCATCGCCGATGAGGAGCTGCGGCGCGGCGCGGCGGCCTGCGGAGCTGTTTCGGGCACGGCGGTCATCACCGATCCGATGACGGGCGAGATCCTGGCGCTGGCCTGCTACCCCGCGTTCGATCCGGGTGCCCGCCTGACCGGGCAGACCGCTACCCTGCTGAACCGCGCCATTTCGGCCCAGTTCGAGCCCGGCTCGACGTTCAAGCCGATCACCGTGGCGGCCGGCCTTGACGCCGGCATCGTTTCGGCCGCCGACGTGGTCGACGGGGGGATGGGAAGCTGGCAGGTGGCCGACCGGCGGATCGGCGAGGCGGAGGGCCACCGCTACGGCAGGATCAGCGTCGCCGACGCGCTGGTCCGCTCCAGCAACATCTGCCTGGCCAAGCTTGGTTTCCAGGTCGGCAAGGAGCGGCTGTACCAGTACGCCCGTGCGTTCGGCTTCGGCTGCAAGACCGGCGTCAATTTTCCCGGGGAGACCGAGGGGGTCCTGACCCGCCCCGGCAACTGGTCGCCGGTCAACCTGGCCACCATCAGCTTCGGGCAGGGGGTGTCGGTCAGCGCCGTCCAGCTGTGCCAGGCCTACGGCGCCATCGCCAACGGCGGGTACCTGCTGCGGCCGCGGCTGGTGCGCTCGATCGAGGCCAACGCCCGTCCGGTTGCGCGATACGACCGGGCAGACACGGTGCGCCGGGTGATCGCGGCGGCGACGGCCGAGCAGATCGTCGGCCTGCTGCGGCGCTGCGTCGACGACAGCCTGGGCACGGGGAAGATGGCGCGGCTGGAGGGATGGTCGGTGGCGGGCAAGACCGGGACTGCCCAGAAACCGGCCGCCGGCCGGCGCGGCTACGATCCCGGGAAGTACGTTGCCTCGTTCATCGGGTTCCTGCCTGCCGACGCCCCGCGGCTGCTGGTGGTCGTCGTGCTCGACGAGCCCCAGCGCGGGATTTACGGCGGCACCGTGGCGGCGCCGGTATTCAGAAACATCGCCGCCCGGGCCGTCAGCCTGCCGAAGGGGTTGAACCGTGCAGTGTTGGCGTCGAAATGACGCCGGGAGAACGCGGCCGATGAGGCTGGCCGAGCTGCTGGACGGCCACCGCGACCTGCTGCGCGATTCCAGCCAGCCGTTGCCCGACATCGAGGTGCACGGGCTGCAGTACGATTCACGGATGGTGAAAGCCGGCGACCTGTTCTTCGCCATCCCGGGCTACCGCGACGACGGCCGCAGGTACATCGACGAAGCGATCCGGGCCGGGGCCGCGGCCGTCGTGGCCGAGGGCGCCGCTCCGGCGCCGGTCGCGGTGGTGGTGGGCGATGTCAGGACGGCGATGGCGCTGCTGGCGGCGCGATTCTATGGCAATCCGGCCGCTGCCATGGAAATGGTTGCGATCACCGGCACGGCGGGCAAGACCACCACGTCGTACCTGGCGCGGTCGATCTTCGAGGCGGCCGGCCGGCGGACCGGCCTGGTGGGAACCATCAATTACTGGATCATCGACCGGAAACTGCCGGCCCCCAACACCACGCCCGAATCGCTCGACCTCCAGCGCCTGCTGGCCCGAATGCGCGACGCCGGTGTGGCTACGGTGGTGATGGAGGCTTCATCCCACGGCATCGAATTGCGACGGGTGGCCGGCATCGGGTTCCAGGTCGCCGCCTTCACCAACTTCTCCCAGGATCATCTCGATTTCCACGGCACCATGGACCAGTATTTCCTCTCTAAGCGGAGACTGTTCGAAGGGCTCGGGGCGGCGGCGGCGGCGGTGATCAACCGCGACGATCCTAAATATGACGAAGTGGCCGCAGCGACCGGCTCCCGGATCATCGATTTCGGCGTGGACCGCACCGCGACCGTGATGGCGTCGGACATCGCCGGCAGCATCGATGGCTCCCGCTTTACGCTGCGGGTCGAAGGCCGTGCGGCGGCGGTGCGGCTGGCCCTGCCGGGGCGACATAACGTCAGCAACGCGCTGTGCGCGGCAGCCATCGCCCATGCCCGGGGCCTCGGTCTGGACGTCATCAAGCAGGGATTGGAGCGGATTGCGGCCGTCCCCGGCCGGTTCGAGCGGGTCGATGCCGGGCAGGATTTCACCGTGGTTGTCGACTATGCCCACACCCCCGAGGAACTGGCGCGCCTGCTGGCGGCCGCCCGGGCCATGACCGAGGGCCGGATCATCACGGTGTTCGGCTGTGGCGGCGACCGGGACCGGGCCAAGCGGCCGCAAATGGGGCGGGCTGCCGCCGATGGCTCCGACGAGGTGTTCGTGACCTCAGACAACCCCCGCGGAGAACGGCCCGAGGCGATCATCGCAGACATCCTGCCCGGCCTGAACCACCGGCCGCACCGGGTCGAGCCCGACCGGGCAGCGGCCATTCGCGCCGCCGTCGCGCGGGCGCAACGCGGCGACCTGGTGATCATCGCCGGCAAGGGCCACGAGGACTACCAGATCATCGGCGACGAGCGGATCCATTTCGATGACCGCGAAACGGCGCTGGCCGCGATCAGGCAACGGCCGGGCTCGACCTGAACGACGATGGAAGCGATCGCGCTGTCCGACATCGCCCGGGTCACGGGCGGCGAGCTGCGGGGGGCCGACGCCGGGGTCACCGGCGTCAGCATCGATTCCCGGGCCGTCGCGCCGGGCGACCTGTTCATCGCCATCCGGGGCCCGAACCATGACGGCCATCGGTTCGTGTCCCAGGCGCTGGCCGCCGGCGCAGCAGGCGCGATGGTGGCGCGGGACGGCGATGCCGGTTCAGCGCCGGGCCCACTGGTCGCCGTGGACGACACCGCTGCCGCGCTCAGGGAGTGGACCCGCAGTCATCGGGTGGGATTCGGAATCCCGGCCGTGGCCGTGACCGGGACCAACGGCAAGACCACCACCAAGGAGATGATCGCAGCCGTCCTGTCGCAGCGGTACCGGGTGCTGAAGAACGAGGGCAACCTGAACAACCAGTACGGGGTCCCGCTTTCGTTGCTGCGCCTGTCGCGGGAGCACGAGGCCATGGTGATGGAACTGGGCATGAGCGGCCTGGGCGAGATCGCCGGCCTGTGCGCAATGGTGATGCCCCTGATCGGCGTGGTGACAAACGTGGGCGAGGGCCATACCGAGTTCCTTAAAAGCCTGGGCAACGTCGCCCGCGCCAAGGCCGAGCTGTTCGCGTCGCTGCCGGCGCGGGGTACGGCCATCGCCAACGCGGATGATCCCTGGGTGGTCAAGGGCGCGGCCGCATCGCCGGCACGTGTGGTCCAGTTCGGGATCGGCCCGTCGGCCGATGTCCGGGCCGAGGGCATCAGGTTCACTGCCGAGGGATCGGCCTTCACGGTCGGGGACACGCGGTTCGCTGTCCCGATGCTGGGAGGCCACAACGTATACAACGCCCTGGCGGCCATTGCCGTCGGCGACGCCCTGTCGGTGCCGCGCGGGCAGTCGGCCCGGGCGCTGGCGGCGATGAAGCCGACACCGATGCGGCTGGAGCCTGTCCGGCTGGAGAAGTTCTTCCTGATCAACGACGCCTACAACGCCAATCCGGCATCGATGCGGGCCGCGCTCGAGACATTGGCCGGCCTGGAGCTCCCCGGGCGCAAGGTGGCCATCCTGGGCGACATGCTGGAGTTGGGGGAGATCGAAGAGAAAAGACATTGGGAAGTCGGCTACCTGGCGGGGCGGCGGGCCGATGCGGTTTTCACGGCCGGCCGGCTGGCCGCCAAGATCCACCAGACCGCCGATGGCGCAGGAGCGGTCGCCGCCCATTTCAACTGCGTCGATGAACTGGTCCACCGCCTGCCGCTGCTCCTCAAGTTCGGCGATGTCGTCCTGGTCAAGGCGTCCCGGGGGATGCAGTTCGAGCGCATCGTTAACGCTATCATCAGCCTCTGATGCTTTACGCGCTGCTGTATCCGCTGAGCGATCAGGCCCATCTGTTCAACCTGTTCCGCTACATCACGTTCCGGTCGGCGTCAGCCCTGGTGACGGCGCTCCTGATATCGTTCCTGGTGGGCCCGGCCATCATCCGCCGGCTGAAGGGCATGCAGATCGTGGACAGCGGGCGCGAGGATGCGCCCCACGAGCACCTGCGGAAGGCCGGAACGCCGACCATGGGCGGGCTGATCATCCTGGCCGCGATCATCATCCCGGTTCTGCTGTGGGCCGATCTGGGCAACCGTTACATCCAGGTTTCGCTGTTCGCCACCGCCGGGCTGGGTCTGATCGGCTTCTGCGACGACTATCTGAAGGTGGTCAAGAAGAATTCCAAGGGCCTGATCGGCCGCAAGAAGCTGGCCGGGCAATTCGCGGTGGCGCTGGCCATCGCCCTTTACCTGCAGCTTCACCCGATGAATCCCGAGTTCGCCACCAAGACCAGCTTCCTGTTCTTTAAGAACGTATTCATCGACCTGGGCTGGTTCTACATTCCGTTCGTGATGCTGGTGATCGTCTTCACCTCGAACGCGGTCAACCTCACCGACGGCCTGGACGGCCTGGCGATCGGCGTGTTCCTGTTCTCGGCCGCGGCCTACGCCGTGATGTGCTACATCACCGGCAACTTCAAGTGGTCCGAATACCTCAACCTCCTGTTTATGCGGGGCTCGGGGGAGCTGACGGTCATGGGCGCAGCCATGGTGGGCGCCAGCCTGGGCTTCCTATGGTTCAACGCCCATCCGGCAGAGGTTTTCATGGGCGATGCCGGGGCGCTGGCCCTGGGCGGGGTGATCGGCACCATGTCGGTCCTGATCAAGCAGGAGATCCTGCTGGGGATCGTGGGCGGCGTGTTCGTGATGGAGGCGGCTTCGGTGATCATTCAAGTGGCATCGTTCAAGGCCACCGGCCGCCGGGTGTTCCTGATGACGCCGGTCCACCATCATTTCCAGAAGATGGGCTGGAGCGAGCAGAAGATCGTGGTGCGGTTCTGGATCGTGGCATTCATCTGCGCGCTGGTGGCGCTCTCGACCCTCAAGATCCGATAGGATGCCGCCGTGCCGTTGGATTTCACCAGGATACGAGCGTCAGTGATCGGCGCCGGCCGCAGCGGCCGGGCCGCGGCGAAGCTGCTACGGCAGCGGTTGGCAGCGGTGTTCGTGTCGGAGATCGACCCGGGGTCGCCGGAGCTGACGGCGGAACTTGAACGGCTGGGCGCTGAATATGAGTTTGGGGGGCACACCGCAAAAGTGCTTGACAGCAACCTGATTGTCGTCAGCCCCGGGGTCAGGGCCGACGTGCCGATCCTGCGGCAGGCCAGCGGCCGGGGCATACGCGTCATCAGCGAAGTAGAGCTGGCCTATCAATCGACGACGGCTCGGATCGTGGCGGTGACGGGAACCAACGGCAAGTCGACCACGGTGTCGATGATCGGCGCCATCATGGAGGCAGCGGGCATTCACACCCTGACTGGCGGAAACCTGGCTCCCGGGCGGCCGCTGACCGAGCTGGTGCTGGAGGCGACCGCGCGCAGCGTGATCGTGGCCGAGGTCAGCACGTTTCAGATCGAGACATTCGAGGCCTTCGCCCCGGCCGTGGCGGTGATCACCAACATCACGCCCGATCATCTGGATCGGCATCCCAGCTTCGCGGCCTACGCGACGTTGAAGGGGCGGCTGCTCGCCAACCAGGGCGAACGGGAGTTCGCGGTCCTTAACGGCGATGATCCGAACGTCGAAACGTACACTGCCGCCGCCCGGTCCATTAGGCTCAGGTTCAGCACGCGGGCGCGGCCGGCCGAAGGAGCGTGGAGCGATGGTTCGCTGCTGCGGCTGGTCCGCGACGGCAGCGAAACGGACGTGATGCCCGTCTCAGCGCTCAAAGTGCCGGGGCGGCATAACGTCGAGAACGCCCTGGCCGCCATCGCCGCCGCGTCGGCATTCGAGGTGCCGCCGTCGGCGATGCGTGTCGCCCTGTCCTCGTTCGCCGGGGTGCCTCACCGTTTGGAGACCGTCGCGATGATCGCCGGCGTGACCTATGTCAACAATTCGATGTGCACCAATGCCGCGGCCGGCGTCAGCTCGCTGCGGGCGTTCGATCGGCCGCTGGTGGTGATCGCCGGCGGGCGCGACAAAGGGCTGGACCTGTCGCCGTACCTGCGCGAGATCGCGGACCGGGCGCGGTGCGCCGTGCTGGTCGGCGAGGTCCGCGACCGGCTGGCGACTGAGCTGCGGTCACTGGGCCTGGAGCGGGTCCGGATCGCGGATGACCTGGCGCACGCCGTCAGCATCGCCCGGGAGGAGGCCCGGCCCGGCGACGTTGTGATTCTGGCCCCGGGCTGCTCCAGCTTCGACATGTTCCGTGATTTTGAGGATCGGGGCGACCAGTTCCGGCGCCTGGTGCGGGAGTCTGCGTGATGGGCATGCAGCGGGGCGACATTGACTACCTGATGCTGGGGGCGCTGCTGGCCCTTGCCGGTTTCGGCTTCCTGATGAGCTACGGTGTTTCGTCCCATCTGACCGCCGCCGCCGAGAAATTCTCATTCGACCGGCTGTTCTTCTTCAAGCGGGAGCTGGCCCGGCTGCTGGTCGCCGGAACCGTCATGGCGGCGGCGGTCGCGGTCAACTTCCGCAAGCTGCGGTGGTCGGTGGTGCCGCTGTTCGCCGCCAGCCTGGCACTGCTGCTGCTGACGGCGCTGTCGGGGACGACCGTCCGGGGGTCGCGCGGCTGGTTGTTCGGGTTGCAGACGGGCGAGCTCGCCAGGTTCGCGCTGGTGCTGTTCCTGGCCCGCACCATGGCCGGAAGGGAAAACGAGATGGCCAGGCCGACCCGGGAGCTGACGCTGTCGCTGGCGGCGGTCGCCGCGGTGACCGCCGCCGTCATGCTGCAGCGCGATTACGGCAGCGCCGCTGCCGTCGGCGGGATGGGCATGGCGATGCTGCTGGCCGGCGGCGCCAACCTGCTGGTGTGGTCATCCTCCATGGCGCTGGGCGGGCTGGGCTTCGTCATCGCGGCCCTGGCCCGGCCGCACATCATGGCCAGGGTTCGCGGTTTCTGGATGACATTGAGCGACCCGGGCGGGATCGCGGCCGCCGCGGCAACGGCCGACGGCCACTTGCGGAACACGCTCAGCCAGGTGCACCAATCGCTGTTGGCGATCGGATCGGGAGGGCCGCTCGGCGTCGGGCTCGGGCAAAGCCGGCAGAAGCTGCTGTTCGTACCCGAGGCGCACACCGATTTCATATTCTCCATCATGGCCGAGGAGGGCGGCCTGGTGTTCGGGCTGCTGGTGCTGTCGCTGTTCCTGTTCCTGCTGTGGCGGGGGTTCCGCACTGCCGGCCAGCTGGGTGACCCGTTCGAGCGGCTGGCGGTAATCGGATTCTCCAGTGGCATCTTCATCTACGCCGCCATCAACATCAGCGTGGCCATGGGGCTGTTCCCGGTGACCGGACTGCCGCTGCCGTTCATCAGCTACGGGGGATCGGCCCTGGTGTTCAATGTCGCGGCGGTTGGGCTGATGCTCAATTTCTCGCGCCATCGCGGGCACCAGTGCTTCCAAACCTATGCGCGGAGGATCAATGAAACTGCTGGTGGCCGGCGGCGGGACCGGCGGGCATCTCTATCCCGGGCTGGCGGTCGCCGCTGAGCTGCGGCGCCGCGGCCCCGCCAACCAGGTATCCTTCATCGGCACGAGGCGGGGCATCGAGCACCGGCTGGTGCCGGCCGACGGATACCCGCTCCGCTACATAGCGATTCGCGGATTTCTGGGAAAATCCATCGCCGGCAAGCTGGCGTTCCCGTTCCTGTTCGCCTGGTCCGTCTGCCAGTCCCTCTTCTACATGATCGCCGACCGGCCGGATGTGCTGCTGGGGACGGGCGGGTACGTTTCGGCGCCGCCAGTGCTGGCGGCCTGGCTGCTGCGCGTCCCGGTCGGCCTGCTGGCCCTCGATGCCATGCCCAGCCGGGCGGTCCGGCTGCTGGCCGGGTGCGCCGCCGAGATCTACAGCGGTTTCCCGGAATGCGCCGAGTCGATTCGCCCCAAGCGAAGGGTGATATTCACCGGAAATCCACTGCGGCCGGAGATCGGGTCGGTCTCCCGATCCGACGGGGCGGCGCGATTCGGCCTGGATCATGCCCAGCAGACCATACTGCTGTTCGGAGGCAGCCAAGGAGCCCACAGCCTGAATACTGCCATGATCGACACCCTCAAGGCCAAGGCCAACGACCGGCGCTGGCGCGAACTCCAGTTCATCGTCCAGACCGGAACCAGGGACTGCGCGCGAGCGAGGACTGAATTGGCGGCAATGCCGATGAAGGTGGTCGTGCTGCCATACATCGGGAACATGCCCGCCGCGTTCGCGGCCAGCGATCTGGTGGTCTCCCGTTCCGGCTCCAGCGTGTCCGAGACCCTGGCCTGTGGTCTGCCATCGATCCTGGTGCCGTTCCCGCACGCTGCCAGCAACCACCAGGAGCACAACGCCCGGAGCCTGGAACGCGGCGGCGCCGCGGTGGTGATCCTGGAGCGCGACCTCACTGCCGAGCGGCTGGCGGCCGCGGTGGAAGCCGTCCTGTTCGATCACCGGACACAGCGGTCGATGCGGCGGTCCGCCGCGGACCTGGCACGGTCGGGCGCCGCGGGGATGGTCACCCAGAGACTATTGGGATTGACGGCAACATGAGCCCAGCGTTCGGTAAAATCCGCACGATTCATTTCGTCGGTATCGGCGGCATCGGCATGAGCGGAATCGCCGAGGTGCTGATCAACATGGGATACCGGGTGACCGGCTCGGACCTGAAGCTGTCGGAAGCGACCGAGCGCCTGCAGCAGCTGGGTGCCAGGGTCTCCGAGGGACACCGGCCCGAGAACATCCGCGGCGCTGACGTGGTGGTGACCTCGTCGGCGGTCCAGGACGCCAATCCCGAGGTGTGGGCGGCGCGGGACCGTTCGGTGCCGGTGATTCGGCGAGCCGAGATGCTGGCGGAGCTGATGAGGATGAAGCACGGCATCGCCATTGCCGGCACCCACGGCAAGACCACCACCACATCGATGGTCGGACAGGTGCTGACGGCGGCAGGCCTGGACCCGACCCTGGTGATCGGCGGCAAGGTCCGTTACCTGGGCAGCAACGCCAAGCTGGGGGCCGGCCGCTACCTGGTGGCCGAGGCCGACGAGTTCGACCGCTCTTTCCTGCGGCTGGCGCCGGTGGTCGCGGTGATCACCACCATCGAGGCGGAGCACCTCGACTGTTACCGGGACCTGGACGAGATCAAGAACGCCTTCGTGGAATTCGCCAACAAGGTGCCCTTCTACGGTGCGGTGATCGCCTGCCTCGACGAGCGCGGTGTCCAGGCCATCCTGCCGCGGCTGGAGAAGCGCTGCATTACCTATGGCCTGTCCCCTCAAGCCCAGTTGCAGGCCCGCGACCTGCGGTTTCACGGCATGGAAACGCGTTTCGCGGTTCACAATGGCGCCGGGCTGCTGGGCGAGGTCAGATTGATGGTCCCTGGCGTGCATAACGTGAAGAATGCGCTGGCCGCGGTGGCCGTCGGCCTGGAAATGGAGGTGCCGTTCAGCAGCGTCGCTGAGGCCCTGGGCCAGTTCGCCGGCGTCTACCGTCGGTTTGAGATCAAGGGGGAGAGGAACGGCGTGCTGGTGGTGGACGACTACGGGCACCATCCCACCGAGATCGAGGCCACGCTGAAGGCGGCCAAGGACGCCTTCGGCCGGCGGGTGGTGGCGGTGTTCCAGCCGCACCTGTACACGCGGACGCGAGATTTTTCCCGCGAGTTCGGCGCCTCGTTCCACCAGGCGGATGTGCTGGTGGTGACCGATGTCTACCCGGCCCGGGAGCAGCCGATCCCCGGCGTCAGCGGCGAGCTGGTGGCGCGGGCGGCGCGGGAGCAGGGGCACCGCCGGGTGGTGTACATCCCGCACAAGGAGCAGCTGGCCCAGGAGCTGGAGCGGATCGCCGGGCCGGGCGACATCGTGATCACCCTCGGCGCCGGCGACGTCCATAAATACGGCGAGGAGTACCTCAAGCGATGAGCCCATCCGCCCGCACCGTCGCCGCGGGACTCGGCTGCCGGCACCGGATCGACGAGCCGCTGTCGCGCCACACCTCGTTCCGAATCGGCGGCCCGGCCGAACTGATGGCCTTCCCCGGAACGGAAACGGAGCTGTCGGCCGTCCTGCGGCTGGCTCGAGCGGCCGGCCTGCCGTACCTGGTGCTGGGCAACGGCACCAACCTGCTGGTTGGCGACCGGGGTTACCGGGGCGTCGTGATCAAATTGACGCAGGAGTTCCGGCGTGCCGAGCGCTCGGGCAGCGAGGTCACGGTGGGGGCGGGTTCCAGCTTGCCCCGGTTGGTGGCCTTCTGTCTGGAGCAGGGCCTGGCCGGGATGGAGTGGGCCGTGGGCATACCGGGATCGGTGGGCGGCGCTTTGGTGATGAACGCCGGCGCCTATGGCGGTCAGATGTCCGACGTGGTGGCCGAGGTTTGGGGTTTACTCCCCGGCGGCCGCCGCCGCGTCATCCCCGCCAGGCTGATCCGCTTCGGCTACCGCCAAGCGCGCTACCCGGACGGGTTCGTGATCACCGGCTGCCGGCTGCGGCTGCGGCCGGGCCGCCGGCAGACGATCAGGAGCGCCATGGCTGGCTGGCTGGCCAAGAGGGCCCGGAACCAGCCGCTGACCGTGCCGTCGGCCGGCTGCGTGTTCAAGAATCCGGCCAATGATTCGGCCCGGCGGCTGATCGGGCTGGCCGGGATGCGGGGCAAGTGTGTCGGCGGCGCCCAGGTTTCGGCCAAGCATGCCAACTTCATCGTCAATCGGGGCGGCGCCACCGCTGCCGACGTCCTGGCCCTGGCGCGTCGGGTGCGGGCGGCGGTCGACCGCGAACTGGGCGTGCGGCTGGTGCCCGAAATCAAGCTGGTCGGGGAAAGATGATCCGCCCGTACTTCGATCGCAACGAAGCCGGCCGCATCCGGTCACGGAGGCGCAGGCGGTCGGCCGCCGCCGCCATCCTGGCGATCGTGATGCTGGCCGGGGCCGTGGCGCTGGGAACCGCGGGAGCGCGGTTCGCGGCCGGCCGGGGATGGTTCGGCCTGCGTCGGACCGTCGTCACCGGCTGCCGCCTGGTGCCGGCTGCCGACGTGGAACGGGCGGCACAGCGCTTCCTGGGCCGTCCGTTCTGGACGGTCGACCGCCAGCGGCTGGCGGCAGGGCTGGCGCAGCGCCATCCGGCGATCAAGTCCGTCAGCGTCACCGTGCGGCCGTGGTGGACGCTGGCCGTTGATGTCCGGGAGCGCACGGCCGCGGCCAGGGCCGAGTCGGACCCGGCGATGGTGGTCAGTCCCGAGGGTGTCATTTTTCGCGACAGCGCGCGGGCCGATCTGCCGCGGCTGCGGATCGCCGGCACGTCGGCGGAAGGCCGGCGGCGGGCGCTGACCGCGGTGCTGACCTGCCCGGCGGCGCAGCCGGACTGGCTGTTCGACCCCACCGATCCGGGCGACATCCGGCTGCTGGCCGGCGGCGCGATCGTCCACCTGGGCAACGGCGGTTTCGCCGGCGCCTGGGGCAAACTCGCGGGCATCAGGCGCGATCTGGAACAGAACGGCGCGGACGCTGCGGAGATCGACCTCCGCATCCGCGACCAGGGCATCGTGGTGCTGCGGGAACAACCCGCGGCCGCCAACTAATCCGGACAGACGAACAGCGAGGAGGCCACCGAAATGGCAAACACCATCGTTGGGCTGGATCTGGGCACCACCAAGATCGCCTGCGTGATCGCCGAAGTGGACCGGGACGAGCTCCGGATCGTGGGGGTGGGCACTTGCCCCTCCAACGAGGGCCTGCGGCGGGGCGTGGTGGTAAACCTCGAGAAGACGGCCCGGGCGATCGACAAGGCGGTGTCCGAGGCCGAGCTGATGGCCGGGGTCAAGATCGATGCCGTCTACGCCGGCATCGCCGGCGACCACATCCGCTCCATCAACTCGCGGGGGGTGATCGCGGTGTCGCGCGGCGGCAACGAGATCTCCCAGGCCGACGTCGACCGGGTGATCGACGCCGCCCGGGCGGTGGCCATCCCCATGGACCGGGAGATCCTGCACGTCATCCCGCAGGGCTTCATCGTCGACGATCAGGAGGGCATCCGCGACCCGATCGGGATGTCGGGCGTGCGACTGGAGGCCGAGGTCCACATCGTCACCGGCGCCGTCAACTCGGCCGAGAACATCTACAAGAGCATCAAGCGGGCCGGGCTCAAGGTGCACGACCTGGTGCTGCAGCCGCTGGCCTCCAGCTACGCGGTGCTGACCCCGGACGAGAAGGCCATCGGCGTGGCCCTGCTGGACATCGGCGGGGGGACCACCGACATCGCCCTGTTCTACGACGGATCGATCCGGCACACCGCGGTGATCGGCCTGGGCGGCTACAACCTGACCAACGACATCGCCATCGGCCTGCACACCCCGACCGAGGTCGCAGAGGAGATCAAGAAGAAGTTCGGCAGCGCCGCCCTGTCTCAGGTGCGGGAGGACGAGGTCATCGCGGTGTCCGGCGTGGGCGGGCGGGGCGAGCGCGAGGTGTCGCGCCAGGTGCTGGCACAGATCATCGAGCCCCGGATGGAGGAGATCCTGGGGCTGGCCCTGCGCGAGATCAAGCGCACCGACGAGGCCGAGATGCTGGGGGCGGGGGTGGTGCTGACCGGCGGCGCGGCCAAGATGCCCGGCGTCACGGCCCTGGCCGAGCAGGTGTTCAACCATCCGGTGCGGGTGGGCGAACCCAAGGGCTTCGGCGGCGTCACCGACATGGTCCGGGACCCGATGTACGCCACCGCCGTGGGGCTGGTGATGTACGGCTACGAGTCGCGGTTTCGCAAGCCCGAGGGGGCCATCGACGAGTCGCACCTGTTCGACTCGATCCTGGCCAAGATGAAGGGCTGGTTCGGCGAGATCTTCGGAGGCTAGGCGACGGACGGCGAACAGTCTACAATGAACGGCGCACACCGATACAACGAACGGAGAAACGACCATGGCTGAGCAAACGAAGCTTCTGGAGCAGCAGCTGATCGAGGCCATCACCGAGCCGTCCCTGGAACCGATCGCGCAACCGATGATCCGCACCACCACCGCAACGAAAGGAGCCCCCACCATGCTGGAGTTCGACGAGGACGTCTACGCGCCCAACTGCATCATCAAGGTGGCCGGCGTGGGCGGCGCCGGCGGCAACGCGGTCAACCGGATGGCCGAGGCCGGGCTCAGGGACGTCACCTTCATCGCGGTCAACACCGACCTGCAGGTGCTGCAGCAGTCGCAGGCCCAGGAGAAGGTCCAGATCGGCACCAAGATCACCGAGGGCCTGGGCTCGGGCGGCAACCCGGAGATCGGCCGGCGCTCGTTCGAGGAGGACCGGGAGAAGGTGGCCGAGCAGCTGGGCGGCGCCAAGATGCTGTTCATCACCGCCGGGATGGGCGGCGGCACCGGCACCGGCGCGGCGCCCCAGCTGGCGGAGCTGGCCCGCGACATGGGCATCCTGACCGTGGGCGTGGTCACCAAGCCGTTCGAGTGGGAGGGCCGGCGGCGGATGGCCTACGCCGAGGAGGGGATCGCCGAGCTGAAGGAGCGGGTGGACACGCTGATCGTGATCCCCAACCAGCGGATCCTGTCGGTGGTGGGCAAGCAGGCCAGCCAGAAGGAGGCCTTCCGCATCATCGACGACATCCTGTTCAAGGCGGTGCGCGGCATCTCCGACCTGATCACCACCCCGGGGCTGGTCAACGTCGACTTCGCCGACGTCAAGGCGGTGATGTCGGAGCGGGGCGACGCCATCATGGGCGTGGGCATCGCCAGCGGGGAGAACCGGGCGATCAGCGCGGCCGAGGAGGCCATCGCCAGTCCGCTGCTGGAGGGCGTGTCCATCAAGGGCGCCAAGGCCATCCTGATGAACATCTCGGCCGGCGAGGACCTGACCATGTTCGAGATCGACGAGGCGGCCCGGGTGATCCGCAATGCGGCGGGGGACGACGCCCACATGATCTTCGGCACGGTGGTCGACCCCAGGGCCGAGGGCGCGGTGACCATCACGGTGATCGCCACCGGCTTGGGCGAGGGCGGCGCCCGGCTGCGCGAGGACCTGCCCGACGGCAACCGGATCGAGTTCCCGCAGATGCTGCGCAAGGAGAACCTGGCCCAGCCCGCGTTCCAGCGCAAGGACCAGAAGAACAATTTCCAGACCATCGTCACCAAGGGCAAGGTCAACGCCTACAAGGAGGACGACCTGGAGATCCCGACGTATATGAGAAGGTTGATGGATTAAAAACCCGACCCCACCGCCGCCCCTCCCCGAACGCGTTCGGGGAGGGAGATGGGAGGGGTCTCGCAGCCCGGGCCTTCAAGGCCCGGGCTTTTCTATTGACTTCTCTCAATAATAGGTTTATTATTTATCCGCCGCGTGGGTCGCTTTCAGCTGGCCGCCCCGATACGTTACCACTATCGGGATGGTGTTTGATGAAGTGCTTTTAACTGACCACACGCCGCCTGGATGTCCTGGCCCTTGCTGTGGCGCATGGTGACGCGGGGGAACAGCCCGGACACGGTGCGGAAGAACCGTTCCACGTCCCTTGGCGCCGGCGCCCGGAACTCGTCCCCCGGCCCGTACTGGTTGTAGACGATCAGGTTGATCTTGCCGGGGAATCCAGCCAGCAGCGACGCCAGTTGCCTGGCGTGCTCCTGGGAGTCGTTGACCCCGCCCAGCAGCACGTACTCGAAGAACACCAGCTTGCCCCGCTCGTCGGCATAGCGACGGGCCGCGGCAAGCAGCTCTTTCAGGGGATACTTACGGTTCACCGGCATGATGCGGTCGCGCAGGACGTCGTCGGGCGCGTTGAGCGAGATCGCCAGCTTGAACTGCTCGGGCTCCCGCGCCAGCTTCAGTATCCCCGGCACGATCCCGGCGGTGGAGAAGGTGATGTGGCGCGCGCCCAGGTTGAACCCCAGGTGCGAGTTGATCAGGCGCGCCGCGGCCAGCGCGTTCGCGTAGTTGAGGAACGGCTCGCCCATGCCCATGAACACCACGTTGGTGATCCGCTCCTGCCCGGCCAGGGCCTGCAGGTGGAACAGCTGGTCGACGATCTCGCCCGGCGTCAGGTCGCGGGAGAATCCGAGGGACCCGGTGGCGCAGAACCCGCACTTCAGCTTGCACCCGGCTTGGCTGGAAAGGCAGGCGGTAAGGCGGTCGTCCTCGGCCTCGCCGTCGCGCGAGCCGCGGTTCTTGCCGGGGATCAGCACGCTTTCGATGGCCTCGCCGTCGCGGGCATGGAACAGCAGTTTCCTGGTGCCGTCCCGGGAGCGCTTTTCTGCGGCGACGGCCAGCTCGTCGGGCGCGAAGTGCGCGGCCAGCGTCGCCCGTAGCGGCGCTGACAGGTCGGTCATCTGCGCGAAGTCCGACACGCCGCGGCGGTAGAACCAGGCCATGATCTGCCGGGCGTGGAAGGCGCGCTTGCCGAACGGCGCCAGGGCCGAGGCCAGCTGGTCGACGTCGAGGCCCTTGAGGGATGGTTTTCCTATAGTCACTTCATGCCCGATCGTCTTGTTGCTGTGTGTCATTCCCGCGAAAGCGGGAATCCATGGATGCCTGCCTGCGCAGGCATGACACCGGCGTCCAGTGAAAACTAATGTTCAATCATAATAGGGATTTCCTGAAAAGTCAAGGAACAAAGCGGCCCGCGGACCTCCGGGCGGCGCAATGCCCGCAGTGCGGCGCGGACATCGAGCTGCTGCCCGGCCGCGTCCTGCGCACCTGCCCCTACTGCGGATCGGTGCTGTCGGTCTCCGGCCTGGCCGAGGTCCGCCAGTGGCTGGTGCGGCCGCAGCTGTCGCACAACGACTGCTTCCGGCTGCTGTCGGCCTGGCTGTGGGAGAACTACCGCGGCGCGGCGTCCGACCCCGGGATCACGGGGAAGCAGTGGATGGCCTGGCGGTACGGGCCGCCGTCCGATCACCGGGCCGGCGCGGCCTGGACCGCCGAGCCGCGCGATCCCGGACTGTTCCCGGAGTTCCGCGGCAGCCGGCTGCCGATGGGCCAGCACCTGCCGTTCTCGGCCGACGAGGCCGGCGGGTTCGACCTGCCGCAGTCCCGCGCGCCGGAGGGCGAGCGGACCGTCTACCTGCCGGTCTACGTGGCGGCGTTCCGGGCGGAGGGTACGGTCCAGCGGGCCGTGATCGAGGCGGCCACCGGAGCGGTGCGCGGCGCCCTGCCCAAAAGCCGCGATCTGCGGCGGCGCCGATGGACCGGCTTCGGGATCGCGGCGCTGCTGCTGGCCCTGGAGGCGTTCCTGATCCCGGGCCTGACCGCGCGCATCATCGCCATGGGCGCGACCTTCGCGTCCGCCAACGTCGTGCTGGGCCTGGTGTGGGAGGGGCTGCTGTGGCGCAGGTAGAGGCGCTGAACTGCCCGTCCTGCGGCGGCCGGGTCGACCTGGAAGAGGGAGCCCGGCGCGGCCGCTGCCGGTCGTGCGCGGCGGCGCTGTCGCTGCCGGCGCCGTTCGGATTCTTCCGCTACTACGCCCAGCCTCGGATCGGCAGGGCGGCTGCAGTGTCGGTCGCCGTTACCGCCACCGAGCTGCCGGTGGAGGTGATCGTCGCCCGGCTGCTCTACGTCCCGTACTGGCACGTCACCGCGGAGACGACGGGGGTCGTGGCCGGCCAGCGGCCGATCGTGCCGGCGTCCCCGGACATGGAGGACGCGCCGGCCGGACGGCGGCAGTACCTGGGCGGCGAGGTGATCAAGAAGGCGCTGTGGCTGGAGCAGGAATTCCGCGCGCCCGGCGTCAAGCGGCCGGAGCTGGCGGGACTGGGCGCCAGGGACGGGGAACCGTTGCGCCTGCAGCCGCTGGCAGACCAGGAGCTGCCGGGCGAAGGGGTGATGGTCGAGCCGCACGACCTGCCGGCGGCCGCCGCGGCCGCCGAGGCGTCCCGCACGTTCCGGGGTCGCCTGCTGTTCCCCTACGGAGATTACCCGATCCTGCGGGCCGCCGTCGGCGAATCGCGGACGGTGCGGCGGCTGGTCTACCGGCCGGTCTGGCTGGTGTGGGGCTTCACCGCGCAGGGCCGGCTGAAATGCCTGGTGGACGCCGTGTCCGGGGACCGGGTCCACGTGCGCCTCTACCGCCGGCCCGCGCCCAGGCACCCCACCCGGTATCTGGCCGCGGTGTTGGCCGGCGCGCTGGCGCTGTCGCTGGTCTACGCGCCGACCACGGGCTACGACCTGCGGATCGCGCTCGCCACGCTGGCGCTGGCCGGCGCGGTATGGGCCGGCGTCAAGCTCAAGGACTACGCCGTCGGCCGGCTGGCGGAACGGCTGGCCCGGCTGGTATGGGGGGTGTAGGATGCGGCTCGAGGTCCTGCGCTGCCGCGCTTGCGGCGCTCCGCTCCAGGCCGACCCGGAGGACGCCATGACCCGCTGCGGCCACTGCCGCGCCGGCCACCAGATCATCGGCAGCTCCGCGGTCGCGGTGAGCGAGGCCGCGGTGGCGGCCCCGGCCGCGGCCGCCGTGGACCAGTGGCTGCCGCTGTGGCTGGTCGAGTTCCAGATCGCCGCGGCCGACATCGAGCGGCTGCCGCCGGCCAGCGTGTTCCAGTCCGCGCCCGGCGCGGACGACCCCGCGCCCGCCCCCCCCGCCCCGCTGGCGCTGGACCAGCGCCAGGCGCTGCTGCTGCCGGCGTTCGGCACCACCAACTTCGTCAACTACTCGTCCAACCTGGGGCTGGAGCTCTCCGGGCGCTGGGACGGCCGCGGCCTGTCCCCGGCGCCGCGGGACGCGCCCTGGGCTCTGTGCCGCTACCACGGCCTCGACGCTCGCGGGATGGCGCCGGTGCTGCTGCGGCTGCTGGTCAACAAGCGGGAGCGGGACATCATCGGGCTGGAGTTCGAGCCGGTCTGGATCCGCGAGCGCCTCATCTGGTGGCCGTTCGCGGTGGACGGCGACTGCCTGCGCGACCTGCTGTTCGGCGTGCGGGTGCTGCGCAGCGCGATCGCGTTCCGCCCGGCGCCGGCCGATGCATAGAGGCAGGCGATCGATCCGTCTGCCGGACCATGATTACGCGTCGCAAGGCGCGTATTTCGTCACGGTGTGCACCAGGGACCGGGAATGTTCGCTGGGGAGGACCGCCAACGGAACAGTGTCCTTGAATCGGTGCGGGGAGATCGTTGACGACGTTTGGATGTGGTTGATGCGTCAATACCCGTACGTAATATGTGATACGCATGTCATCATGCCCAACCATCTGCATGCGATATTGATCATATCGCGTGAAACGGATCGTAGGGGCGGTTCGCGAACCGCCCCTACAGAGGGTCACAACAAACCATTGGGTCGTTTGATCGGCGCGTTCAAGACGGTCTCGACCAAACGGATCAACGAAATGAACAACACGCCGGGCAGGCCGTTCTGGCAGCGCAATTACTACGAGCATGTCATCCGAAACGGCGAGGAATACGACAGGATCAGGCGGTACATACTCGAAAATCCATCGAACTGGCCCCGGGATGACGAGAACCCCGGCCGGATCTGATCAGAACGAACAGAGCCCCGCTCGATGCGGGGCTCTTCGCTTGGGTGGTCCGGGGAGGATCAGAACGAGTCGAAGTACGCCAGCTTCACCGTGCGGCCGATCATCCCGGCCGGCGTGTCGTGCTCGCCGTTGCGCAGCAGGTTGCGCAGGTCGGCCTCCAGCATCAGCCGGCTGGAGAACAGCCAGCGCAGGCCGACGTTCAGGTACCCGTAGCCCTCGCCGAACTGGTGGTCCTTGACCTTGTCGTTGAGCGCCGCGTCGAACTCGGCCACCAGCCACAGCTCGTTGTTGAGCGACTTCTCCAGGCCGACGAAGGCGTCCAGCGTGTTGTCCGCGTTGTGGCGGTCCTCCAGGCTGTAGCTGACGCCGCCATGGAAGGCCAGCGTGCCGAGGAACTTGTAGTTCTTGCTGGCGGCGCCGTAGAACCCGCGCGACTTCACCATGTAGCGGCTGCCGGCCCACGGTCCGAAGCCCTGGTTGTCGAAGCCCAGCGCGATGGCCGGCATGTAGTAGCTCTCGTCGAAGATGCGGTACTTGATCAGGAAGCCGGGCTGCGGGTTCCAGTCGATGTTGCCGTAGCCGATGACGTTGTCTCCGCCGTAGGAGAAGCCGAAGTTGAGCTTGTCGAACAGGCCGAAGCCGAAGCCCAACAGCAGGCCGCCCACCGGCTGCATCCGCAGGTGGATGTCGTACGAGCCGCGGTTCAATGTGCCGGCAGTGGGCAGGTCGACCGTCTCGGTGAACTGGATGGCAAAACCGGCCGAACCAGCCATCGCCAAGGCGGTTAGCAGAATGATCGCCTTTTTCATGATCTCATCCTTAACGGCTTGATAATACAAGGGGTTGTATTGAAAATATTATACCACAATTTGTAGTGTTTTTCAAGGGAAATAATCAAAAAAACACGGCTATGTGGCCGTGTTTTCAATTCATTATTCGTTTCTAAAAAACCGTCAAGGTGCGAGATCGACCCGTCGTCTGATGTCCGCTGCGTCCAGCTTGCGCAAGTATCCCGGGTTGCGGAACCAGACCCGATTCCACTTGAAGTTCTTCATCTCGGCGATGGCGTCCTCCGCGGGCCAGCCCTGCACCACGATGCGGTACGAGCCGACCGCGTAGCCGGTGCGGTCGCGGCCCTGGGCGCAGTGCACGTACACCGGCCAGTTGGCCGAGTCGCGCAGCACCCGCAGGAACATGACGATGTTCTGGTCGTCGGGGTCCCAGGTGCGGCACGGCAGCCAGAGGTATTGCAGCTTCGTGCCCGCCAGCAGGGGCAGGTCGTCGTGGTCGTGACGCAGGTTGACGACCGTCTTGATCCCCGCCGCCCCCAGGTTCCTGAAGCCTTCCGCCGTGGGCTGGGCCCCGCGCCACAGGATGGGCGAAACCTTCGCGAAGTTGACGATGCCGGTCATGCAGGTGTCGCAGGGCCGCAGGATCGCGCGCGGGGCCGAGGCGGAGCTGTCGGCGGCAACGGTCGGTTTCGCGACCGGCGCGGGCCGCAGCTGCGATCTGGCCGATGCCGGGATGGTGAGGAACAGCGCCGCGATCAGCGCCGCGGCGTTCCGGCGATGCCGCGTCACTGCTGCCTGCCTTTCCCGGCGTAGCGGCCGCGGCGGCGGGGCGGGGCCGGCTCCCACTTGCCGCAGAAGCGGTAGCTGGGCGTGCCCAGCAGGGCGGCCAGCTCGGTGAACAGCGCGTGCTCGGGCTTGACGGAGTGCTTGCGGGCCTTGATCCGCACCACCTGGCGGGTCTCGGTCTTGAGCAGCAGCACCACCGGGCAGTCGCCGGGGTGGTGCTCGAACACGGCGTTGAGCTTCTCGTTGAAGTCCTTCGACAGCTGGTGGTGCTCCAGGTGGACCTCCAGGTGCTGGACCAGCCCGGACCGGCACTGCTCCAGCGGGAACAGGTCGGCCGCCGCCACCTTGGCGGCCTCCTCCTCGCGCGTGGACACCGTGCCGGCCACCAGCACCATCGAGTCGACCGCCACCAGCGCGCGCTTGGACTCCAGCAGGTCGGCGAACACGATCACCTCGACGCTGCCGGTAAGATCCTCGACGGTGACGAAGGCCATCTGTCCGCCGCCGCTCTTGGGGGCGATCAGCTTGACCGCACTGACCACGCCTCCCAGGATCACCGGCGCCCCATCCCGCAGCTCTGCCAAGCCCACCACGGTATGGGTGGCGAACGACTTGATCTCGATCTCGAACTTCTCCAGCGGGTGGCCGGACAGGTAGAATCCCAGCGCCTCCTTTTCGAAGGCCAGGAACGACTTGGGATCCACCTTGCGGGCCGTTGGCCGGGGCCTGGCCGCCGGATGCGCGACGGAACCCAGCTCGAAGATCGACGTCTGGCCTTTCTCCCTCATCTCGCGGGCCTGGCCGGCGCCGTCCAGGGCCTGGTCCAGCCCCAGCAGCAGGGCCTGCCGGTCGGGATCGAACCGGTCGAAGCAGCCGGCCTTGATCAGGCTCTCGGCCGCCTTGCGGTTGATGAATTTGCCGTCGACCGACTCCAGCATCTGCGGCAGCGACTGGAAACCGCCGGCCCGCTCCCGGGCCTCGATCAACGCCTCCAGCGCCGTTTGGCCCGTGTTCTTGACCGCCCCCAAGCCGATGCGCACGGACTCGCCCTCGGGCGCGTAGCTGTAGCCGCTGGCGTTGATGTCGGGAGGCAGCAGCCGCAGCCCCATCTCCCGGCAGTTGGTCATGAACAGCACGGTCTTGTCGGAGTCGCCCATCACCGACGACAGCAGGGCCGCCATGTACTCCCTCGGGAAGTGCGCCTTGAGATAGGCGGTCTGGTAGGCCAGCACGGCGTAGCCCGCGGCGTGCGACTTGTTGAACCCGTAGCCGGCGAATTCGGCCAGCAGGTCGAAGATCCGCTCGGCCTTGGCCTCGGGGATGCCGTTGGTGGCCTTGCAGCCCCTGATGAAGGCCGGCCGCTCCTGCTGCAGCACCTCGGCCCTCTTTTTGCTGATGGCCTTGAGGAAGCTGTAGCCGGCGCCCAGGGTGTAGCCGGCCAGGGACTGCACCGCCTGCATCACCTGCTCCTGGTAGATCAATATCCCGTAGGTGTCGCGGCAGATCGGCTCCAGCAAGGGGTGTTCGTACTCTATCTTCTCCAGCCCGTTCTTGCGGTCCAGAAACTTCGGGATCAGCTTCATCGGGCCGGGGCGGTAGAGCGAGATGATGGCGATGATGTCGTCGATGGTCGAGGTCTGGAACTTGACCGTCAGCTCGCGCATGCCCGAGGATTCCAGCTGGAATATCCCGGTGGTGTCCCCCCGGCGCAGCAGCCCGTAGGTCTTGGGGTCGTCGAACGGCACGGCGTGGATGTCGACCTGCCGGCCCTGGGACCGTACCATGGCCAGCGTGTCCTCGATCACGGTCAGGTTGCGCAGGCCCAGGAAGTCCATTTTCAGCAGTCCGCACTGCTCCAGCCATCCCATCTCGTACTGGGTCGAGACCTCCCCGCCCTTGGTGCTGCGGTAGAGGGGCAGGTAGTCGGTCAGCTTGCCCGGGGTGATCACCACGCCGGCGGCGTGGGTGCCGGCGTTGCGGATCCGGCCCTCGACCGCCCGGGCGATCTCCATCACCTCGCCGTATCGGGGGTCGGACCGCACCAGCGACGCCAGCTCGGGCACCGCCTTCAGGGAATCGGCGATGGTCACCGGCCTGCCGGGCGTGACCGGCGCGGCCGGAATGAGCTTGGCCAGCTTGTCGGCCTCGCTGTAGGCCAGCCCCATCACCCGCGACACGTCCCGCACCGCCGCCTTGGCCTGCATCGTGCCGAAGGTGATGATCTGGGCCACGCTGTCGGCGCCGTACTTGCCGGCGACGTAGTCGATCACCCGGTCGCGGCGGGTGTCGCCGAAGTCGATGTCGATGTCCGGCATCGACACCCGCTCGGGATTGAGGAAGCGCTCGAACAGCAGGTTGAAGCGCAGCGGCTCGACGTCGGTGATGCCCAGGCAGTACAGCACCAGGCTGCCAACGGCCGAGCCCCGGCCCGGCCCCACCGGCACGCCATTGGCCTTGGCGAAGTCGATGAAATCCTTGACCACCAGGAAGTAACCGGCGAAGTTCATCTTCTCGATGATGGCCAGCTCCTTGTCGAGGCGTTCCTGGTGGCCGGGCGTGACCTTGGGGTAGCGCCTAGCCAGGCCGGCCCCGGCCAGGTAGCGCAGGTAGGCCATCTGCGAGGGATACTCCCTGGGAACCGGAAAGAACGGGATGTTGAGCTTGCCCGAGCCCAGGTCGGAGAGGATCAGGTTGCAGCACTCGGCGGCCAGGGCGGTGTTGGTCACGGCCTGGGGGAACTCCCGGAACAGGTCGGCCATCTCACGGGGCGACTTGAAGTAGAACTGGTCATTGGCCAGCTTCATCCGGTTCTGCTCGGCGACCGTGGTCTGGGTTTGGATGCAGAGCAGCGCGTCATGGGCCCGGGCGTCGCCGGCGTCCAGGTAGTGGACGTCGTTGGTGGCGGCCAGCGGGATGGCGAGCTCGCGCGCCAGCGCCGCCAGCGCCGGGATCGCCCTCCGTTCGTCCTCCAGGCCGTGGTCCTGGATCTCCAGGTAGAAGTGCTCTCCGAACAGCTCCTTGTAGAAGGCCGCGGCCCGGCGCGCCCGGTCGATGTCGCCCCGGACGACGGCCTGCGACACCTCGCCCTTGAGGCAGGAGGATAGGGCCAGCAGGCCGCCGGAATGCGCCGCCAGCAGTTCCTTGTCGATGCGCGGCTTGTAGTAGAACCCCTCCAGGTATCCGGCCGAGGACAGCTTCATCAGGTTGCGGTATCCGCCCTCGTCGCGGGCCAGCAGTACCAGGTGGAAGGAGCGCTCACCGGTGTCGCCCGGAGCCTTTTCTTTGCGGCTGCCCGGCGCGATGTAGACCTCGGAGCCGATGATGGGCTTGATCCCCGCGGCGCGGGCCTGGGTGTAGAAGTCCAGCGCGCCGAACATGTTGCCGTGGTCGGTCAACGCCAGCGCCGGCAGCTTGTGCTCGGCGGCCCGCTGCACCAGCGATTTGACCGGGATCAGTCCGTCGAGGATGCTGTATTCGGAGTGGACGTGGAGATGGGTGAAGCGGGCGTGCTGCATTGTCTTGTAATTGTGGGGGCGACCGGCCGGTCGTTGGCTTGTCGGGGCGACCGGCCGGTCGCCCGTACGGGATGGATCAGGTATCCAGGTCCGAGAGG
>DDXR01000025.1:0-71105 GCA_002347565.1 bacterium UBP2_UBA2255 | reverse complement strand
TCGGCGGAGGGCTCGCCGGCGATCACGCCGTCGAACCCCTGGTCGATGACCACGGCCACGTCGTAGAACAGTGAGCCAGCGGCGATTCCGGCGCCGCACTTGTCGCAGGCAGGCATTGTCTGGCGTTCGTTTTCAGCTCCGGGTGGAGAATACCACGGACGGCGGGGAAAATCAACACTAAAAAAATGTAATATATCCTTGACAACGGAATTGTTTCGGCATACACTCATGGCCATGGGGTATTCCGCGACGATGGGGGGAGGTCCGGCCGCACGGGCGGGCCGGCGAGCCGTGTTGATCGCCGTGGCCGCGGCGCTGGCGGCGGCCGGGGCTGCGGCCGAACGGCTGCTGATCCCCATGGACCTGTCCCAGGGCGACCACCTGCGGGCTTACGGTGTGGTGTTCAACTGCCTGCGGGACGGGATCAAGTTCCAGTGGCTGCTCAACTTCCGGGGAGGCTCGTTCCTGGCCGAGCCGCTGCCCTCGGTCGCCGACCGCTGCAAGCTGCAGGGCGTCACCTACCGGATCGTGGGTGACGCGGAGGCCGCGGAGATCGCGGATCAGATCGAGTCGGCAAACATGGAGCGGATCGAGCTGGAGAAGGCGCCCAGGCTTGCGGTCTACGTCCCGCCCACCCACGATCCGTGGGACGATGCGGTGCGGCTGGCGCTGGACTACGCCGGCGTCCCCTATGCCACACTGTGGGACGAGGAGGTGCTGGCCGGCGCCCTGACGCAGTACGACTGGCTGCACCTGCACCATGAGGACTTCACCGGCCAGCACGGGAAGTTCTACGCCGCCTTCCGCGACGCCGACTGGTACCGCAACGACGTCCGGGTCAACGCCCGGATGGCTGCCCGGCTGGGGTTCGCCAAGGTGCCGCAGCTGAAGCTGGCGGTGGCCCGCCGCATCCGCCAGTACCTGCACGACGGCGGCTTCCTGTTCGCCATGTGCTCGGCGCCGGCCACGCTGGACATCGCCCTGGCGGCAGCCGGCACCGACATCGCACCGGCGGAGTTCGACGGCGACCCGGCCGACCCCTTGTGCCAGGCCAAGCTGGACTACGGCCAGACGCTGGCCTTCACGGACTTCCGGGTGCAGACCAGCCCCCTGGTCTACGAGCACTCGGACATCGACGTCACCCAGGAGGCCGCGGCCCGCGGCCAGCAGACCTATTTTTCACTGTTCGACTTCTCGGCCAAGTACGACCCGGTGTCGTGCATGCTGGTGCAGAACCATGTGGGCGTGGTGCGCGAGTTCCTGGGCCAGGACACCGGGTTCCGGCGGGAACGGGTCAAGCAGGGGATCGTGGTGCTGGCCGAGGTGGCCGGCACCGAGGAGGTCAAGTACCTGCACGGGGTCCACGGCCGCGGCAGCTTCGCGTTCTACGGCGGGCACGACCCCGAGGATTTCCAGCACCTGGTGGGCGATCCCCGCACCGACCTGCGGCTGTTCCGCAGTTCGCCGGGCTACCGGCTGATCCTCAACAATATCCTGTTCCCGGCGGCCAAGAAGAAGCCGTTGAAGACGTGACTTGGGAATGATGAAACGAGTTCTGATAATTGCCGTGTTCGCTGCGCTCTTGTGCGTGGTAGCCCACGCCCAAACCACCAGCAACCTGGACATCATCTTCAAAACGGGCACTCCGGACACCAGCCTGTACCGCTGGGGGGCGGCCATTGCGGGCGTGGGCGACGTGAACGGGGACGGGTATGACGACGTGGCGGTGGGGGCGTACCGGTATGTGGATGGCCTGGATGACACGGCGAAGGCATATATTTATTACGGATCGGCGAGTTTAGATACTATGCCTGATTTTATTATTTCTGATTGGTCGGGCGGCACTAATAATTATACGATTTGCGGCGGTGACATCAACGGCGACGGCTTTTCTGACATTACTCTGGTGTGCGGGGGTAAAGTGTATATACATTATGGTTCTGCAACCGGCACCAGTATTTCACCCAATTTTATGTTTGGACGACGGTTGTATGAGTACTATACCAGCGCTTGTTGCGGCGACCTGACCGGTGACGACACAACGGATCTCATTGTTGCAGATTATGCGAACATGGGCGGCAGCGGGCACGTGCTGGTCTACAGGGGCAGCGCGGCGTTCGACACCATACCGTGGCTGAGGATCAACGGGCAAGATTACGAGCAGCTTGGGGCATCGCTGAACGCCGGGGGCGACGTCAACGGTGATGGGTATACGGACTTGGCGGCGGGCGCGGCGACGTATAATGTTGACAGCCGGGGGCGGGTATATATTTTCCACGGCGGCCCGGGGATGGACACCATCCCCGACTGGTGGAAGGATGGTGAAGGACCCAGCCAGTATTGGGGGGAAATGGGTGGTTCCATCTGCGCGGACAGTAATGGTTATGCGCGAATGTGGACGGGGAGTCATTATTACCCAGGTGGCTACATTAGTGCCATAAATAATGGAAAAGCAGAACTATTTTACGGTAGTAGTGCTATGGACAGCATCCCCGATATGACAATAATAGGTGCAGATCCTCTTACATATTTAGGTTCTTCTTTTGCCTCGTCATTGATAGATAGCGGAAATAGGGGAGATTTAGTTTGTGGAGCAACTGAACCAACGGCTGCTGGAAGGGGTAGTTGCTGGACAAGTAAATTAAACCAAGACACAGTAGTTAATGCCTGGTTAGAAGGCAGGTGGGGCTATGATAAGCTTGGGGTTAATGTATCCTCTGCCGGAGACGTGAACAATGACGGCAGGGAGGAAGTAATATTTGCCAGTTATGCCGACACCAACCGGTTAGTGGTGATATGCAAATACACCGGGCCGGAGGGGATATCCGGGGCACCGTTTGAAACGTTTAATAACCCAGGGTTGAATCTGTTTCAAAACAGTCCCAATCCATTCGGGCATACTACCGGCATCAAATACCAAGTCTCCAAATCGGGAATGGTCAGTTTGAAAGTGTACAACATTGCTGGCCAGTTAGTACGGGTTCTTGTTGACGGCGACAAGAAGACGGGAACCCATGAAGTCCGGTGGGACGGCAGGGACGGGAACGGCCGCAGGGTTTCGAGCGGCATTTATTTTTATCACCTCGAAACAGGAGGGTGCCGCGTGACCAGAAGAATGCAACTGATCCGATGACGAGCGGATGAGTCAACTCAAAATGCCATAAAAACGAAAGCGGGAACGAACACACAAGGAGATACGACCATGAAACGGATGATCGCACTGCCACCGGCGTTGAAGCTCTGGCGGACAAGTCTGGGCCTGGCCCGCCTCGGCGGGCTGATTCTGGCACTATCCGCAATGGCGGCGGCCGACCCGGTATGGGTCCAGGACGGCTGCGGTTTTAGCGGCAACTACCGGGACATCCAGATGCTGGACGACAGCACGGGCTGGGCGGTGTGCGACAATGGGTTGGTCTATAAGCGGACCAGCAGGCTGTATCCGCAAACCAGCGATTTCGTATGGATAGCCCAATCTGATGTCATGCCCGGGGGAACGCAGTACGGATACGACTTCCGGGGCGTATGCTTTGCCGACGCCAACAACGGGTGGATCGTTGGATACAGCAATGGCGGGCTCAAGAAGTACATGGGTGTGGTGTTGCGAACGGAAGATGGCGGGTTGAACTGGAGCGCACAGTATTCTATCAACATACCTTTACTCGCCGGCACCCCCGACTCCCTGACGCCGTTCTTGAAGGTGAAGGTAGCAAAGCCAGGGTTATATTATAGAGGTTATATAAGTTGTGGCAACGGATATGTATTAAAGCTGCAAGATAATGGCACCTGGCTTCCCATCCGCCCGCCCGCCCCGAACAACGACTCGATTTCGGTGTGGTATAATGACCTGTGGCTGAACGCCAACGATCCCAACCAGGTGTGGGTGCTGGGGGATAATTCCTGCCTGTTTGCCGGGAGCACGGATGGGGGAACGCAATGGAACTTCGAATACCCCTCGGAATTCAGCCAGGGCTATGCGTTCCCGCCCAACACCAACACGCCGTTGGGTACCAAGCTGGCCAACCTTTCCCTGTACGGCAACGGGTACAACGACGTGTATTACGGCATGAGCTACGGAGCGGTTGCGCATTATTCCGGGGGCTGGAGCAGCCTGTCCAATATCGGGAACGGGAATTGGATATACGATGTTGACGCCGGGCCGGATGGCGCCATGTTCACCTGCGGCAACAACTCGATCTGGCGGCTGCAGAGCGGCGAGGTGTTTAACGAGCATACCATACCGTTTGTCAATGCCAGCCGGACATTCAACGCCGTGGACTTCACGCCAAGCCAAAACCATGGCTATGCAAGCGGCTATGTCCAAATACGCCATCGCTATGAATCGGCAGGCATTACCGATTTTACCGTAACCAGGAATGGCAATTATCTTACTGCGCAATGGCAGTCGACAGAAGAAAATAACCTGAGGAAATGGCAAGTTTGTCACCACGGCGTTGTCGCACAGGACGCCGGTAGCCACACCGCAGACAGCCTGGTGCCGTGCGGCGCGGGAACGACATATGCATTACCGGTATTCAGCTGGGCGCCAGGCACGCCCGGTCAGGATTCGATCAGGGATATTTACATCACTGTTCGCGCAACTGCCAATGATGGTTCAGTCGTCAATTTCGGGCCGGTACGCGCAACCGAAGCGACGAACGGCGGAATGGGGCTCCCGGTATCGATCATATCCGCAGCGGATGTGCCTGACGACAACGGTCATAAAATTAAAATCGAATGGCGGCCGGCTACGCCGGGGTCTCTTACGGTGATCTTGAGATCACAGAAGCCCACCGGCCCATGGCAGATTGTCAGCGCCGCCGGCAGTACAGGCGGCCCTTGTTCCACATTTGTTGACGTTAGTGGGCTGTTGAACGATGTGAACTACTACTATACAATTCAATATCTGAAAAATGGAATTTCATACTCCCAGCCCAGCGCTGCGCAATACGCGATGGCCAAGGATGGGATTGCGCCCGATCGGCCCGCAGCCCCTGCTGGTTCGTACAATCACGCCACACAAGTGATGACGCTAAACTGGAGCCCGGTCAATGACCCGGACCTGGGCGGCTATTGGGTCTGCCCGGAGCCCGTTGGCGTGTTCTCCGACGATCCGCCTGCGAAATACACGCTGTCACACACGTCGCCGATAACGCGCACCTCATGGAAATGGCGGGTGCCAGACAGCTATCCGCCCAATACGCTGGTTTTCTCTGTCGCCGCCATGGACCGTTCGGGCAACGTCAGCCCATGGAGCGACCCGGTGTACATTAACACCAAGGTGCTGACCAACTCGTGCTCGCCTTCTGCCACGGCCTTCAACAACGGCCGCCATTTGCTGTACGACGGGGCCGGGCACTTGAACCTTGTCTACACCTCGAACGACTCGGTAATCTTCCAGAAGTCCTGGGACAACGGCTACTCCTGGACCCCGGGGGTAAAATTCGCCTCCGGCGGCGCAAACCCGGCCCCGGCCCTGGGATTTGATGGCAATGACACGAACATCGTTTGGAAAGCCGAGACCGAACTTTCGGGCTGGGTCCTTACGGGTGCAAACAAGAATGGCGCCGCCTGGGGCGCGCCGTTCGTGATCGACGAACAGCCCGGCGGTTACGACCAGGCCTATGCGGTCAGCCCGCCGTCGATCTGCATGAACGCCGCCGGAACGCATCTGGCAATCGAGCGCCGGGACGTGCACTACACACCCGGCGGCCAGAGCGGCACCTGGTCCTGGGCGCTGCGCTATGGGTTCTGCCCCAAGGGTTCCACAACCTGCACCTGGACGGACCTGGACACCGCCAGCGGCAGTTGGATCCACATCCCGCCGGATGAGGCTTTCGCCTCGCCCACGATCTGCCTGGACGCCTCGGGCGGCATCCACGTAGCCTGGGACGCGGACGGCGAAGTATGGTGGATGATGCGGGATGCCGGCGGCCAGTGGCTGGCCAAGCGCAACCTGACGAACAGCCCGGCCGCCGCTTCGAGAGAGCCCAGCCTGTCGTTGTGCGGGGACGTGCACCTGGTGTGGCAGGAGGGGAACGACGTCTTCCATGCCAAGGGCAACTACGGCATGGCGCCGGCCAAGGGCGCACCGCAACTGGGCTTTAACTGGAGCACGGCGGAGAACGTCAGCAACAGCCCGGCCACAGCTTCGTTTAACCCGGTATTCGACGGCGGGTTCGCCGCCTGGAGCGAGGAAACCAAGCCGGGCCAGCACAATGCGTACATAGCTTGGTACGACGGCATCAATTGGGATGCACCCAGGGACTTCAGCAAGAACCCGACCCATCCCTCGATGCACCCGCAGATCGCCTGCCGCCAGGCGGACGGCGCCAGCAAGATGACCACGGTCTGGACCGAGGGGACGGGGCCGCTCTACAGCCTGATAGCCCGCGACGAGACCGGCCAGGTAACGCCGGTGTTTGCGGCCGATCTGGGGGGTGAAAATCCGTCGATATACACGCTGCAGCGCGATGGGTACCTGACATACACCCACAACGGCAATCCCATCGCCGTGGACTACGACAGCACGGAACTGCAATACTATCTGCCCACGCTCGATCCAGCCCAAGAACAGAACGTTGCCATCGGTTTCTTTGAGCCGGCATCCAAGGGCAACAAAGTTCAATACAAGGTGTACGTGGACGACGTGCCGCTGGGCGTGGTCAACCTCAACCCCGGCGAATACGTGAACTTCGAGAAGAAGATTCCCGGCAGCGTCTGCCACGACGGCGAAGGCGTGCTGCGGATCGAGAAGAAAAAGGGCGCCATTGTGACCTGCGACTGGTTCCGGCTATACGTTGGCGACAAGGGTTCGAGCAAGGGCGGCACACAGTTCACAGAGGGCGCGACCAATCCAATCGTCTACCGGTACGAACTGGCGCAGAACGCGCCCAATCCCTGCAACGGGAAGACAACCATTCGCTACCAGCTAGCCAGCCCCGGCCGGACGACACTTCGGATCTACAACACGCTGGGACAGGCGGTAAAAACGCTGGTGGATGGGGATCAACCGGCCGGCATCTACAATGTTAACTGGGACGGAAAGGACTGCCAGGACCGGCGGGCAGCGGCAGGAGTGTATGTTTATCGCCTACACGCCGGCGGTTATAGTAATACGAAAAAGATGGTTGTGTTGCAATAGACCCTCTGTTGTCAAAATGCGTTGTAGAATATGCTGTATATCGTGAAAATCATCAAACGCGCAAATGCGGTTCTGCTGGCCGGCCTGCTGGCCCTGTCCTGCGGCAAGGCCCCGCGGCGTGACGTGACGGTGGCGATGGAGGACGACATCATCACCCTCGACCCCTACCTCCACGACGACAGCGTCACCCACTCGGTGCTGGCCAACATCTACGACGCGCTGGTATCGTTCGACCGCGAGATGCGGCTGGAGCCGGCGCTGGCCCGGCGCTGGGAGAATCCGGACGACCTGACCTGGCGCTTCTTCCTGCGGTCCGGGGTGCGGTTTCACGATGGCCGGCCGCTGACCGCCGCCGACGTCAAGTTCAGCCTGGAGCGGGCCCGCCGCGGCAAGCTGGGCCACTATCTCTCGGCGGTGCGGGCGGTGCGGGCCGTCGACAGCCTGACGGTCGAGGTGGAGACCTTCAAACCGTACCCGGTGCTGCTCAACAAGCTGACCTTCATCGCGGTGATGCCGGAGGGGGCGCCCGAGCCGGTGGCGGCGCCGGTCGGCACCGGGGCCTACCGCTTCCTGTCGTACGCACCGGGAGCGGACATGGCGCTGGAGGCGGACCCCGGGCATTGGCGGGGACGCCCGGCCATCGAACGGGCCGTGTTCAAGGTCCTGCCGGAGGATTCGCAACGGATGCGGGCGCTGACCGTGGGGCAGGTCGACCTGATCCGCGACCTGGACGACCGCGACCGGGAGTGGCTGGGCGGCCAGCCCGGGATCGAGGTCGTCAGCCGGCCGGGGCTGGGGGTGACGTTGCTGGGGGTCAACTTCGTGCTGCCGGGGCCGCTGCGCAACCGCGATGTCCGGTCCGCAGTGTTCTGGGCCCTCGACCCGGCCGGGCTGGTCTTGGCATCGGGAATGGACGCCAGCCCCACCAACCAGCTGGTTTCGCCCTACGTGGTGGGCTACGCGCCGGGGGACGAGCGGGCGCGGCCCGACCTGGAGCGGGCCCGCCAACTGCTGCGGCGGGCCGGGTACGGACGGGGGCTGCGGCTGACGTTGGAAATGTCGAAGACCGCCGCCGACAAGGTGGGCGCCGAACTGCGGCGCCAGCTGTCCCTGGTCGGTGTCGATCTGAACGTCGTCGGATACGACTGGCCGGAGCTGTCAGCGCGGCTGGCGCGGCACGGGAGCCCGTTCTTCCTGGTGGGGTGGTCCTGCAGCTCGGGCGACGCCTCGGACCTGCTCGATGCCTGCCTCCACAGCCGGGACAGCCTCAGCCGCGGCAGCGCCAACTGGGGCGGGTACGGCGATCCCGCGCTGGACCTGCTGATCGAGCGCAGCGGGGAGGTGATCGACAGCCGGGAGCGGATCGACCTGCTGCACCGGGCGATGGGCCTGGCCGCCGAGGCGGCCCCGTTGCTGCCGCTGTACGTGCGCAACCGCTCCTATGGCCGCCGGGCCGGGCTGCTGTTCCAGCCGCGGCAGGACGGCCGGATCAGGCTGTGCGACCTGCGGTGGTCGCCAGCCACTCACGCCAACGGCACGGCCGGCCGGCCGTGATGACCGGGGAGGAGCCATGAGACCAGCGATCGGATTGGTGGCGGCCGCCGCCGCCCTGAGCCTGCTGTCGTGCCGGCCGCAGCGCCAGCCCGGCGCGGAGTTCAGGGTGGCCATGGAAGGCGAGCTGCTGACCCTGGACCCGCACCTCAAGGACGAGAGCGTCACCCACTCGGCACTGTTCAACATCTATGACCCGCTGGTCGCCTTCGACGCCCAGATGCGGATCGTGCCGGCCCTGGCCGCGTCGTGGGAGAACCCGGACGAGCTGACCTGGCGCTTCCGGCTGCGGCCCGGGGTGCGGTTCCACCACGGCGCGCCGCTGACCGCGGCCGACGTCAAGCACAGCCTGGAACGGGCGCGGGGCCTGGGCGTGGGCTACTACCTGGGGACGGTCAGCCAGGTGCGGATCATCGACGAGCTGACGGTCGACATCCTCACCCGCCGGCCGTCGCCGGTGCTGCTCAACAAGCTGACCTTCATCGCCATCGTTCCCCGCGGCTACCCGGAGCTGGACGACCAGCCCTCGGGGACCGGCCCCTACCGCTATGTGTCCCGTAACGCGGACGGCTCACTGTCGCTGGCGGCGCACGACCAGTCCTGGGCCGGCAGGGCCGCCGTCAGGTCGGCCAGGTTGCTCTTTATCGCGACATCGTCCGAGCGGGCCGGCGTGCTGGCCGCCGGCGGGGCCGATCTGGCGCGGGATGTCACCGAGGCGGATTTCGATGCGTTTCGGCCTGCCGGGATCACCATCGCCCGCAGCCCCAGCCTGATGGTGGGTTTCTTGGGGGTCAGCTTCACGCGGCAGTCGCCCCTGTCCCGGCGCGCGGTGCGCGAGGCTGTCTACTGGGCGCTGGATCCCGAGGCGCTGCTGACCGAGACCAGGCTGGACGCCATGCCCAGCGACCAGCTGGTCTCTCCCTACATCGTCGGCTACCTGCCGCCGGAGCGGACCGGCCGCCCCGACCGGGACAACGCCCGGCGGCTGCTGGCCGCTGCAGGCTACCCGGCCGGCGTCGACGTCACGCTCGAGGTCACGCACGCCGCCATGGCCAAGTCCGGCCCGGTGATCGCGCGCCAGCTGGGTGCGGCCGGCATCCGGGTGACGCTCAAGCCCTACCAATGGCCCGTGCTCTCGGAGCGGCTGGCGGGGCGTCGCAGCCCGTTCTTCATGGTGGGGTGGGGGTGCAGTTCCGGCGATGCCTCCGACCTGTTCGACGCCTGCCTCCACACCCCCGACGGCAGGGACTACGGCCAAGCCAACTGGGGTGGATACAGTAACCGGGCGCTCGACCGGCTGATCGAGCAGAGCGGCCAGACCCTCGACAGCCGCCGCCGGATCGAGCTGCTGCAGCAGGCGATGCGGATGGCGGCGGCCGACCTGCCGCTGATCCCGATCTACGCCAAGAACCGCACCTACGGCCTTCGCGCCGGCCTGGCCTTCACGCCAAGGCAGGACGGCCGCATCAGGCTGCTCGAGATCGGGGGGCGGCCGTGAGCGCGGCAGCGGGGCGGCCATTTCGTCGGGCCGCGCTGTCGGGTGCGCTGGTAGCGGGCGCGCTGATGACGGGGGCCTTGCTGGCCGGCGGCTGCGGCCAGCGGCGCGGCGGGGAGAGGCTGGTCGTCGCCTACGAGGACGGCGTGCTGACCCTCGATCCCTACTGCCAGGACGAGAGCGTGACGATGTCGGTGCTGGCCAACATCTACGAGGGGCTGGTGGGGTTCGACCCCGACATGCGCATCGTCCCGCTGGTGGCCCGGGGGTACGGCACGCCCAACGCCGGCAGCTGGCGATTCCACCTGCGCCCCGGGGTCCTCTTTCACACTGGCGAGCGGCTTTCTTCCGGCGATGTCGTCTACAGCCTGGAGCGGGCCCGGTCCGATACGGCGTCCGTGCTGCGCGGCATGCTGGATGGGATCGACCGCGTCACCGCGTTGGACAGCCTGACGGTCGAGATCACCACCAGCAGGCCGATGCCGACGCTGATCAACGCGCTGGCCCAGGTGGCGATCGTGCCGCAGGGCAGCGACCCGGCCCGGCAGGCGGTGGGGACCGGCCCCTACCGGTTCGTCCGTTTCCTGCCCGACCGGGGCGTCGAGCTGGCGGTCCACGACCGTTACTGGGGGCCGGCGCCGGCGTTCCGCCAGGTGCAGTTCCGCAGCATCGCCGACGGCGGGCTGCGGGCCCGGGCGCTGCACGACGGCGAGATAGACCTGTCGGCATCGGTCAACGAGGCTGAGCGCGATTCCATCGCCGGCGATCCCCGGCTGCGGGTGATGATCGAGCCCAGCACCTCGGTCAGCATCCTGGGGATCAACTTCGCGGACAGGGGCAATCCTTTGGCCGACCTGCGAGTGCGCCGGGCGATCTCTCTGTGCATCGACCGTCCGGCGGTCATCAACGAGGCGTACCGCGGCTACGCCCTTCCGGCCAACCAGCTGGTGCATCCCACCATCGTCGGATTCGACCCGGGGCTGCCCCCGATCGCACCAGACCCCGCCGCCGCCGCCCGGCTGCTGCGCCAGGCCGGGTACGGGGAGTCGCTGGTGGTCAGGCTGGATGTCGCGCGGGAAATGGGAGCGGAGATCGAGCCGCTGGCCCGGCAGCTGCGGCTGGCCGGCATCCGCCTGGCAGCCGACACGCTGCCATGGGGCGACCTGTACCAGAAGATCCAGAGCGGCTCGTCGGCAGTCTACCGGATGGGTATCGCCTGCAGCTACGGCGACGCCAGCGAGGTCCTCAACGACCTGCATTCGGGCCGGGGGCGGCGCGGCGCCGGCCGGAGCAACGGCTACCGCAACGCGGCATTGGACCGGTTGATAGAGGCAGCGGATCGCGAGTTCGACCCTGCCCGCCGCCAGGCGATGCTGCAGCAGGCGATGCGCCTGGCGATGGCCGACCTGCCGGTGATCCCGCTGTACCTGCGGCAGGACTGCTATGGGTTGCGGCGGGGACTGGAGTGGCGGCCGAGGACCGACGGGATGATCCTGGCCAAGGAGATCAAGCCGGCCGCGGGGCGGAGATAAGCGGGCAACCGTGGCGCCAGCCGCCGCCCGCCCAAACGGGAGAGGGACTGTCCCATGAATCGACAACGGCTGACCTTGCTGCTGGGAGCGCTGCTGCTGGGGCTGATCGTCGTGCACGACCTGCTCCTGATCCTGCTGACGGCCGGGCTGTTCCGGGAACGGTCGAACCGGGACGCACTGGAGTATGCCAGAATGAACGCCCGCCCGGTGGCGGAGGCCTATGACCGGTACTATCATTCGGGGTACTACAAGTTCAGGGAGCAGGCTGGCGAGGTGCTGCGCCTGAATCCGGACCTGCTGCGAATGTGGCTGATCGACGTCAACGGGACCGTGCTGTTCGATTCCCGGGAATTCTCGGATACCGGCGGCGCGCCGGTGCCGCCGGAGCCGTTGCGGCCGGAGCTCGCGTCCGCGGTCAGGGAGATGACGCTGACCTGCCGGTCCGCCGCCGGTACCGGCGGGGACGCCATCCTCGACGTCGTCGCACCCGCGATCGAGGAGTGGGGCCGGCACCGGTATTCGGTGCGCTACCACATCCGCCACCGCCCCTGGGGCGGTGGCCGCTCCGGGCTCTGGTTGCGGCTGGCGCTGGCCGGGGCGCTGAGCTTGCTGCTGGGGGCCGCCGCGGCGGCGTTGCTGGCCGGCCGGCTGGCGGCCCGGGGGCCGCGCCCGGGTTCGGGGGGCGATGCGCAGCCTTAAAATCAAGTTCGCGGCGGCCGCCAGCCTGCTGGTGGTCGTCATCCTGCTGGTCAACGCGGGGTTCACCGTCACCGTGCGGCGGTCCCAGCTGTCGAGCGAGATCGCCGACGGCGTGGTCTCGTACGCCCAGCTGACCGTGGCGCCGCTGTGCCAGGGGTATTTTCTGTACTACGCGTCCGGGTACTACAAGTTCCGTGAGATCGTCTCGACACTGCTTGCCATGAACCGCAACGTGGTCGAGATCCAGATCATCGACGTCAACGGCAACGTCCGGTTCGACACCAGGGAAATGCGGGGGGAGCGGTCGCAGGAAGCGGACGAACTGTTCCGCTCCGAACCGGGACTGCTGGACCGCGTCAAAAGCCTGGAGCTGTCCCGGCGGGAGCTGCGGCTTCCCGGCAACGGGCGGGCTCTGTCGGTGGTGATGCCATACATCGAGGAGTGGGGGCGGCACCGGGTGTCGGTGCGGTACGTGGCATCCTACGCCGCCCTGGGGTCGCTGTTCCGGACCAGCCTGGTCCAGGTGCTGCTGGCGACGCTGGTGTTCGTCATCGGCGGCAGCGCGCTGGCCTACGTGATGGCGCGCGAAATCACGGATCCCATCAGCCGCTTGACGGTGGCCGCCCGCGAGATTGGCCGGGGGCAGCTCGACCAAGTGGTGTCGGTGTCGGCCAATGACGAGATCGGCGAACTGGCCCAGAACTTCAACCAGATGACCCGCCAGCTCAAGGACAACCTGGAGGCCCTGGCCGACTCCTACGACCGGCTGTCCCAGGCCAACATGGAGCTGTTGGAGCTGGACAAGCTGAAAAGCGAGTTCATCGCCAACATCTCGCATGAGCTGCGGACGCCCCTGACCGCCATCTCCGGATACGCTGATTACCTGTTCCTGGAAAAGCTGGGACCGCTGACCGACAGCCAGCGCCGGGGCATCGACGTCATGCGGCGCAACGTGCGGCGGCTGACCAAGCAGATCAAGGACCTGCTTGATTTCACCACCATCGAGGCGGGGCACTTCACGGCCACCCCGCGCCCGTTCGAGCTGCGGGGGCTGCTGGAGGAGGTGGTGGTCAACCACCAGGCCGAGGTGGAGCGGAAACGGCTGACCCTGTCCCTGGAGATGGACGAACCGATGACGGTCGAGGCTGACCGCGAGCGGATCGCTCAGGTGATCGACAACCTGATCATCAACGCGGTCAAGTTCACCAACCAGGGCGGGATCACCATCCGGGTGCGGCGCGAGGAGCCCAGGCGCGTCCGGATCTCGGTGACCGACACCGGCATCGGCATACCCCGCGAGCTGGTCCCCAGGATCTTCGAACGGTTCCAGCAGCTGGACGGCTCCTCCACTCGGCGGTTTGGCGGGGTCGGCCTGGGGCTGGCCATCGTCAAGTCGATCCTCGATCTCCATCACAGCGAGATCCGTGTGGAGAGCGAACCCAACCGCGGCGCCACCTTCACGTTTTCTCTGCCGCTGGCACCGAACACCCAGGACAAGGAGGAGTGAAATGGCACCTGACCAGACCGGCCGGCCCGTCGTGATGGTGATCGATGATGAGGAGGACATCCTCGACCTGATCAAGATGGTGCTGGAGGAGGCCGGCATCGCGGCCGTCACCGCCCTTTCGGGCCACGAGGGCCTGCAGCGGCTGTACCGGGAGAAACCTGACCTGATTCTGCTCGACATCATGATGCCCGACCTCGACGGCATGGAGCTGTTGAAGATCCTCAAGATCGAGGATTCGACCGCATCGATTCCGGTGGCGATGCTGACCGCCAAGGTCGAGCCCAAGGACAAGGCGGCCGCACTGCAGGAGGAGGCCGTCGATTACATCTGCAAGCCGTTCACGCCGGACGAGCTGGTGGAACGGGTGAGGGCGATCCTGGGCCGGAAGTGATCCCGATGGACCGCGACCTGCAGCGGGATTTCTTCGCCCTCAAGCTGGAGGCCCTGCGGTTGCGGGGGCAGCTGTACGACAAGGGGACAAAGCTGCCGACCCTGCCGGCGGTGCTGGACGACATCCGCCGCCTGGCCGACGACCAGGGACCGTTGGGCGTGATCGTGCTGTCGCTGGACCAGCCGGGCCGGATCGAGTCGGCCTACGGCTGGGAGGCGTTCGACCGGCTGCTGTCGCACGCCGCGCTGGCGGCCGAGGCAGTGCTGGCCGCTTCAGGCACGCCGCACGTGGCGGCCCTGGCCGGGGTCAGGAGCAGCCGGATCATCGCCTTCGTCCCGGCCGGGGCCGATCCGGAGGGCCGCCTGCGTTCGCTCCAGGCGGCCATGGAGGAGGTGCTGGCGCGCGACATGGTGATACCCGGCCTGGCCTCCCGGGACGCCGCGGTATTCGGCCGGTCCCAGCTGGCCCCCGATGCCAAGATTCGGTTCGAGCGCCAGGTGTACCACGCCGTAGAGCGGGCGGCGCAGGAGACGGTCGAACGCAGCGAGGGCCGGCAGGACGAGGCCCGGGGCCGGTTGCGCTCGATGCTCGACGGCAACCAGCTGGTGACACTGTTCCAGCCGATCGTCGAGCTGGCGTCCTGCACCGTGTTCGGACACGAGGCGCTGTCACGCGGCCCCGACGGGTCGGGTTTCGAGAATGCCGAGCTGCTGTTCTCGTTCGCCGAGCAATCCGACCTGGTGTTCGATTTGGAGCGACGCTGCCGCGAGAACGCCCTGCTGCTGGCCCGCGAGGACGGGCGCCGCGGCAAGCTGTTCATCAACACCAGCGCCAAGGCGATGGCCGAGGGCCAGTTCCGCCCGGATACCATCGCCCAGCTGGTGAACCGGGCCGGCCTGGCCAACCGTGACGTGGTGTTCGAGATCACCGAGCGGATAGCCATTTCCGACTGGCAGGGGTTCACCACCATCGTGGCCGGCCTCAAGGCCCACGACTTCATGGTGGCGATCGACGATCTGGGCGCAGGCTATTCCAGCCTGAAGCTGCTGGCCGAGGTCAGACCCGATTTCCTGAAGTTCGACGTGTCCCTGATCCGCGGCATCGACGTCAACCTCACCAAGCAGGAGCTGGTGCGGACCCTGACCGCACTGGCCCAAAACATGAAGGCGCGGATCATCGCCGAGGGCATCGAGAGCCACAGCGAGTTCGAGACGGTACGGGACCTGGGCGTGCCGCTGGGGCAGGGCTACTACCTGGCCAAGCCCGAGGTGTGCCGGCGCTGAGCGCGGGGATGACCGCGCCCCGCCGGGGGATTCCGGTCGTGAGCCGCCGCGAGGCGGTTTTCTTCTGCCGGCGCGGCGCGGCGCTCGGGTTGACACCCCGCGGAAAATCTGTTACAATAGCATGTTTGCACCGCTTGCACCACCGGGGCATCAGGCGCACGCCTCCCGAACGGGGCGGCCGCGTCGGCCACGACACCGACACCAGCAAGGGAGAGGGCCCGCCATGACCGTCATCAAGAGACCGATCCTGAAAACCGCGCTGCCCGGGCCCAAGGCCCGCGCCATCGTCAAGCGTGACCAGCGAACGCTGTCGCCGTCTTACACCCGCGACTACCCGGCGGTGATCGAGCGCGGGCAGGGCGTGTGGCTGACCGATGCCGACGGCAACGTGCTGCTGGACTTCTGCGCCGGCATCGCGGTCAACTCCACAGGGCACAGCCACCCCAGGGTGGTGGAGGCCATCAAGCGCCAGGCCGAAAAGTTCATCCACTACTCGGGAACCGACTTCTACTACGAGCCCGAGGTGGCGCTGGCCGAGCGCCTGATCTCGGTCTCTCCCACCGGCAGGGACAGCCGGGTGTTCTTCTGCAATTCGGGCGCCGAGGCCGTCGAGGGCGCGCTGAAGCTGGCACGCTACCGCACCGGACGGCAGCAGTTCATCGCCTTCATCGGCGCCTTCCACGGCCGCACCATGGGCGCGGTGTCGTGCACCGGGTCCAAGACCGCCCAAAAGAAGGGCTTCTTCCCCACCATGCCGGGCGTCACCCACGTGCCCTACCCCAACTGCTACCGTTGCGTGTTCAACAGGACCTACCCGGGCTGCTCACTGGAGTGCGTCAAGTACATCGAGGACATCGTGCTCAAGACCATTCTGCCGCCCGAGGAGGTCGCCGGCATGGTGTTCGAACCGGTCCAAGGCGAGGGCGGCTACGTGGTGCCGCCGGTGGAGGCGGTACGGGCGTTGCGCGCGCTGTGCGACAAGCACGGCATCCTGCTGATCGCTGACGAGATCCAGTCGGGCATGGGCCGCACCGGGACCTGGTTCGCCATGGAGCATTTCAAGGTGAGGCCCGACATCATCACCATCGCCAAGGGCATGGCCAGCGGCATGCCGATCGGCGCCATCATCGCGCCGGCCAGGGTGATGAACTGGAAGCCCGGCAGCCACGGCAGCACCTACAGCGGCAACCCGGTGTGCTGCGCCGCAGGCATCGCCACCTTCGACGTTATCAAGGGCGGGTTGCTGCGTAACGCCGGGATCGTGGGCGGCTACCTGACGGCCGAGTTCAAGCGGATGCAGCGCAAGTACGACATCATCGGCGACGTGCGGGGCCGGGGCCTGATGATCGGCGTCGAGATCGTGGAGAGCAAGAAGTCCAAGGCCAAGTCGCACGGCCTGATGGAGGAGATCCTGCACGAGGCGTTCCGCCGCGGCCTGTTAATGCTGGGCTGCGGCACCAACACCCTGCGGATCTGTCCGCCGCTGGTGATCACCAGGGACGAGGCCGCGGCCGGCGCGGAGATCATCGAGCAGTGCATCCGGAAGGTTGCGAAATAACCGTTCGCCGCAAAGACGCGAAGAACGCAAAGGAGTTTCCGTATACAAGTGAGGCAATGCATGGAACGGGTCTTGACTAGGCCGATTGCCCTTGACCAGCGGTTGTCCGCCGTATTCGGCGTGGCGCTGTTCGCTGGCCTGACCGCGCTGGGCGCGTTCGTGCGCCTGCCCCTGCCGTTCACGCCGGTGCCGGTGACCCTGCAGGTGTTCTTCGTCCTGTTGTCCGCGGTGATGCTGGGCCGGAAGGCCGCGATCAGCCAGGCGCTGTACCTCGCCCTGGGCGCGGCCGGACTGCCGCTGTTCACGGGCGCGGCAGGCGGGTTCTCCCACCTGCTGGGACCGACCGGCGGCTACCTGCTCGGTTTCGTGGCCGCTGCCTGGGTGACGGGGTCGATCGCCGGGCGTTACCGCGGCGCCGCGGCCACGCTGCTGGCGCTGCTGGCCGGTGTTGCGGTCATCTACCTGTGCGGGGTCATCCAGCTGGCGATGCTGCTGAAGCTGACTCCGCCGGCTGCGCTGCGGCTGGGCGCGCTGCCGTTCATCGCCGGCGATCTGCTCAAGACCGCGGCGGTCCTGGCAGTGGCGCGGGGAATGAGGCGTTGATCCCGGGAACGCTGACGTCTGCCGGCGGAATCGAAAAGAGGGAGCATGCTTAAGACAAACCAGGACCGGCTGGTGGTCCAGTCGGTGATCGGCGAGGTGACCTCGCCCAAGTTCCGGTCGCCCTACCGGGTCAGCCACGACGGTCGGGCCATGACCCTGCCCGGCACCGGCGGCATCACCTTCAACATCCGGGTGGGCGACCCCGCCTTCGGCTGGGTGGCCGACCACGTGGAACCGGCGGTCTCGATGTCCAACCGCGAGACCAAGGAGCCGGGCGGCGCCGAGAATTCCGGCCTGAACACGCTGGCCTGCATCGGCAACCGGGCCGTCATCGTCTCGGGCGCGGCCAAGGGCGCCAGCGGCTTCGTCACCGGCAAGCACGGCGGCATCGAGCACGTGCTGGTCGACTTCGACTGGAAGGTCCTCGAGCAGATGGTGATCGGCGACAAGATCCAGATCAGGGCCCACGGCCTGGGCCTGGCCTTGCCGGAGCTCCCCGACCTGAAACTGTTCAACCTCGACCCCGACCTGTTCCGCAAGCTGGGATGCAGGACCAGCCCCGGGAGAAAGCTCGAGGTCCCGGTGGCCTGCCGCATTCCCGCCGAGCTGATGGGCTCGGGCCTGGGCTCGGCCTCGGTGGCCAGCGGCGACTACGACATCACCACCGCCGACGCGGAGGCCGTCCACCGGCTGGGGATCGACAAACTGCGGTTCGGCGACCTGGTGGCCATCGACAACACCGACAACTGCTTTGGCCGCTGCTACCGCAAGGGCGCGGTCAGCATCGGCGTGGTGGTGCACTCCGACTGCATCCTGGCCGGGCACGGCCCGGGCGTCACCACCATCATGACCTCCCGCAACGGCAAGATCCAGCCGCGGACCGACAGGAAAGCGAACATCGCTTTTTACCTGGGTCTGAGGAAGGACCTGTTCGGAGCGAAAAAGTAAGGGCGGTTCGCGAACCGCCCCGGCGAGAGGACCAACGTACGGGCAATTCATGAATTGCGCCAACAGGAGGATCACGACATGGCCAACAGCAAGGAACTGATCAGGCTCGCCGAGCAGTACGGGGCGCACAACTACCACCCCCTGCCGGTGGTGGTCGCCAAGGCCAAGGGCATCTGGGTGTGGGACGTCGAGGGCAGGAAGTACCTCGACATGCTTTCGGCCTACTCAGCGGTCAACCAGGGCCACTGTCACCCGGCCATCGCCGGGGCGCTGAAGCGGCAGCTGGCGCGGGTGACGCTGACCAGCCGGGCGTTCCACAACGACAAGCTGGGGCCGTTCCTGAAGAAACTGTGCCAGTACGCCGGCTTCGAGGCGGCCCTGCCGATGAACACAGGAGCCGAGGCGGTGGAGACGGCCATCAAGCTGGCCCGCAAGTGGGGCTACGAGAAGAAGGGCGTGGCCAAGGACCGGGCCGAGATCATCGTCTGCGCAGAGAACTTCCACGGCCGCACCAGCACCATCGTCAGCTTCTCGACCGACCCCGACGCCCACGGCGGCTACGGGCCGGCCATGCCCGGCTTCAGGATCATCCCCTACGACGACGCGGTGGCGCTGGAGAAGGCCATCACGCCGAACACCGTCGGCTTCCTGGTGGAGCCGATCCAGGGCGAGGCCGGGGTCAAGGTGCCGTCGTCCGGCTACCTCAAGAAGGTCAAGGCGATCTGCGAACGGCACAACGTGCTGTTCATCGCCGACGAGGTCCAGACCGGATTCTGCCGCACCGGCAGGCCGTTCTGTTGGCAGCACGAGAACGCCAGGCCCGATGTGATGATCGTTGGCAAGGCGCTGGGCGGCGGCATGTACCCGGTGTCGGCCGTATTCGCACGCTGGAAGGTGATGGAGGTGATCCGGCCGGGCCAGCACGGCAGCACCTTCGGCGGCAATCCGCTGGCCTGCGCCGTGGGCATGGCCTCGCTCGACGTGCTGAAACGGGAGAAGCTCGACGTCAGGGCGGCCAAGCTGGGGGAATACTTCCGCCGGCAGCTGCGGGCCATCCCCACCGACAAGATCAAGGAAGTGCGCGGCATGGGCCTGCTGACCGGGATGGAGCTCAAGCTAGAAGCCGGCAAGGCCCGCCCCTACTGTCTGAGGATGAAGGAGCTGGGCATCCTGGCCAAGGACACCCACGAGCAGACCATCCGGTTCGCGCCGCCGCTGGTGATCTCCAAGCGCGACGTCGACTGGGCGGTGAAGGTGATCGCCCGGGCGCTGAAGGAAGTGCACGGGCACGAGGGGGCCGGAACGGACTAGGAGCGCAGTGCCCCAGCGCAGGGCCGCCCGGCAGAGGCGGCCTTTTTTATGTCGCAGAATCGCCAAAAACCCGTTGACTTTGGCCGGGCATTCGGTATACTATATGTCATGATGAGCCGCAACCCCATTCCGTCGCATCGATGGCGCCGTCGCTCCAGCAGCTGACACCGGTCCAGCAGGACGCCCTCAAGGAGGTGTTCAACATCGGCTCGGGGCAGTCGGCCACCACGCTGGCAGAGGTGACCGGCCTGAAGGTGATGGTGTCGGTGCCGATGATCGGCATCAAGCCGATGGACGAAGTGCTCGATTCCCTCGCCAAGCCGGGCATCCCTGTTGTCAGCCTGGTCAACATCTTCGCCGGCGACGTCTCCGGAGCCACGATCTGGCTGATGCCCGGCGACAAGGCCCGTGAGTTCGCCCAGCATTGCTGGCACCACATGCCGCAGGCCAAGAAGTCCCCGGAGTTCAACTTCGGCCAGATCCACCGCGAGGTGTCGGAGATCATGACCACCGCCTACCTGACCGCGGTCGAGGACCTGCTGAGCCTGATGACCGTCCCCTCCACGCCGCTGCTGCTGTCAGGCGTGCTCAAGAACATCCTGGGGAAGATCCTGGCCGAGCGCACCGAGAGCGGGCTGGTGGCCTACGTCCAGAACCGGTTCACCTTCGGCGACAAGTCCCAGGGCTTCTCCGGGTTCTTCATGATGATGCCGGACGCAGGGTCGCTGCAAACAATGCTGGAAACCCTGAAGGTGGCCGACTGAACGACCCCCGGCAGGGCGGTCGACCGCATCGACCCGATGCGGTTTTCCTGTTCCCGGCGGCGCATCCGCCTTGACTTATCGGCTGGTATTCATTATGATTGGTCGTCCCACCGCCGCGAGCGGCGCGCAACAGAGAGCATTGCGGAGCGATCGATGAAGAAACTCCTTTCCGGCAACGAGGCCGTGGCGCGCGGTGCCTGGGAGGCCGGCGTCAACGTGGTGTCGGCCTACCCCGGCACGCCGTCCACCGAGATCCTGGAGAACCTCGGGAAATACAAGGAGGTCTACGCCGAGCTGGCCACCAACGAGAAGGTCGGGCTGGAGGTGGCGGCCGGGGCCTCGTTCGGCGGGGCGCGGGCCCTGACCTGCATGAAGCACGTCGGCCTCAACGTGGCGGCCGACCCGCTGTTCTCGATGGCCTACATCGGCGCCACCGGAGGCTTGGTGGTGGTCACCGCCGACGACCCCGGCATGCACTCCTCGCAGAACGAGCAGGACAACCGCTACTACGCCAAGATGGCCAAGATCCCCTGCCTGGAGCCGTCCGACTCGCAGGAGTGCCTAGCCTTCGCCAAGCTGGCGTTCGAGCTGTCGGAGCAGTTCGACACGCCGGTGCTGCTGCGGCTGACCACGCGGATCTCGCACTCCAAGGGCGTGGTCGAGCTGGGCCAGCGCGCCGAACACACACCGGCGGGGTACGTCAAGGACATCGTCAAGCGGATCACCATCCCGGCCCACGCCCGCAAGATGCACGTCAAGGTCGAGGACCGACTGCGCCGGTTGTCCGAATACGGCGAAACGTTCGCCGGCAACACGATCGAGCGCGGCGATAAAAAACTCGGCATCATCACCAGCGGCATCTCGTACCAGTACGCCAGGGACGTCTTCCCGGACGCCTCGTTCCTGAAGCTGGGCCTGACCCACCCGCTGCCGCAGAAGCTGATCGCCGGCTTCATCAAATCGGTCGACGAGATCTACGTGATCGAGGAGAACGACCCGTTCCTGGAGGAGCAGATCAAGGCCGCGGGGTACTTCGTGAAGGGCTCCTGCGCATACGACAGCCCGATCACGGGCAAGGACAAGGTGCCGATCACGGGCGAGCTCGATCCCACGGTGGTCGCGCGCTCCTTCGGCCTGCAGCGGGAATCGTCGGTGCAGCCGATCGCCGTGCCGGCCCGGCCGCCGGTGCTGTGCCCGGGCTGCCCGCACCGCGGCGTGTTCTACGCCATCAGCAAGCTGAAGCTGACCGCCACCGGTGACATCGGCTGCTACACGCTGGGGATGATGGAGCCGCTGGGCGCCATGGACACGGTGATCTGCATGGGCGGCTCGGTGACCGCGGCCATGGGCCTGGAGAAGGCCCTGGGGCCGGAGATGGCCAGGCGGACGGTGGCCGTGATCGGCGACTCCACGTTCTTCCATTCCGGCATCACCGGGCTGATCGACATGGTCTACAACAACGCGCAGGGCACGGTGGTGATCCTGGACAACCGCATCACCGCCATGACCGGGCACCAGCAGAACCCGGGCTCGGGCCGGACCCTGCAGGGACAAACTTCGCCGGTGCTCTCGCTCGAGGACATCTGCCATGCCTGCGGTGTCAAGCACGTCGCGGTGGTCGATCCGCTGGACCTCAAGGCCACCGAGGCCGCGCTCAAGGCGGCGGCCGGCCACCCCGGCGTGTCGGTGGTGATCGCGAAATCGCCCTGCATCCTGATCGACAAGAAATTCAAGCCGACGCTGCACGTGGACGAGGACGCCTGCGTCGGCTGCAAGCTGTGCCTGAAGCTGGGCTGCCCGGCGATCTCGTTCGACAGCGCGCGGAAGAAGTCGAAGATCGACCCCATCTTCTGCACCGGCTGCGAGGTCTGCGCGTCGCTCTGTCCCAAGAAGGCGATGAAACGGTGATCCTGGCGTGAACCGTGAATGGTGAATCGTAAAACGCGGGAGAATACATGAAGACGGTCAACATACTGATCTGCGGCGTGGGCGGCCAGGGCGTGCTGCTGGCCGGGGACATCATCGCCGAGACGGCCATCGCCGCGGGCTTTGACGCCAAGAAGAGCGAGGTCCACGGCATGGCGCAGCGGGGCGGCAGCGTGGTCAGCCACGTGCGGTACGGCGACCGGGTCAACTCGCCGCTGATCCGCGAGGGCGAGGCCGACGTCATCCTGTCGTTCGAGGAGATGGAGACCGCGCGCTACCTCAGTTTTCTCAAGCCGGGCGGCGCGGTGATCATCAACCGGCAGCAAGTGATGCCGATGACCGTGGCCACCGGCCAGGCCCAGTACCCGGCGGACATCGTCGACCGGATCAGGGCCCAGGTGCCGAACACGGCGCTCTGCGACGGGCCCGCGCTATCGGCGCAGGCCGGCAGCGCCAAGACCATCAACGTGGTGCTGGTGGGCGCGCTGGCCCGGCAGCTCGGCATCCCCGGGGAGACCTGGATCGCCACCATCAGCTCGCGGGTGCCGCCCAAGACCGTCGAGATGAACCGGAAGGCCTTCGAGCTGGGCTACGATGACTGAAGGGAGCGGCAGGGCCCCGCACCGGGCAGACGGCAGGGATGATCGACTTCCTCAGACATAGGCGGAGCCGGGGGTGCGAGCGCGCCCCGTTCTCGCAGATCCCCCCGTGGTACGACCGGCTGATGAAGGACGTCGATTATGGGCAGTGGACGGGCTACGTGGACGGGCTGATCGGGCGGGCCGGGCTGTCCCACGGATGCGACCTGCTCGACTTGGGGTGCGGCACCGGCTCGTTCTCCCTGCTGCTGGCCAAGGCCGGCTATGCCGTGACCGGGATCGATTCGTCGCCCGGGATGCTGAAGATCGCGCGGGAGAAGGCCGCCCGGGCGCGGGTCAGGGTCCGGTTCGCCGAGGGCGATTTGCGGAGCTTCTCTGCCAGGCGCCCGTACGCCGCGGTGGTGTCGCTGTTCGACAGCGTCAACTACATCCTGTCCAACCGGGAGCTGGAGGAGTCGTTCCGCCGGGTGCACCAGGGTCTGGCGCCCGGTGGGATCTTCCTGTTCGACATCAACAGCGTGTACTCGCTGTCCGAATACTGGAACGGCCGCCTGGAGGTGCGCGAGGACGGCGGCCTCACCTCGATCTGGCGCCATCGCTATGACGCCGGCAGCTCCTGCGCCGAGCTGGAGCTGACGCTGTTCGTGCCGCGCGGCCGGCGCCACGAGCGGTTGGTCGAGATCCACCGGGAACGGGCCTACGAGCTGGTGGAGATCGAGACTTTGCTGGTGAAGGCCGGGTTCGCGCGGGTCGAGATGTTCAAGCACGGGACGCTGGAGCCGCCGCTGGCCAACACCACCCGCGTGATGGTGGCGGCGTACAAATGAAGCTCAGCTTGAAAGAAATACCAACAGATCGAGCACTTATAATGCTCTTCGCAGGGCTAATTGGAATCGTACACCTCTTCGATAGGTTCAGAGTGTTATTCACATTGCGGAAAAATCAACCATGGAATGAAATTATATGGGCGATCACGGGCTTTGTTACAACATTACCCGTTGCATGGATAAGTAAATATTGATTTCGGATAGCGGGAACGCTGTATATTCTTCTTGCGCTGATTACGCTCACAATGATACTGATCAGCGCGCACAGTCTAGATTTGAGATCAGTAATTTGGTTCATTTTGTACAATTGTGCCATTACAGCGACTATTGGTATCGGAATGTTAGCTGTTCATAAACGATCAACCAAGAATGGTGGTGCCTAGAATAATAGTACGTTCTTCAACAATGAAGTTCTACGCCGATTTCCACATCCACTCCAGGTACAGCCGGGCCACCAGCCCGGAGATGGACCTGGACCACATCGCCGAGTGGGCCAAGTACAAGGGCCTGGGCCTGGTGGGCACCGGCGACTTCACCCACCCGGCGTGGTTCCGCGAGCTGAAGCTCAAGCTGGAGCCGCGCGGCAACGGGCTGTTCCACTACAAGGGCGTCGACTTCATCCTGACCGCCGAGGTCAGCAACATTTTCTCCAAGAACGGCAGGACCCGCAAGATCCACAACCTCGTTTTCGCGCCGTCGCTGGAGGCGGCGGGCGAGGTCAACCGGCGCCTGCGGTCCCACGCCAGCCTGGAGGTCGACGGCCGGCCGATCCTGCCGATCTACGCCTCGCGGCTGGTGGAGCTGGTGCTGAAGGCCGATCCCGCTAGTTTCGTGGTGCCGGCCCACATCTGGACGCCGCACTTCTCGCTGTTCGGCTCCAACTCCGGGTTTGACGCCATCGAAGAGTGCTACGAGGACCAGACGGAGCACATCTTCGCACTGGAGACGGGCCTGTCGTCCGATCCGCCGATGAACTGGCGGCTGTCGGCGCTCGACAGATTCTCGCTGATCTCCAATTCCGACTGCCACAGTCCGGCCAAGCTGGGGCGCGAGGCCAACGCCTTCGATTGCGAGCTCGACTACGCAGCGGTCCGCGAGGCCCTGCGCGCCAAGGACCGGTCGAAATTCCTGTACACCATCGAGTTCTTCCCCGAGGAGGGCAAGTACCACTACGACGGCCACAAGCCCTGCGCGGTCCGGATGACGCCGGCGGAGTGCAAACGGCACAAGAACCTGTGCCCGAAGTGCGGCAAAAAGGCCACCGTCGGCGTGCTCCACCGCGTCGATGACCTGGCGGACCGGCCGGAGGACGAGGCACCGGCCGGCGCCATCCCCTGCAAGCACCTGATACCGCTGGAGGAGATCATCGCAGCGGCCAAGGACATGGGCACGGGTACGCAGACCGTGCTCAGGGAGTATCACAAGCTGATCACGACCTTCGGCAGCGAGTTCTCGATCCTGCTGGAGACTCCCGAGTCCGAGCTGGTTACCGCCACCGACCGGCGGATCGCTGAAGGCATCATGCGGGTGCGGGCCGGGCGGGTGCGGGTGCTGCCGGGCTACGACGGCGAGTACGGGGAGATCCGGGTGTTCGAGGAGCCTGACCTAAAATTGAAAGATGGAAAAGGCAAAATGCAAAATGGGAAATCCAAAGGCAAGAATAAAAAACAGATGGAACTATTCTAAAAGGGCAAACGGGAGAACGGTCAAACGGGTACATGGGCAAACGAGTAAATGGGAAACGAAGTGAATACTGGATAGGGAATGCTGGGTAGTGAATAGTATCGATTGGATCTTCCTCGACATCGGCAACGTGATCTTCTACGACCTGCCGCTGCTGGCCCGCATCTGGCGGCACTTCTACCTGACGATGCGCGAGGCCGGCCTGGCGCTGTCCTTCGAGCAGGTGCTGGCCGAGCGGGAGCGGATCCTGCGCGAAAACCCGCCCGATGCCCATCCGCGAAAGCTGATCGCGGACACGCATGCGCCGCACGTCCCCGACGAGGCCAAGCAAAAGGCGTACCAGTACCATCATCTCTATCCCGGCGCCAACGTCCCGCTGCCCGGCGTCCATGAGGTCCTGGGAGAGCTGGGCAGATCCTACCATCTGGGCGTGATCGCCAACCAGCCGCCGCTGGTGCGGGCGGAGCTGGATCGGCACGATTTGTCAAGGTTCTTCCGTCTGCTGGTGATCAGCGACGAGGTCGGCCTGCACAAGCCCGACGGCCGCATCTTCGAGCTTGCGCTGGAACGCGCCGACGCCGATGCCGGGCGCTGCCTGATGGTGGGCGACCGGATCGACAACAACGTGCGGCCGGCGCGGTCTCTGGGCATGCGCACGATCTGGCTGGACAACGACTTTTCCCGGATGCCCTACAACCCGCAGGACGACTACGAGCGGCTGTACATCGAGAGCTATCTGCGGATCAGCGGGGTGGACCAGCGGATGCTGCCGGCCGCCGCGCCGGACGTTCGGATCAGGCACCTGGCCGAGCTGCCAGCGGCGGCGGACGGGCTCGCCGGCCGCGCGAACAGAAGCGAATGCATGGAGAGCGCAACATGAAACGCCTATGGGCGCCCTGGCGGATGGCATATATATCCGGCGAGGAGCAGAAAACCTCAAAAGGATGCATCTTCTGCGTCAAACCCAGGCAGCGGAGGGATACGGCCAACCACATCCTGCTGCGGGGGAAGGCGGCTTTCGTGATGATGAACCGTTTCCCATACAACAATGGACACCTGATGATCGCGCCCTACCGCCATGTCGGGGATTTCGCCAGACTGCGTCCGGACGAGCTGTTGGACCTGATGGCACTGGCCCAGTCGTGCCAGCGGGCGATGGTCCGCTGCCTGCGGCCGGACGGGTTCAACCTGGGCTTTAACCTGGGGACAGCGGCGGGCGCGGGCATCGCCGACCACCTCCACCTGCACCTGGTGCCGCGGTGGAACGGCGACACCAATTTCATGCCGGTGATGGCACGAACCAAGGTGATCTCCGAGGCGTTGGAGGCGACCTGCCGCAGGCTGCGGAAAGCGCTGGCGGGCAGATGACGCCCGGCCGAGCCGCAGCTCGCGGCCGCCGGCTGCTGCCGCTGGCCCTGGCCGCCGCGCTGGCCGCGGCCGGCTGCCAGGATCCCATGTCCTGGGCCAGCGGCCTGGAGAACGGTGATTACTCTTCCATCCATTTCTGCCGTCCGCCGGCGGTCCTGCAGCCGGTGGCCCCCGAGGGCGACTTGGAGAAGTTCGTGGCCAGGGCCTGCGCGCACTTCGCCGAACGCCAGCACCTGCTGCACAGCATCGCCGGGCAGTGCCCCTCTATCGAAAGATCGTCGCTGGGCCAATTCCGTTTCGCCGGCGTCTTGGCCGGCCCCGCCGGCGCCGTGTTGCGGTTCTTTGCTCCCTACGAGGATCCGCGGCTGTTCGCGGGCCGCCGGATCGAGTTCCTGCTTGACGGCGCCTACCAGTTGGAAGGCGTCTACGTCAGCGACGCGCCGCTGGAGCAGTGATGCCCTTCCGGCGCTGAAGGGGCGGCGCGCATGACGATCAGCGGGATGACCGTTGCCGTGGCGATGTCCGGCGGCGTGGACAGCAGCGTGGCTGCGGCCCTGCTGGTCCAGCGGGGCTTCAGGGTCATTGGGCTGACCATGAAGCTCTTTTGCTATGGGGACGGGGACCATGCCCGGAGCTGCTGCTCGCTGGACTCGGTCGCCGCGGCGCGCCAGGCCGCCCAGGCGCTGGGGATTCCGCACTACGTGGTCGACTGCCAGCGGGAATTCTCCCGCCAGGTGGTCGACCGGTTCGTTTCCGAATACGCGGCCGGCCGCACGCCCAACCCCTGCGTGGCGTGCAACCGCATGATCAAGTTCGGCCTGCTGCTGGACAAGGCACGCGGCCTGGGCTGCCGGTATCTCGCGACGGGGCACTACGCGAGGATCGTCAAACGACGGGGAATGCCCGTTCTGGCGCGCGGGATCGACGCCAGGAAGGACCAGTCCTATTTCCTGTGGCCGCTGTCGCGGGGAACGCTGGCGCAGGTGCTGTTCCCGCTGGGCGGCCTGAGCAAGCAGGAGGTCCGCGCCCAGGCGCGCTCACTGGGCTTGATCTCGGCGGAAAGGCCGGAGAGCCAGGAGATCTGCTTCGTCCAGCACGGATCGTATGCGGATTTCCTCGAGCAACGGGTTACGCCCGCGCCCGGCGACATCGTCGACAGGGACGGGAATGCCCTGGGCAAGCATAAGGGCATCATCCGTTACACCGTCGGCCAGCGCGAAGGGCTGGGCATCGCGCTGGGGAGGCCGCAGTATGTGCTGAGGATCGACGCGCAGCGCAATCGGATAGTCGTGGGGGATGACCACCTGCTGCGGTCGAGCGACTGCGCGGTCTCGGGCGTCAACTGGATCTTGCCCCGGCCGCAGCGCGCGGTCGGGGCGCTGGTCAAGATCCGGCACCAGCACAAGGGCGCCGCGGCGATGGTCAAGCCGCTGCCAGGGGATCGGGCGGTCATTGCGTTCGCCGAGCCGCAGCGCGCGGTGACGCCGGGGCAATCGGCGGTGTTCTACCAGGGGGATCTCGTCCTGGGCGGCGGGAACATCGGCAGCGGGTGAACCCGTGCCGGCCGGCGATGCGGCATGGCGGATAAGCGCGGTCAGATGACCGTGCTTTTTTTATCGGAATAATCGGGAGGGCCCCTTGGTATATACTGCAGAACCCCAAACGGCAACCTGCAGTCAGAGGAGCACCACCATGAAACAGCGAAACATCCTGGTCTGGGCCGCCGCGGCCCTCGCCGCGCTGGCAGGCATCCTGTGGGCGGTCCAGCCCGGCTCGATCTCCGGTACGGTCAGCGACGCCGTGACCAAGCTGCCCTTGTCGGGCGCCTCGCTCAAACTTGTCGGCACGTCGTTCTACGCCAAGAGCGACGCGGCCGGACGCTTCACGTTCAACGGCGTCCCGGCCGGGACCTACTCGGTGATGGCCACCCACCCCGGCCACGAGACGGCGCTGGTCAAGGGCGTCACGGTCGAATCGGGCAAGGCCGTTACCGTGGCCGTCGCCATGAAGCCCGCGACCCTGGACCTCAAGGTCAAGGACGAGCGAAAGGTAATGGCTTGCAAAATAGCTGCGCCGGCCTGCGGATCGATTGCCTACGAGTGCGACCAGTCGTCCGGCGGCGTGTACCGCGGCGTCCCGGCGGACTTCAACACCGAGGAATACGCCACGATCAGCGAGAACTCGTTCAAGGACGTGCTCCAGGAGCCGCTGTCCACCTTCTCGATCGACGTCGACCCGGCCAGCTATGCCAACGTGCGGCGCTTCCTCAATTCGGGATCGCTGCCATACAAGGACGCGGTGCGGATCGAGGAGCTGGTCAACTACTTCCCTTACGACTACCCGCAGCCCGATGACGGTACGCCGTTCGCAGTCCACGCCGAGGCGGCCCCCTGTCCGTGGCACGCCGGCCACCGGCTGGTGCGGATCGGGCTGAAGGGCCGCGAGGTCCCAGCCGGTAAACTGCCGCCGGCCAATCTGGTGTTCCTGATCGACGTCTCCGGGTCGATGCAGAGCCAGGACAAGCTGCCGCTGCTCAAGTCCGCCTTCAAGCTGCTGGTGCAGCAGCTGCGGCCCCAGGACCGGGTGGCGATCGCGGTCTACGCCAGCTCGGAGGGCCTGGTGCTGCCGTCCACGGCCGGGAAGGACAGGAAGGCGATCCTGGCGGCGCTGGACAAGCTGGAGGCCGGCGGCTGCACGGCCGGCGCTGCCGGCATCCGGCTGGCCTACCAGACGGCCCTCGACAACTACATCAAGGGCGGCAACAACCGGGTGATCCTGGCCACCGACGGCGACTTCAACGTCGGCGTGTCATCGACCTCGGAGCTGATCGCCATGATCGAGGAGAAGCGCGAGCACGGCGTGTTCCTGTCGGTGCTGGGCTTCGGCAGTGGCAACCTCAAGGACTCACGGATGGAGCAGCTGGCCGACAAGGGCAACGGCAACTACGCCTACATCGACAACCTCTCCGAGGCCCGCAAGGTGCTGGTCTCCCAGATGGGCGGCACGCTGTTCACCATCGCCAAGGACGTCAAGATCCAGGTGGAGTTCAACCCGGCGAAGGTCCGCGGCTACAAACTGATCGGCTACGAGAACCGGCTGCTGGCCAAGGAGGACTTCAACGACGACACAAAGGACGCCGGCGAGCTGGGATCGGGCCACACCGTCACGGCGCTCTACGAGATCGTGCCGGCGGGATCGGACGAGAATCTGCCGGGCGTGGACGAGCTCAAGTACCAGACCACCGTCGTCCGCCCCGACGCCGGGAAGAGCCCGGAGCTGATGACGGTCAAGCTGCGCTACAAGGACCCCGACGGGACCCGGAGCAGGCTGATCGTCGGGCCGGTGGTCGACGGCGGGGCGGCGTTCGCCCAGGCCTCGGAGGACTTCCGCTTCGCGGCGGCCGTGGCCGAGTTCGGCCTGCTGCTGCGCAACTCGCCGTTCAAGGGCTCGGCCAGCTACGGCCAGGTGATCGAGCTGGCGCGGGCGGCTTGCGGCACGGACCCGGGGGGCTACCGGGCGGAGTTCGTGCGGTTGGCGGGAATGGCGAGGGAGCTGGCGGGGCTGGCGCGATCGGAATGACCGGTTCCCAACCGGACCCGCACGGCGGCCGCGCAGCTGGCGCGGCCGCCGTGCGCCGCGCCGGGGCTTGACTTTTCGGTGGATATCGGTTACTGTTACCGCAACCCCGGGCACCGGCCGAGGCACGTTCGGCCCCGGCGCGGTACAGGAGGAGACGATGAGCGAATCGATTCAGGAAGCCGTCCAGGTGTTCTGCCCGATCTGCGCCCGTGGCGTGATCGTCCGCAACGAGTCGATGTACAAGTGCCCTGCCTGCGAGCGGCAGGTGTGCCGGCCTTGTTTCGACAAGGAGCACCGGTTGTGCGTCGAGTGCTGCGGCCCGATGAAGGGGACGCCGAACGTCCGTTCGGCGGTGCAACAAGCCGGGGGATCCCGGCACGCCTGTGCAGCCGCGCCTGCGGCCGGGCAGCGGCCGCGGGACCGGACCCGGCAGGGCATCTGGTTCTTTCTGGCCGGGATCACCGCTTTCGTGGCCGTCATGCTGCTGAGCCTGTTCGTCCGCATCCCGGTATGGCTGACCCCTGCTGCCGCTGGCGTCGGCGTGGTGGCGTTCGTGGCCGGGATCGTCCTGATACTCAAGGATTGAGCGATGACCGTGAACCCAGGCGGCATGCGCAATGCCGCTGTTTTTTATTCCGCGACCGGCGGCCCCGCGGCCACCCGCAGCGGGAGCGGCGCGCGGCGATGACCGGCCGAACGCCGATGAAGGCCGGACAGCCCGGGCGGGAACGGGTCACTTGGCAGCTGCGGGAGCGGATCAAGGAGCTGACAGCGCTGCACCGCGCTGCCCGAGTCCTGCAGGCGCAGGGCATTGTGCCATCCCGGGCGCTGGCCCGCGTCGCCCGCAGCCTGCCCCGCGCCTGGCAGCACCCCCGCCAGACGGTCGTCAGGATACGCTACGGGGATCAGCTGTTCACGTCGGACGGGTACCGGCGGCCGCGGAGGACATGCCGTGTCCGATACCGCACCCGGGGGCGCCGGGACGTGGTGCTGGAGGTGGGCGTCATCGGCCGACCGCCGCCGGGCAGTCCTGGCCCGTTCCTGCGGGAGGAGCTGCTGCTGCAGCGGTCCCTGGCCAAGCTGCTGGTGTCATACCTCGACCGTCACGAGGCCGAGCAGCGGTTGAAACAGTATTACGCGACGTTGGAGGATACTGTCGCCGAGCGGACCGCCGAGTTGAAGCTGCTCAACCGCGACCTGCGGCGGGAAGCGGCGCAGCGGAAGCGGCGCGAGCACCAGATCGGACGGTACCAGAGGCAGCTGCGGGAGCTTTCCTCGGAGCTGCTGCAGGCGGAGGAATCGGAGCGCAAGCGGATTGCCGCCGTGCTGCACGACCGGATCGGGCAGTCGCTGGCGCTGATGCGGCTCAGTTTGGACGAGTACCACGCCAGAAGCCACTCAGGACCGGCCCGGGAGTGGGCGGAGGAGTTCCGCAGACTGCTGGACGAGTCCATCCGGCATGCGCGGGCGCTGACCAACGAGATCAGCCCGCCGTTGCTGTATGAGATCGGGCTGGGACCGGCCCTGGAATGGCTGGGGGAGCACTACCAGGAGCTGTTCGGATACCGAGTGGTTGTCAGGTGCCGTGGCAGCACCCGCCCGGCCGACGGACGGATCGAGTTCGTTGCGTACATGGCTGCGCGGGAACTGCTGATGAATGCCGCCAAGCACGCCCGGGCCACCCAGGTAGCGGTCGATGTCCAGGTATCCCGGCAGGCGCTGGCGGTCGCGGTCCGCGACGACGGCGCCGGTTTCGACCCGGCGCGGATCGGCCGGACCAGCTACGGGTTGTTCAACATCCGGGAGCAGGTGCGTCGGTTCCGCGGCAGTGTGGATATCGAAAGCCGGCCCGGGCATGGGGCGAGGATCCGGATCACCATGCGATGCGCGCGAACGGCGCCGGAAGGGGGCGGCAGGGGATGAAGATAGTCATCGCGGACGACCACAAGATGTTCCGACAGGGGCTGCGCAACCTCCTGGAGCGGCAGCCGGGGATCAGGGTCGTAGGAGAGGCCGAAGGGGGGCAGGAAGCCGTGCGGATGGCGAAGCGCTATGCGCCGGAGTTGGTGATCATGGACATCTCGATGCCGGGGCTGAACGGAATCGAGGCCACGCGGCTGATCCGCACGGCCCTGCCCGGCACCCGGGTGCTGGCCCTGTCGATGCATGCCGACCGCCGGTTCGTGGTCGAGATCCTCAAGCAGGGGGCGATGGGGTACGTGCTCAAGGACGCCGCCTTCGAGGAGCTATCGCAGGCCATCCGCCAGGTGATGAAGGGGCAGCTCTACCTCAGCCCGGGCATCGCCAGCCTGGTCGTCAAGGATTACATCGAATCGATCCGGGGCCGGGGACCGACAGCATTCGCCGTGCTGTCGCCGCGGGAGCGGGAGGTGCTGCAGCTGCTGTCCGAGGGCAAGAGCACGAAGCAGGCGGCCGCCCGCCTCAGCGTCAGCGTCAAGACGGTGGAGTCCCACCGCAAGCAGATCATGGACAAGCTGGACATCCACAGCCTGGCGGAGCTCACCAAGTACGCCGTGCGCGAGGGCATCACCACCCTGGAGATCGGCTAAGGGTTTTCGCAAGCGATTATAAGGGAATCCCCGATTGCGCAGCACCCGGCAGTTCGGCTACCATATACGATTGAAATCACACTGGCTGTGTCGAACCCAGCCGCAACCTCTGAAGGAGCTCGCCATGTCCCACATCACCGACGTGATCGCCAAGGTCAAAGCCAAGAACCCGGGGGAGCCCGAGTTCCACCAGGCGGTGGAGGAGGTCATGAAGACCCTGGAGCCGACGGTCGCCAAGCACCCCGAGTTCGTCAAGGCCAAGATCTACGAGCGGATCTGCGAACCCGACCGCGCCATCCTGTTCCGGGTGCCGTGGGTCGATGACAAGGGCGAGGTCCAGGTCAACAAGGGCTTCCGGGTGCAGTTCAACAACGCCATCGGACCCTACAAGGGCGGGCTGCGCTTCCACCCCTCGGTCAACCTGGGCATCATCAAGTTCCTCGGCTTCGAGCAGGTATTCAAGAACTCGCTGACCACGCTGGCGATGGGCGGCGGCAAGGGCGGCTCCGACTTCGACCCCAAGGGCAAGAGCGACAACGAGGTGATGAAGTTCTGCCACGCCTTCATGCGCGAGCTGTTCCGCCACATCGGCGCCGACACCGACGTCCCGGCCGGCGACATCGGCGTGGGAGGCCGCGAGATCGGGTTCATGTACGGCTACTACAAGAAGATCCGCAACGAGTTCACCGGCGTGCTCACCGGCCGGGCCCTGGAGTACGGCGGTTCGCTGATCCGGCCCGAGGCCACCGGCTACGGCGCGGTCTACTTCGGCGGCGAGATGCTGGCCACCAGGGGCAAGGACTACAAGGGCCTGCGCTGCCTGGTCTCGGGCAAGGGCAACGTCTCCCAGTACACCATCGAGAAGATCACCCAGCTGGGCGGCAAGGCCCTTTCCTTCTGCGATTCCGGAGGCACCGTGGTCGACGAGGAGGGCATCGATGCCGGGAAGCTGGCGCACCTGATGGAGATCGAGAACGTGCGACGGGGCCGGGCCAAGGAGTACGTCGAGAAGTACAAGAACGCCAAGTATTACGAGGGCAAGAGCGTGTGGGACGTGGTCAAGGACCAGGGCATCAAGTTCGACTGCGCGTTCCCGTCGGCCACCCAGAACGAGATCAACGAGGACCATGCCCAAGCCATGGTCAAGAGCGGCTGCTTCCTGGTGAGCGAGGGCGCCAACATGCCGTCCAACCTGGCGGCCATCAAGGTCTACCAATCGAACAACGTGCTGTACGGCCCGGCCAAGGCGGCCAACGCCGGCGGCGTGGCCACCTCGGGACTGGAGATGTCCCAGCAGAGCTCGCGCTGGTACTGGGACCGCAACGAGGTCGACCAGAAGCTGCAGCGGATCATGAAGGCCATCCACCAGCAGTGCCTGGACGCCTCCGAGAAGTACGCCACCAAGGGCGACTACCTGGCCGGCGCCAACATCGCCGGGTTCGTCAAGGTGGCCAAGGCCATGCTGGCCCAGGGCATCGTCTAGCAGGCATTCATCCTTCGGGACGGCCCCCGCTCAGCGCGGGGGCCGTTGTCTTGCCTCAAGCCTTGAAGCCAGCCCTGGCGCTCCATCTTCCCTGCGGGACAATCCATTGCTGGATGGGCCCGGTGCGGCGCACGTTACTCGGCATCCACGGATGCACGCGAGGCAGCGGCCGGTTGCCACGTCATTATTGCCTTGACATTCTGCCCAATATGTGAAAAAATTGCGTTCGATGTCTGTCAGGAGAATCGAAACACCGCTGGATCGCGCCGCGGTCCAGTCGCTGCGGGCCGGTGACGAGGTCCTGCTGTCCGGAACGGTCTACACCGCGCGCGACGCCGCCCATCGCAAACTGGCCGGGTTGCTTGATGCCGGGAGGCCGCTGCCGGTGGACTTGCGGGGCGCGGTCATCTACTACGCCGGTCCGACCCCGGCGCCGGCCGGACGGGTGATCGGCTCGATCGGCCCGACCACGGCTGCGCGAATGGATCCCTACACGCCGCAGATGCTGAACGCCGGCGTGAGGGCGATGATCGGCAAGGGCCGGCGCAGCCCGGAGGTGGTCGCGGCCATCAAGAAGCGCAAGGCGGTCTACCTTGCGGCCGTCGGCGGCGCCGGCGCGCTGCTGTCAACCAAGGTCATCTCGGCCCGGGTCGCCGGGTTCGAAGCGCTGGGCACCGAGGCCATCTACGAACTTGAGGTCAGGGATTTTCCCCTGACGGTGATCAACGACAGCCGCGGCGGCGACTTCTACCTGGACGTGATGAAACGCAGCAAGGCGAAACAATGAGACGGTCCGCTCTGATCCTGTTATTGCTACTCGCGGCCCTGCCCGCGCTGGCCCAGGATTCCCGCGACCTGCCGTTGGACCACTGGGCGTACCCGATACTGGAACGGTTAGAGGCAAAAGGCGTAATAGAATTACCTGCAACAAAACCATATACTCGATATGATATTTATAAAGCGATCAAACCAATTTTAGGTATCATATTGATCGAAGGAGAAGATTCATCAAGCATTTCATGGGGAGGCAGTGGTGTTGGCCCATCACGATGGGAAATTGAAACTCAAAACCATGATTTCTTTAGACTGCTGAACGAATTAGTACAAGATCGCCAACAATTCCGAGGGAAGATAGGATCTTACGAACGAAAATCTTTCGGTCGTAGAGGTGCTGAGGTTAAGGAATATCTTGCTGATTGTTGGATGGAAGGTGACCTTTACCAGTATAGAAGCTGGGGAGGTCCCGATGTTGTGCTCGGCGTTGATGCTGCGTTGACACCGCGCGCAGTGGCCAGCAAGGGATTCGAGCCTCAGTACTCCGTTCGCGGCGAGCTCGACGCCTGGGGCCGCTGGCGCGCGACGCCCACCCACGAGTTCCTGTTCGATCAGCGGCTGGTGTTCACCGCCGAGAAGGAGCAGGCCAAGTATCAGTGGCTGGACGCCACCACCCAGACCTGGCGCGGCGGCAAGTTTGACATCGACTACTCGCACTTCCGCTACGCCAACCCGTTCCTCTCGGTGACCGCCGGCCGCCAGCAGCGCTGGTGGGGCCAGGGCACGTACGGCACGCTGCTGCTCTCGACCAACGCCCCGGCGTTCGATGCCCTGAGCTTCAAGGCGCGATACCAGCGGCTGGGTTTCGAATCGTTCGTCGGCATCCTCAGCATCAAGCAGCAGCGCTACCTCTCGGGACACCGGCTGACGCTGCGGCTGCCGGGGCGGGTCACCGCCGGCTTCTCCGAACTGGTGCTCTATAAGGCGGGCAACATCGATCCGGTGTATGCCAACCCGCTGCTGCCGTTCTACGGCACCCAGTGGAACGAGCGCGACGACGACAACATCATGTGGTGCCTGGACGCCAAGTGGACGCCGGGGCGCGGCGTCCGGCTCTACGGCGAGCTGCTGATGGACGACGTCCAGTACGAGCAGAGCCCGCCGGCGCCGCAGAAAATGGGGTTCCTGCTGGGCGGGCACTGGGCCGACCCGCTGGGACTGCCGGACACCGACCTCAGGGCCGAGTGGGCCGGGGCGCAGAAGTGGACCTACACCCATCGCCGCCACGAGAACCGCTATGTCGGTTCGGACACCGCCAGCATCATCGGCCACTGGATCGGCACCGACGGCGACGCGCTGGATTTTATGATCGAACACCGCTTCCACCCGCGGCTGAACATCGGCCTGGGCTACGCCTGGCGGCGGCAGGGCGAGGGCCGGATTAACCGGGGGCTGCACTATGCCGGCGAGTGGTACCAGGGCGAGCCGGTAGCGCCGGCGGATACGGCCGGCGGCCGATATGTCGGCGACGACCCGCATACCCGGTTCCTGTCGGGCACGGTCGAGCGCCGGGACCTGGCCGTGGCCTCGGTGCGCTGGGAGCCGGGCTTCTGGGCGACCCTGACCGCCCGGCTGACCTACGGCTACACCAGGAACGCTGCCAATGTCGCCGGCGCCGGCCGGCACGACGCCGGCGCCGAGCTGTCGCTCAAGCTCGATTACTGACGGCGCGGTGAAAACGATCGGTGGATTCCTCCGGCTGCTGCGGCCGGGCAACATGGCGATCGCCGGGCTGTCGGCGGCCGTCGGCGCGCTGCCCGGCTGGCGCGGCTGGCCGCTGCCCGATGTCCTGGCGGCGGCAGGGTCCGTGATGCTGCTGGCCGGGGGCGGCAACGCCCTCAACGACCATTACGACCTGGCGATCGACCGGGTCAACCGGCCGGGCCGGCCGCTCCCCGCGGGCATGCTGACCCCGCGGTTCGCGCGCTGGGCCGGGCTGTCGCTGCTGGCCGCCGGCGTGGCCGCCGGCTTCGCGGCCGGGGCCGGCGTGGGACTGCTGGCCGTCGCGGCGGCGGTCCTGCTCTGGCTGTACGCCGCCCGGGGCAAGCGGATGGCGCTGTGGGGGAACGCGCTGGTGGCCGCGCTCGCCGGCACGGCCTTTTTCTTCGGCGGGATGGCGGCGGGCGACTGGCGGTGGGCCGCCTACCCGGCCGGCTTCGCCCTGCTGATGCACCTGGCGCGGGAGATCGTCAAGGACGTCCAGGACCAGCCGGGCGACCGGGCGGCCGGCGCCCGCACCACGGCCATCGCGCTGGGGCAGCGGCGCGCGCTGGCCGTCGCCGCAGCCGCGCTGGGGCTGCTGTTCCTGCTGACCCCGCTGCCGCATCTGCTGGGCGCATACAGCCGGTGGTATCTGCTGCTGGCGCTGCTCCTGGTGAACCCCTTCCTGTTGTGGGCGGCTCGGGAATTGCTGAGGGACCCGGATCCGCGCCGGATCGCCCGGCTGTCACGCCTGATCAAGCTCGACATGCTCGCCGGCCTGGCCGCGATCGTGGCCGGCACCCTGCTGCATTGAACGACGGGATTATGCAATGACCTTGCTGCACGCCATCATCCTCGGCATCGTCCAGGGCCTGACCGAGTTCCTGCCGGTCTCCAGCTCGGGCCACCTGGCGTTGCTCGAGCGGCTGTTCGGGCTGTCCGGCGACAACCTGCGGTTCGAGGTGTTCGTCCACCTGGGGACGCTGGTCGCGGTGGTGGCCGTGTTCCGGAAGAAGATCCTGAAGCTGGCCCGGGCGGTGTTCACGGCCCGGGTCTACAGCGAACGGGGCAGGCTGCGCTTCACCGACGACAACCTGCGGCTGGCGCTGCTGCTGATCCTCGCTACCATCCCCGCCGCGGTGGTCGGCCTGCTGTTCGAAGATGCCATCGAGCGCGCTTTCCAGAGCCCGGTGGCGGTCTCGGCCTTCCTGCTGATCACCGGCGCCGTCCTGTTCGGCACGCGCTTCGCCAGGGCCGGCGAGGAGAAGATGAACTGGTGGCGGGCGCTGCTGGTCGGCTGCGCCCAGGCGGTGGCCATCCTGCCGGGCATCTCGCGCTCGGGCAGCACCATCTGCGCGGGGATCTACTGCGGGGCCAAACAGGAGGACGCAGCCGAGTTCTCGTTCCTGCTGTCGATCCCGGTGATCCTGGGCGCCGGGCTGCTGAAGTTCAAGGACGCGCTGCGCGAGGGCATTCCCGCGGGCGAGCTGCTGAACCTGGCGGCGGGCGGCCTGGCCGCAGCGGCCGTCGGGTACGTCTCGATCAAGCTGCTGCTGGGGATCGTCCGCCGGCGCAAGCTGGAGTATTTCGCCTACTACTGCTGGGCGGTGGGACTGGCTGGCCTGGCCTGGTTATTAACCCATTGACCGCCCGACCGCGCATCACAACCGTATCCTGACCGACGCGTACGCATGAAGAAGACCAATCCGGTCAAGATCGTCATTCTCGGGGCATCGGCGCTGCTGGCTTTGGCCCTGGCCGGGGGCCGGCTGTACCGGCCGCCGCTGGCGGATCACGGCCCGGCGCTCGACGGTGTGGCCGCGGCCGCCGTGTTCGCGCTGGCGGCCTTCCATGCCTGGTGGGTCGTCAAGAACAACCGCAGCGAACCGCGGCGGCGCTGGCAGCCGTGGCAGGTCGCGTTCCTGACGGCCCTGTCCGGGCTGGCCGTGCAGCTCACCGGCGGGCTGACCTCGTTCCTGACCGGTTTTTACCTGCTGCTCTGCTGGCTGGCCGTGTTCCGGGCTGGCGGCGGCTGGCGGGCCGTGCCGCCGGTGGCGGCAGCGGCGATCGAGCTGGGATCGGCCTACTGGGGCGACCGCCTCTACCAGGAGGCGGTGCCGGCGGTGTCGCTGGTCGCCCTGCTGGCCCTGGGATATGGGATGGGACGGCTGTTCGCCAAGCGGTCGTTCGCCGCCGCGGCCGCGGCGGCGCCGGCGGAGCCCGAGCGGCCCGGCGAGGTCTCGTTCTCGGGCGAGGTCTCGCTCAAGCACGACCTGGCGGCGCTCTGCGCGCTGGCCCAGGCCTCGGTGGGGTCGCGCACCTGCGCCGTATTCCAGCTGGAGACGCTGGGTTCCTCCCTGCGGATGCTGGCATGCAAGAGCTACAGCCCGCACGTGGCGGCCGGCGCGGCCGTGGACGTGGCCCGCGGTTTCCTGGGCTGGGTGGTGCGCGAGCGCCAGGGACTGCTGTACCCGTCGTTCGACAAGGATTTCCGGGCGCTGGGCTACTACGGGAAGCAGGAGACCGTCGGCTCGGTGCTGGCGGTGCCGGTGCTGGTGGGCGACGCGGTGCGGGGGATGATGGTAGCCGACAGCGAGCGGCCGGGCGCCTTCGACGAGGGCGCCAAGCTGCTGCTGGCCGGGTTCGGCGACGAGGCCGGCCGGCTGATCGACCTCCACCAGCGGCACTCGGCCCTGGGGCTGGAGAAGGAGCGGCTGGAGGTCTGGAACAAGCGGCTGGAGCTCTTGGCCTCGCGGCTGACGGTGGGCGACGTGGTCAATGTGATGAAGGAGCTGGTGCCGACGCTGGTCGACTGCGACCACCTGGCCCTGCTGGCACTGGACGGCGCCGCGGCCACCGCCACAGTGCTGCTGTCGGACCCGCCAGCCATCGGCTACCCGGTGGCGGGAGCCACCGTCGACATCGCCGGATCGCTGGCCCAGCAGGCCGCGCAGACCCGCGAGTGGCGGTCGATCGACGACTTCTACCGCCGGGCGGTGACCGTCCCGCGCTACTCCCGGGCCGAGAAGCTGGACCACGGCTTCCGCTCGGTGCTGGCCGGCCCGCTGCTGTCCGAGGACGCCTGCCGATACGTGCTGGTGCTGGAGAGCCGGCGTTCGCGCGCTTTCGACAGCGACCTGTCGACCATCCACATCATCGGCGGCCAGTTCGCGCTGGCCCTGAAGAGCGCCGCCATGTACGAGGAGAAGGAGCAGATGGCGGTGCGCGACGGCCTGACCGGGCTGGCCAACCACCGCCGGTTCCAGGACCACCTCTCCGAGGTCCTGGTCCAGGCGGACGGCGGGCCGGTGGGGATCGCACTGTTCGACATCGACCACTTCAAGAAGCTCAACGACACCCACGGCCATCCCGCCGGGGACGCCGTGCTCAAGGAGGTCGCCGCCCGGCTGAAGGCCGCCGTCTCGCAGTTCGACTTCGTGGCCCGCTACGGCGGCGAGGAGTTCGTGGCCGTCTGGCCGGGCAGGACCGACGTCGAGGCGGCCAAGCTGGCCGAGCAGGTGCGGCAGGCCATCGGGTCGAAGCCGTTCGCCACCGCGGCGGGCGAGCTGCCCGTCACCGTCAGCCTGGGCGTGGCGGCCAGCCCGCAGGACGCGAAGGACAAGCCCGGCCTGATCAAGGCGGCCGACGAGGCGCTGTACGCGGCCAAGAAGGGCGGGCGCAACAAGGTGTGCCGGTACTCTTCGTTGAAGAACGGCACGCTGTCGAAATGAACGGCGCCATCCTGTTCGACTGCGACGGCGTGGTGATCGATTCCGAGCCGCTGTGGGACAAGGCCCAGGCCGAATTTCTGATGCGGCGCGGCTTCGTCTACGACCGCGCGGCGGTCAAGCACCGGCTGACCGCCTCCTCGGCCGTGGGCGCGATTCGCATCATGCAGGACATCTACGGCTTCGGCGGCGACCCGGAGACGTTGGCGCTGGAGCGGATCGACATCATGCGGGGCCTGTTCACAAGCGAGCTGGAGTTCGTGCCGGGGTTCGTCGAATTTTTCGCGACGATCAAGGAAACGTACAAGACCTGCATCGCGACGTCGCTGCATCCCGACCTGCTGGCGCTGGCCGACAAGCGGCTGGGCTTGTCGCGATACTTCGGGGACCGGATGTACACCGTGGCCGATGCCGGCGGGGCCGGCAAGCCGGACCCGGCGGTGTTTCTCTACGCGGCACGGATGCTGGGCGTGGCGCCCGGCCAGTGCCTGGTGATCGAGGACTCGCCGTTCGGGATCGAGGCGGCCCGGCGGGCCGGCATGCGCTGCGCCGCGCTGACCACCACCTACGGCCGCGACCTGCTGGCCGGCGCCGAACAGATCGCCGGCTCCTTCGACGGGATATCGCCAGCACCTCCGGCTGCGGCGGGTGCAGCGCAACAACATACTGGGACGCATGGAGACCATCGAAAGCTGTGAGCTCTGCGGCGCAGCCGCGACGCCCCTGCTGGCGACCTTCGACCGTTTCGGCGACCTGTCGCTCCGCCCCTACCGGATCGGCCGCTGCGCCGGCTGCGGGTTCACCTTCCTGATGGACCGTCCCGCCGCCGTCGAGCTGCTGGCGTCTCACCAGCAGGAGGAGTACGACCCCTTCCTCAGCCTGAAGCGGGAGCGCGGCCTCTACGGGACCGTGTACGAACTGATGCGCGACCGGAACCTGCGCTGGAAGCACCGGCTGATCCGCCGCCGCCTTCGGCCAGGCAGGCTGCTGGACATCGGCTGCGGCACCGGCGAGTTCGTGCTGTTCATGCGGGAGCGGGGCTGGGATGCCGCAGGCATGGAGCCCTCGGCGCCAGCCAGGGCTTTCCTCCAACGCCGGGGCGCGCCGGTGTTCGCCGATATCCCGGAACAGGGCGCATACGACCTGGTGACCATGTGGCACTCCCTGGAGCATATACCGGACCTGGGGCGCGCCGCGGCCAAGGCTGCCGGCCTGGTGGCGGAAAGCGGGTTGCTGGTGATCGCCGTCCCCAATATCGACAGCGCCGATTTCCGGGCCTACGGCCCCTGCTGGGTGGCCCTGGACGCGCCCCGACATCTGCACCACTTCCGGGTCAGCGACCTGGACCGGCTGTTCGCGCCGCACGGGCTGGCCCGCGTCGGGCAACGGTCCCTGCCGTTCGACGTTCTGTACAACGCGCTCGAAAGCGAGAAGCTGAAGGCCCGTGCGGATGGCGCCGGCAGCCTGGCGGCCCTGGCCCGGGCAGCGGTCCGGGGAGCCGGGCTGCTGGCCGCGGAGACGCTCCGGCCGGCGTCGGCGGCCTCGATCTGCCACATATTCATGCGGCGACGCGCCGCCGCCGGACTCGGTGAAAACGGCCAAGGCGGCGGTGGAGAAAGTGCCAAGCCTCACTGACGGCCCCCATGGCCCCCTCCCGATGGGAGGGGGTTTTCTGATTGCCACCCATTCCCGCTGCGGGAAGGCAGGGGTTGGTTCAGCGAGAGGCGGCAAACCCCAGGTTCCCCCGTGATTCCCTCCTTGCCAGAGGGGGCAGAGCCGCCCCATATCCATTGAAAAAAACGGCGGTTTGTGCTACAATCAATGTTCGCTGCTCACGCACACCAAACATTCATATAGTTCCAAGGAGCGACCCAACCATGGCGAAGTACGTCTACTTCTTCGGCGGCAAGGCCGCCGAGGGCGGCGCCGGCGACAAGAACCTGCTGGGCGGCAAGGGCGCCAACCTGGCCGAGATGTGCCACCTGGGCATCCCGGTGCCGGCCGGGTTCACCATCACCACCGAGATGTGCACGGTCTACTACAAGAACAACAAGAAGTACCCCGCCGAGCTTTCGAAGCAGGTGGACGGGGCGCTGGCCCGGGTCGAGAAGGTGATGGGCACGCGGTTCGGCGACCCCGCCAACCCGCTGCTGCTGTCGGTGCGCTCCGGCGCCCGCAGCTCGATGCCGGGGATGATGGAGACGGTGCTCAACGTCGGGTTGTGCTCCAAGACCATCCCGGGCATGGTCGCCAAGACCGGCAACGGCCGGTTCGTCTACGACGCCTACCGCCGGCTGATCATGATGTACTCCGACGTGGTGATGGAGAAGGCCGCGGGCGTCGAGCCGGCCGAGGGCAAGGGCATCCGCAAGCAGCTGGACGACATGCTGGGCGAGGTCAAGCAGCAGAAGGGCTACCAGACCGACGCCGACATCCCCGAGGCCGAGCTCAAGTCGCTGTGCGAGCGGTTCAAGGCCAAGGTGCGCGAGACGCTGGGCAGGGAGTTCCCGGACGACGCCCGCGAGCAGCTGTGGGGCGGCATCGGCGCGGTGTTCTCCTCCTGGAACGGCAAGCGGGCGATCTCCTACCGCCGGATCGAGGGCATCCCCGACGAGTGGGGCACGGCGGTCAACGTCCAGGCCATGGTGTTCGGCAACATGGGCGACAGCTCGGCCACCGGCGTGGCCTTCTCCCGCAACCCGGCCAACGGCGACAACCACTTCTACGGCGAGTGGCTGGTCAACGCCCAGGGCGAGGACGTGGTGGCCGGCATCCGCACGCCCAGCCCGCTCAACGAGTCCACCAAGAACGAGCAGAACCGCCACATGCCGTCGCTGGAGACCGCGATGCCCAAGCTGTACCAGGAACTCGACGGGTACCGCACCAAACTGGAAAATCATTACCGCGACATGCAGGACATCGAGTTCACCATCCAGGACGGCCGGCTGTGGATGCTGCAGTGCCGGGTGGGCAAACGCACCGGCACCGCCGCCCTCAACATGGCCATGGACATGGTGGACGAGAAACTGATCACCAAGGCCGACGCCGTGCTGCGGGTGACCCCGGCCCAGCTGGACGAGCTGCTGCATCCGATCGTCGATCCGGCCGCCGAGAAGTCCGCCAAAGTCCTGGCCAAGGGGCTGCCGGCCGGCCCGGGCGGCGCCTTCGGGCAGATCGTCTTCACCGCCAACGACGCGGTGGAGTGGCTGAAGCAGGGCAGGAAGGTGATCCTGGTGCGCGAGGAGACCAATCCCGAGGACGTCGAGGGCATGCGGGCGGCGGCCGGCATCCTGACCGCGCGCGGCGGCATGACTTCCCACGCCGCGCTGGTGGCCCGGGGCTGGGGCAAGTGCTGCATCGTGGGCGCCGGCGGCCTGCACATCGACGCCCACGCCAAGACCATGAAGGCCGGCGAGAAGACATTCCGCGAGGGCGACTTCATCACGCTCAACGGCACCCGGGGCTACATCTACGAGGGCCGGCTGGCGATGATGGACGCCACCGAAAACCCGCGGTTCGTGGAGTTCATGAAGTACGTCGACTCCTTCCGCAAACTGAAGGTCCGCACCAACGCCGACACGCCGGAGGACGCGGCCAAGGCGCGGGGCTTCGGGGCAGAGGGCATCGGCCTGTTCCGCACCGAGCACATGTTCTACGGCAAGAACTCGGAGGAGCCGCTGTTCCGCCTCCGCAAGATGATCGTTTCCAGGGACCAGGTCGAGCGGCGGGCCGCGCTGGCAGAGCTGTATCCCTACGTCAAGAAGGACATCAAGGCCACGTTGGAAGTGATGGACGGCCTGCCGGTGACCATCCGGCTGCTGGACCCGCCGCTGCACGAGTTCGTGCCCAAGGGGGCGGACGAGCGGGCCCGGCTGGCCAGGGCCCTGGGCATCACGCCGGAGGACCTGAACAAGCGGGCCGACGGCCTGCACGAGTCCAACCCCATGATGGGCCACCGCGGTGTGCGGCTGGGAATCACCTACCCCGAGATCACCGAGATGCAGGTGCGGGCCATCCTGGAGTCGGCCGCCGAACTGGTGCGCGACGGCAAGAAGATCATGCCGGAGATCATGGTGCCGGTGGTGGGCATCAGGAGCGAGCTGGACGACCAGAAGCAGATCGTCGACCGGATCCACGCCGAGGTCTGCGCCAAGTACGGGGTCAAGAAGATCGATTTCCTGTACGGGACGATGATCGAGATCCCCCGGGCCGCGCTCACCGCCGGCAAGATCGCCCAGACCGCCGAGTTCTTCAGCTACGGAACCAACGACCTGACACAAATGGGCTTCGGGTTCTCGCGCGACGACATCGGCGGCTTCGTGCCGGACTACGTCGAGAAGAAGATACTGCCGGCCGACCCGTTCAACATCCTGGACCAGGAGGGGATCGGAGAGCTGATCGCCATCGGCATCCAGCGGGGGCGCGCCGCCCGGCCCAACCTGAAGGTCGGCATCTGCGGGGAGCACGGCGGCGAGCCCAGCTCGGTCGAGTTCTGCCACCGGGTGGGGATGAACTACGTGTCCTGCTCGCCGTTCCGCGTGCCGATCGCCCGGCTGGCGTTGGCCCAGGCGGCGATCAGGGAAGGGAAGCAGGGGGCCAAGCCGGCCCAGGCAGACAAGAAAGCCCGGAAGCCCGGGCGTCCCAAGGGCAGCAAGAACAAGGCGAAGAAAGGACCGGGCCGCCCCAAGGGATCGAAGAACAAGCACAAGCCTGGCAGAAAACCGGGACGCCCCAAGAAGTCCAGAAGATAATCTGACAGTAATGCGAACAAGGTTTCCGCCGCAATGACGGGAGCCTTGTTTTTTTGCACACGATTGCGCAAAAATTGCACAATCGCAAGCGCAAGGGAAACAAAGACATAGATGCCAACCATGGAATAAAGCAATAAAATGGCAATAATGGATTCCAGCAGGTTCCAGAAGCAGGCACATAACATCAATTGCAACAACGAGATACGATTTGAATGATGCATGACCAACAAGGCACACTTAATGCATGATCAGTAATGGTATGATGAAAAAACTTTCGCCGCTGATCATGCAAATTGCCTTCATGGCATCAGCGGCTTCGGCTGTGGATTATGCCGTGGTGCTGAAGCATCCTCATTTCATAGCTGGCAGCGCCACCCAGCCTGCGGGCACGCCGTTCGCAGTGCTGGTCGGCATCATTTCCGACACCAGCGGACATAACTTCGTGGGGAGGTGCCGCATCGGCAATTCGGCGACGCTGGCAGGGGACAACCATTTCCATTGGCAGGACAGCACGGCTTGGCAGGCGGCGGCGCGCAACAGCTGGGGCAACGACGGGGCGTCGTATTATAATACCCGCCATGTCGCAGCCGGAGATTCAGGCGAGACCACCAAGGTCTGGTTCGTCTCGAAGTGCGACACCCTGCCCGGTCCGCAGTACCTAATCGCGCGGATGCGCCGGCTGATTGACACCACGGCCACGGGTTCGAACCGCGACTCGCCGTCCAGGCAGCTGACGGTGATGAACATGTCGACGGCCGGCGGCTGGCTCAAGGGGCACGTCTATGCCGACGCTGGCTATGCGGAGCCGCTGTGCAACTTTGCGGTGCTGGCCTACCGCAGCGACAGCATCGTCGGCTCGCATTTCTCCGAGCCCAACGGCGTCAACGAGGGCTATGCCGAGGCCGACTCCGGCTTCGTCAAGTTCGCCGTACCCGCCGGCCGGATCGACTCGCTGAAAGTCCGCACGCTGGGCGACGACCCAGTCAATTTCCACGTCAAGAGCACGGCGCCCTGGACAGCGCTGGCCGGCGACACCATCGACATCGACATCCTGCCCAACGTGCCGACCATCGTCTGGACCTCGCCGGCCAACAACGCGGCCAACGTGTCCCGGACCGCGCCGATACGGATCGGCTTCAACAAGACCGTCAAGCAGTCCTCGTTCGCCTACGCCTGCTCCACCGACGCCGGCGGCTGGAGCGTCTCCTGGAACGCCCGCAGCGACACCGCGACCCTGACCCACGCCCCGTTTTCCTACAACACCCGCTACAAGTTCACGGTCACCGCGGCGCGGGATTCCAACGACAACGACCTGGTCCCCGGGCCCAAGCCCAATCCCTTCCGCTTCACCACCCAGCCCGACCCCGCGTCGCTGCCGCTGGTGATCGTGGTGCTGGACGTCGGCCAGGGCGACGCCACGATCGTCAAATCGCCGGCCGGGAAACTGCTGCTGTTCGATGGCGGCCCGTCCAACAGCGTCGGAACGGCGATCGGCAACTTCATCATCGACAGCCTGCAAAGCCACCACGTGGACTACACCGTGGCCAGCCACTACCACGACGACCACATCGGCGGACTGGACATGGCGGTCAGCCGGCTGGGCGGCCGCGACTCGGTGCTGGTCGCCGGCTACGACCGCGGCTCCACCTACAGCTCCGGCGCCTTCACCGAATACCGCGACACTGTGGGCGCCAAGCGGCAGACCATCGCGCTGAACCAGGTGATCGATCTCGGCGCGGGCGCCGCTGCCAAGTGCGTGGCGGTCAACGGGCAGACCCAGGGCGACGGGGTGACGCCGTCCGACGAGAACGACTACGGCGTGGCGCTGCTGTTCTCCTACGGCGGGTTCAAGATGGTGCAGGCCGGCGACCTGGGCGGCTACAACGCCGGCGGCTACAAGGACGTCGAATCGCTGCTGGCGCCGGACATCGATTCGGTGACCGTGCTGCACGTCAACCACCACGGCTCGCGCTACAGCACCAATCCCTACTGGCTGTCGGTGCTCAAGCCGAAGGTGTCGGTGATCTCGGTCGGCGCCAACGGCTACGGCCACGTCGATCCCTTGGCCATGGACCGGCTGATGGCGACCTCCACCTACGTCTACCTGACCGAAGCCGGCAGCGGGGACACGGTGGATACCGGCCGGGGCCGGATAGTCGGCGGCAATATCTGGATACGGGTATGGAGCGATTCCTTCACGGTTGCCGGCACCAGGTACAGCCTGCCGACCCTGGCAGTGAGCCTGAGTTCATTTGCGGCAATGAATGAAAACGGCCAGGTCGTTCTTCGCTGGCGCACCGAAAGCGAGGAGGGATGCTACCAATGGCTGATCGAGCGTTCGGATGCCAGGAACGGCGCCTATCGGTCGATCGGCTCGCTGCCGGGCAACGGCACCACCAGCGATCCCCACGCCTACGCGTTTGTCGACAATACGCTGGATCAGGCCGGCGTCTACTGGTACCGGCTGGCGGAGATCGACCTGCTGGGCGCGGCCGCCTACCACGGGCCGGTCAGCATCGTCTACAATCCGCAGGGGATCGCCGCGTTCGCCGCCGGGCCGGCGTACCCCAACCCCGCCGCTGAGCGATCCAGCATCGACTACCAGCTGCCGCTGCCGGGCAGGGTCGAACTGGCCGTGTACAACGTGCTGGGCCAGCGGGTGAGGACGCTGGCGGACGGCGACCGGCCGGCCGGCGCGCACACGGTCGCCTGGGACGGCCGGGACGGAGGCGGCAGCCGGGTCGCCGGGGGCGTCTACCTCTACCGGCTGGAATACCGGGACGCGGCCGGCGCGCTGGGGCGGCAAGCGGCGGTGAGACGGCTGGTGCTGGCGAGATAAGCCCGCCCCGGATTGCGTTTGGAGAAGCAGGACGCCGCGGCGTCCTGCTTCTCCAATTGCCCGCACGCATGTTGACTAAAACCGCGGCAGGTCGTATAATAGGCCCAACAATCAACCGTGAGGCATTCGTGAACGAGCGGGCCATACTGGTGGGAACCGTGCTGGGCAGGACGCCGCCGCAGGAGGAGGAGGAGTCGCTGCGGGAGCTCTCACGGCTGGCCCAGAGCGCCGGCGCCGGTGTCATCGACATGATCGTGCAGCGGCGGCCGCGGCCCGACGCCGCCCACTTCGTGGGCAAGGGCAAGGCGCAGGAAATCGCGCAGGCGGTCGCCGCCAGCCGCGCCGACCTGGCGGTCTTCGACCACGACCTGACGCCCAGCCAGGCGGCCAAGCTGGGAGCGCTGCTGGGCTGCCGGGTGATCGACCGGGCCGAGCTGATCATGGACATCTTCGCCCTGCGCGCCCGCAGTGCCGAGGCGAAGATACAGGTGGAACTGGCCCAGCTCCAGTACCGGTTCTCGCGCCTGGTGGGCGCCGGACTGGAGATGTCCGATCCCGGCGGCGGCATCGGCACCCGCGGGCCGGGCGAGAAGCAGCTGGAGCTCGACCGCCGCAAGATCCGGGACCGGATCGCCCGGCTGAAGCGGGACCTGGCGCGCGTCGAGCAGCAGCGCCGCACCCAGCGCAAGTCGAGGGCCGGGGCTTTCCGCGCGGCCCTGGCCGGCTACACCAACGCCGGCAAGTCCACCCTGATGAACCGGCTGGCGCACGCCGGGGTGGCGGTGCGCGACCAGCTGTTCGCGACCCTCGACGCCACCACGCGGATCGCCGCCCTGCCCCACGGCGGGAGATATCTCCTCACCGACACCGTGGGATTCATCCGCCGCCTGCCGCACCAGCTGGTGGCCAGCTTCAAGGCGACGCTGGAGGAGGTGGTGGAGGCCGACCTGGTGCTGCACGTGGTCGACACGCCCCACGCCGCCAGGGAACAGGAGATGGGGGCAGTGCGGGCTGTGCTGGCAGGGATCGGCGCCGGCGGCAGCGAGCTGGTGGTCTTCAACAAGGCCGACCTGCTGGACGGGCGCACCAGGCGGGAGCTGGCCTGGCGGCATCCCGATGCCGTCTTCGTCTCCGCCGCCACCGGCGAGGGCAAGGACGGCCTGCTGTCGCGAATAGAGTCCGCCATGGCCGGCGCCGCAAGGGCATGAACGCGGCGCTGTCGCCCTTCACCGGCTACCTGCGGGTGGTGCGGGGTTTCACGCCCAACGCCCGGCGCTACCTGCTCGCCAATTTCCTGGTGTCGGCCGGCGCCTCGATCTCGGGCGTGATCTTCAACCTGTACCTCAGCGCGGCCGGGTACCAGGAGGGGTTCATCGGCGGCGCCCTGTCGATGAGCGGGCTGGCGCTGGGGCTGTTCGCGCTGCCGGCCGGGATGCTGTCCGACCGCTGGGGCCGCAAACCGGCCATGATAGCCGGTGCCGCCGCCGCCGCCGCGCTGATGCTGGCGCGGGCCCTGACGATCGACCGGGCCGCGCTGGTGTCGGCCAGCTTCCTGGGCGGCATGGCGTCCACCGTCTACGGCCTGTCCACCGCGCCGTTCATGATGGAGCACAGCAGGGAGCAGGAGCGCACCCAGTTATTCTCGGCCTCGTTCGCGGTGATGCTGGCGGCCGGCGTCCTGGGCAGCCTGGCCGGCGGCGCGCTGCCGGGCCTGTTCGGCTGGCTGGTCGGCGGGGCCGACCGGTTCCTGCTGTACCGCCTGACGCTGGTGTGCGCCGGCGCGCTGTCCCTGACGGCCGTCTTGCCGCTGCTGGGCATTGCCGAGGCGCCGCGCAGCCCGGCGGCCAGGGAGCAAGCGCCGCCCGGGGCCGGCCGCGGCGATTGGCTGATGGTGGGGAAGTTCGCCTGGTGCAACCTGTGGATCGGCCTGGGCGCCGGCCTGGTGATCCCGTTCTTCAACCTCTATTTCGCCAACCGGTTCGGCGTGGGCAGCGGCCAGATCGGGCTCTATTTCTCGGTCTCCCAGGTGTTGACGTTCGCGGCGGTGCTGGCAGCGCCGTCGGTCGCCAGGCGCATGGGCAAGGTGCGGACCGTGGTGCTGATGGAGCTTCTGTCCCTGCCGTTCCTGGTCAGCCTGGGCGTCGAGAACACCCTGACGGTGGCGGTGCTGTCGTTCTGGGCCCGGGCCAGCCTGATGCAGATGTCGTCGCCCATCGGTTCGGCCTTCACCATGGAAGCCGTGCCCCGGCGGTTGCGCGCCACCGCCAACAGCCTGACCTCGATGTCCTGGAACCTGTCCTGGGCGGCGTCGACCGCGGTCTCGGGGGTGATCATGCAGCGCTATGGGTACGCGATCCCCTACTATCTGACCGCCGGCTGCTACGCGGTGTCGGCCGTCTCCTATTACCTGTTCTTCCGGAATACGGAACAGCATCGCGGCCCGGAGATCGGCCGGGCCTCACTCGAGATGGGGGATATCCGCCATGGGTAAACCGGTCCTGTCGCTGGTCGGCGCCGGCCGGCTGGGTTCCAGCCTGGCCCGGGCGTTGTCCGAACGGGGGTACGCTGTCCGGGGCGTGTGCGACCGGGATCCGGCGGCCGAGCGGGACGCGGCCCGGGCGCTGTCGGCCGCAGCAGCCGGCGCCGAGCCGGCGGCGGTCTGCCCCGGCGCCGACGTCATCGTCCTGGCGGTGCCGGATGCCCAGATCAAGCCGGTGGCCGAGCGGCTGGCGGCCGCCGGCGCGCTCAGCAAGGGCCAGATCGTCTGCCACACCTCGGGATTCCTGCCGGCGTCGGCCATGGTGGCGGTGAAGTTCTGCGGCGCGTTCACGGTCTCGATGCATCCCATGATGAGCTTCACGCAGCGGCTTTCGGATCCCGCCATCTTCCGCGGGGCGACCTTCACCGTCGAGGGTGACGCCGTCGCGCTGGAGGCCGCCCGGGACATGGCGACGGCCCTGGACGCCTTCGCCGTTGCGATCCGGCCCCACGACAAGCCGCTGTACCACGCCGCGGCGGTGATGTCGTCCAACTACCTGGTGACCCTGCTGGCCCAGTCGGTGGCGCTGCTGGAGCGGGCGGGGATCGACCGCGAGCAGGCCCGGCAGATGCTGCTGCCGATGGCGACCTCGATCATCGGTGGGCTGAAGGACCAGGACCTGGCCCAGGCCCTGACCGGGCCGATCGAGCGCGGCGACGCCATCACGGTCGAGGGGCACGTCCGGGCCCTGCAGGCGGCCGCACCGGCGCAGCTGGCCGTGTACCGGGCGCTGGCCAGGGCGACGTTGGGCATGGTCAGGGACCGGCTGTCGACGGACCAGGCCCAGGCCCTGGAGTGGACCATCGGCGATGCGGAATAAACCGGTCGCCGCCCGGGTACATCCCTGCAGGCCGGCGGCGCCTGACCGGGCACGATGACGGGCTGCCGTTCGTTCGACAGCGCCGGGATCGGCATTGGAGCCATCGCCGGCATCCACCGCAGCCGCGCCAAGATCCTCTTCCTGATCGGCAGGAACGACGAGGCGCTGGCGGCCGCCCGCCGCGCGCTGGCCATCACCGTGCGGCAGGGGGACAGGGCGGCGGCGGCGGGCTGCAGGATCCTGGTCAGCGACATCCACGCCGTCACCGGCGATTACCGGCTGATGCGAAGCGAGGTCGAGGCCGCGCTGCTGCTCTTCCGCGAGGCGGGCGGTACCAGGTATTGATGGATTTTTTGCGTATTTTTTAGAATAGAAAAAGGCCCCGATAGCACTATCAGAGCCTTTATAAATGCTTTATCTTTTCTAAGCCATCAAATGGCCTGGGGCACCAATATTAGTGTGGTTGCCACCTGTTTCTTCGCCACCCTTGATTTTGAGCAGCACTTCCCGACCCAGCTTTTTCATCATCGGATCATCCCATAGTGAAGTGAGTGGTTGATTGTTGAAGTATTTCCTTTACCCTTATAAATTATAGTGTATCCTGCAGTAATTGTCAATACCTTTGGAACATACCGAATTGACTCATAATATTCTTTCCTGTCTTTCATGGATTTCTTACTAAAGAATTTCGACTCGTCCGGGTTCGGAGAACTGATGTGTCACGAGCTGTTTAAAGGCAGCGACACCCCAGACGCCGGAGATCTATTCCGGGCGGCCGCTCTGTCCGAATCGCTGGGCCATCCCTACGACACCGCGACGGCCAGGTACCGGTTGGGAGAATTCCTGCTGACCCGGCGAGCGCCCGAGGCCCGCGCCTGCCTGGGGAAGGCGGAAGCCGGATTCAAAAGCATAGGGAATATCCCATGGGCGGCCCGGGCGGCGGGGCTCGCCGGGCCGGGGTGAGGGTCACGCCCGGCGGCTGCGGGCGAACGGCTTCCGTCCGCCCGGATCGGCGGGACGAAAGCGCCTTTTCCTCTTGACTTTGCCGGAATAAAACTTTATAATTAAAATTCATGATGGCAGCGATGAAGAAGATGTTTCTCTTGGCTGCGCTGGCGGCCGCGACCCTGACCTCGTTCTCCTGCCGGCCGCAGCCGTCCAGCCCCAAGGAGGGCGTCACGGCAGGCGCCATCTCGGTCAGGGGGTCTGACGGCGCGCTGAGGATGATGCTGCGCCAGGCCCAGGCGTTCAATGCGCTTTACCAGAAGGCGTCGGTGTCGGTAGCCGGGGGCGGGTCGACCGCTGGCATCATCGCCCTCAACGACGGCTCGGCCCGGATCGCGGTCCTGTCGCGGGAGATCACCCAGGCGGAGGACTCGGTCATCGCGCTCAACGGCGGACGGGCGGTTGGGTACCGGATCGCGCTGGACGGCCTGGCCGTGATCGTCAACCGGTCCAACGGCGTCCGCAAGCTCACCTTCGCCCAGCTGGCGGGCATCTTCGGCGGGCGGATCGGCTCGTGGCCGCAGGCCGGCGGCAGCGGCGGCGCCATCCACCTGGCCCTGCCGGCTCCGAACCTGGGCGCTTACGAGCACTTCCGCAAGGTGGTGCTGGCAGGCGGCCGGTACGGTGGCCGCGCCCACGCCTGCACAACCGCGGCCGACATCGTCGAGGCGGTGCGGACCCATCCCAACGCCATCGGGTTGGTTTCGTACTCGGCCCTCTACCGGAACTGGGACCAGTGGCCGCCCGAACCCGAACCCGGTATCAGGGCGGTTCCCGTCGGGCTGTCCGAAGCGAGCGGTTTCGCGCTTCCCAACCAGCAGTCCATCAACGACGGCTCCTATCCCCTGACCAGGCCCGTGTTCCTGTACGTCAACCAGGCGGTGGAGGACCGAAGGGAGGCCGCCGGCGGCAGCCTGGCCCACGGCTTCATCACCTACGTGTCCTCGGCCGAGGGGCAGCGCCTGGTCGCCAAACAGGGGTTCGTGCCGGCCACCATGCCGGTGGTCATCAGGCCCTGACCGCCCATTCCATGCCCACAAACGCTGACGGGAGTATCGCTCGATGAAACGACTCCACCCCGCGATCCTGATCCAGCCGTTGCTGGCGGCCGCGTTGCTGTTCGGCTGCGCCACAACCTCGATGGCCGGGAAGCCGAAGCCAGAGGAGATCATGCAGGAGGCGGTCCAGGCCGACCAGGGCGGCGACTACGACCGGGCCATCGGCCTGCTGCGGCAGGTCACGGCGATGAAGGCCAAGGACAAGGTGCTGGCCGAGGCCAACTACCGGCTGGGCCAGTTCTACCTCGACCGGGGCATGTACGACGAGGCCGTCGGCAGCCTGAAGATCGCCCGCGAGCTGAAATACGCGGACGCCGAGCGCCAGCTGGGCATCGCCTACCACAAGCGCGGCAACCTGGACGAGGCCGGGGCCATTTTTCAGGCGCTGCTGGGGGCGGCCCCCAACAACACCGACCTGATGTACCGGCTGGGCAAGGTGTACCTCGACAAGGGCATGCTGAACGATGCCGGGCAGCTGTTCCGGCAGTCGCTGCAGATCGCCCCCGGCAACGGCGCGGCCCACAACGGGCTGGCCAACCTCTACTACCGCCAGCGCAAACTGGACGAGGCCATGGCCGAGTACCGCATGGCGCTGCAGCTCGACCCCAACCTGTCCGAGGCCAACCTCGACCTGGGGAACGCCCACTTCGCCAAGGGCGACTACACCCAGGCGGCGGAGTACTTCAAGCGCTACACCCAGCTGGCCCCCAAGGACGCGGCCGGTTTCTTCATGTACGCCAAGGCGCTGCAGTCGCAGCGCGAAGAAGCGCTGCTGCCCGAGGCCACCGCCATGGCGGTGAAATCCGTCAACCTGGACACGAAGAACGACGGCGCCTGGCACCTGCTGGCCACCCTCTACCGAGACACCCGGCAGTTCGCCTACGCGCTGCAGGCCTTCAACCAGGCGCTGAGGCTGTCCCCGGTCGATCCGGCCCGCTGGTATGAAGCCGGCAAGATGCACGTCGAGGTCGGCAAGTCCTACCAGGAGGCCAGGGACACCGCCGCCGCCCGGGCCCAGCTCGACTCGGCCATCGTCTGCTACAACGAGGTCTGCTCCCTCGACTCGTCGCGGGCCGACCAGGTGCTGTACGACATGGGCACCGCCTACTACCTGGCGGGCAGGTACGACGAGGCCATCGGCTGGTTCAGGCAGCGGATCGCCCGCAACCCCTCCACGGCGTACGGCGCGCAGGTCAACATGGGCTACTCCCTTTCGCTCAAGGCCCAGGGGGTCAAGGCCGTCACGCCGGCGGAGAAGGCGTCGGTCAAGTCCCTCTACCTGCAGGCGATCGCCTGCTTCCTGGAGGCCAAGCGGCTGCGGCCCGGCGACGTCCGGCCGATGGAGGCCCTGGCCCAGCACTACTACTTCGTGGGCGACAAGTTCAAGGACCGGCCCTACACCCAGAAGGCCAAGCTGGAGTGCAAGGACATCCTCAAGATCGACCCCAAGAACAAGATCGCGATCGACCTGGAGTACCTGCTGGGGGTCAGGCGCCGGATCGAGCAGTGGGACTGACGCGGCCGTAAAAAGAAAAAAACGTTGCGCCCGGGACGGCAATCGGCTATAATATCGCACCGATTCTTCCGCGAGATACACTCACCCACCCACCAAACATACAACCACTTGAGGAGGAACGCACCCCAATGCTGAAAGGACTCGTTGAGGCCCCGATGATCGTCAAGATACTGATCATGGGAGTTCTCCCCGCCGTCTTGGCCGCCGGCATCGGCATCGCGCTGGCGCTGTCCAAGAAGGTCGGCCTGATTACCTTCCTGCTGTACGTGATCGGCCTGGTCGCCTCGTTCGTGATCTTCAAGACCCTGCCCGAGTACATCCAGGCCGGCGGGCCGGTGGTGATCTCCCTGATCCTGCTGCTGATCCTGCTGATCACCTACGTCATCGAGCGCAGCCTGACCATCGGCCGGGCCCGGGGAGCCAAGCCGGTGGCGGTCTTCATGGAGGAGTTCCGCGAGCTGCTGCGGGCCGGCAACCTCACCGGCGCCATCGCCGCCTGCAACGCCCAGAAGGGATCGACCGCCAACGTGCTGCGGGCCGGCCTGGAGCGATACCTGGCCATCCAGAACGAGAACCTGACGCCGGACAAGAAGACGGCCGAAGTCCAACGGGCCATCGAGGAGGCCAACATGCTGGAGACCCCGCTGCTGGAGCGCAACCTGATCATGCTGACCACCGTGGCCTCGATCGGCACCATGGTCGGCCTGACCGGCACCACCATCGGCATGATCCGCGCCTTCCAGGCCATGGCCCACGCCGGCGCCCCCGACGCCTCGCAGCTGGCGCGCGGCATTTCCGAGGCCCTGATCAACACCGCCGGCGGGCTGTTCAACGGCATCGGCGGCATCGTGGCCAACAACTACTTCATGAACAAGGTGTCCCAGTTCCAGTACGCCACCGACGAGGCGGTGTACGAAATGCAGCAGCTGCTGACCATAGGAGAAAAATAAATGGCGGCGAGGATGAAACGTCGGGCCAGGATCGTCCTGGACATGACCCCGATGGTTGACATCGCCTTCCTGCTGGTGATCTTCTTCATGTCCACCTACCACGCCCGGCCCCCAACGACGGTGGAGGTGCAGCTGCCCGATTCGCGGTCGGAGTTCAAGGTCCCCGAGGCCAACGTGATGCAGATCAACGTGCTCAATCCCGATCACGCCAAGAAACTGGCGGACTCGATCGGGCCGACCACGATGCTGACCCTGATCAACAACATCCGGCAAGCCTCGGCCCAGCCCGGCGTGACCGCCGAGGGCCTGCGGGGGATGACCGACACCTACCTGCCCATGGTCTCGGCCGAGCTGATCAAGGATATCGTCGAGGCCCCGAGCAAGCCGTTGAACCGGGGACGGTCGGCCGAGCTGGCCGCCCGGGAATGCGCCCGCAAGGACAACTTCCTCACCCGAATGGCCAAGCAGGAGCTGTCCGCGCTGACGCCCGAGCAGTACGTGGCCCGGATCGACAGCATGGTGCTGTGGTACGCCACCGGGCGCGAGGCGTCGCAACCGATGCCGCTGGACCAGGTCGGCACGGTCGTGGTCGAGGAGCGCATCCGCAACCCCCGGCTGATGATGGTGCTGCTGGTGGACAAGAAGTGCCAGTCCGGAAAGATGCTGGATCTGACCTCGATCCTGCAGAAGAAGGATGTCAACATGCTGAGGTTCTCTCTGGTGACCAACCTCAAGGCGACGACGAAGCCGGACGAGCTTCCGGCGGAAGGGAGATGACGCCATGGGCGGATTAGATGCCGGCGCACCCCAACCGACCGGGAAAAAGGGCCACGGCCTGCACCGGCCCAAGAACAAGCCCAACATCGTGCTGGACATGACCCCGATGGTGGACATCGGCTTCCTGCTGGTGATCTTCTTCATGACCACCACCCGGATGCGCGAACCCCAGGCCATCGAGATCACGCTCCCGCCCGATACCGGCACCAACAAGCCGGTGGCGGAATCCAATGTGCTGACCGTCAACATCATGGCCGACGGGACGATCCAGCAGTACCTGGGCAACATCAAGGCCAGCCCGCCGGCGCCGGTGGTCGTCGATTCCCTCGATGCCCTGCTGCTGCGGGCCAAGGTCGACAACATCAAGAAGCAGCCGCCGCACTACGACAAGAACATGGTGCTGTACGAATCGGGCGAGGACTTCCTCAGGCGCTACGCTGCCATGCCCAAGGGAGTGGACAAGGCGGTGCGCGACAGCATGGACAAGGTGCGCGACGAGAAGATCTGCCGCTTGACCGTGCTGGTCAAGGTGGCCCGCGAGTCGGTTTACGACCATGTGGTGGCGGTGATGGACGCGATCCAGCAGAACCAGATCGCCCGCTTCGCCATCGTCGAGCAGACCAAGGACGACCTCAAGGAGCTCGAAGACGCCAGGAAGAAGGCGGCGGCCGGCCCGGGAAGGGGGGGCAGGTAAGATGGACATGATGCTATTCCTGCCGGTGGCCGGCACGCTGGTGGGCGTGATGATCGCCGCGGCGGTGGTGGTGCTGCAGGGGCGCCGCTACGCCGACCTCGGGTTCGGCGTCACCCAGTCCAAGGTGCTGCTGCCGCTCAACCTCAAGAAATCGATGTTCCTGACGCTGTCGTCGGCGCTGGTACTGGTGCTGGCGGTGATGACGTACTTCGCGGTCTACGCATACATCGAGGCCCGCCGGCCGGTGCCGGAGGCGCCGATGGTCCGCATCACCTACAGCATGCTGGGAGCCCCGCCGTCGCTCACCGGGTCCGACGTGGAGCAGGCCAAGGTGGCCGCCGGCAACGTGGGCGCCGCGCCGACGGTCGGCATCCCCAAACCGGTCGAGGACAGCAAGGCGGCCAACGAGGACGCCGCCACCCAGAGCGAACTGGGCGCGATGTCGGCCGGCGCGGCCAGCGACGCGTCCAGCGGCTCCTCCCTGACGGTCGAGGAGGTGATACCCGACAAGAGCGCCTACGTGGCGGTGGACAAGTCGCCCGAGGTGATCAAGAGCGTCGAGCCGGTGTACCCCGACATCGCCAAGAACCTGGGCACGGCGGGCCGGGTCTACGTCCAGATGCTGATCGACGTCGACGGCCGGGTGATCCGGGCCGACGTCGCCCGCAGCTCAGGCAACGCCTCGCTGGACGAGGCGGCGATCGAGGCCGCCAAGAAATGGCTGTTCACCCCGGCCATCGCCCCGGGCGGCAAGCCGGTCCGGGTGTGGGTGATGCAGCCGTTCGTGTTCAAGCTCAACTGACCGGATTCTCGATTTCCAGGGGATGCCCCGAGATCAGGCATGATTCGGGGCATTTCCCATGATGGGCAGCCCCAGCACCAAGGCATAACAAAACGACAGAAGGGTGGTACGATGAGACGCATGATACTGGTCGCCGCCGTGGCATCCCTGGCAGTGTTGACATCCTGCAGGCAGGAGGAGCTTGCCAAGCAGCAGGAACCGGCGCAGGCCGCGGACGCGCCGGCCGCCGCCGACATGTCCAAGCTGAACCAGCCCCGCGCCGTGCTGGCCACCGACTTCGGAGAGATCGTGCTGGAGCTCAAGGTCAAGGAGGCGCCGCTCTCCGCCCTCAACTTCATGAACAAGGCGGCCGCCAAGGCGTTCGACGGGACCACGTTCCACCGGCTGGTGCCGGGCTTCGTGATCCAGGGCGGCGACCCAAATTCCAAGGACGCCGACCCCACCAACGATGGCTTCGGCGGCGAGCGGATGGACGCCGAGCCCCGCAGGCTATCGAATCTTCGCGGCACGGTCAGCATGGCCTCGTCGTCGCGGGCCGTGCCGATCTCCGACCAGTCGGACGCCCAGTTCTTCATCAACCTGGACGACAAGTGCGCCCGGCTGGACGGCATGGGCTTCATCCCGTTCGCCAAGGTGGTCAAGGGCATGGACGTGGTGGACGCCATCGCCAGGCAGCCGCGCGACGCCCGCGACCGGCCGACCAAGAACGTCACCATCAAGCGCGTGACCATCGTCGAGGGCAAGTAGACCGGGATCAACAACGCGGAGGCTGGTCCGTCGGACCAGCCTCTTTTTCATTGCTATTCGTGCGGTCCCGTGGTACCATTCGACAGCATCGAACGGAGGGAACCATGGGAAAGCGATCGAGGGGCGTCCTGCACTGGGCGCCGCGCGTGCTGGGGTTACTCTTCCCGCTGTTCGTCGCCCTGTTCGCGCTGGACGTGTTCGGGCAGGGCCAGGGGTTCTGGCGCACCGCACTGGCCCTGCTGATGCACCTGGTGCCGTCGTTCGCGCTGGCCGCGGTGCTGCTGATCGCCTGGCGGTGGCGCCTCGCCGGCGTGCTGCTGTATGCGTTGGCCGGAGCGGCCTTCATTGCCATGTTCCATGGACGCTGGCGAGGCGATCTTCTCCCATACCTATTGATCGCCGGGCCGATGTTCCTGATCGCGGCTTTGCTGCTGCTGGACTGGGCCGTCGACCATCAAAACAAGGGAAGCGTATGAGGAAGGCATCCCTGGCCGAGCATCCGCCGGCCGCAACGAACGGATCGTCTAAACAGGAGACCGCTCAGGCGCTGCGGGTGGCGCACCGTCTGTGCGGTGGCGGCATTCAATGTGCATCGCAGTGAGTGGCAAGCCCTGGCGTGCGATACCGCAACGAGAACGACCCGGGTCCAAAGTCCCGGGTCGTTCTGCGGGCGGATACATCAGTTCTGCTGCGGTCAGCAGCTCACCTGGTACTTTTTCATCATCCGGTACACCTGCTGGCGGGCGATCCCCAGCTGCCTGGCCGTGGCCGTGATGTCCCCCTGGCAGGCGGAGAGCGCCTGGGCCAGCAGGGTGCGCTCGATCTCGGCCTTGGCGTCCTTGAGCCGCCCCGGCGACGGCGCGCAGGTCCTGTCCGCCGCGCCGGCCGCACCCGCCGGCGCGGCCAGCTCCAGGTGGCCGGCGTCGATCCGGTCGCCGTCGCACATGATCACCGCCCGCTCCACCTTGTGCTCCAGCTCGCGGACGTTGCCCGGCCAGTCGTGCGAGAGCAGCGCGGCCTTGGCGCCGGCGGTGAACGAGGCGATCCGCTTGCGGTGCTTGGCCGCGAACCGCTCCAGGAACACGGTGGCCAGCATCAGGATGTCGTCGCCCCGCTCCCGCAGGGACGGCAGGCGGAGGGTGATCACGTTCAGCCGGTAGTACAGGTCCTTGCGGAAACGGCCGGCGGCGACGTCGCGCTCCAGGTCGCGGTTGGTGGCGGTGATCACCCGGACATCGGTCTTGATCACCTCGCGGCCGCCGATGTGCTCCAGCTCGCCGTCCTGCAGCACCCGCAGCAGCTTGATCTGCAGGCCCGGGGGCAGCTCGCCGATCTCGTCCAGGAAGACGGTGCCGCCGTCGGCCAGCTCGAACTTGCCGGGCTTGCGGCCGTGGGCCCCGGTGAAGGCGCCCTTCTCGTAGCCGAACAGCTCGGATTCCAGCAGGTTCTCGGGGATGGCGCCGCAGTCGATGACGATGAAGGGGCGGCCCTGGCGCAGCGACAGGTCGTGGATGGCGCGGGCCGCCAGGGTCTTGCCGGTGCCGGACTCGCCCAGGATCAGGACGCTGACCTCGGAGCCGGCCACGCGCCGCACCATGGCGAACACCTGCGCCATGGCCGGGCACTGGCCCAGCAGCTCGCCCTTCTCCTCGAGCATCTTCTGCAGGGACTGGTTCTCCTGCTCCAGGGCCCGGCGCTTGTCCTCCTCCAGCGCCTTGATGCCGGCGATCAGCTGGGCGTTGTCGATGGCCACCGCTGCCTGCCCGGCGATCGCCGTCAGCAGGTCGAGGTCCCGGGAATCGAAGCTCTCCTGGACCGTCTGGCTGTCGACATAGACGACGCCCATCACCGTGCGGCTCTCGTCCCGGCCGGCGAACAGCGGGACGCACATCGCGGAGCGGATCTTGAGGTCGGCCACCGATGCGGCCTGGGACAGTCGGTCGTCGGCGCCGGCGTCCCGCACCCACAGCGGCTGGGACGTCGACAGCACCTGCTCGGTGATGGTGTGGCTGACCTGGTAATCCTCGCCCTCCCACACCTGGCTGGTGGCGTTGCGGATGACGCGGAACTTGAGGACGCCGTCGGGGTCCCGCAGCATCAGGAACCCTCGCTGGGCCCGGGTCAGCTGCATCACCGAGTCCATGATCACGTCCAGCAGCTGGTCGACGCTGGTCACCCGGTTGAGGCGGCGGGACACCTCCAGCAGCAGGTTGAGCGAGCCGGCGTCCTGGGCCAGGGCCGACGGGCCCTGCGGCAGCCCGTCCGCCAGTGCGCGCAGCGCGTTCTCGGCCTCGGCCAGGATGTCCTCGGGCAGCTGGATCCTAGGCGCTGGGGGCATGGGGCATGGCCTCCTGCCGCAGTTTTCGTATCTCGCGCAGCACCTGGCGCCGGCGGGGCTCGAACAGGTAGCTGCTCTTGAGTTCGGGCTGGCTGATGTTCCTGAGGGCCTGCTTGTAGACCGCGACCGTCCGCTGATAGCAGTCGACCGCGGCGGCGTACTCGCGCCGGCGGACATGGCGGCGGGCCATGGCCGCCCGGATGGCGGCCACCGTCTCGCTGCTGCCGACCGTCTGGGCCAGCTCCAGCGACCATTCAAGGTGGGGCGAGCCGCTGACGCCCTGGTCCTCCCGCAGCTCACCCTGCAGCAGCAGGATCTCTGCCGTCAGCTGGCGCTCCTCGACCCGCTGTGCCAGCGACAGCGCTTTGGCAGCCAGCTTCTCCGAGCGGTCGAGCTCGCCCAGCTCGCGGTGCAGGTCGGCCATGTTCTTGAGGATGAACGCCTCGCCGGCCTTGATGTCGAGCTGGGAGAAGATGTCGCGGGCCTGGGACAGCGCCTCCATCGCCCGATCCCACTGCCGGCGCATCTGGTAGATCCGCCCCTGGATGTTGATGCCGCGGCCCATCTCCAGGCGACCCCCCAGCTCGGAGGCCAGGTCCATGGCCTTCTGACAGAACAGGGAGGCGTCCTCCAGCGTGCCCAGCGCCAGGTAGACCTCCGCCTTCTTGATATAGGTGTCCAGCAGGACGTTGCGGGCGCCGATGGACAGGGCGATCTGGATGGCGCGGTTGTAGCTCCACAGCGCCTGGTCCCATTCCCCGCGGGCCTTGTGGATGTAGCCCAGGTTGGTGTGGGAGATGGCGATCTCGTAGCTGGACCCGATCCGCTCCATGATCCGCAGGCACTTGGTGTGGTAGTCCATGGCCCGGTCCCAATCGTAGAGGTGCCGGTAGATCAGCGCCAGGTTATTGTACGATTTCGCCAGGCCCGAGATGTCGCCGATCTGCTCGCGGATGCGGAAGCTCTTGTGGTGGCATTCCTCGGCCTTGTCCCATTCGTACATCCGGTAGTAGACCAGGCCCAGGTTGTTGTACGAGGTGGCGATGCCGTGGCGGTCGCCCAGCTTTTCCTTGAGTTCCAGGCTTTTCTGGTGGACGGCGATGGCCTGGGCCCATTCCGCCAGGTGCCAGTACGCCTGCCCCAGGCTGTTGTACAGCTCGGCCTCAACCTGGGGGTCGGCGTCCGGCGGCAGCAGCTTGATGGCTCGCTGGCAGGCCTTCTCCGCGGCATGGTAATCGCCGCGCCGGACGTGGGTCTGGGCGGCGGCGGCCTCGATCTGGGCTTGGGCCACCGGCTCGGCGCGGGCCAGCTGACCCGCCTGCCGGAAGCACTCCAGCGCCGCCTCGTAATCGCCCAACCGCTCCTTGATCACGCCCCGCTGCAGGTGCAGGGCCGGCGTCACGCCCTGGACGGCCGCCAAGTCCTCGAGGACGCCTTCGGCCGCGGCGTAATCGCCGGTGATGAAGAGCAGCTCCTGTAGCTGCCGCAGGATGCCGGGCCGCTCCGGGGGCGGGGCAGTTTCCAGCGCTGCCCGGCAGTGGGTCACAGCCTGGTCCGGTGCATAGTCCCTGAGGTCCGCCGCGGCCCGCAGGTGGCAGGCGCGGGAGCGGTCCGGCTCGCCGGCCAGACCCCAGTGCCGCGCCAGATCGATGCTGTCCTGGTAAGCCCCGCCGCCGGACTCCTCGATGACCGCGGCCGCGTTGCGGTGCAGCTGGCGCCGCAGGTCGGGATCGATGGCGCCGGCGATCAGGCGCTGGATCCGCGAGTGGTGCAGCCCGAATACCGGACCGTCCGGTCCGTCCATCTCGGCCAGCAGGTTTCGCCCCTTGAGGTGGATCAGGTCCTCGCTGACCGCATCGATGGGCAGGCCCGACAGCCGGGCGACGGTCTGCTCCGGCGCCGGCCGGCCCAGGACGGCCAGCGCCTGCAGTACCCGGGCCTGTCCGGGTGAAAGCCGCGACAGCTTGCGCTCGGTGGCCTGGCTGATGCCGGCAGGGAGCGAAAGCGACTCGGAGATGAAGGCGTCGATCTGCCACTGGCCGTGCTGCCGCCTGATCAGGCCCGATTCCAGCAGGTAGTAGACCGCCTCCTCGATCTGATAGGGGCTGCCCTCGGTCTCGGCGAAGATCTTGGCGGTCAGCGGTTCCAGGTTGTCGGCGCGGGGGAAGATGTTCGCGATCAGCGCGGCCACGTCGCCCTTGGTCAGCCGCCGCAGGTACATCTGCTCGGCCAGGCCCTCGGATCCCAGCTGCTCGGCGATTCGCAGCAGCTGGTGGCCCTCATCCACGTCCTCGGAGCGGAAGGTGATGACGATCAGGATCGCGGCCCGGGCGATGGCCCGGGCCAGGTGATGGATGGCCTCCAGGCTCTCGGCGTCGGCCCAGTGCATGCCCTCGAAGACCAGCACCGCGGGACGGAGAGGCAGCGACTCCAGCGTCCCGGTGATGCAGGTGGTGACCGCATCCAGCAGGCGCAGCCGCTTCTCCATGGAGGGCAGGCTGGTCGGCGAGGGTTGGGCCGCGACCCCGGGGTCCCGGCGCAGCCCCGGCATCAGCTCGGCCAGCTCGGCGCCGTACTCGGCCAGCACGCCGGGGGCGAAACGCCCAGCCAGCGGCACCAGTTGTTCCAGCAGCTGGATCACCGGCTGGAAGGCCGCGGTGTCTTGCTGGTAGCACCGTGACCAGAACACCTGGGCGTCGGACAGCTGCGCGTGCAGGGCGAACTCGCTCACCAGGCGGGTGCGGCCGACCCCCGCCTCGCCCGAGATGAACAGGCAGGAGCCCCTGGCGGCGGCCGCGTTCTGGAGGGCCAGACGCAGCTCGGTCATCTCCTTGTCTCGCCCCACCAGCCTGCTGAAGAATACGTGGTGGGCGTGCGCCTGCTCGGCCTCCAGCGGCAGTTCTGTCCGGTGGATGCGGTTGAGCTCCGAGATCACCTCGTTGGCGGATGCCGGCCGGTCGTTGGGGTCCTTCGCCAGCAGCTTCATGATCAGCGCCCCGGCCAGCTCGCCGATCCCCGGGGCGACGGCGTGGGGCGGCTGCGGCGCCTGCTGCAAGTGGCAGCGGACCAACTCCTCGGTGGTGGCTGCCTGGAAGGGCAGCCCGCCGGTGAATAGCTGGTACAGCAGCACGCCCAGCGAGTACAGGTCGCTGCGTCCGTCCGGCGCCTGTCCGGCGATGATCTCGGGCGGCATGTAGGCCGGGGTCCCGAACATCCGGAACGCCGCGCCGCCGGCGGGACGGCGGGCCAGTCCGAAGTCGGCCAGCTTGACGGTGCCGTCGCCGGCCAGCAGGATGTTGCTGGGCTTGATGTCCAGGTGCACCACGTCGTGCTCATGGATGTACTGCAGCGCGCGGCAGACCTGGGCCAGTTTTTCGCCGCATTCGGCCGGGTTTTTGCCGGCGCAGCAGTCAAGGATGTTCTGCCCGGCCATCAGCTCCATGGTGAAGAAGTGGTAGCTGTTGTCCCGGCCGAAGTCGAACACCTGGATCAGGTTGGGGTGGCGGAGGGAGGAGAGGAAGCGGAACTCATGCTGGATGAAACCGATGCCTGGCGCCGGTTCCATGAAAAGCTTGAGGGCCAGGCTTTTCTTCTCTACGTGGTCGATGACCTCGTACACCTGGCTGCTGGCGCCCTTGCCGATCAGCGCGACCAGCTCGTAGCGGCCCCCAATTTTCTGTCCGAGCGCGAGTTCCTTCATTCTGACGATGCTGTTGAATAATGCGAAATGACCATCCCATCCATTGAGGAATCCTGGACCAACGGCCACCAGGAATTCGGACTTCGTCCTGAGCCCAGTCGAACGATCTCACCTGATTGAGGTTGATTTACGCTCAATTATGTAGAAATCCTTGTTCAATTCTATGCCCCCAGTTATTCCCGAGCGAAATGAATGATCATTTAGTGCGAAATAGTGTAGCACAACGGGACATGAAATGCAAGCTGGAGTGTAATAAAATGTAACACGCATATTTACCTGAAGGACTATCCCATCCATTGAGGAATCCTGGACCAACGGCCACTAGGAACGCGGACTTCGTCGTGAGTCGAGTCGAACGATCCCCGCTGAGTAAGGTTTATTTACGCGCAGTGTCATCTAGATAATCCGTGTTCAAATAATGTCCACCTCTTCCCCTGCGCGAAGGGGATGATCATTTTCATCCAATTCCCTGATGCGCTGCGCTGATCCCATCCGCATACCCGGTTCCTCGTTGTTGCCATGGGTCATCGGGGCGGCACCGCGGGTCGTGCGCGACTTGCGTCCGATTATGCCTTGACAGGGGTCAGGGAAAAGGAGTATAGTTGACCACGAGTTCATCCGCATCATCGGCATTTGATCAGCGTATGCGCATCCTGCACATCGTCACCGCATTCCCGCGCACCGAAACTGACGTCATCACTCCCTGGCTGGTGGAGCTGCTGCGGCGCCAGCGCGAGGCCGGGCATGAGCCCGAGGTCTTCGCTCCGTCGTACCAGGGACTGGGCGACCAGATCATGTTCGGGATGACCGTGCATCGGTTCCGGTATTTCCTGCGGCGCTGGGAGGACCTGACGCACGACGAGATGGCGGTGGACCGGATCGGCCGCGAGCCGCTCTATAAAGCCCTTCCGTTCTTCTACCTGGTCGGCGGCGTCTGCGCCATCTGGCGGCTGTGCCGGCGCAACAGGTACGATGCCGTGCACGTCCACTGGCCCCTTCCGCACGCCGTGTTCGGATGGGCGGCGCGCCTGGCGTCCGGGGCCGGCATCGTCACCACGTTCTATGGCGCCGAGCTGCGCTGGGTCAGCCACTCGCTCCCGTTCCTGAAGGGCTTCCTGAGGTGGGCGGCCCGGACATCGGACCGCGTCGTGGCCATCTCCGGCTACACTGCGCGGCTGGTCCGCGAGCTGGCCGACGTCCCGGTGGACGTCATACCGTACGCTGCCGGATTGTCGGAACGACCGGGGCCGCTGATCGGACATCAGCAGAGACCGGACCCTGAGGTGCTGACCGTGGGCCGTCTGGTGGAGCGGAAGGGGCTGCGCTACCTGATCGAGGCCATGGACCTCCTGCCGCCGGCGCTCGGCGCCCGGCTGGTGGTCGTCGGCGGCGGCCCGCTGCTGGGGCAGCTCCAGGCGCAGGCGGCGAAGTCTGGCAGCGCCGGGAGGATCACGTTCGCCGGCCTGGCGACCTCAGCCGAACTGCGAGCGCACTACCGGCGGGCGGCCGTCTACGTGCAGCCCGCGATCGTGGACTCGCGCGGCGACACCGAGATGCTGGGCGTGGTCCTGCTGGAAGCGATGCAGTACGGCGTGCCGGTGATCGGCTCGGAAGTCGGCGGCATCCCGGATGTCATCATCCATGAGCAGACGGGCTTGCTGGTCCCGCCAAAAGACCCGGTCGCGCTGGCGAAAGCCATTGGGCGCATGCTGGGCGATCCCAGCCTGTGCGATCAACTGGTCGGCGAAGCCTATCGGCACATGGAAAAGAACTTCAAATGGGACACAATCGTTGAAAAAATCACAATGCTTTATAAAACAATAGGTTAAATAATATTATCGATTGTTTACGTTAAAAGGCGCTGGTAATGGTGCCTTTTTTTAATTTGTTACATTACTGTATTTGTATCATTTGGTCATGCATAATGAATGCCGTGAAGGGTGACGGTGGTAAAATTTATATACGTAAAAGTGAAATATATATCTTGACATTCCACCACATATGGTAGATAATTAGCCCCCCTCCCACAACATAAAGGTTTTCCTGCATGAAATGCCCGGTCTGCGGTTCCCCCAAGGACAAGGTCATCGATTCCCGTTCCTCGAAGAACGGCGAGGCCATCCGGCGCCGCCGCGAATGCCTTGATTGCCGCCACCGCTACACCACCTACGAGTACATCGAATCGTCGCTGATGGTGGTCAAGAAAGACGGGCGGCGCGAGCCGTTCGACCGCCAGAAGATCCTGTCAGGCCTCAAGAAGGCCTGCGAGAAGCGCCCCATCAGCGTTGACCAGTTGGAAGAGGCGGTGCGCACCATCGAGAACGAGCTGCAGGCCGGCGGGGCCGTCGAGATCGGCTCTCCGGTGATCGGAGAGATGATCATGAAGGCGCTGTACCAGCTGGACGGTGTGGCCTATGTGCGGTTTGCCTCTGTCTACCGGTCGTTCCGCGAGGTGTCCGAGTTCGCCGAGGCGGTCAAGACGTTCGCCGAAAAGGGCAACGGCCGGGGCAAGGCCAAGTAAGGCGAGCCTCCGGAAGGGGGGCGCGGGGCGCAGCGGGGGACCGCTCCATCGGCGGCCGCATCCCCGGCACTGAGATCTATCATTACACATAACGACTAAGGGACAGGACATCGCATGAACCCGACCGATCAGGAACCGTTGGCGGCCGCGCCGCAGCAGGCCGGCGGGGACGGGCAGGAGGCGCCCCGCTTCAGCTTCATCGAGGACAAGTCGCTGCGCCAGGCGCCCGGCCCCCAGCTGTACTTCGACCTGGTGCAGAAGCGCAGCGGGGAGATCGTCAACTTCGACAAGCGCAAGATCTCCGAGGCCATCTTCAAGGCGGCCCAGGCCGTCGGGGGGCAGGACAAGAACATCGCCGACAGCCTGGCCGACCAGGTGGTGCTGTACCTGGCCGCCGAGCGCGGCAGCCAGCTGCCCAACGTGGAGGAGATCCAGGACGCGGTCGAGAAGGTGCTGATCGAGAAGGGCCACGCCCGCACGGCCAAGGCCTACATCCTGTACCGCGACCAGCGGGCCAAGATCCGCCGCCAGAATTTCGACGTCCGCCACGAGCCGGCCGGGGAGGTCGTGCGCGAGGCCGACTCCACCGACCTGGCGCTGTTCATCCAGAGCGACGACAACGTCCTGCAGTGGGACCGGGACCGGATCGTCAAGGCGATGCGCAAGGAGGCCGGCGTGCCCGAGGAGACGGCCGACAAGATCGCCCGCGAGGTGGAGCAGCAGATCATCGACGCCCGGGTCAAGCGGCTGACGCCCTCGCTGGTGCGGGAGCTGGTCGACGCCCGGCTGATCGAGCACGGATTGGAGGACGCCCGCCGCAAGCACCAGCGGCTGGGGATGCCGCTGTACGACGTGGACCGGGTGCTGACCGACCGCAACCGCGAGAACGCCAACATCCCCCACAACCCCGAAGCCACCAACATGACCCTGGCCGAGACCATCAACAAGCAGTACGCGCTGGCCCGGGTGTTCTCGCCGGACGTGGGCGACGCCCATTCCCGGGGCGACATCCACCTCCACGACCTGGGGTTCATCAACCGGCCGTACTGCTCGGGACAGAGCCTGGAGTACGTCAAGAAGTTCGGCCTGTCCCTGCCCAACGCGCTGTCCATCGCCAAGCCGGCCAAGCACCCGGACACCCTGCTGGCGCACATGGTCAAGATGTCGGCGGCCCTGCAGGGGCACTTCGCCGGCGCCATCGGCTGGGACGCGGTCAACGTCTTCTTCGCGCCGTTCCTGGTGGGCATGTCCGAACGCGACATGAAGCAGCTGGCCCAGATGATGATCTTCGAGTACAGCCAGCAGTCGGTGGCCCGGGGCGGCCAGGCCATCTTCTCCGACCTCAACCTGTACTGGGAGACGCCCAAGCACTTCGAGAACACGCCGGCCATCGGGCCGGGCGGGCAGTACACCGGCAAGAAGTACGGCGACTACCTCAAGGAGGCCCAGAAGTTCGCCTGGGCGCTGTTCGAGGTCTACGCCCAGGGCGACGGCACCGGCCGGCCGTTCTTCTTCCCCAAGCCCCAGACCCACATCACCGAAAAGTTCTTCCAGACGCCGGGCCACCAGGATTTCCTGGAGCACATCAGCGCGGTGGCGGCCGACAAGGGCAACACCTACTTCGTGTTCGACCGGGGCGAGACCGCCAAGATCTCGGAATGCTGCCGGCTGGCCTTCAAGCTGGACGACAAGGACCTGGACGACGCCGCCACCCCATGGAAGATGCGCTACTCGGCCCTGCAGAACATCACCATCAACCTGCCGCGCATCGCCTACCTGGCCAAGGGCGACACCAACGCGCTGTTCAAGAAGATCGACGAGTTCCTCTACCTGGCGGTCAAGGGCCACCAGCAGAAGAAGAAGTTCGTCGACAAGCTGATGGCCCTCAAGGACCAGGGCCCGCTGGCCCTGCTGGCCATGGAGAAGGACGGCGAACCCTACCTCCGCATGTGGCGGGTCACCTACCTGATCGGCATCCTGGGGCTGAACGAGCTGGTGCAGCACCACATCGGCCAGGAGCTGCACCAGAGCGAGGAGGCCTTCAAGTTCGGCCTGAAGGTGATCGCCTACCTGCACCTCAAGACCAAGGAGCTGGCCAGCGAGTACGGCATGAAGTTCGTGCTGGAGCAGACCCCGGCCGAGAGCACCGCCTTCCGCTTCGCCAAGCTGGACATGCAGCACTTCACCAAGGACGCCGAGAAGGTGGTCAAGGGCGGCATCAAGGACGGCACGGTCTACTACACCAACTCCACCTACCTCAACGTGGGCGAGCCCATCAACCCCATCGAGCGGGTCAAGCTGGAGGGCAAGTTCCACGACCTGATCGAGGCCGGCGCTCTGACCCACGTCTGGATCGCCGATGCCCACCCCACGGCGAAGTCGATCGCCAATTTCGTGACCAAGTCCTTCCGCAACACCCGCAACGCCCAGATCGCGTTTTCCCCCGAGTTCACCACCTGCAACAGTTGCGGCAAGGTGTACCGCGGCCTGAAGCAGGAGTGCCCCAACTGCAGCCGCAAGAGCATCGAGGGGATCAAAAGGATAAAGTAAGGGCGGACGGCGTCCGCCCGGACCCAACTGGATCCCAGCCTTCGCTGGGATGACAAATACCCTCGGTGTCATTCCTGCCTAGGCAGGAATCCAGGTTAAAGGGGCAGGGGTCAGGTTATTCCCGGGTGATGTAGGGGCGATTCGCGAATCGCCCGGGCCAATATACCGTAGGGGCAATTCATGAATTGCCCCTACGGGAAACCCGGCCAATGATCGCAGGGGCGGATCGCGATCCGCCCGCCCCGATCCCGGACGGGAATCCAGGCCAGACCCAACCCCCAACCCCTTCCCGCTTCGGGAAGGGGCAGGGGTTAGGTCAAGAACGACAAGGGGCATCCGCCCGGCGGGCGGGGAAACGCATATCACCCGGGAGGACGGGCATTTCACGGGGGGGGGGGCTGTCTCTTATACACATCT
>DDXR01000082.1 GCA_002347565.1 bacterium UBP2_UBA2255 | reverse complement strand
GCCGGTGGGGCCGGTGATCAGCACGATGCCGAACGGGGTGTGCACGCCCTTCAGCAGGTCCTTGAGCGCCTTCTCGCCGAAGCCGAACTTGGCGATGTCGAAGCTGACCGAGGTACGGTCCAGCACGCGCATGGCGATCTTTTCGCCGAAGGCGGTGGGGATGATCGACACCCGGATGTCGATCGGCTTGTCGCCCACGTTCATCCGGATGCGGCCGTCCTGGGGCAGCCGCTTCTCCTCGACCTTGAGCTTGGAGATGATCTTGACCCGGGCCACGATCGAGCTCTTCATCCGCAGCGGGGGCTGCATCACCTCGTGCAGCGAGCCGTCGACCGCCATCCGCACCCGCATGTCCTTCTCGTAGGGCTCGACGTGGATGTCCGAGGCCCGCCGCTTGACGGCCTCGGCGATCAGGCTGTTGACCAGCTTGGCGGCCGGCGAGTTCTCGATGGCGGCCGACATCTCCGAGGCGGCGTCGCCCTCGTCCTTCTTCTCCTCCTCCAGCAGCTCCAGGTCGCCGTCCTCGCCGGTCACGGTCTCCTCCTGCTCCAGGGACTTCATCATGTCCTCGAGCATGCCGGCCGAGCCGTAGTGCTTGTCGATGGCCTCCCAGATCGCGGCCTCGGAGGCCACCGCCGGCTTGACGTCGAACCCGGTCGAGAACTTGATGTCGTCCATGGCCAGGGCGTCGTTGGGGTTGACCACCGCCATGGTCAGCACCCGCCCCAGGCGCGACAGCGGCAGCACGCCGTACTTCTGGGCGATCTGCGACGGCACCAGCTTGATCAGCGTGGGGTCGATCTTGTACTCGCGCAGGTTGACCGCCGGCACGTTGAACTGCTTGGACAGGAACTGGACGATCTCGTCCTCGCTGATGAAGCCCTGCTTCACCAGGATCGAGCCGATCCGGCTGCCCGAGGTCTTCTGCTCGGCCAGGGCCTTGTCCAGCTGCTCGCCGGAGATCAGCCCGGCCTTGAGGAGCATGTCGCCGATCTTGAGGGACATCGCTTACAAATGCAAAATGCCAAATGCTGAATGAGGGATGCCGGTCAGTCCTGCATCGTCTCGGTCACCGCGGCCTCCAGCGTGATCAGCCCCTGCTTCACCTTCTCCATGGCCGCGTCGCGCAGGGTCTTCATCCCCAGCCGCACCGCCTCGTCGCGGATCTCGTCGGTGGAGTTGCGGTTGATGATCATCCGCCGGATCTCGGGACTGATCGTCAGCACCTCGAAGATGCCGATCCGGCCCTTGTTGCCGGTGTTGTTGCACTCGACGCAGCCCCGGCCGCGCATCAGGGTCGAGCCCTGGAATAAATCGGGGTCCAGGCCCATCTTCCTGATCTCGTCGGGGGTGACGGAATCCGGCTGCTTGCAGCTCTTGCAGATGCGGCGCACCAGCCGCTGGGCCTCGATCAGGCTGACCGTGGCGGCGATCAGGAACGGCGGGATCTCCATGTCCAGCAGCCGGTTGAGGGTGGACGGCGCGTCGTTGGTGTGCAGGGTGGAGAGCACCAGGTGGCCCGTCATGGCCGCCGTCATGGCGATCTCCCCGGTCTGGCGGTCGCGGATCTCGCCCACCAGCACGATGTTGGGGTCCTGGCGCAGGAACGCCTTCAACGCCTTCTCGAAGGTGTAGCCGATCTCGGGCTGGACATTGACCTGGTTGATGCCCATCATGTCGTACTCCACCGGGTCCTCGGCGGTGACGATGTTGACGCCGGGCTTGTTGAGCTTGTAAATGGCCGAGTACAGGGTGCGGGTCTTGCCGCTGCCGGTGGGGCCGGTCACCAGGATCATGCCCTGGGGCCGGTTGGTGGCGGCCACGAAGTCGTTCAGCGCCTTGCCCTCGATGCCCAGCGCGGTCAGTTCGCCGCCCAGGGCGCTCTGCTCCAGCACCCGGATGCAGATCTTCTCGCCGTACTTGATCGGCATGGTGGACACCCGCAGGTCGACGTTGCGGTCGGCCAGCTTGACCGAACAGCGGCCGTCCTGGGGCAGGCGGCGCTCGGTGAGGTTGAGCTTGGAGATGACCTTGATGCGCGAGGCCACGGCCGCGGCGATGCGGCGGGGCGGCGACATCACCTCCTGCAGCACCCCGTCCATCCGGAAGCGCACCCGCAGCACCTTCTCGTAGGGCTCGATGTGGATGTCGGACGCCCCCTTCTTGATGGCGTCCATCAGGATGCTCTGCACCAGCTTGACCACCGGCGTGGAGTCGATCTCGGCCTGGGTGGCCACCTCGTCCTCGTTCTTGTCCACCAGCTCCAGGTTCTCGCCCTGCTGGCCCTCGGCATCGATGGCCTTGAGCGCGTCGGCGCTGGCCTGGGTGCCGTACAGCCGGTCGATGGTCTTCTCGATCGAGGTCTCGGCACAGACCATCGGCTTGACCTCGAAGCCGGTCAGGAACTGGATGTCCTCGATGGTGAAGACGTCCGCCGGGTTGGACATGGCCACGAACAGGGTCCGCCCGGTTCGCTGCACCGGCACGATCTGGAACTTGCGGGCGGTGTCGGCCGGGATCAGCTTCAGCAGCGCCTGGTCGATCTCCTTGGCCCCCAGGTTGACGGTCGGCACGTTCAGCTGCTTGCCCAGGAAGTCCGTGATCGCGTCCTCCGTGATGAAGCCCAGCTTGATCAGGCAGGCGCCCAGGCGCGCACCGGTGTCCTTCTGCTCGGCCAGCGCCTTGTCCAGCTGCTCCTTCTTGATCAGGCTGGCCTGCACCAGCATGTCGCCCAGTTTCAGTGCCATGGCGGCTCCTTGGGTGTGGTTGCGGTCATCGCAGGATGTCCATCCGCGGGGTGCGGGAGCGCTGGACGGGATGCCCCGGACCTGATCCCTGCGCCCCGCGTGTTCGTGGGACTATTCGCCGTTCGCGGGGCCAGGCGGATGATTTACTATATCACACCGGATGAAAAAATGTCAAGTGGTTTAACCCGTAATTCCATCAAGGCCCTACGGAAACATGTTCCAATAAGAGTTTAAGTTTCTTGGGGCCGATCCCCTTGACCTGGGCCAGTTGCTCGGGCGCGGTGAACCTGCCCTCGCGGCCGCGATGGTCGATGATCCGGCGCGCCATGGCCGGGCCGATGCCCGGCAGCCGCTGCAGCGAGCCGATGTCGGCCCTGTTGATGTCGACCTTGCCCGAGAGCAGCTGCTTGGTGGGCCGGACCGACGGCTGCCCGTGCTGCCCCTCCGGCATGGCGGCCGCAGCCGCGCTGTCCCCGTCCGCCGGCTCGGGCAATCCGGCGGCCGTGGCGCTCAGTTCCGGCAGCGCCGACGGGTGGGTCCGCTTGTACGCCAGCACCGCCAGCCCCAGGGCGTTGGCCGCCAGGAAAAAAATGACGACTTTCCGCTCGTCGGGCGTCAATCCGAGCATGGTGGGGCAGCGCAGGGTTGTTCGGCGTGGGATCAGAAGATGACGTTGATCAGCAGGTCCAGCCCGTAGGTCTGGGAATTGCCGACGGAGTTGATCCGGTTGGTCACCGTGCCGTAGTTGGCAGACAGCGAGCCGGTGATGCTGTTGGTGAACCGGTACTCGGCCTGGGTGGTGAGCGACAGCTCCTCCTGGTCGGCCGTGGGCGGCGCCTCCTTGAGCGCCGACAGGGCGTCGAGCTGGGTCTGGGTGCGGACGCTGTAGCTGCCGGACAGCGACGTCCGCAGCTCGTTGTTGAACTTGAACCGCCGTTTCCCCAGCTTCCACAGGTTGAAGGCCAGGCCCTTCTGCGCGGTCAGCGAGTAGGAAAGGCTGCCGCTCAGCTTGTTGGTCTGGGTGTGGTCGCGCCGCCAGCCGCTGAAGTATTGGGGGCTGGGCTCGCGCACGTCCTGGACCAGCAGGTCGTAGGTCAGGCTGGTGGAAAACCGGGGCTTCCAGCTGCAGCTCCAGTCCACCAGCGGCGACAGGCTCCTGCGGGTGGCGTCCCGCGACAGCCCCCGGTCCTGCTGCCAGGCCCGCTCCCGGGTCAGCGCGTACGACGTGGCCAGGCGCGAGCTGGACATGGCCTGCGGCCACACCTTCTCCACCCCGGTGACGTCGGCCCGGAGGGTGGGCCAGTTGTCGACCCGGCGGTAATTGGTGATGGCGCCGGTGGTGGTCCAGTCGTCGGACCGGCTCCAGTTCCCGGACAGGTTCACCGGCCCGATCCGCGCCTGGGTGCCGGCCGAGTACGAGTTGCCCAAGGTGTTGTTGTCTTGCGAGCTGCTTCCCAGGCGCTCGATATCCCCGGGCCGGCGGTGCCAGCCCAGCTGGTACCACGCCGAGGGCCGCCGCGTCAGCCCCGAGGCCGAGCCGCTCTTGTTCTGGGTGAACGACACCTGCACGCCGCTCCAGCTGCGGAACAGCCGGTCGAGCTGGATCACCATCCAGCGGGGCGAGCCGGCCTCGGCCGAGGTGTCCTTCTGCTCGTTGCGCAGGGCGGTGATCTTGGCCAGCCACGAGCCGACGGGCACGTCCGTGCCCGTGGTCAGGGCGTTGGCGTTGGTGACGCCCATGACCATCACCGAGTCGGCGCCGCCGGACAGCAGCATGATCGAGTGCTGCTCGCTGTACGTCGTGCTGTAGCCCAGCGTCGGCTTGACCAGCTTCAGCCAGTTGATGGTGGTGTTGTACTCCACCCGCTGGCTGCGGCTGACCTCGGAACCCAGCTGCAGCCTCCTGGCCAGGGACCCGGCCCACTTGTGCTGCATCAGGTCGCGGTTCTGGGACAGCGTGTAGTTCAGCTGGTCGGTCAGCTTCCAGCCCAGGGAGCCGGTGAGCGATCGCGTCATGCCGCTGCCGGCGGTGCTCTGGACGCCGGACGCCTTCTCCAGGCTCCAGCGCCGGGTCTGGCCGCTGCTCCAGGTCGAGGTCAGCGACGACGGCAGGTAGTAGAACCTGGTCAGCTTAAGGACGCTCAGGCCGCGGTTCTGCGACGGGCTCCAGCCGTAGGCCACGGTCTGCGTGAAGGTGCTGCTGCTGTCGGCGCCGGTGCGCGAGAACCCCGTGCCCTGGGACCAGTCGCCGCGGTAGCTCAGGCGGTTGACGGTGGCGTCGGCCAGCCACCATCCCATGGGCTTGGTCCGGGTCAGGGAGAATCCACCGCTGCGGCTGCGGCTCCAGGAGCGCTGGGCGCGGCTCTCCTCGTCGGTCAGTCGGATGTCGTCGCCCCCGAACTCGTCGTAGCCCTCGGACACGGTTTGGGCCAGCGACAGGGGCAGGCTGAACCCGGCGCGGTCGAGGTAGAACTTCGACAGCGTCAGCGCGGCCGAGGCGTTGTAGCTGACCGTGCTGGTGCCGGGCGCCCGGCCGCCCATGGCGTAAAAGTGGGCGCCGGTGCGGCGGTAGCCCCCGGACAGGCTCAGCAAGTCGGCCATCTTGAGGTCGATGGTCGACCAGTAGGCCGTCCCCCGGTCGCGGCGCACGTCGTCCAGCCGCAGGTCGTCGAACAGCACCTCGCCGGTGTAGGGCTGGCCGCGGCCGCTGACCACGCCCAGCTGGATGCGCACCACGTTGGCGAGGCTGGGGCTGCCCCGCACGCTGTACGGCCCGTCCTCCCGGCGCCCGTCGTAGGGCGGTTTCTTGAGGGTGGAGAAGCGGTCCAGCTCTATCAGCACGTCCTGCCAGGCGCCGGTGGTCGGCGCCCGGTACTGGTAGTAGACGTTGGTATCGGCAGCGGTCAGCCGCACCAGGAACGTGTCCTGCGCCGACTCCCCCTTGACGTACAGCCGCAGCCGGCGGTACCCGGTGTAGTTGTTCTCGCCGGCGCGCAGGCTGCGGCGGCCCAGGGCGGCGTGCCCGGGCCGCAGATTGTAGACGTTGAACGCCAGGCTCTGCTCGAACTTGAGGTTGCCGTTCTCGTCCCGGCCCGGGTCGTACGGCGGGTTGGCGGAATAGCCGGCGTCGTCGCGGTTGTTGCGGACGCCGATGGCGAACGTCTCGTCGGCCGGGATCGCGGCCGAATCGCTGGTGTCCCGCCGCGCGATCGGCTGCTCGATCCACTGGTTGCCAGCCACCTCGACCAGGGCCAGCTCGATGTCGGCCGGCTGTGACAGGCTGTCGACCCAGATCCGCCCGTAGTAGATGTCGTTCCAGTTGTAGGGCGCGCCCACCCTGCCGGCGCCAGCCAGCGGCACCGAGTACATGTGCCAGCCGTTGGCGTTGGCGCCGCCGTCCGACAGGTCGAACTCGAAGGTGTAGTAGTTGTTGGCCGGCGTCAGCACGTCGCCGGGCCGGCGCCCGTTGAGCAGCAGGTCCTCGGTGTCGAACTGGCCGTTGTTCTCGGTGCCGTTGGCCCTGGCGACGTCTTCCCCGTTGAAGTCGTCATTGCCGTCGTCGGCGGATCCCGCGGTCCAAGCGGCGTCGGCCGCGGCCGTCCCGTCGATCCCGACGTCGTTGGCGTCCGTCCGCACCTGGGTGTTGTTTGGGCCCAGCGGCTCCGAGTCGTAGCGCCCGTTGGCGGGGACCAGGCTGCCATCCTTGCGCCGCCGCACCTGGTCCTCGCTGATCTCCTTGCCCAGGTCGACGTGGAGGCGGCCCCGGGTGCCCTTGACCCAGACGTTGAGCAGCTTGCGCTCGGTGAAGTCCATTCCCGACCGGCTGAGCACGGTGGTGATGCCGGCCCAGGAGGCGGTGTCCCCGGCCCGCGGCTCCACCCGCAGCCGCATCGTGCTGACCTGCTCGTTCCTGGCCCGGGCATCGGTGATGGCGGTGTTGATCTCGCCCATGGTCGGCCGCACGGTGGGGTTGTACCAGAAGCAGCGGTCGGCCAGCAGCGTGTCCCGCCTGCCGGGCGGGGCGCCGGCCAGCGACCAGGAGCGGCGGTCCAGCACCAGCCCGTCGCTTTGCTTGGCGCCGTCCATGTCGTCGATGAAGACCTGCCCCTTGGTGTTGGGATTGGGGAAGTTGGCCGCATACTCGCCGGCCAGCCTGACGCTGGACTGGGCCTCGGTCTCCACCAGCGGCAGGGCATCGGCCGCCCGTGTCAGGAAGGCGGGGTTGGCCTCGACGCTGCCATCCAGCCCGGCCACGATGATGCGGCTGGGCTCCTCGCCCAGCCGGGGCTTCTCCTCCGGTGTCTGCTCGCTGCGGTACAGCCAGGTGCCGCCCAGTACGGCCCGGTCCGAGAACTTGTAGACGCCCCGCACGCCGGCCAGCGTCTTGGATCCCAGGGCGAAGGTCGGCAGGTACTGGTAGTCGATCCGCAGCTGGGCGCCGGGCTGCTGGACGCGCTGCCGGACCTGCTGGTCGTTGAACTCCAGCTCGCCGATGTCGTAGTCCACCCGGTAACTCGAAGCCGGGACCTGCTCGCCGTTGAGGAACACCCGGACGCTGCCCTCGATGATCCGCCCGGCCGAGGCCAGGAACCGGTAGCTGGCGTCGGCGGAGGCGTAGCTGGCGGCGAAGCGGTACTTGGACAGCGACTGGTCGTAGCTGACCATGGTGTACAGCGCGGGGTTGGGGTCGGGCATCGCCGCAAATGGCTGCTCATGCGGCGTGAAAAAATAGCCGTCGTCCGCTCCCGTCTTGACCCAGTCGATGTCGACCGCGAGGTTCTCGTCGGCGTCGAGCCCGATCAGGTGCAGGAACGTCTTCTGGCTGGCGCTGTCGTTCACGAGCAGGTCCCCACCCGTCGTCCGCTTCGCCAGAGACAGCGAGCAATTGGTCACCGAACGCCCGCCCAGATCGTAGAAGTTGCGCAGCTCGTAGTTCCAGGCGTACCCGCCCAGCGACATTGCGCCGGTGCCCGCGCTGTCCGGCGGGCGGCAGTTCGGCGGCTTGAGCAGCAGCACGTTCTTGGTGACGGTCGTGTCCGGGACCAGGATGGTCGAGTCCGGCACCCAGCGCAGGGTCCCGCCCGCCTTCCTGACCTTGTAGGCCACGCCCAGCATGTCGCCGTCCCCCAGCGCCTGCCGCAGGTAGAGGTAGCCGGGGCGGGGCGAGATGTGCGGCACGTTGTAGGTGAAGAAATCGGGATACTGCTTCTCCTCCACCACATACTGCCGGACGCTGTGGCTGTCGAGCCCGGCGAAGTGCCGCCAGCTCGAGTCCACGGCATTGACCGAGAAGGTGTTGACCTGGCCGGCGGCGGTCTGCATCCTGACCACCACCCGCAGGTCGACCAGCGAGTCGCCCGGCGCCAGCGGCAGCTTGAAAAAACGGTGCCGGACGTAATTGATGTCGTCGATCACCACGTGCTGCGAGCTGCTGGCGCCGGTGTAGGAGTTGCTCTGGCTCTGGCCCTCGTCCTTTGAGGCGATGGCGGTCAGCTCCAGCCCGGCCAGCCTGGCCTCGGCCTTGACGCCGAACAGCCCCTTGTGCACGGTGGTCAACCCGCCGACCAGCTGGGAGCCCGTCAGCGAGAATTCGGTGTCGCCGGCCTCCAGCCGCTGCAGGATCTCGTCCTCCTTGCCCTCGTAGCGCAGTCTGATCTTGTGCTTCTTCTCGGTCTCGATCTGGGAATCGTAGTCGATCAGGACGTGGACCCGTTCGCCCACCACGCCCTCGAGGTCGACGCGGTAATCCTGCTTGATCTTGAGATCGAAGTTGCTGCCCTGCTGGCCCAGGGTCAGGTTGGAGGTGCTGTTGGGATAGACCGTCCGCTGGCCGCCCAGGGTGAACTTATACAGGCCGTTGAGCTTGATCTCGGCCCCGCTGCCCAGGACCTTCCCCAGCCCCGGCAGCGGCACCTGGATGTCCGGGATCAGCCCCTCGCCGCTGCGCTGGGCCGGGGGCTTGGCGAGGAAGTCAACGTTCCGTTGCCGCCACAGCTCGGCCAGGCCCCGCTCCCGGTTGCGGTTCCAGAATCCGCCCAGGGTGTAGTAGCTGAGCTCCGTCTCCTGGCCCGCGATCAGCTGGCGTTCCAGCAGCAGGCCCAGGTCCGGCAGAACCTGGCGCTCGGCGCGCGCGGCCGTCCCGCGGCCGCCGCTGTAAGCTGCTGCCGCCGAGTCGAGGCCGGCCGTCGCCTGCCCCAGGGCCGGCGCCAGCGTCAGCAGCAGCGCGCAGGCCGCGGCGACGGCCGGCCTCGACCGCCTGGCCGGCGGGACCATCAGCGTAACCATGGTTTCAAGTGTAGCACACCGCACGGAGGCCCTGCAATATATTTCTTGTATTTTGGGCGATTCCAAGGTAAGATTGGGGCATGAGGATACTGGACCGGTACCTGCTGCGCGAGCATGGAGCGCCGTTCCTGCTGGCGCTGAGCCTGCTCACCTTCATCCTGCTGATGGACAAGCTGTTCGAGCTGATCAACCTGATCATCGGCAAGAAAGTGCCCATCATCACGGTGCTCAAGGTATTCGGGCTGAGCCTGCCCTACATCGTGGCGATGACCGCACCGATGGCGGTGCTGGTGGCCGTGCTGATGGTCTTCGGCCGGATGGCCCAGGACAACGAGCTGACCGCGCTCAAGTCGTCGGGGCTGCCGCTGCTCCGGCTACTGCTGGCGCCGCTGGCCGCGGGACTGCTGATGGCCGCGGCGGTGTTCCTGTTCAGCGACCGGGTGCTTCCCGAGGCCAACCACGCCCTCAAGAACCTGATGATGGACATCCACCAGACCAAGCCGGCGTTGAACTTGAAGGAGAACATCTTCAACAGCGACTTTCCCGGCTACAACATCATGGTCCGCAGGATCGAGCCCGGGAACTCGCGCCTCCGCGACATCATCATCTACGAGCAGACGCCGGCAGGGTCTCCGCGCATCATCCTGGCCGAATCCGGCAAGCTGGAGGCCGTCATCGCCAGGTCCGCGGTGCGGCTGCAGCTGGTCAACGGCCAGATCCACGAGGCCGATCCCCGCGATCCGGGCCGCTACCACCGCATGAGCTTCCGCACCCACGCCATCAACCTGCCGTACGACGCCGGCCAGGTGGCGCAGATCCGCACCGCCCGCGGCGACCGCGAGATGACCTCGGCCATGATGCGGGCGAACGTCGCCCGGATCGACTCCGCGATCGCCGTGCTGGCGACCCAGCTGGCCGGCACCGGCGACCTGCCGGTCTGGCGGCGCGATGACCTGCGGCAGGAGATCGTCAACCGCACCGGCGACATCCGGCGCTACCAGGTGGAGATCCAGAAGAAACTGGCCATCCCCGGGGCATGCGTCGTGTTCGTGCTGCTGGGCATCCCGCTGGCGGCCCTCACCCGCCGGGGTGGAATGGGCGCCAGCTTCGGGCTGTCGCTGGCGTTCTTCACCCTCTATTACCTGTGCCTGGTCGGCGGCGAGGAGCTGGCCGACCGCCAGCTGCTGTCGCCCTGGCTGGCGATGTGGGCGGCCAACATCATCCTGGGCAGCGCCGGCGCGGCCCTGTTCCTATGGCAGAACTTCGAGCTGCGCTGGAGGCGGCCTGCGCCGTGAGGATCCTTGACCGCTACCTGGTGCGCGAATTCCTGATCAGCCTGGCCGGGGCCTTGTTCGCGTTCGTCCTGCTGTTCGTGCTGATCGACGTGTTCGAGAAGCTCGACCTGTTCATCGACTCCAGGACGCCGGCCGCGGTGGTGGCCCTGTTCTACGGCTACCAAATCCCCTACATCGCCGTGCTGACCCTGCCGGTGGCGATGCTGCTGGCCAGCATGGCGACGGTGCGCCAGATGGCCCGCCACTACGAAATCGTGGCCATCAAGGCGGCCGGCATCAGCCTGTACCGCGCCTTCGCCCCGCTGTTCGGGCTGGGCCTGGTCATCAGCCTGACGGTGCTGGTCGTGGGCGAGATCGCGCTGCCGTACGCCAACCAGCGCAAGGGCCAGCTGGAGCGGCGCCGCATCCGGCAGGGCGGCGGGTCCGAGGAAACCGTCCTGTTCAACGTGCTCTACGACGGCAGCCGCGGCCAGCAGTACTTCATCAGGCGGTACGTCGTCGCCGAACAGCTGATGGATTCCGTGGTCATCACCCAGACAGCTGGTTCGACCGTCCTCAACCGCCGCATCGACGCCCGGTTCGGCCGCTGGGACGGCGGCCGCTGGGTGCTGGAGCGGGTGACCGAGCGAAAGTTCGGGCTCGACGGCAGCGAGCAGGTCAGCCAGTTCGACGCCTACGTGCTGGCTGGGTTCGAGGAGACGCCGCAATCCTTCGCCAAGAAGCGGCCCGTGCCGGACGAGATGGGTTTCTTCCAGCTGCGGTCCTTCATCGACCAGCTGCGCCGGTCGGGGGTCGACGCCCGCCGGTTCGTGGTGGACCTGTACCTCAAGCTGTCCTTCCCCTTCGCCAACCTGATCATCCTGATCTTCGGGCTGCCGCTGCTGTCCGACACCCGCCGCGGGGGCGGCGCCGGCGGCTTTGCCCTGTCGCTGCTCATCTGCTTCGTCTTCTGGGGCATGCTCCAGACCGCCCGGGCGCTGGGGCACGACTCCACCCTGCCCCCCCTGCTGGCCGCCTGGCTGCCCAATATCGTCTTCGGCACCATCGGCGGCGTGCTGCTCTACCGCGCGCCGAAGTGATCTGAAAGAACGCTATCCTGGGGATCCCACCCCTTGAGCCCGATCAGCGGGCTCATTTTTTATGGCCGGCGATGAACATCCCGGATTCCTTGGTCACCGTGATCGCCCCATCGCGTGAGATCCTGTCCCCGAGAAAATTACAGAGCTCTCTCTGCGCATCGCCAGATAAGCGTTCGGCCACGTTCCCCACGCCATGCAATGATAGGATGTAGCCGGTCAACGCCTCGGCCTCGGTGATCCGTAATGAGTCCGGGTACCGCATAAGGATAACGTCCGAAAAGTGCTCCTGCAACAGGCCGGCGCCGTTGGTCAGACAGAACTGCGTTGCCGTCTCATTGAGCGGACAATCGATCTGTGAATCGTATTCGGCAAGCAGGGACGGTATTTCTTTCAGATGATCGCTGCCGTTGGTCGTCGCATACAGCGTGCCGCCCGGGCGCAGCACTCGCCGGATATCCCTGATGGCCTTCCCCGGGGCCGGGACATGGTACAACATATGGTTGGCAATGACCGCCTCAAACTCCGTATCAGAGAACGGGAGTGTCATCGCGTCGCAGGCACCATATCTGATCTCTGGTGGCAGCGATCGCTTCGCAGCCGACACCATGCCCAATGAACAGTCCGTCAGAACGAACATCACATCGCCGGGCAGTTGCGTCGCATTCGCAGCCCATATTTCCCCGTTGCCGCACCCCACTTCAAGCACGCGTCCGCTCGCGGGAAGCGAGATCTGATCGTACACCCAGCGCATCCATCCGTGCGGGTTCGTGCTGAACCGCTGATGCAGTCTGATCCGGGCGGTCAGGTCCTTCGGGTCCCGGTATTGCCCGTGGGCTGGTTGATGCGGATACGTGCGCATTGCGGTAAATAAAAAACGGCCCCTGAACCCGCACCTTCCCCCTTGCCAGCACGGTGTGCTGGCACTGCAAACGATTGCGATGACCGGGGAAGGTACAGACGTTCAAGTGACCGTTAGGAGGATCCCCGTTGAGTTTGTGGTTCTTGTGTGAGCCCGGCATTGCGCCGGGCTCACGTCGTTGGTTCGTTCAGGCGTCGTTGGGGAATGCGTTCTTAGGTCCCCATCTCCCACGAGGCCAGGTACTTCTTCTGCTCCGGCGTCAGGGTGTCCAGTTTGACGCCCATGGCCTTGAGCTTGAGGGCGGCGATCTGCTGGTCGATCTCGACCGGCAGCGAGTAGACCTTGCGGCCGTACGAGCGCCCCTTTTTGACCAGGGTCTCAGCCGCCAAGGCCTGGTTGGCGAAGCTCATGTCCATCACCGATGCCGGGTGGCCCTCGGCGGCCGCCAGGTTGATCAGGCGGCCGTCGCCCAGGATCGAAACCTTCCTGCCGCCGGGCAGAGTGAACTCTTCCACGAACTCACGGGTTTCGCGCCGCGACTTGGCGATCTTCCTCAGGCCCACCAGGTCGAGCTCAACGTTGAAGTGGCCGGAGTTGGCCACGATGGCGCCGTCCTTCATCGCCCGGAAGTGCTCGGGCCGGATGACGTTGATGTCTCCGGTGACCGTCAGGAACAGGTCGCCGATCCTGGCCGCCTCCTTCATCGGCATCACCCGGAATCCCTCCATCACCGCCTCCAGCGCTTTGACCGCGTCAACCTCGGTGACCACCACGTTGGCCCCCATGCCCCGGGCCCGCAGCGCCAGGCCCCGGCCGCACCAGCCGTAGCCGGCCACCACCGCCACCGCTCCCGCCAGCAGGATGTTGGTGGCGCGCAGCACGCCGTCCAAGGTGCTCTGGCCGGTCCCGTAGCGGTTGTCGAACATGAACTTGGTCTGGGAATCGTTGACCGCGATCACCGGGAAGGCCAGGGTCCCGGCCTTCTCCATGCTGCGCAGCCGGATGACGCCGGTGGTCGTCTCCTCGGTCCCGCCCAGGATGTTGCGGACCAGGTCGCGGCGCTTGGTGTGCAACTCGCTCACCAGGTCGGCGCCGTCGTCCATGGTGATGTGGGGGCGCTGGTCCAGGGCCTGGTTGATGTGCCGGTAGTACAGGTCGTGGTTCTCGCCCTTGACCGCAAACGCCTGGACCCCATAGTCCTTGACCAGCGCCGCGGCCACGTCGTCCTGGGTGGACAGCGGGTTGGAGGCGCACAGCCTCAGCTCGGCGCCGCCGGCCTTGAGGGACCGCATCAGGTTGGCGGTCTCGGCCGTGACGTGCAGGCAGGCCGACAGCTTGACCCCCTTGAGGGGCTTCTCCTTCTCGAACCGGGCGCGAATGGTCCGCAGCACCGGCATGAACTGCTCGGCCCACTCAATGCGGTTGCGGCCCTTGGCCGCCAGCTTGATGTCCTTGATGTCGTAGTTCATTCTTTCTCCAATATGGTTCGGTACTTTTTTGCTGACTGAATCTGAATTTCAAAACACGAAATCCTACATAAATTCAAAATACTAATTCTCAAACACGGAAAACGGGAGACCGCCCGCATCGAGTCATTCGTATTTGTTTGGGATTTCGGATTCAGATATTCGGATTTGCTCGATCTGGGCTGTGGCAAAGTCGGGTTATTTCCTGGCCGCGGCCCGCAGCTTGGCGGCGACGTCGGTCTCCTCCCAGACGAAGCCCTGGTCCTCCCGTCCGAAATGGCCGTAGGCCGCGGTCTTGCGGTAGATCGGCCGGCGCAGCTTCAGCATGTCGATGATGCCGTGGGGGGTCAGGTTAAAGTGGGCCCGGATCAGCCTGGTGAGCTTGGCGTCGTCGACCTTGCCGGTGCCGCAGGTTTCGACCGACACCGAGACCGGGTCGGCCACGCCGATGGCGTAGGCCAGCTGGATTTCGCAGCGCTCGGCCAGCCCGGCGGCCACGATGTTCTTGGCGATGTAGCGCGCCGCGTAGGCCGCGCTGCGGTCGACCTTGGTCGGGTCCTTGCCCGAGAAGCAGCCNNCCGCCGTAGGTGTCGACGATGATCTTGCGCCCGGTCAGGCCGGTGTCGCCCTGGGGGCCGCCGATCACGAAGCGGCCGGTGGGGTTGACCATGATGGTGGTGTCGTCGTCGATCAGTTTCTTGTCGATCACCTTGGCGATCACGTGCTTGATGACGTCCTTGCGGACCCTGGCCTCGGCCGCGTCGGGATGGTGCTGGGCCGAGATGATGATAGTGTCAATCCGTTTGGGCTTGCCGTTGTCGTACTCCACCGTCACCTGGGACTTGCCGTCGGGCCGCAGGTAGTCCAGCGTGCCGCTCTTGCGGACGTCCGTCAGCCGCTTGACCAGCCGGTGGGCCAGCACGATCGGCATCGGCATCAGTTCCGGCGTCTCGTTGCAGGCGAATCCGAACATCATGCCCTGGTCGCCGGCGCCGCCGACGTTGACCCCCAGCGCGATGTCCGACGACTGCTCCTGGATGGCGGTCAGCACGCCGCAGGTCTCGTAGTCGAAGCCCATCTTGGCGTCTGTGTAGCCGATCTCCTTGATCATCTCCCGCACCACGCCCGGGATGTCGACGTAGGCGTCGGTGGAGATCTCGCCGGCCACCCACACCACGCCGGTGGTCACCATGGTCTCGCAGGCCACCCGGCCGTCGGGGTCCTTCTCCAGGATGGCGTCCAGGATGGCGTCCGAGATCTGGTCGCACATCTTGTCGGGGTGGCCCTCGGTCACCGACTCCGAGGTCAGAAGCCGTTTCTCGATCATGTTCCGCTCCGTTCGTTATTGTTACAGTACTACTATTATCACGATGTGATGATGTTCACAGTATCCTCGCTGCAGCACGTGATCCCGTGGTCCCCGCCTTACGGTGCGCGCTTGTGCTCAGCCGCCGGTCTCGGATTTCATGCGTTACCGGCTCCGCGTCGGGGCCACCCCTCGTCTCCTCCTTATCTGAAGGAGGGGATTACGGGGGTGGTCAGCGGCGGATATCACGACACCTGACGAGCGCCGGGCGGAAAAAGGCTTCCTCCGATTTGTAAGGCAGGTAGCAGTTCTCAGGACAAGCCTTTGGTTCTTTCGGAGCCTGCCCTGAGCAGGGCTTCATTGCCCTACTGTCGCAGGGTCACAAGAAAAAAACAGCAATACTCCCTTCCTGGATTCCCGCCGGAGTTTACCCCGCACGCGTTGCGGGACGGGAATGACACGCGCACCGAACTACCGTTGGTCGTCTCATTTGTCATGCTGCGACATGCTCGGCATGACGACCCACTCGCGATGACCGAAAACACACCCCTCGTTCCCCTCTTCGCCAGAGGGACTTTGTACACCCCTTCCCTCGCGGGGAAGGGGTTGGGGTTAGATCAAGACAGGTCCACCTCCGAGGCGTCGCCCACGTTGAGCTTGCGCTGGCGGCCGTGGATCACCGCGTTGTCGCCGATGATCGACTCCCGCAGGCTGATGGTGTCCAGCTGGACGTTGGCGCCGATGACGCTGTCGGTGATGATGGCGTTCCGCACGCGGCTGCCGGCCGCGATCGAGACGTACGGCCCGATGATCGAGTGCTCCACCGTTGCGGCGGGATCGACATACACCGGGGGGACATACACCACGCCGCCGCTGCGGGCCGGCTTCCTGGGCCCGATCTCCAGCAGCTGGCGGTTGGTCGCCAGCAGGGTCTCCGGCTTGCCGCAATCGTACCACCCCTCCACCGGGAAGGCTTCCAGGATCTCTCCGCGGTCAATCAGCAGCTGCAGGGCGTCGGTCAGCTGGTATTCCCCCTTGGTCCTGATGCCGCGTTTCATCAGCCGCTCGATGCAGTCGTACAGCCGGCCCATGTGCTGGATCAGGTAGATGCCGACGATCGCCAGGTTGGATTTGGGGCGCTCGGGCTTCTCGACCAGTTTGACGATGCGGCGCCCCGATAGCTCGACCACGCCGAAGCGGCGGGGGTCGGCCACCGGCTTGACCCCGATCTGCCCGTGCCGCTTGGCCACGATCCGCCGGAAGTCGGTGCGGAACACGGTGTCGCCCAGGATGATCAGGCCCTCGCTGTCGCCCACCGCCTGCTTGGTCAGGTGCACCGCCTCGGCCAGGCCCCGCTGCGTCTCCTGCACCACGTAGCTGGTCTTGAAGCGGTAGTTGGCGTCGACGTACTCCCGGATCTTGTCGCCCATGTGGCCGATCACGAGCACCACCTCGTCGATCGGCAAGGGCGCCAGCTGGTCCAGGATGTGTCCCAGGATCGGCTTGCCGGCCACGCTGATCAGCACCTTGGGCGTGCTGTGGGTGTGAGGACGCAGCCGGGTCCCGGCCCCGGCCACCGGGATGATGGCCTTCATCGCGCCTCCTGCAGTCTCGCTTTCAGTTCCGTGATCCTTGCCACCGGCGTGGGATCGGCCCCGCCGAGGTACCCCAGGTACAGGCTGACCCAGTCCCCCAGGTAGGACAGCGACAGTATGCGCGCCAGCAGCGTCCCGCCCCGGCTGTTGACCGTCAGCAGCACCGGGCAGTTCGGCTCCAGCAGCTCCTTGACGATCCGCATCCGCAGGATGTTGCGCTGGTGGTCGGCCTCGTCCTGCAGGAACACCACCCGCGCCTGCCTGCGGACATCGGGCAGCTTCTCCCAGCCCACGATCTCGTTGTGGCAAAGTTCGGGCATCAGCGCCCAGTACGACAGCATCTTGGAGTTTTCGTTGATCTGGTTGGACCAGCGGCGGGCAACGGCGGCCAGGGGGTGGGCCGCGGCGTAGATCACCGGCATCCCGTTGTGCAGCTGCTGGGCCAGCGACTTGGCGCGGTTGGCCGCGGCCGGCGCGGCCGGGCCATATTCGGCCGCCAGCGCTTCCAGCAGCTTGACGGCCTCCATGATGTCGGCCCGGCAGTCCGGGATGGCCTGCGACGCCAGCAGCGTCCCCAGAATGCCGAAGAGCGAATAGCCCAGCGCGCCGCGCGGCGGCAGGCCGCCCGGGATTTCCAGGCACGGCAGGCCGCGCTCGGCGCAGCGCTGCCTGAGCTGGCCGCCCGAGCAGACGCCCACGATGGCGGCGCCCCGCGCCAGCGCCTGGTCGAATCCCGACAGCGTCTCCTCGGTGTCGCCTGAGTAGCTGCTGGCGATCACCAGGTCGCCGGCCGCCACCCACGCCGGCAGCCCGTAATCGCGGCTGACCACCACCGGGGCCGCCAGCTTGTCCATCAGGTACGACGCCAGCAGGTCGCCGGCGATGGCCGACCCGCCCATGCCGCAGACGACCACTGCGCGGTAGGCGCGCGGAGGCACCCGGGCCGGGCTCTGCTCGGTGATGGCCATCGCCCGGATGCACTGCTTGGGCAGGCCGGCGATCACCTCGTGCATGCCGGCCGGGTCGCAGCGCTCCAGGTCGCCGGGCCGGATGTCGTCCAGGTCGATCATTCCTTGGCCACCCGCTCCCCGTGCTTGGCGTACCGCAGCTTGCAGGCGGGGCAGGCCGCCGTCTCGCCGTCCCCGAACGCCAGCCGGCCGCCACACTCGCACATCCAGCCGATGATCCGAGCCGGGATGCCCGCCACGATGGCGTGCTCGGGAACGTCCCTGCGCACCAGCGAGCCGGCCGCCACGAAGGCGTTGCTGCCGATGGTGATGCCGCAGACGATGGTGCAGTTGGCGCCCAGGCTGGCGCCCCGCTGGACCAGGGTCGGGATCCACTGCCCGCCCTTGGGAAACGCGGCCCGGGGGTTCATGTCGTTGGTGAACACCATCGACGGCCCGCAGAAGACGTTGTCCTCGAGCGTCACCAGGTCGTAGATCGAGACGTTGTTCTGGATCTTGCAGTTGTTGCCGACCACGACCCGGCTGCCGACGTAGACGTTCTGCCCCAGCGAGCAGTTGGCGCCGATCCGGGCGCCCTTGGAGACGTGGCAGAAATGCCAGATCTTGGTGCCGGCGCCGATCTCGACCGGCTGGTCGACGTAGGCGCTCTCGTGGACGAAATGGTCAGCCATGGCGGTGACGGTCCCTCTATGTTCTGTTGTTGATGATGGTCCGGCGCACCGCGGCGATCACGTCGTCGACGTCGCCGTCCGTCAGGCGGGTGTACAGCGGCAGGGTGATCTCCCGGTCCGACAGGCCCTCGGCCACCGGGAAATCGCCGTCCCTGAACCCGAACCGCTCCCGGTAGTAGCTGAAGCGGTGGACCGGCACGTAGTGCACGTTGACGCTGATGTTCTCCTCCGCCAGCAGCTCGATCATCCGGTCCCGGCCGACCGCCAGCCGTCCGCAATCGGCCAGCACCGGGTAGAGGTGCCAGGCGTGGCGTCCATCGACCGCCGAGTCGGGCAGCGTCAGCTCCGGCAGGTCTCCCAGGCCGGTGCGGTAGCGGCGGACGATCTCCAGCCGCCGCCGGTGGAAGTGCTCGAGCCGGGCCAGCTGGTGGATGCCGATGGCCGCCTGCAGGTCCATCATGTTGTGCTTGTACCCCAGTTCGACGATGTCATAGCGCCAGGATCCGCCCGGCGCGAAGCGCTTCCAGGCGTCCTTGTCCATGCCGTGCAGCGCCATCACCCGGATGCGGTCGGCCAGCGACCGGTCGCCGGTGGTCACCATGCCGCCCTCGGCCGTGGTCACGTTCTTGACCGCATGCAGGCTGAACACGGTCGCGGTCCCGATGGTGCCGATCCGCCGGCCGCGGCACTCGGCGCCGATGGCGTGGGCCGCGTCCTCGATCACCGCCAGGCCGTGGCGTTGGGCGATTCCGCCGATGGCGTCCAGATCGCAGGGGCGGCCGGCGAAATGCACCGGGATCACCGCCCGGGTGCGGGTCGTGACGGCCGCCGCGACCGCCGCCGGGTCGATGTTGAAATCGCCGCGGACATCGGCCAGCACCGGCGTCGCGCCGGCGTGGATGATGACGTTGACCGTGGCGGCGAAGGTGTAGGGCGTGGTGATCACTTCGTCGCCCGGGCCGATGTCCAGCGCCTTGAGCGCCAGGAACAGCCCGGCCGTGGCCGAGTTCAGGGCCACCGCCTGCGGCGCGCCGACCTGGTCGGCGAACTGCTGCTCGAAGCGCCGGACCTTGTGGCCGGTGGTGATCCATCCCGAGCGCAGGCTGTCGACCACCTCGTCAATCTCCGCCTGCCCGATGTCGGGGGGGGAGAACGGCAGGAACGATCCGCGGCGGGGGCGGCCGCTCGGGGCCGCGTCGTCAGCCGCGCCCGGCATTGGCCTCCGGCGTGAAGGTCGGCAGACAGCGCGCCAGCAGCGCCACCACGGCCCGGTCGTTCCCCGTCCCGGCGGCCCGGGCCAGCCGTGCCACGCACCGGGCGACCCCGGCCGGTCGCGCCGGCGCGGTGCGGGCCCGGAAGATCTTGGCGTTGCGGGTGGCGTTCATCCCCTCCTCCGCGGTGAACAGCTCCTCGTAGAGCTTCTCGCCGGGCCGCAGCCCGGTGTACTCGATCCTGATGTCGCGGTCGGGCTCCAGCCCCGACAGCGCGATCAGGTCGCGCGCCAGGTCGACGATCCGGACCGGCTTGCCCATGTCCAGCACGAACACCTCCCCGCCCCGGCCCATGGCGCCGGCCTGGATCACCAGCTGCACCGCCTCGGGGATGGTCATGAAATAGCGCTCGACCTCGGGGTGGGTCACCGTCACCGGACCACCGGCGGCGATCTGGCGCTTGAACAGCGGCACCACGCTGCCCCGGCTGCCCAGCACGTTGCCGAACCGGACCACGATGAACTTGGTGCGGCGCGGCCCGCCCAGCGACCGCACCACCTCCTCGGCCAGCCGTTTGGTGGCCCCCATGACGCTGGACGGGTTGACCGCCTTGTCGGTGGAGATCAGCACGAACCGGCCCGTCCGGTAGCGCAGCGCCAGCTCGGCCACGGTCCTGGTCCCCAGGATGTTGTTTTTCACCGCCTCGCCCGGGTTGTGCTCCATCATCGGCACGTGCTTGTGGGCGGCGGCATGGAACACCACGCCCGGCCGGTAATCGCGGAAGACCCGCGCCATCCGCGACCGGTCGGTGACGTCACCGATGGTCACGCCCAGTGCCAGGCCGGGACGGGTCCGCCGCAGCTCGGCCTCGATCTCGTAGATGCTGTTCTCGCCGCGGCCCACCAGCACCAGCCGGGACGGCCCGAAGTCCGCGATCTGGCGGCACAGCTCAGCGCCGATCGAGCCGCCGGCGCCGGTGATCAGCACCGTCTTCCCCTGGAGGTACCCGGCGACCTGGTCCAGGTCGACGGTCACCGGCGGCCGCCGCAGCAGGTCCTCCAGCTCCACCTCGCGGATCTGGTTGAGGCTGACGTCGCCCTCGATGATTTCCTTGATGCCGGGCACGATCTTGAACCTGACCTTGGCCTGCTTGCAGTGCTCGACCACCTCCCGCACCACCTCGCCCGCGGCCGAGGGGATGGCGATGATGATCTCCTGCACCCGGTGCCTCGCCACCACGGCGGCGAGATCGCCCCGGTTGCCGGCGATCGGGATGCCGTGGATCTGGCGGCCCCGTTTGCGGGGATCGTCGTCGATGAACGCCACCGCCTGGTAGCCGTACTCGGGGTGCGCCTGCAGCTGGCGGGCCACCATCTCCCCGGCGTCGCCGGCCCCGACCAGCAGCACCCGCCGCCGTTCGGAGTTGCGGTAGCGGGCGGCGGTGCGGTACTGCTTGAACAGCCGCAGGAACAGCCGGAACCCGCCGATCAGTATGATGTCGCCCAGCCACTCGCCCACCAGCACGCTGACCGGATAGCCCTCCAGCCATTCCAGGGTGAACAGGCTGCGAGCCATCAGCCGGCGCAGCAGGAACGACGCGGACGCGACCAGCAGCGTACCGATGGTGACGGCCTTGGCGATGGCGACCAGGTCGCCCACGCTGATGTAGCGCCACACCCCGCGGTAGACTCCGGACAGGATCAGCAGCGCCAGCCGCAGGCCGACCACGAACAGCAGGATCTGCCAGAAGTAGGCCCGGTAGTAGGGCGGGATGGTGAAGTCGAACCGCAGCCAGAACGCGCCCACCAGCGCCGCGGTCAGCAACGCCGCATCGACCGCCACCATCCACCAGCGGTTGCGCTCGATCAGGGCCATCAGAACGCCCCCCGACCGGTAACGACCTCGACCGCCGTCCGCGCGATGATCCAAAGGTCGAAGCACATGGTGCGGTGCCCGGCGTAGTAGACATCGAGCCGCAGCTTGGTGTCGATCGGCAGGTCGTCCCGGCCCATCACCTGGGGCAGGCCGGTCAGCCCGGGCCGGACGGACAACGCCCGCCGCTGGAAGGAGGAATACCCGTCCACGATCGGCAGCACCTCGGGCCGGGGACCGACCACGCTCATGTCGCCCTTCAGGATGTTGACCAGCTGCGGCAGCTCGTCCAGGCTCCAGCGCCTCAGGAAAGACCCCACCCGGGTCACCCGGGGATCGCTCCGCACCGCCAGCAGCGGCCCCGTGCGCTCTGCGTCAGCCACCATGGTGCGGAACTTGTAGATCATGAACGGTCTCCCGCCCCGGCCCGCCCGCGGCTGCACGAACAGGACGCCGCCCCGCGAGCCGGCCGCGACCGCCACGGCCGTCGCCAGCAGGACCGGCGACAGGACGATCAGCGCCAGCGAGCCGGCCACGATGTCGAACAGCCGCTTCGCCATGGGGCGCGTTCAGGGCGCCATCCTGTACTGGAGCCTGGTCCCGGCCCGGTCCAGGCCTGCCGCTGCCTCGGAGGCGGCGGTCAGCAGATCGAACAGGTTGAAGGCGCGCCGCCGCTCCCGGGTGATCCGCGGCCTGCCCTTGATGCCGCCCATCCGGGCCGCCAGGTCGATGGCATCGTCCAGCGTCCCCAGCGTATCGACCAGCCGCAGGTCCAGCGCCTGCCGGCCGGAGAACACCCGGCCGTCCGCCAGCAGCCTCACCGAGTCGGCGCTGATCCCCCGCCCATCGGACACGGCCTGGATGAACTGGCCGTGGACGTCGTCCAGCATCGCCTGCAGCATGGCCCGCTCGGCCGGCCGCATCTGGCGGAAGGGGGAGCCGATGTCCTTGTTCTCTCCGGCCTTGAGCACCTCGAACCGCAGGCCGATCTTCTTCAGCAGCTCCTCGGCGACCGGGAACTGCATGATCACGCCGATGGAGCCGGTCAGCGTCCCGGGGTTGGCCACGATCGAGTCGCAGGCGCAGGCGACGTAGTACCCGCCCGAGGCGGCCACCTCGGCCATCGAGCAGACCACCGGCTTCTTTTCCCGGGCCTTGCGCACCGCCTGCCAGATCTCCTGGCTGGCCGCCACCCCGCCGCCGGGGCTGTCGACACGCAGCACGATCGCCCTGACGGACGAGTTGTCGCGGTAACGGTTGATGGTCCGCACCACGGCGTCCGAGGCGTCGATCACGCCCCGCAGCTCGACGATGGCCACCGACTTGCCGTAGGACAGCTCCGGCCCTTGGTCGCCCAGCGACGCCAGCACGGCCACCGCCATCGTCGCCGCGACGCCGAACAGGCCCAGGACGATCAGCCCGATGAACAGCGCTTTCTTCCCCGATGCCATTGGTCACCCCATTATGGGAATTCTCGTTCCAGGTTCTGCCTTATTTTTTCTGCAATGTCCCCAGCCGGGCGAACACGTCGTCCAGCGCCGGGCCCAGCGTGGCGGGATCATTGGTCTTCTCCGGCATGTTGTCGAACACCACGAACGGCACCGCGTGCCCCCTGATCGCGATGGTCCCCTGGTCCTCCCCGCCCGACAGCGTGTCCCAGTCGTTGGTCTTGTAGTAGTACTCCATCTTGTCGTCGGGCAGCGAATGGTAGAGGACGCTGTGCTCCTCGCCCTTGCGGGCCCGCTTCTTGTTCTTGCGCACCGACTCCTCGTAGGGCACCTTGATGTAGACGATCCGGGCCAGTTTCAGGATGTCGTCGGACAGGTGGTTGAAGGCGTCGCGGAAGGCGCTCTCCCCGCCCCGGGCGAACTCGATCAGCGAGGTGTGCCGCGCCAGGAAGCCCTTCTCGCCGGCCAGCCGCTTGGCGAAGGCGTTGTTGATCTTCTGGATGCAGACGTGCCAGGCGAACTCGTCCCGGAAGTAGTAGTCCGGCTTGGTGTGCAGGCGCTCCCTGCCGTTCTGCTGGAGGAAGTCGTCCTCCTCGAACCACTCCCAGATATAGAGGAAGTCGTCGAACTCGGCCAGCTCGGCCACGTTGAACCGCTCCATGCGCTCCACCAGCGGCGTCTTCTTGAGGTAGTCGATCACCTCGCTCTTGCCGGCGGCCGGCCGGGCCACCAGGATGATGACCGGGTAGTGCTTGTCCATCAGAGCCTCCTTTCAACCGCGGAGAACGCAAAGAGGGCCCAAAGGCCATTTACTCCTCAAACCGGTTAACAACGCGTTTTATCCCTTTGGTTAGTTTTGTTACGTTGAAATTTATCAACAGCCCGAGCCTGCATCCGCTCAGCTTAAGGCATGTAAGCACCTGGGATAGATGTACGTCATTTAAGGCCTCGACCGCCTTTATCTCGACCACCACCTTGTCATTCACCGTGATGTCTATCCGATATCCTGCATCGCACTTTTCTCCCTTGTAGACAACTGGCAAAACCAACTGCTGCTTAACTTCCAGATTTCTCAACAATAGCTCTTTCCTAAGAGCGACCTCGTATGCCGATTCCAACAATCCGGGTCCCAGCGCCTTGTGGACCTCTATTGCTGCCCCGATTATCAAGCTTGATAGCTCGTTTTCGTGCATAATTAGTATCTTTGCGCTTCTTTGCGTCCTCTGCGTTTAAAGGCGCGCTACCCCAGCGGCTTGAGCCGCAGCGAGAAATCCAGCGCCGGGGCCGAGTGGGTCAGCGCGCCCACCGAGATGAAGTCCACCCCGCATTCGGCGACGGCCCGGACCCTCTCCAGCGTGACGTTGCCCGAGGCCTCCAGCTTCAGCCGGCCCCGGTCCCGGGCCGGCGACGACCATGCCATCCGGCAGGCATCCGCCATCCGCTCCGGGCTCATGTTGTCCAGCATGATGATGTCGGCCTCGGCCGCCACGGCCTCCTCCATCTGGGCGTGGTTTTGGATCTCGACCTCGACCGTCACCCGGCCGTGATCGGCGTCGCGCACCGCGCGGATGGCCGCGCCCACCCCGCCAGCCGCCTCGATGTGGTTGTCCTTGATCAGCACCATGTCGTGCAGGCCCATCCGGTGGTTCTGCCCGCCGCCGCATGCCACCGCGTGCTTCTCCAGCGCCCGCAGGCCGGGCGTGGTCTTGCGGGTGTCCAGGATCCTGGCGCGGGTGCCACTGACCGCCGCCACGTACGCCGCCGTCAGGGTGGCGATGCCGGAGAGGTGCTGCAGGAAATTGAGCGCCGTGCGCTCGGCCGCCAGGATCGACCGGGTCCTGCCCCGGATGGTCAGCACCACCTCGCCCAGACCGAGCGCGTCGCCGTCCTGCTTCAGCTGCTCGACGGCCAGCTCCGGATCGACCGTCAGGAACACCTGCCGGCAGACGCCCAACCCGGCCAGCACGCCCTCCTGCTTGGCCATGACCAGCGCCAGGCCGCTTGCCTGCTCCGGCACCGTGAAACGACTGGTGATGTCGCCCGGTCCGATGTCCTCGGCCAGGGCGACGGCGATCAGGGGCTTGATCTGCTCAAGATCGATGGGCATCGGCGGAAAATGGGCCTAACTGCAACAGGTATAACATTTTAACGGATAATTATACCCCATCTGCCGGCCAAAGTCAATTGGAAAGCCCCTCGATTTTTCGAGGGGCCCGGTGGCCGGTCCTAATCCGTCAAAAGGCTCGGCATCACCCTTCGCGCCACCTTGGGCGTGTCGCGCGGCGGCGCCGCTTACCGCTGGTACTCCGGCGTCCACTCCAGTTTGGGCTTCTCCACCAGCGAACCGTAGAGATACCGCTCGATCTTCTCGCGCAGCGTCTTGTCGATCTCCCGGTCCACCGGGTAGATCCCGGCGTTGAGCACCCGCGACAATAGGTTTTGGGCCGCATCGATCACCGGCGCCAGCCCGCGCTCCGAGGTGCCGCCCACGCCGTCGCCCGGCGTGTGGATGAAACACGACGGCTTCCCGCCCCAGCGGCTGAGGTTGACCGACGGCACCTCGTGGGCCGCGAACGGCATGCAGTCGCTGCTGTAAATGTCCAGCGCCGCGCGGAACGGGCGCCCCAGCTCGCGGGTGACGCCGTCGGCGAATCCCAGCAGCCTGTTCGACCCCAGCACGATCATCGAGTTGGTCCCCAACTCGTCCCCGGCCACGTCCAGGTTGACCACCAGTCCCGCCCGCTTCCTGACCTCGGCCCGGTGCTTCTTGACGTAGGAGAAGCTGCCGCGCAGGCCCAGCTCCTCGCCCGAGAAGAAGATGATCCGCAGGTCGCGCCTCGGCCGGTTGCGGCGGAAGTGCTCGGCCAGCTTGATCAGCGCCACGGTGCCGCCGGCGTTGTCCGACGAACCCGGCGAGCGGGCCACGCCGTCGTAGTGGCCGCAGGCGATGGTCAGGTTGTCGTCGGGCCGCGAGCCCGTGATGTCGGCCACGATGTTGTGGGCGACGCGTCGGCCGGACGCCTGCCGGATGGATATCCTGACCGGCTTGCCGTCCAGCCGCGACAGCCTGATGCCGTCCTCGTAGGTGACGGTCACCGAGGGCACGTAGCCCTGGCTGAAGGTCTTCTGGCGGTACGACCAGCTGGGCGCCTCGCGCAGCGGCTGGCCGATGGCGATCAGGGCCTTGATGCCGGCGCTCTTCAGCATCAGGGACAGCGGCCGGGTGTAGGTGTAGGTCAGCACCACCTTGCCGCGGTAGGCGCCCTTGTTCTTGGTGACCACCTCGCCGTCCTCGACGAAGGCCAGTTCGCCGGCGATGTCGTGGTTCTTCGTCAGGCCGAAGGGGTGCGCGGGGAACTTCGTTCCGCCGCAGCTGACCGAGGCTGTGCCGGTGTCGAAGCCCTGCAGCGTGAACGGCTCGACCTTGTACTTGATGCCGAGGTCGCGCAGGTGGCCCTCGATGATGCGCGCGGCGCGGCGCTCGCCGGCCGACCCGGCGATCCGCTCGAAGCTCAGTTCCTTGAGGATGGCGTGTGCGTTGAGCATGTCATTCACTAACTATATTAATTGTGTATTGTTCGACCAGCACTGTCCTGGCTTCATTTCCGAGCCTCGACGATGGCAAAATAATTCATGTCCCCGGCGACTGGCAGTCCATCCATCGGGTTCTTCGCCCACACAGCCGAGGAAACGGTGTCCGACCGTACGTCCTTAAAACCCACGCTGCGCATTTCTTCCAGCAGATATTGTTCGATGCATCCCCGATCGAGTCTCAACAGTTTTGCCAACCAGTGGGACCGGCTCCATTTCTTCACAAACGAATTCATCATCACGAACCTGCCGTTTCTTTTCAAAACCCTGTATTGTTCCTTTAGGGCTTTCTTTGTATCCGGTATATTGCCTAAGGCTGCCAGCGAAGTGACAATATCAAAGGTACTGTCCGCAAACGCGAAGTGTTTCGCATCCGTCGCGACCGAGATGAACTCCTTGTTGTATTTTCCCTTGATCTGCTTTGAGGTCCAGGCCAAGACATTCGGGTCAACATCCGTCGCGACCGGTAAAAAATCCGCCGTGGAGATCATCAGCCTGTCGAACAGAGAGCCAAGCCCGGTCGAAACATCACAGACCAAACCGCGGAAAGCAACAATATGTTTACCCATTGCTTCGGACCAGGCGTCGGTCGCTTTTCTTGTGTCTTCGTTGAGATAAGAGTCGTACCTTTCGCGCGACACCTTTTGCGTCTCATCGGTGAAGCGTTTTTCGTCCCATTTCCATTCCCGTTTTGACAGCTTCCTATTCACCATGACATGCACATCATTTTTGAATACGTATTGCTCACCACATATTGCGCATTCGAGGGATTCGGAAATGCTCCTCTGGCACAACGGACATTGGAGTATTTTATAAACGTCGACCATTCTCGGTCCCTATTTTTTCCTTCCCCGCCCCCGGATGTTCTTCACCCCCAGCTCCTTCTTCCCTGGCTTGTCCCAGAACGCCGCACCCCGTTTCAAACGTTTCAAACCGGTTGAACTGTTTGAACCGTTCCCAATAGGCTCCTCGCCGGAGAGCTTACGGATCTCGTCGCGCAGCACCGCCGCCCGCTCGAAGTTCATCGAGGCCGCCGCGTCGAACATCTCCTTCTCCAGCTGGATGATGGTCTCCTCCACCGTCAGCCCGGTCAGCTTGTAGGCCGCCAGCTCCTCGGCCACGGCCTCGGACTTGGCGTCGGCCACCGAAGTGGACAGCATCACCTGCTCGATCGACTTGACGATCGACTGCGGCGTGATGCCGTGCTCCCTGTTGTAGGCCAGCTGGATGGCGCGGCGCCGGTCCATCTCGGCCAGCGCCCGCTTCATCGAGTCGGTGACGCGGTCGGCGTACATGATCACCTTGCCCGCCACGTGGCGCGCCGCCCGGCCCGAGACCTGGATCAGCGAGCGGTCGGAGCGCAAAAAGCCCTCCTTGTCCGCGTCCAGGATGGCCACCAGCGACACCTCGGGCAGGTCCAGCCCCTCGCGCANNGCGCAGCAGGTTGATGCCGATCAGCACGTCGAACTCGCCCAACCGCAGGCCCCGCAGGATCTCGATCCGCTCGATGGCGTCGATCTCCGAGTGCATGTAGCGCACCCGCACGCCGGCCTTCTCGAAGTACCCGGCCAGGTCCTCGGCCATCTTCTTGGTGAGGGTGGTGACCAGCGTCCGCTCCTGGCGGGCCACCCGCTGGCGGATCTCCTCCTGCAGGTCGTCGATCTGCCCGGCCACCGGCCGGATCGAGACCTCGGGGTCGACCAAACCCGTCGGCCGCACCACCAGGTCGACGGCCGTGCCCCCGGCCTTGGCCAGCTCGTAGTCGGCCGGCGTGGCCGAGGTGTAGATCAGCTGCTTGGTGACCGACTCGAACTCCTCGAACCGCAGCGGCCGGTTGTCC
>DDXR01000047.1 GCA_002347565.1 bacterium UBP2_UBA2255 | reverse complement strand
TGGTGCAGGCCGACCTGCTCGACCAGCTGTCGATCATCAACATCATCAAGGAGATCCGGCCGGGAGAGATCTACAACCTGGCGGCCCAGAGCTTCGTTCCCACCTCCTGGGTGCAGCCGGTGCTGACCGGCGAGTTCACCGCGCTGGGCGTCACCCGGATGCTGGAGGCCATCCGGCTGGTCGACCCCGCCATCAAGTTCTACCAGGCCTCCAGCTCGGAGATGTTCGGCAAGGTGCGGGAGACGCCCCAGACCGAACTGACGCCGTTCCACCCCCGCAGCCCCTACGGCGTCGCCAAGGCCTACGGCCACTGGATCACGGTCAACTGCCGCGAGTCCTACGGCATCTTCGCCTGCTCCGGCATCCTGTTCAACCACGAGTCGCCGCGGCGGGGCAGGGAGTTCGTCACCCGCAAGATCACCGACCACGTGGCCCGGATCAAACTGGGGACGGCCACGGAGCTGCGGCTGGGCAACCTCGACGCCAAGCGCGACTGGGGGTTCGCCGGCGATTACGTGCGGGCGATGTGGATGATGCTGCAGCAGCCGGTGGCCGACGATTTCGTCATCGCCACCGGCCGCACCCACTCGGTGCGGGACTTCTGCCAGATCGCCTTCGAGCATGTCGGCTTGGATTACCGGAAATACGTGGCGATCGACCAGCAGTTCGTGCGGCCGGCCGAGGTCGACCTGCTGCTGGGCGACAGCGCCAAGGCCAAGCGCCAGCTGGGCTGGGAGCCCGAGGTCAGCTTCGAGCGGCTGGTGACGATGATGGTCGACGCCGACCTCGACTACCACCGGCAGCGCACGGCGTGAAGGCCTTCATCACCGGCATCGAGGGGTTCGCCGGCCACTACCTGGCCCGCCTGCTGCGGGCGCAGGGGCACGGCGTGGCGGGCTGTTTCTACGACCAGTCGCAGGCTGCCGGACTGCCGGAAGGCTGCGAGTTGCACCGGCTCGACCTGCGGGACCGCGCGGCGACGGCGGCGGTGATCGGCGCGGCGCGGCCGGACCGGATCTACCACCTGGCGGCCCAGAGCTCGGCGGCGCTGTCGTTCAGGGACCCGGCCGTCACCTATGACGTCAACGTCGGCGGGCTGGTCAACCTGCTGGAGGCGGTGCGGGCGGCGGCCCTGGCGCCGCGGTTCCTGCTGGTCAGCTCCTGCGAGGTCTACGGCCCCACCGACGGCGACTCGCCGATCGTCGAAACCCAGCCGTTCAACCCGGTCAGCCCCTACGCCGCCAGCAAGGTCGCCCAGGAAGTGCTGGGGATGCAGTATCACCGGTCATTCGGCATCGATGTCGTCGTGGCCCGGTCCTTCCCCCACGCCGGCCCCGGCCAGCCGCCGGTCTTCGCGCTGCCCGGGTTCGCCCGTCAGATCGCCGAGATCGTCCGCGGCCATCAGCCGCCGGTGATCAAGGCCGGCAACCTCGAGGCCCGGCGCGACTTCTCCCATGTCGCGGACGTGGCCGAGGCGTACGCCCTGCTCGCCGATTCGGGCGCCGCCGGGGAGGCATACAACGTCTGCTCGGGCGGCACGCTGTCGATCGGCGAGGCGCTCGACAAGTTGATCACGTTCTCGGCCCGCGCCATCGCGGTCGAGGTCGACCCGGCCCGGCTGCGTCCCAACGACGTTCCCGTGCTGTGGGGGGACAGCGCCAAGCTCAAGGCGCGCACCGGCTGGTCGCCGCGGCGCAACGTCGACGACGCGCTCAAGGAGCTGCTCGATTTCTGGATGGACAGGGCCACCTAACACAAGCGGGGTACGATGGAACTGAAGGGCAAGACACTGATGATCACCGGCGGCGCCGGGTTCATTGGCAGCAACTTCGTGGACCACATCCTGGCGGCGTACCCGGACACCAGGGTCGTGGTCTACGACAAGCTCAACTACCGCGGCAACCTCGAAAACCTGGCGCAGGCCGAGCGGGACCCCCGCTACACCTTCGTCAAGGGCGACATCTGCGATGCCGCGGCGGTGGCCGGGGCCATCGAGAAGCATGGGATCGGCATCATCGTCAACTTCGCGGCCGAGACCCACGTCGACCGATCGATCATGGACCCCGATGCCTTCGTCCGCACCGACGTCTACGGCATGTACGTGCTGCTGGAGGCGGTCAACAGATACAAGCTGGAGCGGCTGCACCACGTCTCGACCGACGAGGTCTACGGCCAGGTGATGGCCGGTGCCTCCAAGGAGGGAGACCCGTTCGAACCGCGCAGCCCCTACGCCGCCAGCAAGGCCAGCGGCGAGCTGCTGGCGTTCGCCTACTACACGACCTATGGAACGCCGCTGACCGTCACCCGCGGCGCCAACAATATCGGGCCGCGCCAGTACCCGGAGAACGCGGTGCCGCTGTTCTGCACCAACGCCATCGACGGCCAGCCAATCCCGCTCTATGGCGACGGCACGCAGTCGCGCCAGTACCAGTACGTGATGGACCACGTCGAGGGCATCGAGGTCGCGATGCTGAAGGGCGAGGTCGGCCAGGCCTACAACTGCGGCCCGGACGAGGAGACCCAGAACATTGTGATGGCCACGCGGTTGCTGGAACTGCTGGGCAAGCCGGCCGACCTGATCAAGCACGTCGCCGACCGCCCCGGCCACGACCGCCGCTACTGCATCGACTCGTCAAAGCTCAAGGCGCTTGGTTGGCGGCCGCGCCACGGTTTCGACGAGGCCCTGCGTCTGACGGTCGACTGGTACCGGGACAACGAGGACTGGTGGCGCAAGATCAAGAGCGGCGAGTACAAGGAGTACTACCGTAAGTGGTACGGCCAGCGGCTGGCCGACGCCCGGTAGGCGACGCAATCACCGAGGGAGAACGCCGGATGGAGCTGAAGGAAAGGATCCAGAACAAGCAGGCCCGCATCGCCGTGATCGGCCTGGGGTACGTGGGGCTGCCGCTGGCGGTGGAGTTCGCCAAGGCCGGCTACCGGGTGACCGGCATCGACCTGGACCGGTCGAAGGTCGACGCGGTCAACGCCGGGCGCAACTACATCATGGACGTGGATTCCCAGCTGCTGAGGAAGCTGGTGCAGGCGAAGGCGCTGGCGGCCACCGCCGACTACGCGTCGCTCAAGCGCTGCGACGCCGTGCACATCTGCGTGCCGACCCCGTTCACCGCCACCAAGGACCCGGACATCACCGCCATCGTCAGCTCGGCCGAGGGCATTGCCCGGCACCTGCGCAAGGGCATGCTGGTGGTGCTGAAGAGCACCACCTATCCCGAGACCACCACCAAGGTGGTGCGCCCGATTCTGGAACGGACCGGCCTCTCCGCCGGCCGCGACTTCCACCTGGCGTTCTCGCCGGAGCGGATCGACCCCGGCAACAAGCAGTTCACGACGGCCACCACGCCCACCGTTGTCGGCGGCCTGACACCAAGGTGCGGCGAGCTGACCCGCCTCTTGTACAGCCAGATCATCGAGAAGGTCGTGATGGTCAGCTCGCCCTCTGCCGCCGAGATGACCAAGCTGCTGGAGAACATCTTCCGCAGCGTCAACATCGCCCTGGTCAACGAGCTGGCCCGGCTTTGCGAGCGCATGGACAACGTCGACATGTGGGAGGTGGTGGATGCCGCCGCCACCAAGCCCTACGGCTTCATGCCGTTCTACCCCGGACCCGGGCTGGGGGGGCACTGCATCCCGATCGACCCCTACTACCTGGCCTGGAAGGCGCGCGAGTACGATTTCCACACCGATTTCATCGAGCTGGCGGCCGAGACCAACGAGGGCATGCCCTACCACGTGGTCAACAAGGTGATCGCGGCGCTGTCGGACGCTGGCAAGGCCGCCTCGCAGTCGCGGGTGCTGGTGCTGGGCGTGGCGTTCAAGAAGGACATCGATGACCTGCGCTCCTCGCCGGCGATCAAGGTGATCGAGCTGCTGTCGCCCAAGGTCAAAGCCCTGGCCTACAACGACCCCTACGTGCCGGCGTTCAGGGAGCACGGCATCGCCATGAAGTCGGTGAAGCTGACCGAGGCGGCGATCCGCAGCCACGACTGCGTGCTGATCACCACCAACCACTCCTGTTACGACTACAGCAGGATCGTCCGCCAGGCCAAGCTGGTGGTCGATACCCGCAACGCCACCAAGGGCATCCACAGCCCGAAGGTCGTCAAGATCGGGCGCAAGTGACCGGCGGACGCCGCCCCGCCCCGGACGGACGAGCGCGTCCCGCCGGGGCGTTCCGTTGCGGCCGGTGCTCCTCAGCAACAGCAGCACGCTCTCTTTATGATCTCCTTCCGCGAAGCCCGCGACATCGTGCTCTCCGGTGTCAAGCCGCTTGAGCCCGACCAGTGCACGTTGTCCGACCTGCGAGGCCGGGTGCTGGCACAGGACATCGTCTCGTCGTTCGACATCCCGCCGGCCGACAATTCGGCCATGGACGGCTTCGCCGTGCGGTTCGAGGACATCAAGTCGGCGCCTGTTGCCCTGGATGTGATCGAGGATATCCCTGCCGGGAGAGTGGCGACGAAGCCGGTCGGCAAAGGGCAGGCCATCCGCATCATGACGGGCGCGCGGATCCCCGATGGCGCGGACTGCGTGGTGCCGGTTGAACTCACCGACTGCAAAATGCAAAGTGCAAAATGCAAAGTGCAAAGCGCAGTCCAGTTTGGCGAACACATTCGCAGAAGGGGTGAGGACGTCAAAGCGGGAGCAGTGCTGCTCTCCAGGGGAACGCGGCTGCGCCCGCAGGAAGTGGGCTTGATCGCGTCGCTGGGCATATCCGAGGCATCGGTTTCGAAACGCCCCGTGGTCGGTATCCTCTCGAGCGGGAATGAGATCGTGCAGCCAGGGGGCAGGCTCAACGCGGGCCAGATCTACGACGCCAACCGCTACAGCGTGGCCGCGCAGGCGGCGCAGGTCAACGCGNNGTGCTGACCTCGGGCGGCGTGTCGGTGGGCGACTACGACCTGATGAAGCAGGCGCTGTCCGGCCTGGGGCAGATGAGCTTCTGGCAGGTGGCGCAGAAGCCGGGAAAACCCCTGGCCTTCGGGCATATCAATGGGAAACCGGTCGTGGGACTACCGGGAAACCCGGTGTCGAGCATGGTGATCTGCGACCAGTACGTGCGGCCGCTGCTGCTGAAGATGCAGGCCGCTTCGCTGCTTTTCCGGGAACAACTCACAGCGATATGCGACCAGGAGATCGCCAAGCCAGCCGGCCGCAGGGAATTCCTGCGCGCGAAAGTCGAATGGCGCGAGGGCGCATACCATGCGGCCCTCACCGGCGCGCAGGGCTCGGGCATCCTGACCTCGATGGTCCAGGCCGATGGGCTGATGGTCATCGAAGAAGAGCGCAGCGAGGTCAAGCCGGGCGACGTGGTCACGATAGAACTGTTCACGGACTAGTCCCGTGCCCCGTGTCCCCGCACGGGACAGGCTGCGGCTAGAATCCAGGACTGGATGCCCGCCGGCACGGGCATGACACCGAGATGACATTCAACGAGACACCAGTATGCTCCCCATCATCTCCATCGTCGGGCCGTCGGACAGCGGCAAGACCACTTTGGTCGTGAAGCTGGTGCGCGTCCTGAAGCGCAGGGGGCACCGCGTGGGCGTGCTCAAGCACACCCACGCCGCCATCAAGCTCGACCGCGCCGGCACCGACACCGACCGCTTCCGCAGTTCCGGGGCGGCCCTGTCCGCCATCAGCGACGACGGCCTGCTGGCGTCGTTCTGCGACATCTCCGGCGCGGCCCCCGGAACCGTCTTCGGCATGCTGGCCGCGGGGCTGGACCTGCTGATCGTCGAGGGCTACAAGCAGGAGCCCCTGCCCAAGCTGCTGTTCACCGACCATCTCGATCGCGTTGATTTCAAGGGCATCGCGGCGACCTACGGCAGGAAGGCGGTGACGGGCGGGAAGCTGCCGCATTTCAAGCCCCCGGAG
>DDXR01000054.1 GCA_002347565.1 bacterium UBP2_UBA2255 | reverse complement strand
AAAAGCCAGCGCCTGCTGGGCGCCGCGCACGTCCTCGGGGTGGGGGTTCCGCTTGTCGACGAAATCCGGCCGGCCGAACTGGCGGATGCCGATCCCCAGCTTCCTGGCGGAACGCAGCTCCCCGTAGTTGGTCCTGCCCTTCATGAACTGCACCACCCGGACCTTCCGGCCCTGTCCGGCGGCCCGCATCGCCAGTCCCAGCGCGGCCGTGGTCTTGCCCTTGCCGTTGCCGGTGTAGACGTGGATCATGCCCGGTGCTCTCGTCGCCATCTCGTTGGCCGCAGTTCGGTATTGGCCGGTGCCGTCACAGTTTCCTGGCCACGGCCACGGTCCTGGCCTTCCTGACCGCGCCGCCGCCGCCCACGTCCCTCGCCTCCAGGCTGATCACGTACAGGCCCATCGCGCAGACCGACCCGCCGTCGTCGCGGCCGTCCCAGACGAGGTCCGTGATCCCGGGAAGCTCCCGCTCCCGGGCCAGTGTCCGCACCGGGCGGCCCAGCCGGTCGTAGATCCGCAGCGTCACCGCGGCCCGGTTCCATCCGAGGGCCAGGGAGATGATCAGGCTGCCGCCGTCGCCGGGGGAGAAGGGGTTGGGCGACGCGTCCAACGGCGTGCCGCCGCCCGGCCGCTCCAGATAGACGCTGTTCCGAGCTCCCGGCGTCGACCTGGCCGCGGCGACGCTGCCCCCCCACGACCAGCGCTCGGAAGGCGGCAGAAACGGGTTGATCCGTTCCAGCGACACGCCGTCGCCGCCGCCCCAGCCGCCTGAATAGCGCACCTGTTCGACGATGGCGCCCCGGCCGTCCCGCAGGCACACCAACTCCTCGTCGTTGTTCAGCGACGGCAGGCCCCCGGCCGGCCGCAGCACCGGGCAGGGCGCCCACGGCAGGCCGGCGGTCTGGGTCAGGACGACGTAGCCCTGCGGGGGGACCGTGGCGTGCGCCGTGTCGACGATCTTCGGCGCGGCCGACAGGTCCTCGATGGTCCAGCCGCGGAGGTCGACCGCCGCGGCCGACCGGTTGACAAGCTCGATCCACTCGGGCTGGCCCGGCGCCGGGCCGTACATCACCTCGTTGATGGCCAGCGGGCTGCCGACGGTCAGCGCCACGGCCAGGCAGTTGTTCCAGGGATAGGCGTCGGCGCTGCAAGCAACGGCGACGGAAACTTGGTGGACGCCCTCGTCCAGCCCGGGCATCGGGCAGGCGACGGCCTGGGGGCTCGCGACCGAATCGATCACCGTCTGGAAGAAGACCCGCTCCCCGGGTCCCGGCAGGGAGTCGCGGTCGTCGTCCGAGAAGACGGTGACCGCGAAGCGGCGCGCTGCGCTGGCCCCGCGGCTGGCGACCGCGGCCCGCAGCGTGAAGGGCTGGCGCGGGGGGACCGCGGCGGGATCGGTGGCGATGCCGGTGACCGCCGCGTCGCACGGCGGCGGATTGTTGGAATACCCGGGCGTGGGGGACGGGAACCCGGTCCAGTCCGACACCCGGTTGGAGTCGCGGCCGTCGGCGGCCAGCCCCAGCGACCAGCCGCACGGCACGGTATCGACGAACTGTCCCCTCGTCCAGATACCGGCGGCGGCCGCGCTGGACTGGTAGGTCTGCCCGCTGTCCCCGTACTGGATGAAATCGGCGATGGTCGCAGCGGGATAGTCGCTCGTGAAGAACGCGACCGAACCCCTGCTGTTGGGCATGTTGCTGGTCGGCGCCGTGCCCTCGTACAGATCGGTGTCGGTGTCCTGCCCGGCCAGCCGCAGATGCACCAGCAGGAACGACCGCGGCCCCATGACGAAACCCGGCGGTATGGTGTACCGCGGGGTCTTGCTCGGATACAACTGGTACCCCGACAGGTCGCGGGACACGGAATCGGGATTGAACAGCTCGATCCATTCCCTGCCGGTGTCGCCCCGGGGGTCCATGTTGTAGCCAACCTCGTTGATCACCACGTCCGCGGACAGTGGCCGGCTCAGAATAAGCACCGCGGCGGCGGCCAGCAGTCCAGCCCGGGCCGGCGATCCGGCCGGCATCGGGCGGGTGTTGAAACGGCAGCGTCGCAGCGGCATCGTCGCCAGGGTGAGAGCGGTGGAATTGATGGATTGGATGGGGCCAGCCGGGGCGCCCGTGGTTCACGCCACGATCGGGATCTGCACCGTGAACGTGCTGCCCTTGCCGGGGAAACTCTCCACCAGGATGTCGCCGCCCACGTTCTCGATGATCTCCTTGGCCGATGACAGCCCGATGCCGGTGCCGACCTGGGTGTGCACCTTCTGGTCGGTGCGGTAGAACCTCTCGAAGATGTGGGGCAGGTCCTGGGGCGCGATGCCCGGCCCCCTGTCGATGATCCGGATCTCCTGCTTCCAGGCTGTGTCGACCAGCCGCAGGTCGCCGGCCTCGATCCGGACCGTGCTGCCCGGCGGGGAGAACTTGATGGCGTTGTCGAGGATGTGGTCGAATGCGAACCGCAGGGCGTTGAAATCGCCCATGGCCGGGGCCATGCTGTCGGGGACGGCGCGCTCGATGGCGATGCTCTTGGCCCGGGCCTTGGCCTCGTGGTCCCTGACGATCGTGCCGATCAGCAGCAGGATGTCCACCTTCTCCTGCCGCAGGCCGATCAGCCCGGCGCTGGCCTCGCGGAAGTTGAGGATCGACTCCAGCAGCCCGCCCAGCCGCTCGCTCTGCTGCAGGATGACGCTCAGGAATTCCAGGCTGGGGCTGTCGGCGGCCTTGGCTTCCTCGTGCAGGATCTCGGCGTAGCCCTTGATCACGGTCAGCGGCGTCCGCAGCTCGTGGGAGATGTTGGTGACGAACTCGTCGCGCAGACGGTTGTAGTCGACGGCCTGCGCCTTGGCAGTGAACAGCCAGCCGATCCGCTCGGTCTGAGCGAACCGCCACAGCACCGTGTTGACGTTCAGCTCCTGCCCGGTGCGGCAGTAGAGCTTGTCCTGGTCGATCTCGGCCGTATTCCTGCCCGCCAGCGCCACCTCCCGCGCTCCGGGCTTCTCCCCCAGCGGGTCCCGGAACACCAGGTTCCAGTTCTGCCCGGCCATCTCCTTGGCCGTCCATCCCGTCAAGCGCTCGACGGCGGCGTTGGACCAGACGATGGCGCCGTCCGGGCCGGCCACGATCACCCCGGCCGGGAGGTTGTTGATGATAACGTCGAGCTGGGACAGCTGGGCCTCGAGCGCCTTGCGCGTCTCCTCGCCCTTCTCCCTGAGCCGAACCAGTTCCTGTGCCGCGTTCTTGATCTGGGCCTGGGAGGACTCCCGCACCGACACCAAGTTGCGGCTCATGTTCTTCAGCTCGGCCCGGCCGCGGGACAGCTGCACCGCCAGGGACGCGCCCCAGGCCCCCAGCAGGGCGGCCGCCGCCAGCCCGGCCGCCTTGACGGCGACCGGCCCCGGGATCGCCAGCAGGGCAACCGCCAGCGGCAGCGCCAGGATGCCCAGCCACCGGATCATGCGCTACCTGGCCTCCCCCACGATCGACTTGACCAGCTCCAGCAGCCGGTTGGGTGAGAACGGCTTGGTGATGTAATCGCTGGCCCCCATCGAGAAGCCGTGCTCGCGGTCCCGTTCCTGGCCCTTGGCGGTCAGGATCACCACGGGGATGCCCGCCAGCTCGGCGTCACCCTTGATCTGCTGGCAGACCTCATAGCCGGTCATGCCCGGCATCATCACGTCCAGCAGGACCATGTCCGGCTTCTCCTCGCGGATCTTGGCCAGGCCGGTGACGCCGTCATTGGCGGAAATGACGATGTACCCCTCCTGCTCCAGCTTGAACTTGATCACCCGCGCGATGTAGGGCTCGTCGTCTACCACCATGATCTTCTTGGGCATGGTTGCTGTCTCCACGGTGTGGCGGTGGGATTGTTCTGTCTGCGGACCGAAGCCGTCGCCGGCCGGGCTGTACCCCGGCGCCTCACTTCGGCAGGGTGAAGACAAACGTGCTGCCCCTGCCGTACTGGCTCTCCACCCAGATCGTGCCGCCGTGGGCCTCCACCAGCTGGCGGCACAATGGCAGGCCCAGCCCGGTGCCGGTCTTGCGCCCCAATTTGCGTTTCTGCACCTGGTAGAATTTCTCGAACACGCGCTCCTGGTCCTCGGGCGGGATGCCCTCGCCGGTGTCGGTCACCGAGATCTCGACCAGTTTCGGCCGCTCGGCCGCCTTGACCACTATCCGTCCGCGACGCGGGGTGAACTTGAGCGCGTTCGAGAGCAGGTTCGAAATCACCCGGTTGACCTTGCTCTCGTCGGCCAGCACCGTCAGCCGGACCGGCATGTCCTGCAGCAGCTCGATCTCGCGCTCCCGGGCCAGCGACGAGTATTCGGCCGACAGGTTGGCGATCACCTGGGTGAGATCGAATTGGGTCTTCTCCAGCTTGAGCTGGACCGACTCGTACTTGTAGCCGTCCAGCAAGTCGTTGAGCATCCCCAGCATGCGGCGGCTGTCGTTCATCGCGTTGGTCAGGAACTGCTGCTGGTTCTCGTTGAGGTCGCCCAGGCTCCCGTCCAGCGACAGCTCCAGGGTGGCGATGATCGCCGCCAGCGGGTTGCGCAGGTCGTGCGACAGCATGCCCACGAACTCCTCGCGCAGCCGGGCCACCTGCTTCTCGGTGGTGATGTCCTGGCACAGCAGCACCGACCCGGACCGCGGCCGGTCGGAATCCTCGACCGGGAACGATCCGATGCGCAGGAAACGGTGGTCGACCAGTTCGACCTCGACCGGCTGCGCCGCGTCGCCGGGGGCGGCCGCGCTGTGCCGGAAGAACTCCAGCAGGGGGCCGTTGTCGATCAGGCGCTCGAGCAGCCTGGGCAGGACATCGTCCTTGAGATCGGCGCCGCCGCGCACCTGGTCCTTCAGCCCCCACAGCTTCTCGAACGCCTCGTTGCCCATGATCACCTTGTACCCGGCGTCGACCATCAGCAGGCCCTCGGGCATGGAGCTGATGATGGCGGCCAACCGGCTGCCCTCTCGCCGGATCTCCTCGTAGAACATCGCGCTGCGCAGGGCAAAGGTCACCAGCGGCGCCACCTGCTCCAGCAGTGCCAGGTCGTCCCTGGTGAAGTAGGCCGGCTGGCGCGACAGCGCCGCCAGCGCGCCGATGGCCTTGTCCTTGACCTTGAGCGGCAGCCACAGGCCGGAGCGCAGGCCGGCGCCGGGGAACGGCTGGATGAAGCGCCGGTCGGCCGACAGGTCGGGGATGATCTCCGGCTCGGCCCGTCCGATGACCTCGGCCGTGATGTCGCGGATCTCCATCAGCCGCTGCTGATCCAGCTTGACCCCGGCCGCCCGCGCCAGCTGCAGGAACCCGGGGCTGTCGCTCCGCACCATGATCGACTTGCCGTTCCATTCGCCCAGCACGTCATCGTAGAAATAGATGCCGATCTCGTCCACCCGCAGCTCGCGCGCGATGGTGCGGATCATCAGGGACAGCACGCTCCCGATCTGCAGCACGGAGCCCGCCGAGAAGCCAATCTCGTACAGCTTGTTGCGCAGCAGACTTTCGGTGCGGGCCTTCTCGGCCACCCGGGCGCGGCCGATGACGGCCGCCAGCAGCGGTGACAGCTCGGCCAGCAACGCGGCATGGGCCTGGGCGTAGGGGGGGCCGCCTTGGCGGGCCAGCACCAGCAGCCCGGCCGGCTGGCGGTGCTCGGCCAGCGGGCAAACGATCGCTGATGTCAGCGCGGCCTCATCCACGCCGGCGATTCCCAGTCCGCCCGACAGCTGCCCGGCAGCGCCGGTCAGTGTCAGCGCCCGGCCTTCGGCCGCCGCGGCCGCCGCCAAGCCGGCGGCCGGCGAGAACTCGCGTGCCGGCTCGCTTTTCGCCAACAGGGCGGCGTTGGCCAACGTCCGGTACTGCCCGCCCCGCTCCCGGCAGAATATCGCAGCCCGGTCGAACCCGACCGCGTTTCGCAGCGCCGTCAGCAGGTAGGCGCCGATCGTTTCGCCGTCGATCGAGGCATCGATGTCCTCGCGAATCGTACGGAACCGGGCGGCGGTCTCGTCGCCGGCGCGGCTCAGCAGCAGCGCGTATCCCTTCGCCGCGGCGCCGGCCATCCGCTGCAACCGGGCTTCGACCAGGGCGTCGTCCAGGCTCAGCACCCGGCGCAGCGCCGGACCTGACCCCTGCTCGACCATGGCCAGCCCCTGCTCCAGCCATTCCCGGTCCGCCGGCGCCAGGGGCAGTGCGGAAAGCGACGGTTCACCGCCAGACATCAGCTGCTGCGCCGCGGCGTTGGCGTAGGCGACGGCCCGGGTCTCGTCCAGCAGGATGATCGCTGCTCCGGCAGGAACCGGCTGTGAGTGGGACAGCAGTAAGTCCAGCCATGCCACCCGGCGGGCGGCGGCAGCCAGGGCGGCGGCGCCCTCCGGGTCCATGATCTGCGCCGCCTCCAGAGCGAAAAGCTCGAGGTGTTGCAGGATGTCGGCGCCAGGCAGGCCGCCGTCGTCCGGCTCGTCCACCGCGATCACTCCCGCCAGGGCGCCGGACGGCGTCACCACCGGGGTCAGCAACGCATCGCCCGCCCGCCACCGGCTGTTGTCCGGAACGGCCTGGCCATCCGGCCGCCGCAGGCGGTCACCGGGGGCCCATGACGGATCGTCGTGACGGATGAAGTAACTGGCGCCGAGCCGGTGCGCATCGGTCAGCAAGGCCTCCGGCAGCTCCGGTCGGCCAGTCGCCCCGCCGCCTTCCGGTCCGCCCAGGTCGACCAGCGGCGCCAGCTCCGTGCCGCCGCACCGGGCAAAGATCAGCACCCGCCGGAATCCAAGGACGCCCCGCACCGACTCGGCCACTCGCTGCAGCAGGAGGGGGCCGGGCGCGCCGCTCCGCAGTTCGCGGAAGAAGTCCAGGGTCTGCTCCAGCAGCTGGCCGCGGGCGGCCGGGGAAATGTCCCTGCTATCAGGCATCGGGTCCCTGCTCGGTGTTGACGAATGCCCGCGCCACGTCCGGGTCGAACTGGGTGCCGGCGTTGTCGCGGATCTCGGCCACTGCCTGCTCCCGCGTGAAAGTGGGCCGGTAGGTCCGCTCCATGGTCATGGCGTCGAACGAGTCGGCCACGGCGATGATCCGGGCGAAATGGAAGATGTCGCCCCCCCTGATGCCGTTGGGATACCCGGTGCCGTCGAACCGCTCGTGGTGCTGCCCGATGGCCGGCAGGATGTCGGACAGCTGGTTGACGTGCGAGAGGATCGAGACGCCGATCTGGGGATGGAGCTTGACCAGCTCCCACTGCTCTGGCGTTAGCCTGGGATTGACGTTGTTGAGGATCAGGTCCGGCAGGCCGATCTTGCCGACGTCGTGGAGCAGGGCGGCCAGCTCCAGCCGCTTGACCTGGGGCGGCAGCAACCCGATCTGCTCGGCGATCCGGGCCGAGATCCGGCGCACCCGCTGCGAATGGCCTGCCGTCCGCGGGTCCTTGGCGTCCACCGCCTCCACCATGCTCTGGACGGTGCTGAAGAACAGCTGCTCCAGGTCCTCGTACAGCCGTCCGCTCTCGAGCAACAGCGACGAGTAGGCAGCCAGCGTCCCCAGCAGCTTGAGATCGCCGGACCGGTAGGAGCCGCGCCGCTTGGGGCCCAGCGCCAAGCCGCCCATGATGGTGACCCCGTCGGCCGACAGCGGCAGGGCCAGGTGGCGCCGCTCATCGACCAGGGGCTTCATCTGCTCGATCGCCCGCCGTGCCAGATCGCGCAGGCCGGCGGCGTCGGACCCGCCGCCGGAGACGCAGACGTCGCGGCCGTTGACCACCAGGCAGCCCTGCTCGGCGCCGACCGCCTCGGCCGCGGTGTCCAGGATGGCCCGCATCCGGCTGGGGTTGTCCTTGGCCCCGCCCAGCCGCTCGCTCATGCCGAACAGCATCGACAGCTGCTCGTACCGCAACATGATCTCCTCGGCCAGGGACGAGGCCTCCCGCTCCTGTTCGGCGATCTCGCCCGCGACCCGCAGCACTACGGCCTCGATCTCGGCGCGCCGCGTCGCCGGTCCGCTGATGGCCACGGCCAGGCCGAAATCGGGCAATACGATCACCGCCGGGGACCCGTTGTCCGCGTCGATCGGCAGGAACGACAGGGAAAAACCCAACGGTCCGCAGATCGCGATCAACAGTGACTTCAGCTTTTCCGCGGACAGGATGGTTCTCGGCTCGGATGTCTCCATGTACGATAACTATAATCCATAAGACATTCAAAAGTCAATAGGTTTTTATCATCCGCGACGGCACGGCCCGCCGAAACGGCGGGCCGTGCGCCGGCAGCCTGCCGGCTGCCCAGGATTGGCCCCATCCTGGTCTATGGTGACGGCGAATCGAGTATTTTCAGCAATTCCTGCTGGGCCCCGGCCGGGCGGACGATCTCGGCCTCGGGACCATAGTACAGGATCCAGCGCGCGATCCATGCGAAATTGCTGGCCTTCAGCACCATGGTCGCCGATCCGTCCCTGTTGCGCTTCGCCAGCGCGCTGCGCTCCAGTATCCAGCGCGCCACCGCGGGCGAGAACCACAACTCGACGTCCTGCTCGCGGCCGGTCGGCCTGAAGATATGGCCGCCGGCATACTGGGCGATGTCGAAATCGTCCGGGATGCCGTACCCGTCGGTCGAAATCGACGCTTCCTTGATCCGGCTGATGCGGAAGGTGCGGATCGCCTCCTGCTTGTGGCAGAAGGCCACCGCGTACCACGACCCGCCGAACAGCACGAAGCCGTAGGGGTCGATGCGCCGCCGGCCGACCTCGCCCGACGAACCGCTGTAGTAGGTGATCTCCACGCGTCGCTGGTCCCGGCGCGCCCGGCGCAGGGTTTCCATCAGGGGGACGGTGTCCCGCTCGGCTGGCGCGATCGCCAGGCCCTCGTCCAGCTGGTCGACCGCCTGGCGGTCCTGCGGCAGCAGCGCCCGGTCGATCTTCCTCAGGATGCCGGCGATCAGCTGCCCGTAGGAACCGCCCGCCTCACCCGTCAGCGGCAGCAGCGCCAGCCGCAGCGCCACGGCTTCCTGCGGCGTCAGATGGAGCGGCGCCTTGAACTGCTCGGTGAAGGCCATCTCCAGCCGGTTGTCCTCGTCCACCGTGGCCAGGAAGTAGTCGTCCGGCCCGAACGGCGGCACGCCGTACAGGCACAGCTGGTCGAGGTCCTGCAGCAGCTGCTTGGTGGACGTTCCCAGTTCGGCCGCGACCTGATCGACCGGGCGGCCCTGCTGCCGGTTGAGGAACGCCAGCAGCGTCAGCAGGCGCTGGATCTCGCGCTCGCTCTTAGCCATGGCGCACCGTCCCCGCCGCCGGCGCGTAGCGGGCGCGCGTCCGCTCCACCCGCTGCTCTACCAGCCGCGCCAGCTCCCGGGGAGCATTGATCCGCGCCCGATCCCAGTTGGCGCAGGCCCAACGGACGAACGGATCGGGATTCCTCACCATGATCCTGGCGATGCCCTTCTTGTCGTCCCAAACCGCGCTGTCCTGCAGTTCGTGTTTGACCAGCCAGCGGTGTTCGGGCGGCACCTCCAGCACGACCTCCTGGGGCGGGCCGGCCGCGAACTGCCATGCCTTGCGGCCCAGGAATTGCTTCTTGTCGAATCCGCCGGGGATGGTGAAGCGCGGGGCCGACCGCAGCAGCTTCAGACCGCTGATGCGGGAGACCTTGAACATGCGGTCATCGCCGCGCAGGTGGCAGTGCCCGATCAGGTACCAGATGCCGCCGTTGTAGACCAGGACGTAGGGATCGGCCTGCCGCTTGGCCGCCGTGTCCCGTTTGATGGTGTAATACGTGAATTCGCAGCGAATGTTGTCCCGAACCGCCTCCTGCAACTTGGCCAGGTTGGCCGACTCGGCCGCGGTATCGGCGCGCTGTCCGGGGGCTAGCCCGACCTCGGGCCGGGCGGCGGCCCCGGCCGGCCGCTGGCACAGCACCTTCTGCATCAGGCTGTGCAGGGCGGCGGACAGATCCTTGTCCTTGAGGCGGGCGGCGGCCGGGCCGGCCAGCGAGATGGCGGCCCATTCCTCGACCGAGAAATCGAGCTGGGGCAGGAAGTACTCCGCCCGGTCGATCAGGTAGCCGCACTCCTTGCCCAGCCTGGCCGCGGCCCGGGGGTCGGAGACCTCGGCCCGGTCGGCGATGGCGTAGGCCTTGAGCGGGATGCCCAGGGTCCGCAACTCGTTCTTGTCGCGCTCGAATACGCGGTCGAACGATTCGCCCTCCAGCTCGCCGTACCCCGGTATGCCGGTCCGGATCCTTTCCTTGGTCACCGGCACGGTGCGGGCCAGCAACAGGGCGATCAGGTCGAGCAGCCTGGTCGTTTTCGATTGTGCCATCGGTCGCTGTGTTCTGTTCGAAGGTTGGGCCCGTCCGGGCGGAATCGCCGCCGCTGCGGGCTGTCCGGGTGCAATGATACGACCGAACCCCTGGCAAAGTCAATGAAAAACATGGGGCGGCCCCGCCCGCGTGAAAAGGGAGGCCGCCGCTGCGGCCTCCCTTCCGGGGACTGTCCCCGCGCCCGAGAGCCTGCGGGCGCGTCTTACTTCTGTTCCCGGTCCTTCTCGCGGGCGACCAGCTTGGAAATCAGGGAGTTCAGCATCCGCACGATCTCCCCCAGCAGGTCCAGCCGCGCCCTGACCACCGGTTCCGGCAGGTAGTTGAGGCGGGCCATCTTGTGGTACCAATCCTGGGTGGCGCAGGCATAGCCGCGGGCCGCGTTCAGCCGGTAGCGGAACCCGCCCGATCCGCCCTTGCCGTGGCCCTCGGCGATGTTGGCGCCGATGGCGCCGGCGCTGCGTACCACCTGGTTGGCCAGGGACAGCGACACCCGCCGGTCCGGGAAATTCTCGATGTCCTCGGTGACCATCGTGAAGAGCTCCACCGCCTTCTGCCAGACGATCAGGTCGGTAAAGCTCATGATCTTGTTCTTGGTTTCTTCCATGTTCGCACGCTCCTCGTGTAACTACAGTTGTGTCTGTTGTGTTGTTCTGCCCGGCTCTCGGGCTGGTTGACAGTGTATCGCGGAGGGGTGACCGTTTTCTTCTCCGCTGCCCGCCAGGACTCGACGGCCGCAGTGCAGACGACCACCCGGGCCCGCCGGACCGCTGGCGGGGCGGCCCGGCGGGCCGCCTCGCCAGCGGTCGCCCTGGTGCCCTGCACGGCGCAGGTGCCGGCCGCATAGTAGAGGAACAGGATGAAACAGATCTTGCGCGCCATGGCCGCCGCCCCCGTTGCCGGTTGATCGCTCAGTCGGGGCAATGATAGCGCCGACCGGTGACGATTTCCGCGGCCGCAAAATGGATTGACAAACAAACCGTCAAATGGTAAAATCGCACCATATGGTGGATATAGCTCAATTGGTCAGAGCGCTGGACTGTGGCTCCGGAGGTTGCGGGTTCGAGTCCCGTTATCCACCCCAACGCCCATGCATCGGCCTCCGCCCGGAGGCTTTTTCTCAATGAAGGACAGGACCCGCCCGCAATCCGAGCCGGCGCCGCTGCCGCCCGAACTGCGAAGCTCGCTGGACGATTTCGCGTCGGTCCCGGACCGCGACAAGTTCGGACCGGGCATCGCGCTGTGCGGCGCCCTGGCCGACAAGGGCCACTACACTGAGGCCCTGGCCGTGCTGTCCCGTCTCCAGCCGCTCACCCAGAGCGACTTCGAGCGGGCCCAGATCCTGCAGCGGCGGGGCTGGATCCACCTGCGCCAGAGCGAGTACGACAAGGCCTACTATTTCCTGGGCGAGGCCATGGTCAAGCTGGGCAACCATCCCGATTCCCTCGAGCTGTTCCACGTCTACCACGACCTGGCTTGGATGTCGTACCGCCAGGGCTACCAGGAGAAGGCGCGCAACTACTGCGAGGGCGCCCAGCTGGTGGTCCGCAGCATGCCGCTCAAGAGCGGGCGCAGGATCGAGGAGGCCCGGGCCGAACTGCTGCACCTGATGGCGCTGATCGAGGCCGCCGACGGCGCGTTCGAGGCCGCCCTGGCCCACCTGGAAAGCGAGCGGCAGCTCCGCCTGGCGCACGGCGACCCGGTGAAACTGGCGTCGCTGTACAACAAGATGAGCAGCGTGCTCCAGGCCCAGGGCCGGATGCGCCCGGCGCTGGGGCTCCAGCTGCAGGCGCTGGACCTGGCGTGCCGCTGCGGCGACCAGTTCCGGCAGGCGGTGTCGGCCAAGAACCTGGGCGAGATCCGCTTCAGCCTGGGCGACCTCGAGGCCGCCCTCGACCAGTACCGGCAGGCGTTCGGGCTGTCGCAGGCCGTCGGCAACCAGCTGGGCCTGATCTTTTCCCATGCCGGCACCGGCCGGATCCTGCAGGCGCGCGGCGACTTCGCCGGTGCCCGCGACCACTTCCTGCAGGGGCTGGACATCACCCGCCGCATCAAGAGCCGTGAGCAGGAGTACAGCCTGTTGCTCGACCTGGCCGGGCTGTTCCTGGCCATGGGCGACGAGGGCGAGGCGGCGGCCCAGCTGGAATCGGCCCAGACCCTGGCCAACGAGCTGGACCAGCCGCTGTCGCCGCGGCACGCGATCGTCCTCGCCCGGCTGTACGCCGTCGCGGGCGGGGACCGCCGGCGGGCCCGGGAGCTGATGGAGGAGCTCCTCTCCCGCCCGATCGTGGTCAACGACGAGGAGCCGTACTCCATCCCCGAACTGGAGATCCAAGCCGGCGGGCTGCTGGCGCGGCTGCTGGTCGACGCCGGTGAGCACGGCCGGGCGGCCGCCGTGCTGCAGCGGGCGGTGGCGACCGTCGACGGGTTCGTCCGGGACCTCGACGAGCGCGACCGCACGGCCGTGCTGTCGCACCCCTGCGTGCGCGAGGTGTTCGCCCTCAATGCCGCCCAGCCGGCCGCCCGTTGACCGCGCCCGGCGCGCATCGCATACCAGACGAAAGGCACGCACCCATGAAACGGTCGCTCATCATCTTCTCCCTGCTGGCGCTGGCCGCGGCGGCCCTGGCCGCCGGCACCGTCCACGTGGTCAAGCGGGGCGAGACCATCTCCGCAATTTCCCGGCGCTACCACGTCCCGATCGCCGACATCCTGGCGGCCAACGGGCTCTCCCGCACCGCCGTGATCAAGGCCGGGCAGAAGCTGAAGATCCCGTCCAAAACCCCGGCCAAACCGGCGGCCAAGCCGGCGCCGCAACCCGCGCCAGCGGCCGAACCAGTCGTCGCCCCGGCGCCGGCGATGGACACCATCATGCCGGAGTACGTTCTCGACTCGCTGCCGGCGGCCGCGCCGGCGCCCGCCCCCCGGCGGCCCGGCCGGATGAGCACCAAGACGAAGTTCTTTGTGCTTTTCGTGGTCCAGACCATCGTCAGCGCGCTGCTGGCGTACGTCATCGCGCGCTGGGTCGTCAGCCAGGGCGGCGGCTACAAGCGCGGCTCCTGAGCCGGTGGCGCACGCAATGTGAAACGCCCGGTCGTCGGATCGGGCGTTTTCCTCGTTGATCGAAGCCAGATGACTACTGCCCGCCCATCCCCTTGAGCAGGTCGCCGAAGCCCTGGCCCTGGCCCTTGGCCTTCTTGGCGTCGAACAGGTCGTCGGCGACGCCCTTGTTGTACTCGATCGACCTGATGACGGACGTCATCGCCAGCTTGCCGTCGGCGTACATCTCGGTCTTGTGCGGCAGCTCCATCTTGCCGATGGCCGGGCGGACGTCGGAGTACAGCGCCATCCCGGTCTTGCCCTTGTCGATCGGGAATTCCGCCTTGACCTGCACCAGCTTCTCCTTGTCCAGCCATAGTTTCGAGAATGGCGGCCGGGCGGCGTCCTTCTCCTTGGGCTGGGCGAACTCGATCACCCAGCAGTCGCGGCCGCCCACTTCCTCGCTGCCGGTGACGCTGCCGCCCTCCGTCAGGTAGGTCCACCACTTCCAGCTGCGGTCCTTGGCGTACTTGGCCTGGTCCTTGGCGGCCAGCTTGTGGGAGCCCATCATGCTGATCAGCCACATATCGGTTCCGTCGAAGATCACCGTGGTGGTCATCTCGCCCTTCCCCATGCTCATCTTGGAGTCCATCCGGAACTTGGGCTCCTTGTAGTACATGGTGTTGACCGAGGTCATCGACTCCCCGCCGTCCCTGGCGCCCTTCTTGCCCTTCTCCTCGGACACCGCCGTGCTTACGTCCATGTCCATCTTCAGGTCGCGGACCAGCTTGTCGAACTTGGCGTACTTGGCCTGCAGCTGGGCGCGGATGCCGGCGATGTCCTCGGCCGCCAGCAGGGACGCGGCCGCCGCCACGGCGGCCAGGATCAGGGTCGTCTTCTTCATGTCGCTTTCCTTTTTATCCTCTTCATGGTGGATAGTGGTGGGCGTCAAGCGCCCGCGGGGATTTCCGATCACTTCCCCGGCTTGGTCAGGATGTCCTCGGACTTCACCCCCAGGAACTTCATCAGGCCCGCCGCCACCCCGTCCATCGACCCGCCGCCGGCCACCAGGATCTCCGGCATCACCTTGGCGCCCTTGTCGGCCAGCGCGGTGACGGCGTTGACCACCGCGGTCTGGGTCTGGCCCAGCGCCTTGACCTGCGCCTCGTAGGCCTTGGCCCGGGCCATGCCCACCGCCTCGACCTCGGCGCCCTTGGCCGCGCCGGTCTCGCGGATGTAGGCGGCCTCGCCCGCCGCCTCGGCCTTGCGGGCGTTGGCGTTGTTGGTCTTGATGTCGACCCCGACCTTGGAGGTGGCCAGCTGGGCCTGCATGTCGGCCGTGCCCTTGGAGTGCTCGGTCATCACCCGCTGGTCCTGGGCCTCCTTCTGCTTCTTGAAGGTCTCGATCTCCTGGTTGGCGATCTCGCGCTCGGTCAGCACCTTCACCAAGTCCACCGGCAGCACCACGTCCTGGATGTAGACGCCCTTGGTCTCCACCTGGTACTGGTCGAGGTGCTTGCTGACGTGGGCGAAGGCCTCCTCCTGCACCTGCTGCCGGGTCTCGATGAAGCGGATGGCCGGCATGCTCTGCAGCTTGTCGCGGAAGTGGTTGCCGACCGCGGCCTGCAGCACCTCGTTGACCAGGTTGAGCATGGTGCCCACCATCGAGATCACCTTGGGAGCCTTGGTGTCGGCCACGTGGATCTGCACCTGGAGGTCGATCTTGAAGACGAAGCCCTCGCGGCTCTTGGCGATGATCTGCTCCAGCTGGCTGTCCAGGTTGTGGGCCTTGGACGCCGCCTCGGCCCAGTTCAGGGTCAGGATGGCGGTCGGCACCAGCTCGGCCTGGTAGCAGTGGGGATTGATCGGGTACTTGCCGGTGCGCAGGCTCTCCCGCCAGATGCCGCGGTGGCCGGGCCGCACCAGCATCCCGAACTTGAACTCCTCGCCCGAGGTGTCCTCGGTGGCCAGCCCGACGTAGGACTTGACCACCGCCACCTCGCCCTGCTGCACCACCAGCATCGGTGTGATCTCGACGCTCACCAGGAACGGGTTGAGGGTGTAGGCGCCGTACAGCAGCGGGTCGTGCTGCAGCCCGATCTTGCCGCCGCTGTCCAGGAAGGCCTGGAAGTCCTGGTAATTGTTGTGCAGGCTGTTCTTGCTGCCCATGATGGTCTCGATCAGCTGGGAGTCGTCGTCCGTCGGGGCGCCGGCCTCCAGCTTTTCGATGTCGGCGAAGCCGCCCAGCCGGCTGGCGATGTCGCCCGACGGCAGCGGGCTGCCCTCGTAGACGGTGACGATGCCGACGGTGTCCACCAGGTCGCCGGTCTTGGGGTTGGAGCGCGGCTCGATCCGCACCAGCTCCAGCTGGTTGGCGGCCAGGCCGAAGGCCTCGGGCGTCAGGATGCCCTTGTTGCCCTTCTGCTTCAGCTCGGGCGACACCGGCAGGCCGTAGACCTTGTTGCGGGTGATCACCAGGAACCCGACCGGATGGATCGGCGCCAGGGTGCCGGGCGACAGCACCGGCCGCTGCACGCCCTTCTGTCCGCCCTGGGCCACGAAGCTGCGCAGGTCGGAGAAGTCGCCGAACTCCTTCTTGAAGACGGCCGATTTGGCGCCGATCGGCAGCGGCTGGCCCACCTGGGCGATCACCACGCCGATCTCGCCGGCCGGCACCTGCACCCAGGGGAACTTCTCCACCCGGTACACCACCCAGAACTTCCAGCGCCAGCCCGGCATCAGCAGATCGTCCTGGTAGCCGGCCTCCTTGTTGAAGGCGATGGGGTTGTCCTTGGAGAGCTTCCGCAGCCCGAAGCGCTTGACCACCAGCCCGACCTCGGTCGGCCCGATGATGCGCAGCGACGGCAGGATGAAGAAGACGAAGACGAATACCAGCAGCCACCAGATCATACGGCCTCCATATAATAGGATTATGCGGAATTTAAGATATCATACCTGGCTGCGAAAAACAAGTGAAATCGGAGTAACCCAGGCCTTCAGGCCTGGGTTACTCACATGGCTGTTGGAGCAGGCCGTTTACGGCCTTTCCCCGTCCATCCCGTACGCTCTCATCAGTCGCTCGAACTCTTCACGAAATGTGTGCTTCTCGTGGTGGCGCTCCTGATCGCAGATGTATGTCCGGACCTTTCCCAGTTGCGACGCGCTTACGGAGAACGCACCGTATCCTTCCTGCCAGGCGAAATGCGACATGGTCAACCGCCGGCGGTCGACCCAATGCGACGATTCGCCCTTGAGCTGGTTGGCCGCCGCCGCGATCGTGCGGGTGAGGCCGAGTTCGATCAGGCAATGCACATGGTCGGCCGTTGCGTTGATCGCGTCACTGTGGATGCCCTCCAGCAGCGCTTTCTCGCGAATGTGCTCGATTATCTCCTGTTTGATCGTATCACCCATGACCGGGAATCGTTCCTTCGTACCCCAGATGAGGTGGATCCAGACCTTGTGGTACGCATGCGCCATGTTCTTGAAGGGCGTGAACGCCCTTCCTCCATCTATCGTCCTTTCAGGCCCAGACCTGAAGGTCTGGGTTAACATGCAGATGATGCCGGCATGGTCTGACATTTTCATGTTATTGCAACAATAGCCCAGGCCTTCAGGCCTGGGCTATTGCATCTGATCACGATGGATAAACTACTCCCCGGCCTTCAGCATTCCCTCTTTCTTCTTCAACTCCCATACCCACTTCTCCAGCGCGTCGCTGTGGAACGACCGCGCCGGCCTTGTCTCCTTCTTCAGGACCGGGACCGCGAAGGCGGGCTCACCCTGCTTCGCCTGCGGCAGTTGCGCGGACGGCGTCCCGCCTAGTTGTTTGAGGAACTCCACGGTGGTGCGGCCTGCCGCGGGCTTGAGCGCGTGCTTCAGGTGCTGGGAGCGCCCCTCGGAGTTGACGAAGGTTCCCTCGTGCTCGGTGAACGCCGACGCCGGCAGCACGATGCCGGCCAGCTTGGCGGTGTCGGTCAGGAACAGGTCGCAGACCACCAGCGTCTCCAGCTTGGCGAGCGTTTTCGCGATCTTCTCCCCGCCGGGCAGCGAGCCCGCCGGGTCCTCGTTCAGCAGCACCGCCGCCTTGATGGAGCGCTTGTCGATCCCCTTCAGCAGCTCGGCCGCATCGGCCGTGGCGAACCGGTCGACGCCGGCCCCGTTGGCCTTGGCCCGCAGCGCGATGAACCGCTCCGGCCGGCCCAGCGCCAGCAGGATGTTGGCCAGCGCCTTGGCCGTCTCGGCCGACACCGCGTCGCCGTTGAAGATGATAAGCGCGGTGGGATCCGCGGCCAGCGCCGCCGCCAACGCGGTGATGTCGGGCTTCTTGATGCCGGTCTGGGAGACCAGCGCGGGCGTGAGCTTCCCCAGGGCCTTCGTGAGCTCGGCCGATCCCTCCATGACCGTGGGTTTGGCCGCGGCCATGATGTGCTTCAGCACTGCATTGAGCGCCAGCGCCAGCGTGCCGGGCTTGACGGCCAGGGATTGGACGGCGATGTCGCCGAGCTTGGTCGCGCCCTCGTTGATGACATGAAGCCGTGCGCCGTTGCGCACCGCCGCACGGATCTTTCGCGACAGCACCGGATGCTCGGCGTACGCGTCCGAGCCGGCCAGCAGGATGGTCCGGGCGCTGCCGATGGCGTCGTAGCCCGCGCCGCGCGAGGTCCCGAGCACGGACTGGAACGCGGCCAGCGGCCGTCCGCCCAGGTGGGCGAAGCTGCCGAAGGCCGCGGCGCCGCGCTGGGCGGCCCACGACCGCAGCCCCTCGCACTCCTCGACCGTGCAGCGGCCCGAGGCGAACACCGCCACCGCGGCCGGGCCGTGCTTCTTGACGGCCGCGTCCAGCTCCAGGCCGGCCGTGGTCAGCGCCTCGCTCCAGCCGGCCGGGGCCTGCGCCGTGCCGCGCCGCACCAGCGGCGTTCGCAGGCGTTCCTGCGCGTGCAGGAACTCGGACCCGAACTTGCCCTTGAAGCACAGTCCGCCGGCGCTGACCGGGCTGTCCCCGTCGCCGGTGACCCGGATCGCGCGGCCGGCTTTGGTCCCGACCGTCGCGCCGCAGCCCACGCCGCAGTAGGTGCAGACCGTCGGCGTCCCGGCCAGCTCCCAGTTCGACGGCTTGACCTGCCGCACCCGCTCGGTCAGCGCGCCCACCGGGCAGGTGTCGATGCAGGCGCCGCAGGACACGCAGCTGGTCTCGGGGAACGGTTTGCCCATGGCCGGCGCCACGATGGCCGCGAACCCGCGGTGGACGAAGCCCAGGGCCGCGGCGCCCACCGACTCCAGGCACATCCGGACGCAGCGGCCGCACATCACGCACTTGGCCTGGTCCCGCACCAGGAAGGGGTGCGAATCGTCGATCGGGTGTTTCCCCGTCTCGCCCAGGTAGCGCTTGGCCGCCGCGTCGTAGCGGGTGGAGTAGTCGCGCAGCTTGCATTCCCGCATGTCGGCGCAGCCGCACTCCAGGCAGCGCCTGGCCTCGCCGGCCGCCGCCGACGCGGGGAAGCCCAGCTCGACCTCCCTGAAGTTGACGCGCTCGCCGGCCGGGATCATCGGCATCGCGGCCCGCTCCTCCTTTGTGCGGCCGGCGAACAGGTCGGCCGGCACCTCGTTGATCTTGCCCCGGGTGTGGTCATACGGTTTTACCGGCCGCTGGACCGCGCCGATCCTGAGGTATTCGTCGATCGCGGCGGCGGCCTTGCGGGCCCCGCCAATGGCCTCCACCACCGTGGCCGCCCCGGTGACGCAGTCGCCGGCCGCGAACACGCCGGGCACCGCGGTGGCGCCGGTGTCGGGGTCGGTGTCGACGGTCGACCACTTGGTGGTTTTCAGCCCGTGGTCCTGGCCCAGGCCGGAGAGGTCCGGTGCCTGGCCGATGCAGGCGATGATCAGGTCGGCCTCCACGTGGAAGTCCGAGCCGGCCACCGGCACCGGCCGCCGCCGGCCCGAGGCGTCGGGTTCGCCCAGCTCCATTTTCTGGCAGGTGATGGCGCCGCTGGTGTCCGCCGTGCAGGCGATCACCCGGGTGGGCGCGGTCAGCAGCTGGAACTTGACGCCCTCGTGCTTGGCCTCCTCGATCTCGAGGGGGTTGGCCGGCATCTCCTTCTCGGAGCGGCGGTAGACGATGGTCACCTCCGCGGCGCCCAATCTGAGCGAGGTGCGGGCGGCGTCGATCGCGGTGTTGCCGCCGCCGATCACCGCGACCTTCCTGATCTTGTCGCGGGCGAAGTCGTAGTCGTGGCCCCCGGCCAGCCGCTTGAGGAAATCGATGCCCGCCACCACGCCGCGGTCGTCCTCGTTCTCCACGCCCATCCGGGAGGAGGCGTGTGCGCCGATGCCCAGGAACACCGCGTCGTACTTGGCTTTCAGCCCGTCGAGGGTGATGTCCGCGCCGAGTTTCTGGTTGTAGTTGATCTCGATGCCGCCCAGGTCGGTAATGGTCTTGACCTCGGCGTCCAGCACCTCCTTGGGCAGGCGGTACTGCGGGATGCCGTAGCGCAGCCAGCCGCCGGATTTGGGCAGCGCCTCGAAGATGGTGACGGCGTGGCCCATCTGCCGCAGGTAGTAGGCCGCGGTCAGGCCGGCCGGCCCGGCGCCGACGACCGCCACCTTCTTGCCGGACAGGGGTTCGCATTGCGGCAGGTAGGGTTTCCCGGAATTGAGGTCGGCGTCGGCCGCGTGCCGCTTGAGGTAGCAGATGGCGACCGGCTCCTCGACCAGGTTGCGCCGGCACTCGGTCTCGCAGGGGTGCGGGCAGACCCGGCCCAGGCTGGCCGGCAGCGGCAGGGTCTCTTTGATCAGCCTGATGGCCTCGGCCTCCATGCCGTTGGCCACCAGCGCCACGTAGCCCTGGGCGTCGCAGTTGGCCGGGCAGGTGGAGACGCAGGGACCGGTGCAGTCGCCGGTGTGGTTGGAGAGCAGCAGGCCCAGCGCCATCCGGCGCGCGGCCGCCACCGCGGGGCTCTCGGTCTCGATTACCATGCCGTCGGCCACCTTGGTGGCGCAGGACGGCACAAAGCCGCGGGCGCCCTGCACCGCCACCAGGCAGACCCAGCAGCTGCCGTAGGGGGAAAGCGCCGGGTCGTGGCAGAGCGTGGGGATGGGGACGCCCTGCGCGGCGGCGACGTCGAGGATCGTCTGGGAGGTGTCGCAGGAGACCTGCTTGCCGTTGAGCGTGACGCTGATCTGGGGCATCTATCTAATCCTTGTTCGTCTTACATTGGGGATGTAACCACAGAGGGCGCAGAGGAGTTTTTATCCAAGGGATATCAGCGTGGTTCGCCTCTCTGTGTTCTCTGTGGTTGATGATGTCTTTCAGCTGACCTTGATGGCGTCGAACTTGCACTTGGCCACGCAGGAGCCGCACTTGACGCACGTCCCCTGGTCGATGACGTGCGGCTGCTTGACCGACCCGGTGATCGCCGCGGTGGGGCAGACCCGGGCGCAGGCCGTGCAGCCCACGCACTTCTCCGCGATGATCTCGTAGCGCAGCAGGGCCTTGCAGGCCAGGGCCGGGCAGCGCTTGTCCCTGATGTGGGCCTCGTACTCGTCGCGGAAGTACTTGAGGGTGGTCAGCACCGGGTTGGGCGCGGTCTGGCCCAGCGCGCACAGGCTCGAGGTCTTGATCTTCTCGGCCAGGTCCAGCAGCAGGTCGATGTCCGCCATCTCGCCCTGGCCCTGGGTGATGCGGTTGAGGATCTCCAGCATCCGCTTGGTGCCGATGCGGCAGAAGGTGCACTTGCCGCAGGACTCCTTCTGGGTGAAGTCCAGGAAGAAGCGGGCGATGTCCACCATGCAGGTGGTGTCGTCCATCACCACCATCCCGCCCGAGCCCATGATGGCGCCGGTGGCGTTGACCGAGACGAAGTCGATGGTGGTGGCGCCCAGGCTGGCCGGGATGCAGCCGCCCGACGGGCCGCCCATCTGCACCGCCTTGAACTGCCGGCCGTCCTTGATGCCGCCGCCCAGCTCGTGGATCACCTCGTCGATGGTGATGCCCATCGGCACCTCCACCAGCCCGCCGCGGCTGATCTTGCCGGCCAGGGCGAACACCTTGGTCCCCCTGCTCTTCTCGTTGCCCAGGGCCGCGTAGGCCGCCGCGCCGTTGAGGATGATCCAGGGCACGTTGGCGAAGGTCTCGACGTTGTTGATGTTGGTGGGCTTGCCCCACAGGCCGGAGACCGCCGGGTAGGGCGGCCGCAGCCGGGGCATGCCGCGCTGGCCCTCGATCGACTGCATCAGCGCGGTTTCCTCGCCGCAGACGAAGGCGCCGGCGCCCTCCTTGATGTGGACGTCGAAGCAGAACGCCGTGCCCATGATGTTCCGGCCCAGCAGGCCCTGCCTGCGGGCCGCGGCGATGGCCAGCTTGATGCGGGCCACGGCCAGCGGGTACTCCGCCCGGACGTAGAAGTATCCCTCGTCCGCGCCCACCGCGTAGCCGGCGATCAGCATCCCCTCCATCACGCTGTGGGGGTCGCCCTCCAGCACCGAGCGGTCCATGAAGGCGCCGGGGTCGCCCTCGTCGCCGTTGCAGATGATGTACTTCTTGCCGCCCGGCGAGTTGCGGGCGAACTGCCACTTCCTGCCGGTGGGGAACCCGGCGCCGCCGCGGCCGGACAGGCCGGAGTTCAGCACCTCGGCGATCACCTGCTCCGGCGTCATGGCCTTCAGCGCCTTCTCCAGCGCCTTGTAGCCGTCGCGGGCCCGGTACTCGTCGATCCGCTCCGGGTCCATCTGGCCGCAGTTGCGCAGCACGATCCGCTTCTGCTTGGCGTAGAAGCTGTCGTCGGGCAGCGGCGTGTCGCTGGCCCGCACCAGCCATTCCGCGACCGGCGTGCCCGCCAGCAAATGCTCGTCGATGAAACGCGGCAGGCGCTCCGGCGTCATGTTGCCGTAGGTGTAGACCTTGCCCTGCTGGTCGTGGACGTCGAGCAGCACCTCGCGGTAGCACATGCCGATGCAGCCGGTCTCGCCCACCTCGATCGGGAGCTTGCGCGCCTTCAGCTGCTCCAGCAGGGCCGACCGGACCTTGTGCCCGCCGGCCGCGATGCCGCAGCTGCCCAGGCCGATCACGATCTTGTAATCGGGCCGCTTCGTTTTCCTATTCGGGGAGATTGCTCGCGCGCGCATCGTGTCCTGTCCGCTCATGGTTGTTTCTTGGTGCCGCGGGGCTTCGGCACCTCGACCTGCCCCGGCCGCCAGACGTACCTGCCCTTGCGGTCAACGTAGCCCCAGTGGCCGCCGTCCACCGCGCCGTACTGGTTCATGGTGCCGCCGATGTTGACCAGCGCCAGCCCGCCTTTGAAGCTCAGCGCGTAGTCGAACCTGAAGGGGACGGCCACCCGGCCCTCGGTGTCGATGAACCCCCACTTGCCGCCGTCAACGTAGCCGTGCTGGTTGATGGTCCCGCCCCGGTTGACCGCGGCCAGTCCCTCGCTGAAGTCCTGCGCGCCCGCGTACTCCGGGACGATCGCCAGCCGGCCGGCGTGGTCGATGAAGCCGCGCTTGCCGGCCAGCCGCACCGCGGCCCGGCCCTGCTTGAAGTCGCTGGCGGCATCGTAGCGGCACTCGACGGCCACCTCACCGTCGCGCCCCAGGTAGCCCCACCTGCCGTCCCGCTTGACCGCGGCCAGCCCCTCGCTGAAGCCGCTGGCGTCGTCCCACTCGCAGCGGCCGATCGGCCGCCCGCCGAAGTCGATGAAGCCCAGCCGCCCGGTGTCGCGCACCAGCGCCGCGCCCTCCTGGAAGCTGCGGCCGTCGGCGTAGCGGCAGGGGATGATCTCGCGCCCCCGGGCGTCGATGTAGCCGTAGCGGTCGCCCGCCCGCACCAGGGCCAGCCCCTCGCTGAAGCTGCGGCCGTCCTGGTACTTGATCTCGGTCACGGCGCCGCCCGCGGTGTCGATGTAGCCGTAGCGGTCGCCCGTCCGCACCAGCGCCAGTCCCTGGCAGAAACTGCGGGCGTCGTCGTACTGGGGCTCGATCACCACCCGGCCCCGCCGGTCGACGTAGCCGCGCCGGCCGCCAGCCAGCAAACCCAGCTCGTTGACCGAGCCCCCGGTGTTGACCAGGGCCCGCCCCTCGGCGAACGGCTTGGCGTCGTCGTACTGGGGCGTGATCGCCACCCGGCCGGCGGCGTCGATGTAGCCCCAGGCGCCGCCCACCACGAAGCCGTACTCGTTGCGGCGGCCGCCGATGTTGATCGGCGCCAGGCCCTCGCTGAAGTCGAAGGCCCAGTCGAACTGGGGCGCGATCGCCATCCGGCCGGCCCGGTCGACGTAGCCGAACCGGCCGTCGACGTTGATGGGGTAGAGCGCCGGCGCCGCCTGCGCGGCCAGCCCCGCCGCCAGCGCCAGCAGGACGATGGGTACTACGGCATGCTCCCTCATGGTCGCCCTCCCTCCGGACGTTGCGGCAACTGGATCAGAATTCCTTGACCGCCTTGGCCGCGCTGTCCGGGGTCAGCCGGCCGAAGGTCTCGCTGTCGATCATCATCACCGGCGCCAGGCTGCAGCATCCCAGACAGGCCACCGACTCCACCGTGAACTTGCCGTCGGCGGTGGTCTCGCCGTCGCCGGCGCCCATCGAGGAGCGCAGGGCCTCGCTGATCTTCTCCGCCCCGCTGACGTGGCAGGCCGTGCCGTGGCAGACCCGCACCAGGTGCCGCCCCACCGGCTTCAGCCGGAACTGGGTGTAGAACGTGGCCACGCCGTAGATCTGGCTGACCGGGATGCCCAGCCCTTCGGCCACCGCCGCCAGCGTTTCCAGCGACAGCCATCCCAGCGCCGCCTGCACCTCCTGCAGCACCGGGATCACCGCGCCCTTGTTGCCGGCGTAGCGGGCGATCGCCCCGGCGATGGCCGCCCGGTCGTCGGGCCGTTGTGGCGTGGCCGGGGACCGTTTTTTGCTCGGGCCGGCTGGCTTCTTCATGCTGCGTTCCTTATCGATGCGTCATTGCTCACGGGAGGAAATGGTACCACAACACCGGGCCGGTTTCAAGAGATCGCGTAAGGATGCGGGATTATCGCTGGGGGGTTTGTTGAGGGAGGTCCCACTCACCGGCCGGCAGCAGCGGCTTGTAGTCCGCGATCCCGGTCACGCCGGGATTGGCCGTCCACGGCGACTTGTAGCCCGAGAACAGCTCCGCCTCGAGCTTCCCGTCGTCAGCGATCCGCTCGACCATGCCGGTCGCCATATCGCGGCGGAACAGGGCGCGCACGGTGTGGCCGTTCCGGTCCAGCCGGTTGCTGGGATTGTAGCTGAAGTACAGGGCGCCGTCCCGGAGCGTCCACTTGACGTAGCCGAGCATGCAGGTGAGCTCGGCGGGGTCCGCCAGCACGGCCTCCTGCGTCAGGGCCCGCGATCTCGTGTCCAGGCAATAGAGCGCGGTGCGGTGGGACAGCGTCTTGGGACCGGCCTTGAGCGGCAGGATGAACCAGAAGGTCCGGCCGCGCCGGTAGCGGTGGTGGTCCGCCAGGAAGAAGACGGTGTCGCCGCGGCGGAAGCCCTGTGACAGGTTGAGCGTCGACTCGACCGCCCCGTGGTGGAACGGCGACGCCCAGCAGCAGGCGGCCAGCAACGGCAGGCTTGCGATCAGCGTTGTCATGATGGCCATCGTCAGTCGATCGGGACGATCTCGAACTCCACCAGGTCGGCCCAGCGGGCGGTCCAGGCGTCGAACAGCTCGGCGTCGGCCGTTTCCATCAGCTGGTAGCAGACGCTGCGCTCGCGGTTGACCCAGGAGTTCAGGTAGTTGAGGCCCGCCGGCAACATCCGGCCCTGGGCGTCGAACCGTTGGTAGACCTTGTCGTAGCAGCCGGGCCGGTAGCGCTCGACCACCATGTACTTTTTCATATCCGGCCCTTGCCTGTCCGCTTCGTCATCACTGATCCCTCTTGGCGAAGGGGGACGGGGGGTTGTCCCGACTTGCATCCCCGTTCAACCGTTCGATCCGGCAGATCTCGCATGCGACGCGACGCACCATCGCGTCGAGGTCCCGCTTCACATCGGCATCCCCGATCCTTACCACATGGAGCCCGAGGTTCTCGAGTTTCCTCTGCCGGTTCTGGTCGGCGTCCGCTTTCGTCAGATGGCTCGATCCGTCCACTTCTATCACCAACCGCAGCGCGGGGCAATAGAAATCAACGATAAAGGAACCGATCGGCTTCTGCCGAAGGAACTGGTATCCCGCGAGCTGCCGTCCCTTCAGCTTGTTCCAGAGCAGCACCTCTGCCAGTGTGCTGCGGTTCCTGAGGCCCCGGGCCAGCCGTTTCAGCCGCGGCGCATACGGCAATATCAGGACATCCCCCGGCCCCCTTGGCCCAAGGGGGATTTCCGTCCACAGCACCGACCAACGCGTGAACCGGTCATCGACAATCCGTCCTGCCTATATCCGCCCTTTGCATCGGGGGGCGCCGCAGGAGCATTTCATCCCCGCGCGATGCGGCGTCTGGCCATAGTCGATGGTCAGCTCCTCGCCCCTGCGAATACTTCGCAGCGCGTAGACCTCCACCCGGTGCCGGATGATGCGCAGGTAGCAGTTGGGGGCGCAGCAGTGGTTGAGCCGGCCGAACTCGTTGCCACGGGAGCAGTCCAGGCCGTGGCGCTGGTCCAGCTGGACGAAGTAGATCTTCTGATGATGCGCGATTCTTCTCAGCGCGCGCCGGGCATCGATGATCGTGCCCGTGACCTCGCCCAGTTTCTTGCGTTTGGGGAACGGCCGGTCCGCGAATACGCCGCGGCCGTGGATGGCGCTGGGTCGGACTGCCACCGGGCAGGCAGGCACCAGCGGAGGACCGGTCATAACAGGACCATTGTAGTCCTATTTCACCCGGCCGGCCGGTTGGGCCAGGAAGGACGCCGCCAGCTCCGCCAGCAGCCGGGCGCCCTTGGGCAGCGCGGATTCGTCGATGTCGAACCGCGGGTGATGCCAGGGGAAGGCCGTGGCCGGACCGGAGCAGGTCCCCAGCCGGATCAGGCAGCCCGGGGCCCCCTGCAGGAAGTAGGCGAAGTCCTCCCCGCCCAACAACGGCAGGTCGATCATCGCCACCGACTCGCTCCCGAACATCCGCGCGGCGACGCCGGCCGCGAAATCGACCATTGCCGGGTCGTTGACCAGCACCGGGTAGCCGCGCTCGTACTCGACGTTCGCGGTCTGGCCGTGGGCCCGGGCCACATTGGCCGCGATCCGCCGGATCCAGCCCGGCATCAGCCGGTGGCTGCGGGCATCGATGGTGCGGGCCGTGCCCTCCAGCAGGGCGGTCTGGGGGATGATGTTGTGCTTGGTGCCGGCCTGGAACGTCCCGACGGTCACCACGGCCGGCTGGGCCGGGTCCATGGTGCGCGAAACGACGGTCTGCAGGGCGCCGACGATGGCGGCGCCGCAGACCACCGGGTCCAGGCAGCTGTGGGGGCGGGCGGCGTGGCCGCCCCGGCCGGTGACCTCGATCCGGAAATTGTCCGAGGCCGCCATCATCGGCCCGCGCCGCAGCCCGACGCTGCCGCTCGGCAGCGACGAGTCGACGTGGATGGCAAAGGCTGCGTCGACCGCGGGGCTCTTCAGCGCGCCGTCGCGGATCATGCTCAGGGCCCCGCCCGGCGGCGTTTCCTCACCGGGCTGGAACAGGAATTTCACCGAGCCGGCCAGCTCCCCCTTCCGCGCCGCCAGCAGCGAAGCTGCCCCCAACAGCATTGCCATGTGGGCGTCGTGGCCGCAGGCGTGCATCATCCCCTTGACGCCGGAACGGTAGGGTGTCCGGTTCAGCTCTTCTATCGGCAGGCAGTCCATGTCGGCCCGCAGGGCCACGCAGCGCCCCGGCCGGCCGCCGCGCAGCAGCCCCACCACGCCGGTGCCGCCGGTGCTACCGGTGCCGCCGACCCCGGTACGAACGGTCAGGCCGAGCCTGGAAAGCTCGGCCGCAACGGTCCGCGCAGTGCCCGTCTCCCGAAACGACAACTCGGGGTGGCGGTGGAAGTGCCGCCGCCACGCGATCACCGAGCCCGGCCGGCCGCGCTGCATCAATCCTCCACCCCCAGCGCCTGGTTCTTGCCGTTGCGCTTGGCCTTGTACAGCATCTTGTCTGCCATGTCCACCAGGGCCGCCTTGTCCTTGGCGTCCTCGGGAAAGGTGGCCACGCCGCAGCTGATGGTCACCCGGCCGCCGGGCATCACGATCTGGTTTGGGAAATGATGGTCGGCGATGCGGGCCACAATCCGCCGGGCGATGATCAGGGCCCCGCGCTTGCTGGTGGACGGCAGGACCACTGCGAACTCCTCGCCCCCGTAACGGGCCACCGTGTCCACCTTGCGGACGGTCTTGCGGATCAGCTTGGAGACCTCCACCAGCAGGACGTCGCCGGCGATGTGCCCGTTGGTGTCGTTGTACATCTTGAAGTTGTCCAGGTCCAGCATCAGCAGCGACAGTGTTCCGGCGTATCGGACGCAGCGCTCCACCTCCTCCTCCAGCCGGTCCTGGAAGAAGCGGTGGTTGTACAGTCCGGTCAGGCCGTCGGTCACCGCCGACAGCATGGCCTTCTCGAACACGTCCAGTTCGATTATCTTGGGGTTCTCGATCTTGTGGTGGGTGTTGGTGAAGTAGTCCAGCAGCGCCACCCGCACGCCGACGTTGCGGTCGAGCCGCTTGCCCATCTCCAGCTTGTGCTGCAGCACCTTCTCCCAGTGATTGCGGGCCTGGTTCTCGGAAAAGCGCAGGTGGGTGAGGGTGTAGATCAGATCGCTGTAGAGCGAGGCCGCCTTCTCCTTGAGGAGGTCCTCCACCTGCTTCATGATCTCGGAACTTTCGCCGTAGTCCTTGCCCAGGATGGCGATCATCTCCTTGGTGAACCCCGACCGCTTGGGATTGGTCTTCATCGTCTCCTCCGGCTCGTGGTATGGTCGCTCAGCTGGCCCGGCCGCCGTCGCTGCAGGCCCGGGGTCCCAGGGGCGACATGTCGCGCAGGCGGGCCACCGCCTGGACCAGTGCGTCGGCCGTGGCGTCGACCTGCGCCTCAGTGGTGCCGCGGCCCAGGGAGAATCGCACCGAGCCGTGGGCCAGCTCCACCGGCACGCCCATGGCCGTCAGCACGTGCGACGGTTCCAGCGATCCCGAGGTGCAGGCCGAACCTGACGAGGCGGCGATGCCCTTCATGTCCAGCGACAGCAGGATCGACTCGCCCTCGATGTACTGGAACGAGGCGTTGAGGGTGTTGGCCAGGCATCGCCCGGGATGCCCGTTGCGGTGCACGTCGGGGATCCGCTCCCGGATCAGCCGCCATAGCCGGTCGCGCAGCCCCGCCTGCCGTGCCTGCTCAGCATCACGCTCGGACGCCGCCAGCCGGGCCGCGGCCGCCAGGGCGGCGATTCCCGCCACGTTCTCGGTGCCGGCCCGGCGGCCGCGCTCGTGGCCGCCGCCGTGCACCAGCGGATGGAGCCTGGTCCCCTTGCGGACATAGAGCGCGCCCACGCCCTTGGGGGCGTAGATCTTGTGCCCGGACAGCGTCAGCAGCGACACACCCAGCCGCCGCACGTCCAGCGGCAGCTTGCCGAAGGTCTGGACGGCGTCGGTGTGCAGCGGCACGCCGCGCTCCTGGCAGATCTTGCCGATCTCCTCCAGCGGCTGCACCGTCCCGGTCTCGTTGTTGGCGTGCATCACCGAGACCAGCACGGTGCGGTCGGTGATGGCCCGCGCCAGTTCGTCCGGGTCGACCAGCCCGTCGCGGTCCACGCCCAGGTAGCTGGCGGTGCAGCCGTGGTACTTGACCAGGTACTCGACCGCATGAAGCACCGCGTGGTGTTCGATCCTGGTGGTGACCAGGTGTCCGCCGCGGTCGCGCTGGGCGAAGGCCACGCCCTTGACGGCGTGGTTGTCGGCCTCGGTCCCCGATCCGGTGAACACCACCTCCGCGGGTTCGCAGCCGAGGACCTCGGCCATGGCCAGCCGCGCCTGTTCGATGGCCGACCGCGCCTCGCGCCCGAACGCGTGGACGCTGGACGCGTTGCCGTACCGTTCCGTCAGGAACGGCAACATCGCCTCCAGCGCTTCCGGGCGCACCGGGGTGGTGGCGTTGTGGTCGAGGTAGACCCGTTCAGCGGTGTCCGCCATCGGCGGGGTCCCTATTTCCGGATGCCCTGCGAGGACTTCAGCAGCCGCTTCTTTCGCTCGGCCCGCTTGGTCCGCTTCAGCTTGAACTTGATGCTCTTGCGTTTCTGCTTGTTCTTGCTCCGTGCCATTGGGTCTCCTTGCATTATCGGTGGATGGATGGTTGTCCGGTCGGCGCCGCAGCCGTCAACATCAATGACCGTCTTCAAACCGATCACCCCTGTTCCCTGCCGCCGGGCGTTTTCGTAAACAGCTCCAGCCAGTGCTCCGTGTCGCCGCCCGCAGGCTTCTCCGATCCGGGATCGTCCCGCTGCAGCGCCGCGAACAGCCGGTCGCCGAACTCGTCGGAGCCCAGCATCCCGGCCCCCCGCCGCCTGGCGGCGTGGCGGACCTGGTTGTCGGAGCTGATCACCAGCAGGCGTCCCGGGTCGCGGGACGAACCGAGCATCGACCTGATCTCGTCGTCGGCGCTCTGCGGCGGCCGGGAGAACCGGACGTCGATCCCGGCCACCCGCTGCCGCCGGTCCGGCCCCGCGCCGCTGCCGTCGAACACCACCGTGATCTGGGCCGGCGCCGCCCGCTTGTATCGCCGCAGCAGGTCGAGCAGCCGGTTCCTGGCCGCCGCTCGGTCGGCGCGCATCAGGCTTTTGGTGTCCCGCAGGGCATACGCCAGGTTATAGCCGTCGATGACTATGTGGCGGGCCATCGCGGTCCCGTTGGCGGCGTTACTTCTGCCCCGCCTCCAGCAGCCTGCCCAGGTCCCGGTGCTTCTCCAGCAGGGACACCGCGGTCTGCACCTGGGGGTCGTCCTCCAGCCAGTAGGCGATCCGGGCCTTCTCGCCGAAGAGCTTGGAGACGATCTCGCGCTTGATGCCGCGGCGGATATAGCCGGCGCTGCTGTCCCACTCGGCCGCGGTGAACTCGACCTTGTCCTCGGCCAGCAGTTTCCGGAACTCGTCCAGCATCGGCCGGTCAACCGCAAAGCTTCTCGCCAGCTCCGCGTGGGCGGTGGCGTACCTGACAGAGAACTTGAAGAACAGGCCCTTGCGTTCCAGGTCGGTCTCGAGCCGGCTGAGCCGGGGCATCTCGACGCTGACGTCGGGCGCGATGCCGCCGCCGCCGTAGACCTTGCGCTTGAGGCCGCCCAGCGTGGCGAAGACCTCCCGCGCCGCGGACGTGGTGTCGGCCTCCAGGCTGTCGGCCTCGCCGGACTGCCAGGCGCTGTTGTCGCGGTGGATGCAGCGCCCGGACGGCGTATAGTACTTGGCCGTCGTCAGCTTGATTCCGGCCGAGTCGGCGAT
>DDXR01000058.1 GCA_002347565.1 bacterium UBP2_UBA2255 | reverse complement strand
TGCGTGAGCGCAAGGACGAGAAACTTTCGACCTTAAAGCACTTGGCATTGCTGCGGATCCTGTCGGCCATCCTGGGCTGTGCCTTTGACGATCTGCGGCAGCGGGACTTGCAACGGCAAGTTAGAAAGAAGCGTATCCTCTATTCAGCAGCCGCTGCCTGTTCATTGTTAATTGTTAGTGGTTCATTGTACCTGTGGGATTACAACCGGGTGAAGGTGTCATACTACAACACCATCGTTTACCGCTGGGGCGTGCCGGAGGGGGTTGATAAACTATCGGAGGAATTGCTGGCACATCGTAAATACCACTACAGGGTGATTCGCTCGAAACGAAAGGTCATATCGTTCAGGTACGAGAACAACCGCGGTCTTTTGTGGGATGTCGGAAACGGCGAGACGGAATGGTTGGTGCGGTATCATGCTGATGGCAAGACCGAACGGGTTATATGCAGGGGAGCATCGGGTAATATCATCAAGATCGATAAGTACGAGTATGGAAATCCTGACGACGGCACGAAACTGCGATCGCTGATTGTGAACCATCTGAATCAGGCATTGAACCCCCTGCACATGAAAGGATACCGACGCGGGAGCAGAACCGAAGTCAACAGGCTTTATCAGACGCTGAATGAGGATGGGTACGTCTCGAAGGAGCAATTTCAGAACCAGTACGGATTGCCAAAGCCACATAATGACGGCACCTACGGATATGTGCAGGAAACGGACAAAGACGGATTGATCATCAAACGTGCGGTGATCGATGCCGTGGGCAATCCGATGCGATGCGCAGGCGGGTACGTTTGGGAGGTGAACGAACCAAACAGCATCACCCCCCTGACGACTACATATCACGATGCTTTGCACAATCCGGTCATGATCGCGTCCGGATACGCCTCGATACGGTACGCCCGCGATCGTTGGGGCAACATCCTGAATAAGCGCTATTGCGGAGTGTCGGGGGAACCGGTCATTGCTGCTGATGGTCATCACATGGTGGTTTATTCCCACGACCAGGATGGTTGCCTGATACAGCAGGCGTACTTGGGCATCGACGGGTCGCCGGTCAAGAATAGACAGGGGTACGGGATAGCGAAGTATGAATACGAGGAGCGCGGTTTGTTGAGCCGCGCATCATTCTGGAACGGGGACCAGGCGGCGAGCAACGATGTGGGTGCGCATCGTATTGTGCGGACGTTCGATGCCAAGGGGAACACGGCAGTAACGGAGTACTTCGACACTACCGGCGCGCCCGTCACGAACAAGTACGGCTACCAGCGGTTAGTCCACACCTACGACGAGCGCGGCAACTGGAGCGGGTTCGAAAGCTATGGTCCAGATAAAAATCCGGTGTTGAACGACGGCGTTCACAAATTGCTTTTACAGTACGACGATGTGGGCAACATGACGGGAGTGAATGAATTCGGTGTGAAGAGGGAATTGCTTAACAGTATCATCATGGTAAATAATGAAAGAGGAGAGCTGGTTGAAGAAAGGGCGCAAGGGAAGGACGGCGAACCGGTCATCAACACGTTCGGATATTACCGGGAGACGTACCAGCATGATGACCAGGGGAACTTGATCGGAACAGCCTGTTATGGATTGACCGGACAACCAGTGCTTCAGAAGGACGGATACTTCAAGCAAGAATGCCGTTATGACGGGAAAGGAAATTGTATCGAGGAAAGGTATCTTGGTATTGATAACGAACCGATCAATACGATCAACGGATATGCCCGAAAGCTGTCTTCTTACGATGATCTGGGGCGGGAAAGCAGCGTGCAGTACTTCGATGCCCGAGGCCGGCAAGTGAAACCTAAGGAAGAAAGAGGGAGATGACAATGCCACTGGCCTACGATATCTTCCTCTCCTACCGCCACACCGAGCGCGACCGGGCCTGGGCCAAGTGGCTGTTGGATGGTTGAGGCAGCAGGTTTATGTCCTAACGTCCAGTAGTGTCACCTGCACCGATTCTTTTTAAGCGAGGAAAATATGCCTGCAAAATACGGATACGTTTTCGGCGCCATCGTTCTCGCCATGATTTGCACCGGCTGCGGCCCCGGCGAGCGCGACCGGGACTACGTCCGCGCCATGCGGCCGATCGTCGTCCAGTACGCCGAGCTGGCGGGCGAGATCGGCAACAACATGCCGGAGGACTTCGCCATGTTCTCGACCAACATCGAGGACCTGCGGCGGCAGGCGATCATGGTGTACCCGCCGTCGGGCCGCCGGCTGCGGCGCTTCAACACGGACTTCATCGACCTGCTGCGGAAGGCCAAGAAGGCCGGGTTCACCTTCGGCACCGTCTTCCTCGATTGCGAGGAGCAGGCCAACGCCGCCAAGGAGTACGACGGGAAGGTCGCCGTGGCCGACAAGTGGCGCTGGGAGGCGCGGGAGTCGTCGCAGGGCTACGCCGACGCCCACCAGAGGATCAAGCCCTACATGCAGAAGACCTTCGAGTACCCGGTGGGCGACATCGAGCTCAAGGAGGCGATCGACGCCCTGGCCAGGCGGCTGACGCAATGAGACTGCAAGACACCAGGGTACAAAGATGACCCCTTCACCGGTCAAGTAACACTGAATAGACAGAACGACAGGAGCTGACATGCAACGGGACCAGGCCAAAAAGCTGATGGAGCAGACCATACCCAATAAAAATCTCCAGAAGCACATGCTGGCCTGCGAGGCCTGCATGCGGGCGCTGGCCGCGCGGTTCGGCGAGGACGTGGAGGCCTGGGGCCTGGCCGGGCTGCTGCACGACCTGGACTACGACCAGACGGTCAGCGACTTCGGCAACCACGGCCGGATCACGGCCAAGATGCTGGAGGGGACGGACGTGCCGGCCGTCATCATCCACGCCATCCAGGCGCACCCCGGCCACGTCGCCGCCGAGTCTACAATGGACTTCGCGCTGTACGCGGTCGACCCCATCACCGGCCTGATCGTGGCCGCGGCGCTGATGCACCCCACCAAGAAGCTGGCCAGCGTGGACGTGGGCTTCGTGATGAAGCGCTACAAGGAGAAGCGGTTCGCGGCCGGCGCCAACCGGGAGCAGATCGCCACCTGCGACCGGCTGGGGCTGGGGCTGGAGGACTTCACCGGCGCCTGCCTGGCCGCGATGCAGGGGATATCAGGGGAATTAGGTTTATAACCTAACCCCCGCCCCTTCCCCGGCGGGGAAGGGGGGAGGGGTTAGGTCAACCAAAGGAGCGTGACATGAGCCAACCGCTGCGGATCCTGTTCGTGGCCTCGGAGTGCGTGCCGTTCGCCAAGACCGGCGGGCTGGCCGACGTGGTGGGCGCGCTGCCGCGGGCGCTGGCGGCCCTGGGCCACGAGGTGCGGGTGGTGATGCCCAAGTACGCGGCCATCGACGCCAAAGCGCACGGCCTGCAGCCCTTCCACCGGCCGATGGGCGTTTGGATGGGCAACCGCCAGGAGTGGTGCGCGGTGGACCGCGCCGGGTTGCCGGGCGGTGTGCCGGTGTACTTCGTGGAGTTCTCGCACTTCTTCGGCCGCGAGGGGCTGTACCACGACCGCGACTTCCACGACTACGACGACAACCCGCGGCGCTTCGCCTTCCTGTCGCGGGCGGCGCTGCAGCTGTGCGCCGACCTGGGCTGGGCCCCGGACGTGGTGCACTGCCACGACTGGCAGACCGCGCTGGCCGCGGCCTACCTCAAGGTCTGGCACTGGAACGACCCGGTGCTGGGCCAGGCCGCCTCGGTGCTGACGATCCACAACCTGGCCTATCAGGGCGTCTACCACAAGTCGCACTACGGCTACGTGGGCCTGCAGGAGGCCAACTTCGTCCCGGAGAAGCTGGAGGACCACGGCCGGGTCAACTTCCTCAAGGGCGGCATCGTCTACGCCGACCTGGCCAACACGGTCAGCCCGGGCTACGCCTACGAGACGCGGACGCCGGAGGGCGGCTTCGGCCTGGCGCCCCACATCAACGACAAGGGCGCGGACTACCTCGGCATCCTCAACGGCGTGGACTACGGCGAGTGGAACCCGGCCACCGACCCGCTGATCCCGGCGCGCTACACCCCGGCCGACCTGCAGGGCAAGCTGCTCTGCAAGCACGAGCTGCAGCGGCGGATGGGCCTGGAGCAGCGCTCCGACATCCCGCTGGTCGGCGTGATCTCGCGCTTCGCCCACCAGAAGGGGCTGGACCTGCTGGCGCAGTGCGTCGAGCGCACGGTGGGCCGGATGGCGGTGCAGTTCGCGGTGCTGGGCGCCGGCGACCGCGGGCTGGAGAGCCTGTTCGGCGCGCTGCCCGGCGCCTACCCCGGCCAGATCGGCTCCCACATCGGCTACGACAACGGGCTGGCGCACCTGGTGGAGGCCGGGTCCGATTTCTTCCTGATGCCGTCGCGCTACGAGCCCTGCGGCCTCAACCAGATCTACTCGCTGAAGTACGGCACCCTGCCGATCGTGCGGGCCACCGGCGGGCTCAACGACACCGTCTTCCAGTACAACGAGCGCACCGGCGACGGCACCGGGTTCATGTTCTGGCAGCCGACGGCGGGCGCGGTGCACGACACCGTGGGCTGGGCGGTCAGCACCTGGTTCGACCGCCGGCCCCACATCGACATGATGCGCCAGGCCGCGATGTCGCGGCACTTCTCCTGGGATGACAGCGCCCGGGAGTACGAGCGGGCCTACCGCCGGGCGATAGAGAACAAGCGGAAGCTTAAATGACCAAACACGAAGGTGCAAAGCCGATAAAACTCTGATTAGCTCTGTATTATCACTCCGGCAATTTATAGGTTGAAAACTCCTATTGTCATGCCATTGAAGAATGGCATCCAGGCCTGGATTCCCGCTTTCGCGGGAATGATAAATTGCTGTATTAAATTGCCGGAGTAATCATTCATCGGATAAGGAACCAGTGTTTTCATCGCGCCTTGGGGTCTTAGTGTAAGAAATGAAAATGAGGAAACCATGATCAAGCCCTTCAAGGGGAAAACACCGGTAGTCGACGCCAGCGCCTTCGTGGCCGAGACCGCGGTGCTGGTGGGGGACATCGAGATCGGCGCCAACTGCAGCATCTGGTACGGCGTGGCCGTCCGGGCGGACATCAACAAGGTGCGGATCGGCGCGGACACCAACATCCAGGAGAACACGGTGGTCCACGTCGACCTGGACGACCGCGGGCTGGGCGACTGCAGCACTGTGATCGGCGACCGGGTGACCGTGGGCCACGGCGCCATCCTCCACGGCTGCAAGATCGGGAACGACTGCCTGATCGGGATGGGCGCCATCGTGCTGTCGGGCGCCAAGGTCGGGGAGGGATCCGTGGTGGCGGCCGGGGCGCTGGTGCGGGAGGGGCAGGTCGTCCCGCCGCACTCGCTGGTGATGGGCATGCCGGCCCAGGTCAAGAAGGAGCTGGGCAGCGCCGCGCTGGAGCAGATCCGCCAAAGCGCCCGGCACTACGCCGAACTGGCGGACGAGTACAGGAAGTGAGGTTCTCTGCGCTGCCGGTTCCGAAGCAGCTAAAGGTCTCCCTGGCCGGGCTGCTGCTGCTGCTGGTCCTGTACCAGCTGCTGCGGCTGGGGTTTCTGGCCGTCAACGCACCGGCATTCGCCGGTGCCGCGGCGGGCGGCATCCTGCTCGCTTTCGCGCGCGGGGTTCGGTTCGACCTGGCGGCCTTGCTGCTGCTCAACGGCCCGCTGCTGCTGCTGTACAACCTGCCGGGCCACCCGGCGAGATGGAGGCCGTTGCGGACCGGGCTGTTCTCACTTTTCTGCGCCGCGAACGTCGCCGGCATCGTGGTCAACCTGGCGGACTACGGCTACTACCGGGAGGCGCAGCGCCGGATGGTGAGCGAGCTGTTCACCATGACCCGCGACATCGCGGGCATGGTGCCGGGGCTGGCGGCCGACTATTGGCGCCTGTTCCTGCTGCTGGCCGGGATCTCGGGCCTGTTCGTCTGGGCCGCCGGCAAGCTTCTCTCGCGGCTTGACCGGGCGATACCGTATCGCGCTGCCCCGGTCACCGAGGGGCTTTCGCTCGCCCTGTTGATCGCGCTCGGGGCGCTGGGCGTGCGGGGCGGGCTGCAGTCGAAGCCGCTGCGCCCGGCCCACGCCTTCGCGTCGACCAACTGGGCGCTGGGGTACCTGTCGCTCAACGCCACCTACACCATCCTGCGGGGCACGGCCCAGGTGCGCCTGCCCGAGTACCGCCTGATGCCGGACGGACGTGCGGCGGCGCTGGCCGCCGCGATGGTCCGCGGTCCCGCCGAGCGGATGGTCGACCCGGCCTACCCCTTCCTGCGGGAACGGGCGGGAACAGGAGCGCCCAACAGCCGGAACCTGGTGGTCATCATCCTGGAAAGCTGGACCGCCGACCAGATGGGTTGTTACGGCGCGGACACCACACGCACTCCCTGTTTCGACAGCCTGGCGAGCGCCGGGCTGCTGTTCACCAACTTCCTGGCCAGCGGCCAGCGCTCGATCGAGGCGGCGCCGGCGATCCTGGCGTCGATCCCGGGGCTTTCCAACCACACCCAGATCGGCTCGACCACCGAGACCGCCCGCTTCCTGGGGTTGGGGACGATGCTCGGCCGCCACGGCTACGCCACCGCGTTCTACCACGGCGCCAAGACCGGTTCGATGGGGTTCGACGCCTTCGCTCGAATGGCGGGCTTGCGGCGGTACTTCGGGAAGGAGGATTATCCGGGCTTGTCCGACGAGGTGCAGGACGGCACGTGGGGCCTCTATGACGAGCCGGCGCTGCTGGACGCCTGCAGCCGGGCGGACAAGCTGCCGCAGCCGTTCTGCCTGGCCTTCTACGCGCTCAACCCCCACGTGCCGTACCGCATCCCGGCCGGCCGCGAGGCGGACATCCCTCGGGTCCCGGGAGAGAGCGACCATCAGCGGGCCCTGCGCTATGCCGACTTCTCCCTGGGCAGGTTCTTTGCCGCGGCCCGCCCCCGGCCCTGGTTCACCCGCACCGTGTTCCTGGTCGTCGGCGACCACACCACGTCGCCCTCGCGCCGCGATTACCGCTCCATCTTCCGGGTGCCGTGCCTGCTGTACGCGCCGGGGCTGTGCGCGCCGGGGCGGGACGACCGGATCGGTTCGCAGGTGGACCTGCTGCCGACCGCGCTCGACCTGCTGGGCGTTCCGGGCGTCCATGCATCGACCGGGCGTTCCCTGTTGGAGCCGCAGGGGAACGGATTTGCCGTCTGCTTCTACGGCGGCAGGCATGGGCTGTTCACCGACAGCCTGCTGGCATTGACCGACCTGTCGTCGCCGGGGTCGCTGTACGATTACCGCCGCGACCCGGACCTGCAGCGCCCGCTGCAGGACGGTTCCCCGGCGCTGGCGGCCGAGCTCGACGCGCAGCTGAAGGCCTATGTCCAGGCGGTCATCGGAATGCTGCGCCGGGACCGGGTCTGCCGTCCGGAAGACGCGTCCCGGTAGCCGCCGGACCAGCGAAAAGCCCGGGGCCGCGGCCCCGGGCTTTTCGCGTTGCGGCGCCGGTCAGTCCCAGAGCTCGATGGAGATGCCGAAGGCGTGGCTGCGGCGCGGCATGGGATAGCCGTAGCGTGTCTGGTAATTTGCGTTGAACAGATTGTCCGCGCGCCAGAACATCCGGGCGTCGCGGATCTTGATCGACAGCGTCTGGTCGCAGATGATCGTGCGCGGCAGCACCTGGGCGACATAGGGGCCCGGATCCTGGCAGTCGGTGTACCGGGCCGCCAGTTTCCAGCCCAGCCGCAGGTGTTCGGCCAACTGCAGGTCGTCCACCGACAGCGCACCGTTGGCGACGTTGCGGGGGCGGTAGGGCAGTACGGTGTGCGTGCTGTCGTCGCGCGTCACCAGGCAGTGCGTGTAGTTGATATTAGCGCTCAACCAATACAGCGGACGCAATTCCAGCGATGCTTCGATGCCTTCGGCGTTCACCCGGCCGAGGTTGACGGCGCGTGTGCTCCAGTCCGGCATTGACTTCCATTGGATCATGTCTGCGGTGCTGCGGCGGAACAGGGACGCTGACAGCGCGATGCCGCTTCGTTCCGCCTTGGCGCCCGCCTCCACCTGCCAGCTACGCTCCGGCAACAACGAGTCGCTGCCGTACATCATCCAGAGATCGTCGCGCCAGTAGAGATCGTTGATCGTCGGCGCGCGGAACGCGCGGCCCCAGCTGGCATAGGGGGCCAGCGACCAGCCGCGGGGAAGGGTCAGGCGATAGCTGGCCGATAGTGCCGGCGAGTACTGGGCCGGGAATGAGTAATTCCTGTCGTAGCGGACCCCGGAAACGATCAGGAGCCCGTCGGTCGGCTTGTACTGCGCGTTGGCGAACACCGCGCGTTGACGGACACCGTGATCGCCGGTGTTGACGCTCTGGCATTCGGCGCGCTGATAGACGCCGCCGGCGGTGAACAGCACGGTCGCGGGCAGCTTGACGGAATACTGACCGTCGACCGCTGTCAAGCGGGAATCGTTGTTGCTCTCAAGACCGCCATTCGCATAGGTATTCTTGACGCTGCTGCGTGATACCGCCAGCGAGCCGCCGGCCAGGCAGGTGCCGGAGTCGGCCGCCCGGGACAACCGCAGCGAGGCATCCTGCTGTTTATCGCGCTGTGTGGCGGAGGGCGTCTCGGAGGAGAGGATGCCGGGCACGCCGGCCTCGGCCGCGTAGTCCTGGAACCGGGCAGCGGCGGTGATGCCGTAAAACGGCCCGGTCGTGGCCCCCACGGTGTAGTTGGTGCCGTCGTAGGACGAGTTGACACGCTGGCCGCCGGTGCTGTTCCAGTCGGCGCCCAACCACATCGAGAGCCTGGCCGCCAGCGCCCGCGAGAATTTCGCGGCCAGCTGCTGGGTGCCGTAGCCGCCCTTCAGGTAGGTGACGCGGGAGTAGGGCCGGTCGCCCGGGGCCGGGGCCGTGGTGATGTTGATCACGCCGCCCACCGCGTTGGCGCCGTAGAGGCTGGACGCCGGGCCGCGCACGATCTCGATCCGATCGGCATTCCCGGAGATCTTGTTGATGTCGTACCCCCCCAGCAGGGGAGAGTTCAGCGGCATGCCGTCCTGGAGCACCAGCACGCCCTCGCCCGCAGCGCCTCTCAGGAACAGCGACGAACTGCTGCCCTGGCCGCCGGTGCTGCCGAACGACGCGCCGGCCACGCCGGACAGCGCCGCGGACGCGCTGCTGCCCGGGGTCAACCGGTCGGGGACGATCACGGACACGCTGGCGGGGGCCGCGGCCAGGGCCAGCGGCGTCCTGGTGGCGGTGATGACGACATCCCGCAGCCGAAGGATGCGGCCGCTATCCGGGGCCGCAGGGGCGACAGCCGTGGCGGGCCGGGCCGGCATGCTGTCGGGGACGGCTGTCGCCGCTGTGTCGACGGGCAATGTCATCATTGCTGCGGCGAGGAACGATGTCAGGATCATGTCAGTCTCCCTGGGTGGTGCGTCGGCGAATGATGGTCAGGCCAGGATCTGCGGTCTCCCGGTAACGGGGTGGGGGACGACCGCCACCGTCGTGCCGTAGACCGCTTCGATGATCGGCGCGGTGAGCACCGCTGACGGCTCTCCCTGGCAGACGACCCGGCCGCGGTCGAGCAGCGCCAGCCGGTCGCAGTAGCGGCCGGCCAGGTTGAGGTCGTGCAGCACGGCGATCACGGTCAAACCGTCCGTTCCGGCTCTGGCCGCGGCGATCTGGAGGATCTCCTTCTGGTGGCGCAGGTCGAGGTGGCTGGTCGGCTCGTCCAGCAGCAGGAAGCGCGGCCGCTGGGCCAGCGCCCGGGCCAGCACCACGCGCTGGCGCTCGCCGCCGGACAGCCGGTTGACGCCGCGGTCACGCAGCTGCCAGCAGTCGCAGGCCGTCATCGTCTCGCGGGCGATGGCCAGATCGTCCGCCCCGTACTCTTGGAATTCCCGCAAATGCGGGCTGCGGCCCATCAGCACCACGTCGAGCGCGGTGAAGTCGAAAGCGATGTGGTTCTCCTGGAACACCACGGCCAGCACCCGGGCCAGGGCCGCGCGGCCGTAGGACGCCAGGGAAACCCCGCCCAGCGCGATCGCGCCGCTGCAGTCGCGGTTGATCCCGGCGACGCAGGCTATCAGCGTGCTCTTGCCCGAGCCGTTGGGTCCGATCAGCCCCAGCACCGCGCCGGTCCCGGCCGTCAGGTTGACGCCGTCCAGCGCGGTGATCGTGCCGTAGCGGCATGACAGGTCCCTGATCGCGATCATCGTCAGCCGGCGCTCCGCTTGCGCCGCCACAGCAGGTAGATGAAGAATGGCACGCCCAGCATGGTGGTGACGACCCCCACCGGCAGCTCCCAGGCGAAGGCGCTGCGGGCCGCGGCGTCAGAAAGGATCAGCAGGCTGCCTCCCAGCGCGGCCGAGGCGGGAATGAGCCGGCGGTTGTCCGGGCCGACCACCATCCGCGCCAGGTGCGGGACGATCAGGCCGACGAACCCGATCACGCCGGCCAGCGAGACGATGCCGGCGCAGATCAGCGCGCTGGTCAGGAAGACCCCGCGCTTGAGCGACTCGACCTCGACGCCCAGGCTGGCCGCCTGCGGCTCGCCCAGCGCCAGCAGGTTGAGCCGCCGCCCCTGGAGCCACAGCCAGCCGATGCCGCCTGCGGTGAGCGCCGCCGCGAACAGCAGGGCCGGGGCTGTCCGCGTGGTGAAGACGGCGCCCAGGCTGCCCATCATCAACAGCACCATCTCCTGGAGCTGACGGCCGGCCAGCGACAGCAGCAGCATGATGGCGCCGGAGAAGAACGCGTTGGCGACCACGCCCGCCAGGATCATCGTTTCGCCGGGCAGCCGGCCCCGGACGCGGGACAGCCGGTAGACGGCGATGATGGTGGCCAGTCCGAAGCAGAACGAAAAGACCGGCACGGCGAATGCGCCTAGGACGCCCCGGCCCAGCCCCAGGGCGATGGCCAGCGCGGCCCCGCAGGCGGCGCCGCCGGATACGCCCAGCAGGTAGGGCTCGGCCAGCGGATTGCCCAGCACCGCCTGCAGCGAGGCGCCCGACGCCGCCAGGCCGGCTCCGGCGCACAGCGCCAGCAGCACCCGGAAACCCCGCAGGGCGATGATCTGCGGATCGCCCCAGGAGGGAGGACCCGACGGGCCGATGGCGATCCCGCAGACGGCGGCGGCGGCCAGCACCAGCCAGAAGATCTGTGTCCTACGGCCGTTGGCCATCGATGATCATCCGCAGCTGGTCGACGCCCTGCAGGAACCGCGGCCCGGGCCGCAGCACGATGTCCAGATCGATGCCGTCATGCACCCGGCCGTTCCTGGCCGCGGCGATCCGGGACCAGCCGATGCGTGCGATGACGTCGCCGCGCGTGGCCATGGGATGCAGGACCAGGATGATGTCTGGATCCTGCCCGATCACCCGCTCCGGATTGACGGCCGCGTAGTCCTGCGGCAGGTCGTCCGGGACCGCGCGGCCGCCGGCCAGCGCGATCATCTGTCCCAGGAAGCTGCGCGGCCCGGCCGCGAACAGCGGCGTGGAGCCGATCTCGGCGAACACCGTCGGGCGGCGGCCGGCGGGAACGAGTTCGGCGGAATCCCGGAACCGGCCCAGCGACGCCCGCATCCCGGACGCCAGCGAATCGGCCCGGAGCCCGGTGTCCAGCGCGCGCCCCACCAGCTCGATATCGGCGATGATGTCGTCGGGCGTCCTGGGATCGAGCACCAGCGCCGGGATCCCCAGCGCCTCCAGCCGCTCCAGAGCCGGGCTCTGCGCCGTGCCCGCCAGGATCACCAGGTCGGGCGCCAGCGCCAGCAGCCGCTCGGGGTTGAAGCTGGTCGCGTCGCCGACCACGGTCTTGCGCGACGCCTCCGGCGGGTAGTTGCACCAGGACGTGACGCCCACCAGGCGGTCCTGCTCGCCCAGGGCATAGACCGTCTCGGTGATGCTGGGCCCTAGCGAGACCACCCGGTTCGGCACCGCCGACAGGGCCACGCGACGCCCGGCGTCGTCGACCAGCGTCAGCGCCGAGTGGGGATGCTGCCTGGCGCACCCGCCGGCCAGGCAGGCGGCGATGATGATGAGTGCCAGCGATCTTTTCATGCGACGAAAAAACCTGATCTTGGTGAAAGATCAGGTTCTCGGCGACGAACGTCAGAACCCGACCCTCCCCCGAAGGCGGATTGCATGGGCATCAAGGCCGGTCTCCTGGCTCGCCGCGGCGATGCGCCTTCCCGTCGGATGACCGACAGTGGCCGTTGCATCGCCCGGTCCGAATGCGGCTCACAGTTGCGGGGCAGCTCCCGATTTTCCGAAACGCTCGGAGCACGGGATTCCCGATTATCTCCCGGAAAACCGGGAGCACCTTGACGCCGGGATTATACCAGATCGCCGGCGCGGTGTCAATGTCCGCGTGGCCGCTCCGGCCCCGCGACTACGCTCGGGGCAACGTGATCTGCGACCTTGACAACGACGGCAACATCGTGCGAAAATACCTCTATGGCCTGGGCGGCAAGCACCTGGCGATGCAGGTGCCGTCCACCCAGAACTGGACTTACGAGGACAGCCGGCTGAACCACCAGCCGGAGGTGGCGGTGGTAAGCGATCCACAGGCGGTAGATCTGTCGGCGTTAAAATCCACCAAGGGGAACATCCCCCTGTACAACTGCGTGAGCTACGGCCCGTACACGCCGGACCAAAGCGCCGGGGGGCTCTATAATGTGTTGTACGTCGTATAAATGGGAAAACCGGCAGCGATGCTGCCGGGTTTTTACGTTCTGGCGGAGAGTCAGGGATTCGAACCCCGGATGCCGTTCATCACGGCATACACGATTTCGAGTCGTGCGCCTTCAACCAGCTCGGCCAACTCTCCAGTTACTGGATTGTCAATTTCTTACAGGCATTGCCACGTTGACGTACTTTGGATTATGTATGCCCAATACATTTGTGTGCGCCTTTCCCGCCTTTGGCGGGACCCCGCTGAGCGGTGGCAACCAGCTCGGCCAACTCTCCGGAATTTTTCTATCAGGAATCCAGGAAGACATGAACTAGGGCAGCGGTCGGATCGTCCGGTCCGACGGTGACCGGTCAGCCTCGTCGTTTGCGCTTCTGGCGGAAGAAATCCTTGAGCAGCGCCGCCGCCTCCTCCGCGAGCAGGCCGCCCTCGACCGCCGCCGTGTGGTTCAGTTTCCTGTTCGCGGCGACGGTCAGCACCGAGCCGCAGGCGCCGGCCTTGGGGTCCGCCGCCGCATAGACCAGCCGGTCGATCCGCGACAGCACCAGGGCGCCGGCGCACATGGCGCAGGGCTCCAGCGTGACGTAGAGCGTGCAGCCGGTCAGCCGCCAGCGGCCCAGCTTGCGGGCGGCCTGCGCCAGGGCGATCATCTCGGCGTGGGCCAGGGCGCTGTGCCTCGCCTCGACCAGGTTGCGGCCGCGCCCGACCACCGCCCCCCCGCAGACCACCACTGCGCCGACCGGGACCTCGCCGTCGTCCGCCGCGCGCGCGGCCAGCGCCAGAGCGCGGCGCATGTGCCGCGAATCGTCCGGGGTGAAGGAGGCTGTCACTCTGTCCATGGCGCAAAGAACAATTGTATACCATCCCGACTCCCCGTGTCAAGGGTGATATTGGCCGCGGCCGGCGGCGCTGCCGGCCGCGGCTGAATTCCCGCACCCGGCGCGGCCGTTTGTGCTATAATCCGGACACGGCCGCGCGCCCCTGGGCCGGGGTTTGGCCGGCCGCCGCCACGCAACCGACAGGAGACAGACATGAGTCAGCGTTACCAAAACAGCCACCCGGCGCCGCTGATCGCCGCCGCGATCTGGCTGGCGGCCGGGACGGCCCTGGCGCAGGGAGATCTGCGGGTGGTGGCCAAGACGCCGGTCGGGCCGGTCGGCTCCATCGGACAGGCGATGGAGATCACCGTCACGTTCAGCCAGCCGATGGTGCCGCTGCAGGCGCTGCCCGCGGGCGACGGGTCCGGCCCGTTGTCGGTGACGCCGGCCGTCAGGGGCCAGTACCGCTGGAAGGGACCGGCCACGCTGGTGTTCACCCCGCGGGATACGCTGGATTTTGCCACCGCCTACCGGGTGCGGGTGCCGGCCGGCACCAAGTCGATTTCCGGCGCGGCCCTGGCCAGGGACGAGTCCTGGTCGTTCGAGACGCCGCGGCCCCAGCTCACCTACTCGAATCCGTACCACGGCGCGGCGCAGGTCAACCTCAAGCAGGTGATCTGCCTGTACTTCAACCAGCCGATGGACGCCGCCAAGGCCCGCGCCTTCGTCGCGGTGGCGACGATCGACGACAAGGGCAGGGCGGCGCCGCTGGCGATGGCCTTGGCCAGCCCGGGTGAGGCCGAGCGCCGGAGGCTGGGTCAGGCGCGGGGGAGCAACGTGCTGACGCTGTCCGCGGTCAGAATGATCTCCGCGGGCGGCGAATTGGCAGCCGCCGACTTCGCGGAGCATTTCTGGCGGCTGTTCCGCAACCCGGACGACTCGGTGTCGCGCTTCCTCGAGTCCCGATTCTCGGCCGGCACGCGCAGGCTGCTGGCGGAGTACGACATCCGGATGCCGGCGGACCAGGCCCTAAAGCAGGCGGTGGTCGCCGACATCAACCGGGCCGTCAGGGACGCCCCGCTGTACGCCGAGACCCGGTTCGCCCATGTCGGGCTGAACCAGGGCACCAGGACGCTGGCCGCGCAGAAGCTGTCGGGCGACAACCTGGCGCGGCTCAACCGGCTGCTGCTGATCAAGGCCTACGACGAGCATCTCGACCGGGTGGCGGCCATGCCGCAGGAGCGCAGGATCCGCGTCACGCTGGCCAAGGGCCTGCCCGCGGCCGCGGGGACTTTGGGGCTGGCGAGCGCCCAGACGGTGGAGTTCTCCACTTACAACCACTTCCGGTTCGCCGCTGCCGGCCAGGAGCCGGACAGCGACCCGTCCAGCCCGATGGTGTTCCAGTTCTCCAACCCGGTGTACATCTCCGACCTGCTGAAGCACCTCGCGGTCGCGCCGAAGGTACCGCTGCACGGCCAGCGGGACGGCGATGAGGGTGACGGGGACGGCGAGGGCGAATACTACCACGGCAACTCGGGGCTCAAGCCGTCGCTGCGGTTCCAGTTCAAGCCGGAAACCGAATACCGGTTCACCATCTCCGGCAAGCTGCGCGACATGTACGGCCAGGTGCTGGGCAGGGACGAGTCGTTCAGGGTCAGGACCGCTGGCTACAACTCGGCGGTGCATGTGCCCGGCGGCATCGGCGTTCTGGAGTCGTACCTGCCGGCCCGGCTGCCGGTGGCCGCCATGAACTGGAAGCACGTCCAGCGACGCTTCGCCAATGTGCCGACCGATGACCTGGTCCCCCTGCTGAAGAACGGCGTGCCGCAAGACCACCCGGTGTCCGGCTGGCCGGGCGCGGCCAGCGACGAATGGGAGCTGAAGACGAGCCGCAACGTGCTGAAGCGGCTGCCCTTCGAGCTGAGGCCGGCGCTGTCCGCCGAAAATACCGGCCTGGTCTACTACAACGTCTACGGCCTGCCGCCGCGCGAACGCTCGTACGACCGCTGGGTGGACACCACCCGGCTGCGGTCGGTAACCGGCTTCGTCCAGGTGACCGCCCTCGGGCTGACCGGCAAGTTCTCGGCCGACAACATCCTGATCTGGGCCACCCGGCTCAAGGACTGCCGGCCGGCGGCCGGCGCCGCCGTCCAGCTGCGCGGCGATGACAACGCCGTGCTGTTCAACGGGACCACCGACGGGAGCGGCCTGTGCGTCTGCCCGGGGTGGGCCGCGCTGGGCATCGCGCCGCCGCAGGCGGACGAGGACGGCTACTACTACGGCCCGCGGCCGCGGGTGTGGGCCATCGTCAGCGAGGGGAGCGACCGCGCGGTGCTGGCCTCGCGCTGGGGCACGGGTGTCGAGCCTTACGAGTTCGGGCTGCCCTACGACTGGAACCCGCGGCCGGTGCAGCACCAGGGATACCTGTTCACCGAGCGCGGCCTCTACCGGGCGGGCGAGCAGGTGTTCGTCAAGGGCATCTTCCGCCAGAAGCGGCGCGGCCAGTGGGAGCTGCCGGCCGTCCGCAGAATGACGCTGGTGATCCGCGACTCGCGCGACCAGGAGCTGGTCAACGCGCCGGTGGCGCTGTCGGACTGGGGGTCGTTCGGGCATGCGCTGCAGCTCAAGCCCGGCGCGCCCAGCGGCTACTACTCGATCAGCGTCACCTGCGACTCGGCGCCTGCGATGCGCGCCTCCGAGACCTTCCGGGTGGAGGCTTACAAGCCGGCGACGTTCGAGGTGACGGTCGCCACCGGCAGCGCCGCGTACGTTGCGGGCGACACCCTGGCCGCGACCGTGGGCGCCCGGTACCTGTTCGGCGCGCCGATGGCGGGCCAGAAGTTCTCTTGGGCGGCGCGGCTGGCGCCGTACGGCTACTCGCCGCCCGGCCGCGAGGGGTTCAGCTTCAACCGCTCCTGGTGGTGGGACGAATCGCCGGACTACGGATCGCTGCTGGCATCGGGCGAGGGCCAGCTCGACGCCCGGGGCGCCGCCGCCGTCGGCGCCATGATCGACCTGCGAGGGGGCTCCGGCACCATGGCGCTGACGGTCGAGGCCACGGTCGCCGCCGCCGACCGCACCACCATGTCCGGCAGGCGCCAGGCCGTGGTGCACCGCGGCGAGTTCTACATCGGCTACCAGCAGAACACCAGCTTCTGCGACGTGGGCAGGGAGGTCCAGCTGTCGGTGATCGCCGCGCGGCCCGACGGCGCCCTGGAGCACGGCCAGGCGGTGTCGGCGGAGATCGTCCGCCAGCAGTGGATCTCGGCCCGGCGGGCCGGCGCCGGCGGGCGCTACGAATGGTACAGCGAGCGCAAGGACAGCACGGTCCACACGGCCTCGGTCAGGACCGGCCAGTCGCCGGCCGGGATCGCCTACGTGCCCGACAAGCCGGGCTTCTACGTCTTCCGGCTGCGGGCCTCGGACCGCCGCGGCAACCGGATCATCAACAGCGGGTACTTCTACGCCGTCGGCCAGGGCGCCGTGTCCTGGCAGGCGCGCAACGACGACCGGATCGACCTGGTGGCCGACCGCGAGCGCTACCGCCCGGGCGAGCGGGCGCGGATCATGGTCAAGTCGCCCTACCCGTCCTGCAGGGCGCTGGTGACGGTGGAGCGCGAGTTCATCCTGTCCCAGCGTGTGCTCGACCTAACTGGCAGCGCGCCGGTGATCGACCTGCCGATCCTGCCAGAGCACCTGCCCAACGTCTATGTCTCGGTGGTGCTGCTGCGGGGCCGGCTGGAGACGCCCGCCTTCGCCGAGGACGGCGACGACCTGGCCAAGCCGGGATTCAAGATCGGCTACCTCAGCCTGGCGGTCGACCCCGGGTCCAAACGGCTGGCGGTGGACGTGGCCAGCGACCGCGATACCTACCAGCCGCGCGACTCGGTGACCGTCAGCCTGACGGCGCGCGACGCCCGCAACAAACCGGCCGTCGCCGAGGTGACGCTGGCGGTGGTGGACCGGGGCGTGCTCAACCTGATCGATTTCCGCACCCCGGACGCTTTCGACGCGTTCTACGGCGCCCGGCCGTTGTCGGTGGAGACGGCCGAGACCAGGCTGCACGTCATCGGCCAGCGTAACTACGGAGAGAAGGGCGAGAACCGGGGCGGCGGCGGCGGGCCCGACGCCGGGTTCCGGGGCGAGTTCCTGACTACGCCGTTCTACCGGGCGGCGGTGCACACCGACAAGGACGGGAAGGCCCGGGCCAGCTTCCGCCTGCCGGACAACCTGACCTCCTTCAAGATCATGGCCACCGCCCACACCAGGGCCTCGCAGTTCGGCGCCGGCGAGCGGACCTTCGCCGTGTCCAAGCGGATCATGCTGCTGGAGGCGCTGCCGCGCTTCCTGCGGGCCGGCGACAGCCTGTCCGCGGGAGTCACCGTCCACAACCGCACCGGCCGGGACCAGCAGGTCGAGGTGTCTGCCACGGTCGCCGGGGCGGAGTTGCTGGGATCCGGGACCAAGACGGTCACGGTCGAGCCCGATCAACCGGTCGAAGTGGCGTTCACCTATCGCGCCCGCACCGCCGGCGAGGCCGTGTTCCGATTCGCGGCCCGCGCCGAGGGAGGATCGGACGGGCTGGAGCAGCGGCTGCCGGTGCTGCTGCCCAAGATCACCGAAACGGTGGCGCTGTACGAGCAGACCGGCGGCCGGGCCTCGCAGGCGCTGACGGTCCCGGCCGACGTCTGGCCCGACGTCGGATCGCTCCAGCTGACCGCCAGCTCGACCGCGTTCGCCGGGCTGGAGGGCGGGCTCGACTACCTGATCAACTATCCCTACGGTTGCCTGGAACAGACCCTGTCCGGGCTGATGCCGATGATCCTGGCCCAGGATCTGATCGTCAACTTCAATCTGGCGCCGGCCAGGGGCGGGAATCTCCGATCCTATGTTCAGGCGGGTATCGAACGCATCTACAAGTTCCAGGGTCCGGACGGCGCCTTCGGTCTGTGGATGGACAGCCGGTTCCGCGACCCGTACCTGACCGCCTATGTGCTGTGGGGGTTGCAGCGGGCCAAGCAGAAAGGGTACCAGGTCGACCAGGGCGTCGTCGATAAGGGGACGGACTACCTGCGCTCGTCGCTGCGCCGTATCGGCGAGATCAACGAGGTCAACTGGCCCTACTCTCGCCGCTGGAAGTACAACACCATGGCCTACGCCGGGTACGTCCTGGCGCTGTGGGGCAAGCCCGACCAGGCCGGGCTGACGGCGCTATGCGCCCGGCGCGACTCGATGAACCTGTTCGGCCGCTCGATGCTGCTGCGGGCCCTGCACCACGCCAAAATAAAGCCGGAACTGCGGGCCGAGCTCACCCAGCAGCTGTTCAACACCGTCAAGGTCGCGCCCACCACCTGGCACTTCGAGGATGCCGGCGACGAGAGCGACTGCTGGGTGTTCTACTCCAACGTGGTCTCGACCTCGTTCATCCTGTCCACGTTGCTCGAGACCAAGGGCGAGTTCGCCGGCGCCGAGAAGGTCGTCAAGTGGTTGATGGAGGAGCGCAGAATTGGCCGCTGGCGCACCACCCACGAGAACATGGCGGTGTTCACCGCCATCGACGACTACCTCAACGTCTACGAGAAGGACGACCCGGACTTCACGGCCAGCATCAAGCTGGCCGGCAAAGAGATCCTGAGCGAGACGTTCAAAGGACGGGAGCTGACCTCCCGCTCCAGGAGCTTCGGTCTGTCCGAGTTCGCGCCGGGCAAGCAGCTACCGGTGGAGATCGCCAAACAGGGCCCGGGGCGCCTGTACTACGGCCTGCGCATGACCTACGCGCCGCTGGCGCCGGTCAAGTACCGCGACGAAGGCTTCGCGATCACCAAGAAGATCGCCACCGCGACGGGCGACACCCTGGTCACGAGCTTCACCGCCGGCACGGTTTACAAGGTGACCCTGAGCGTCACCACCACCCAGGACCGCCACTTCGTGGTGGTGGACGACCCGCTGCCGGCAGGGTTCGAGCCGGTCAACCTCGGCTTCGCCACCGAGAGCGACGCGCTGCGGGGCGGGCGCCCCAGCGGGGAATTCGGCGGCGACGACCGCGAGTGGGGCTGGTGGTGGGGCGGATTCAACCACTTCGAGACCTGCGACGACCGGGTGCTGTGCTTCGCCGACCTGCTGCGCAGCGGCACCCACGCCCACAGCTACTACATGCGGGCGCTGACACCGGGCCGCTTCGCCCTGCCCCAGACCAAGGCCGAGGAGATGTACAACCCCGAGGTGTTCGGCTGGATCCCGGACACGGTGGTCGAGGTCAGGTGAGGCCGCATCCCGCTGCGTGACCGTTGAGGGGAAGCGCATGTTCTGTCCATCCTGCCGGTCCGAGTACCTCGCCGGCATCACGGCCTGCCCCGATTGCGGCGCGCCGCTGGTGGCGGCACTGCCACCGAAACCCGCCCGACCGCCAGCGGACGAGCTCGAGCTGGTGACGGTGCTCGAGACCGGCGACGGGTTCCTGCTCGCCAGGGCCAAGGCCATTCTCGACGAGGCGCAGATCCCGTTCCTGGTCAAGGGCGAGGGCCTGCAGGACCTGTTCGGCCTGGGCCGCATCGGCGCCGGTTACAACCAGGTCGTCGGACCGGTGCTGGTGCAGGTGCCGCGGGGGGACGAGGCGGCCGCCCGGGAACTGCTGTCGACCACGGACGGCGGGGACAGCGGAGCCGCCGAAAACGCGCATTGATCCGGGACGCAGGCCCGTCAGCAATCCACGACACGAGGAGGACCGACCATGGAGATCGCGATCGCATCGCTGGCGCTATGCGCGCTGGCCGGAGCCCTGGCCGCCGAGCCGCTGGCAAAGTACGAGCACGATTCGTTTGACACCGGCCCCGCGACTGCGCCCGGGGTGAACAAGCTCACCATCTACTTTCTGGGCCATGCCACGCTGATGCTGGTCTGGGACAAGCGGGTGATCCACGTCGACCCGGTGGCGGAGCATGCCGATTACCAGAAACTGCCCAAGGCCGACCTGGTCCTGGTGACCCACGAGCATTACGACCACCTCGACGCCAGGGCCATCGCCGCGATCGAAAAGAAGGACACCAGGATCGTGCTCAACCGGGCCGGCCGCGACCAGTTGGGCCGGGGCGAGGCCCTGTCCAACGGCGACAGCATCGAGGTCCACGGGATCGCCATCACGGCCGTGCCGGCCTACAACTCCACGCCCGGCCATGAGCAGTTCCACCCCAGGGGCGGCCGCGACAACGGCTATGTGCTGGCCCTGGGCGGCACGCGGGTGTACATCGCGGGCGACACCGAGGACATCCCGGAGATGGCGGACCTCAAGAACATCGACATCGCCTTCCTGCCGATGAACCAGCCCTACACCATGACCCCGGCCCAGGCCGCGCGCGCAGCAACGGTGATCAAGCCCCGCGTGCTCTACCCCTATCACTTCGGCGACACCGACGTCGCCGAGCTGGCCGGGCTGCTGCAGGATCAAGCCGGGACCGAGGTGCGCATCCGGAAGATGAGGTGACCGTGCCCCGCCGCCGGCTCATCCCGCCCTGGGCGCGCTGGGCCGCCGCCGCGGCCGTCCTGGCGGCCGCCGGCCGTCTGCTTCCGCCGCTGGAGTTCCGGCAGCTTCGCGCCGACCGCGCCTTCCGCGTGCTGGACCGCGGCGGCGCGACGCTGCGGGTAGTGCGGCGCGACCGCGGCTTCTACGCGCCGCTGGACTACGTCTCGCCGCACCTGATCGCGGCGACCCTGCGCTCGGAGGACCGCCGGTTCCGCTGGCATTGCGGGGTGGACCCGCTGGCGCTGGCCCGGGCCGCGCTGCAGCGGGCGCGCGCCGGCCGAGTGGTCAGCGGCGGCTCCACCATCACCATGCAGCTGGCGCGCATCATGCTGGGACCCCGGCCGCGCGGGGCGCACGCCAAGCTGCAGGAGGCGGCGCTGGCGCTGTACATTGAATGGCGGCTGCCGAAGGCGGCGATACTGGAGTATTACCTCAACAACGCGCCCTACGGCAGGAACCTGCGGGGCTGCGAGACGGCCAGCCTCGACTACTTCGGGTGCCGGGCCCGGGAGCTGACGCCGGCCCAGGCGTCGCTGCTGGCGGTGATCCCGCGCAACCCGCGGCTGTACGACCCGCGGCTGGGGTCGGTGCGGCTGGAGGCGGCGCGCTCCCGCCTGGCGGCCGGGCTGCGGGGTGCGGGGTTCGCCGCCGCGCCGCCGCAGGTCCGTCCGCGCCCGCCCTGGGAGTTCCATGCCCCGCACTTCTGCGATTGGGCGCTGGCCCGTGCCGCGGGGCCGCCCGGCGACCTCCGCACCACGCTCGACGCGGCGCTGACCGGCGAGCTGGAGCTCCACGTCCGGGCCTACGTCCACAAGCTCTCGGGCTGCGGCATCACCAACGCGGCGGTGGTGGTGATCGACAACCGGGACGTCTCGGTCGCCGCCCTGGTCGGCTCGGCCGGCTATTTCAATCCGGCGATCTCCGGCCAGTGCAACGGCGCGGCGTCGCCGCGCCAGCCGGGCTCGGCGCTCAAGCCGTTCACCTACGGCCTGGCGCTGGAGCGGGGCCTGCCGGCCTCGTACCTGCTGCCGGATCTGGACGCCGTCGAGGGCGCGCCGTCAGAGAAGTTCCTGCCCCGCAATTACGACGAGCGCTGCCACGGCCCGGTGCGGATGCGCACCGCCCTGGGCTGCTCCTACAACGTGGCCGCGGTGCGGGCGCTGGAGCTGACCGGCACCGCCGAGCTGCTGGAGCGGCTGCGTTCGGCAGGGTTCGCCGGCCTGCGGCGCGGCCCCCAGCACTACGGCCCGGGCCTGACCCTGGGCAACGGCGAGGTCACTCTGGTGGAGCTGGCGCGGGCCTACGCCGCGCTGGCCCGGGGCGGCGTGTACCGGCCGGAGCGGTTCCTGGCCGACACGCCAGAGCCCGAATCGGCCCGCGTGTTCAGCCCGCAGGTGGCCTACCTCCTGGCGCACATCATGGCAGACCGCTCGGCCCGGGCGCCGGCCTTCGGCGAGTGCAGCCCGATCGACCTGCCGTTCCCCTGCGCCGCCAAAACGGGGACGACCAAGGACTATAAGGACAACTGGACCGTGGGGTTCACTACCGACTATACGGTGGGCGTGTGGGTGGGCAACTTCGACGGGACGCCGATGCACGGCGTGTCCGGGGTCTCGGGCGCCGGGCCGCTGTTCCGCGACGTCATGCTGGCCCTGCACCGCGGCCGGCGGCCGGCCGCCTTCGCCCGGCCCGGGGGGCTGGAGGCCGTCCGGGTCTGCCCGCTGTCGGGCGATCCGGTGTCGCCCCACTGCCCCGACGCCATGACCGAGTACTTCCTGGCCGGCGCCGCCCGGCCCGGGCCGTGCGCCTTCCACGGCCCTGGCCGGGCCATCACGGTGCCGCCGCAGTACGGCGACTGGGCCCGGCGTCGCGATCCGGCCGCCTACGAGTCCGCCCCCCGGGGCGAGCTGCGGGTGATGTTTCCCTCCGAGGCCGACGTTTTCCGGATCGACCCCGGCCGGGACGCTGCGGCGCAGGCCATCCGGCTGCGAGCGGCAGTGCCGGGGGGCGCCGCCGGCCTGCGCTGGATGCTGGACGGAAGGGAGTACAGCCGCGACGCATCGCCCAGCTGGCGGCTGGCTCCGGGTGAGCACGTGCTCTACGTCGCCGCCACCGTGGCGGGGAGGCCGGTGCGCTCTCGGCCGGTGCGGTTCCTGGTGCAATCCTGAGCGGTTGCATTTTCAGGCGATATCGGGTAGAATACAACCGGCCGCCGGGCGCGGCGGGCAACGCAAGGGAGGTCCGATCTGGTGAGACCGGGGTACTACTGGAAAGAGGCGCTGGCCGGGATGCGGCGCGCCAAGCTGATGAGCCTGCTGTCGGTGTCGACCATCTCGGCGGCGCTGTTCCTGCTGGGCGCGTTCCTGCTGGTGACGATCAACTTCCGCTCGGCGGTGTCCTCCTTCAAGGACAAGTTCGAGATCCAGGCCTTCCTGGCCGAGACCTGCGACCAGCATCAGGCGCTGGTCGCAGGCAGCTACATCCGCGAGATCCCGGGAGTGGCCGACGCCGTGTACATTTCCAAGGAGGAGGCGCTGCGCCGCTTCCGCGCCGAGCTGGCAGACAAGGCCGATCTGCTGCAGGCCCTGGAGACCAACCCCCTGCCGCGCTCCTACCGGGTGATCCTCACCCCCGACCAGCGCGACCCCGAGGCCATGGCCCGCATCGCCGAGAAGGTCCAGCGCATCCCCGGGATCGAGGACACCGAGTACGGCCGCGACTGGCTGGGGCGGTTCTACCGGCTGGGCCGGCTGCTGGTGATGCTGGACGTGGCCCTGCTGCTGGTGGTCAGTCTGGCCTCGGTGATCGTGATCTTCAACACCATCCAGCTGACGCTGTACGCCCGGCGCCAGGCCATCGAGATCATGCGGCTGGTGGGCGCCACCGACGGCTTCATCCGCCGGCCGTTCCTGCTGGAGGGGATGCTGCACGGCCTGGCCGGCACCCTGGCCGGGACGGCGGTGCTGTACCTGTTCTACCGGCTGCTGTCGGCCAACTTCGGGCAGGTGACGTTCTTCACGGCGCGGGAGTTCGCGGTGCTGCTGGGATTCGGGGTATGGTTGGGCCTGGCCGGCAGCTGGATCGCGGTGCGGCGCTTCCTGCGGCGGCTGCCGGGCGGCGGGTGATGGAAGGAGCGCGCTCCGGTTTTCGTTGCTGACGTTGCTCGTGGCGATTGGATTCTTCAACGCCGTTCTTTCTTTCAAGGATCGGAAGAACTGGTCGGACGGCCTGTATAGGCGGTTGACCCTCAAGCTGTTGGTCATCGGACGCTCGATCACGGGAATCATCTTCCTCCCCGCACGCAGGGACCTGCTCCGGGAGTGACCGCTTTCGGATATGGCTCATGCTGGACGAGATTCATCGCAGGAAGCGATAAGGCTGTTTTTTGCTTGACAGACGGCCCTTTTTTTGTTAAACTTTACCATTCATGGGATTACTGTGGGCCTGTGGCGCAGTTTTGGTAGCGCGCGTGACTGGCAGTCATGAGGTCAGGGGTTCGAATCCCCTCAGGTCCACCAGCAACGCAGAGCTTGTTCCGTCCTCACCCAATCGGGGATCAACCGAGCTCGATACGGGCGCAGGCGAATACGCCTGTGCCCGCGTTCATTCCGCCAAGGAGGAGCGCCATGTCCCGCCCCCCAATGCACCCGCTGCTCAAGCTGCTGATCGTCGCGGCAGTCCTGCTGGGCATCTATTCCGGGCTGATGTTCATGGTCGCCTACGTCAGGTTCTACGACATCAAGGGCAAGATGGAGGAGGCCGCCCGCAACTCCTTGGCGGAATCCGACACCAGCCTGGCCGTCAAGCTGGCCGAGACCGCGCTGGACGACAAGCTGCCCATCGCCGGCGACTACTTCTACCAGGTGCGCGACGACCAGGGCAAGGTGTTCGTGCTGCGCCCCGAGACCGAGCAGCAGCAGCAGGAGTACCTGCAGCTGGCGGTGCGGTACTTCATGCAGAACATGCAGCGCGGCAGCGGCGGGTTCACCATCTCCCTGGCCTACGACCAGGAGATCTACTTCCCCTTCAACGTCTACAAGCACACGGTCAAGTTCCGGCACACGGAGGTCTACCAGCAGCCGCGCTAGCCGGACATAACCTGCTGTCGCACCAGGTGCTGGTGCTGAACCAGAACTACGAGCCGCTGATGGTTTGCAACGCCCGGCGGGCGCTGGTGATGCTGCTGGGCGAGCGGGCCGAGGTGGTGGAGCCCAGCGACGGCCAGGTGCGCTCGGTGCGCTCGGCCGTGCGCCTGCCCAGCGTGGTGCGGATCATGCGCTATATCCGGCGGCCGCGCCACGAGGTGCGGCTGACCAAGCAGAACGTGCTGCGGCGCGACCGCCACACCTGCCAGTACTGCGGCGCCGCCAACGTGCCGATGACCACCGATCACATCGTCCCCCGCAGCCAGGGCGGCGAGGACAGCTGGGACAACCTGGTGTGCGCCTGCACCGCCTGCAACAACGCCAAGGGCGACCGCAGCCTGGCCCAGGCCCGGATGCGCCTGCGCCGCAACCCCCGCCGGCCCCATTACGTGACGTTCCTGCAGTACTCGATCCGGCACCCCGACAACCGGTGGCGGCCCTATCTGTTCCTGGAATCGGCCTGACGCCGACCCCGACCACTGCACCCGAAAACGATGCGCCGTTCCTGCCGACATCTCGCCACCCTGCTCCTGCTGTCCCTGACCGCGGCGCTGCCGCCGGCGTCCGGGCCGGCATGGGCCGCGGCCGGGAAGTCACCGGCTGTCCAGCCGAAGGCCAAGGCCAAGCCCAAGGCCCGCAGGAAATCCCCGACCGTGTTCTACCTGCCGCGGCCCGGCGGCGACCTGCAGCACGACCTGGACGCGCTGTTCTCCCAGAAGCTGGAGCGGCTGGGGGTGTGGGGCATCGCGGTGATGGACCTGTCCACCGATTCGCTGGTCTACCAGTACAACTCGGACGGCAGGTTCATCCCGGCATCCAACACCAAGCTGTTCACCACGGCCGCGGCCCTGGAGAAGCTGGGCCCGGACTACGCCTACCGCACCGAGCTCTACGCCTGCGGCCCGGTGGACTCGGCCGGCGTGCTGCAGGGCGACCTGCTGGTCAAGGGCTCGGGCGACCCCACCATCGGCGACGTCCGCACCCTGATGGAGTGGGCCGACAGCCTGCGGAACATGGGCGTCACCGCCGTGGCCGGCGACGTGGTGGGCGACGAGGGCAGCTTCGTGCCGGAGCGGCTGGTGTCGATGGTGCCGCACTCCAGCAACCGGCTGGTCCGGCCCAAGAAGCGGCTGGCCTGGCAGCTGTCCGGCCTGTCGTTCCGCGACAACATGGTGCTGGTGACGGTCCACGGCGCCGAGCTGGGCAAGCCGCTGCGCGTCACCACCGATCCGCCGATGGCGGTGCGGGTGAACAACCTCAGCAAGACCCTCAAGGGCGGTTACCACACCAAGGCCCGCACCATCAAGCGCAGGAACGGGACGACCTACACCAAGAACGTCAAGGTCTACCGGGGCGGCACGCCGTCGGTCACCTTCAACGGCGAGGTGCTGCGGGTGACGGGCACCATCGGCCAGGGCGGCAGCAAGCGGTTCATCTTCATGGCCAAGGAGCCGGAGAGCCACTTCGCCCGGATCCTGACGGCCGTGCTCAGGACCCGGGACATCGAGGTCCGGGGCGGGCCCGCCTCCCAGCGCGAGAAGATGGTGCGGCCGGACAGCTCGGCCCTGCTGTACGCCCACCACTCCCAGCCGCTGGCCGAGATCATCAAGGTGATCAACAAGTCCAGCCACAACCTGTACGCCGAGTCGCTGGTCAAGACCCTGGGCTCGGAGAACGGCGGCGACGGCAGCATGGAGGAAGGCGCGGCGGTGTCGCGCACCGTCGCCGGCGAGATGGGGCTGGGCGAGCTGGACCTGGCCGACGGATCGGGCCTGTCGCGCCGGAACGAAGTGACCCCGCTGCAGGTGGTGAACCTGCTGAAGTTCATGTACGACCAGCCCTACTGGGAGGTGTTCTACAACTCGCTGGCCGTGGGCGGGGTCGACGGCACGCTGGGCGGCCGCTTCTCCAACCCGGCGCTGTCCGGCCGGATCTGCGCCAAGACCGGCTCGATCGGCGGCGTGTCGGCGCTGTCCGGCTACCTGACTGCCCGCAACGGCAAGCTGTTCGCCTTCTCGATCCTGGTCAACCGGATGCACCGGGCCAAGCTGGCCCGCCGGATCGAGGACCATATCTGCAGGATCCTGGTGGAATGCCTGAGCTGACGCCGGGCCGACGCCGCGCGGGGAACGGCATCGGCTTTCACCCGGTGACGACCGCCAACCGGAAACTGAGGAGGGAGACATGCTGAAGCTGTACTTCGACTACCGGGACGTGTTCCGCGCGGCGCGGCTGGGGCTCTCGCCCAAGAAGATCTGGGCGATGTTCGTCGGCCTGCTGTGCGGGTTCGCCGCCTACGGCGCCCTGGGCTACCTGGCGCACCTGACGGCCGGCCGCTCGCTGGCCGACACCTGGGCCATCTTCGGGCTGGTGCCCCTGCCCTGGAACGACTTCGGGCCCTGGGCGTGGCTGCTGTGGGGGCTGGGCGCGCTGGCCGGGCTGGTCTGCTACCTGCTGGCGGCGGCGGTGGTCGCCAAGATCACGGCCGAGCAGCTGTCGGGCAACGAGTTCTACGAGACCGGCGAGGGCGTCGCCTTCCTGAGGCAGAACTGGAAAGCGGTGCTGGGCGGCCCGGCGGTGATCGTCCTGTTCGCGGCCGGGATCCTGTTCTGCGGAGCGGTGCTGGGCTGGTGGGGCCGGATCCCGGTGGTGGGCGAGTGGACGGTGTCGCTGCTGGCGGTGCCGGTGTTCTTCGTCTGCCTGTTCCTGGCGTTCCTGTTCGCGGCCCTGGCGGTCGGCGTCTTCTACGCCCCGGCGATCGTGGGCGCCAGCAAGTCGGACACCTTCGACTGCCTGTTCGAGACCTTCTCGGCCATGACCTCCCAGCCGTGGCGGTTGGTGGCCTACACCGCGCTGCTCAAGGCGGTGTCGTTCGCCGGGTTCGCGGTGTTCGCGCTGTTCTCCCTGTGGGCGCTGGGGATCGCGCACGCCGTGCTGGGCTGGGCCATGGGCCCCACGTTCGCGGCCATCGCCGCTGCCGCGGTCGTCAACTACACGCCGGGCTGGGTGATGAACGCCATGATCCAGCTGGCGGGCGCCTGCGGCCCCTGCGGCATGACGCTGACGGCCCCGGAGCTCGGCTGGACCGGGCAGGTGTCGGCCTTCATCGCCGGGATGTCGCTCAACGCCGTGCGGCTGATGCTGGCGTCGTACCTGGCGGCGTCGTTCGTGGCCGGCCAGACCATCATCTACGGCATCATCGTCAAGAAGCGGGATGACCGCGACATCTTCGTCCGGGAAGAGGAGAAGGAGGCGCCGCCGGCCGAGACGGCATGCCAGCCCCAACCCGCCGAGGAAAAGGCGCGCCGCAAGGCCCCGGCCCGGGGCAAGGCGGCCAAGGCCAGGAAATAGCGGCGCGGCGCGCCCGAAAGGCGAAACGCCCCCGGCGGGGGCGTTTCGTTTTTTCTGGTCCCTTGCCGCGGCCGCTACCGGCGGTGGACGACCACCTTGAGGCCGTCGCCGCCGATCACCAGGCCGTTGAGCAGCACCCGTACGTACACGAATCCCTCGACCTGCGATGCCAGGGGCTGGCCGGCCGTGAAGAGTCCGGAGGCAGGGTCGATCGATCCGAAGCCCGGTGACGCCGAGCTGCGCGACCATTGAAGGATCGCGTTCGACACGGGGTTGCCGCCGGCGTCGCGAATCGCAGCGGTGAATTGTTCCGGCTGGCCGGCATCGACGTGGCGGGGGCGCACTCCGTCGATGCGAACCGCGTAGCTCGACACCGCGACGCCCGCGGTGCCGCGGCCGCCTCCCTGGTCGGGCGGCACCAGCGCTATCACTGCGCCCAGCCGCGAGGACGTTCCGGCAGTGAACAGCCCGGCCGGCGTGATCGTGCCCAGTCCCGGCGGATGAACCTTCCAGCCGACCCGCAGGTCCGGTCTGGGCGCGCCGTCCGGCCCGACGACCTCTGCCGAGAACTGTTGCGTCTCCCCCGGCCTCACCAGCGCCTTGGGCGGGTCGACCTGCACGCGATTCGGCGCGCCGGGGCGGACCACCACGACGGCGGCGTCGCTGCCTGTCCCCAGCGACGCCGGCAGCTGGGTCACCACCCGTCCGCTTCCCGACCGTCCGGGGGCGGTGAACAGGCCATTCGGTGTGACCGTGCCCAGCCGCTCGGGAACGACGCGCCAGCGCCAACCGGCCACCGGAACAGGGAGGCCCTCGCGGTCAAAAGCCTGAGCGTCGAACTGCACCGCCTGGCCGGGCCGAAGAGAAACCTGGCGCGGAGTCAGGCGCACGGTCAGGGTCCGGCCTTCGGATCGGACAGTCACCAAGGCCTTGCTTGCGCCGCCGGCCGCGATGGCGCGGACCACGCCCGTGCCGGGTTCGGCGCCGGCCGTGAACAGGCCCGAGGCGTCGATCGTCCCCAGCCAGGGCGGGTCGACCTCGAACCGCGGCGCCTCGGCAGCGCCAACTGGCCCCGTAAACGATGCGGTGAAAAGCTGCGTCCCCCCGGGGGCGACGGAGGCCCTCCTTGGCGACAGGGAAACGGCCGGCTGCCCGGCGGCCGCAGCAGCCGCGACGCGTATCCTGGCCTGGCCCATGCCCCGGGCATCGCCGCTGCGGGCGACGGCCACCACCCGTCCCTCGCCCGGTGCGCGGGCGGTGAAGACGCCGGCTGCGGAAATGTCACCCAGCGTTTCCGGGACGACCCTCCAGGATACCGCGGCATCCTCTGTGATGACGCCTTCCGGGCCGGATGCTTCGGCGGAGAAGCTGGCGGACCCGCCGATCCGGATGTCTTCCTGGCGCGGGAACACCGTCACGGACAGCCGCCGGCGTCCGTCATCGACCACCCGCACCGCGGCATGTCCGACTCGCTCCACCCCGTCGGGCCCGGCAGAGACGGCGCGGACGACACCGCTGCCGGTCAGGTTGGAGGCGGTGAACAGCCCCGCGCCATCGATGGTTCCGAGCCGGCCGGGAATGACCCGCCAGGCGACCGGCCCCGGCGCGTCCGGGGCGGTGAACCTGAGCCGGGACCCGGGCGCGGCGGTCGCCGGGTTCGGCGACACCTCCAGGCCGCCGGCGTACGCCGCGGCGGCGCAGAGCAGCGCGCAAAGAGCAATCAGCTGCTTCATGATGCGTCCTCCAGGAGATAGAACGACCAGGAAGCCGACCGGGTCGTCCCATCCGGCTGTGCCAGGGAAACGGTGACGGTATGCCGGCCGGCCGGCAGGCCCCGGGGCGAGACAGCGACGTACTCGTCGCCGATATCAGACGCCGCCGTCAGGTCGATGTTATCGACCGCGACCGTCAGGGCAGCGGCGCTCGCTGGCGGAGACATCGCGGCTGTGATGGTCAGGTCGCTGCGGCAGACCGCGTCGCCGTCGCCCGGCCACACCGGCATGATCAGTCGTCCGGCAGCCGCCAGCCCGGGAACGGCGGCAGGCAGCGGCGGCGGCGCCGAACCGCGTCGTTCGGCCAGGCCCCGGTCGCCGTCGGGACGCGCCGGCCAGAATAGGACCAGCGTCAGACCGGCAGCGGCCGCTGCCAGCGGGGCCAGCATGGGGCGGAGGGCGCGGGCCGGTCGGTCCTCCCGCCGCTGGGCGGCCCGCAGCCTGGCCTCGAAGTACGGCGGCAGCTGCGACGGCGTCAGCGCGGCAAGCAACGCGTCCAGCCCGGTGATCTCCCGGTAGCGGGTCCGGCAGTCGGCGCAGCCCCGCAAATGGGCGGCCGCCTCCTCGGTCAGGTCGTCCTCCGGATGCCGGCGCAGGTATTCCTCGATGTGCAGACAGGACATGATTCAGCCCTCCGTTTCTCCGATGTATCCCCTCAGCCTGGCGGCCAGCATCTTCCGGCCGCGCCACAACCTCGATTTCACGGTTCCCTCGCTGCATCCCAGGATCCCGGCGATGCGCCGGCAGTCGCGATCCTCGTAGTAGAACAGCGCCACCGCTTCGCGGAACTCCGGCGGCAGGGAGGCGACGGCCGCCGCAACCTTTTCCCGGCGCTCACCCGACTCGGCTCCGTCGGGATCCTCGCCCGCCAGCCATCCGGCTTGCTCGGCTTCGTCCAGTCCCAGCCACCGCTTGAACCTCATCCGGCGCAGGAACCGGCGATGGTGGTTGATGGCGATGCGGTACAGCCAGGTGAAGACGTCGCTATCGCCGCGGAACTTCGGATACTCGCGCCAGGCGATCAGCAGCACGTCCTGGGCCAGATCCTCGGCATGGTGCCGGTCGGCGGTCAGCCGCAGCATCAGGTTGTACAGCCGCCGTCCGTAGCCCTCGATCACGCTGTCGAACGCTGGCTTCTCCCGTCCGGGCCCGGTCATGCGGGGCTCTCCGGCGCGGCGCCGGTTCCGCCCGATCGCGCCGCCGTCATCGCTCGGCGTTCTTGATGATGGCGTCGGCCTCCAGCATCATTCGCTCCACGGATTGACCCTGGCGGGCCAGCCGCAGCGCCCGCTGCCAGAGCGAGGAGGCGGAGCGGAGCGAGGAGGTGACGCGGGCCGAGCTCTCGGCCGCTCCCGCGTCCCCGGCGAGGCCGGCCGCCAGCCGGCGGGCCTCGGACCCCGCGGCCCGGGCTTCCGACAGCAGACGCTCCAGCGCCGGAAAGGCGAAGGAACCGCTGGCCTGCTTGAACAGGGCGAAGCGGCGCCGGAGATCCGACAACTGCTCCCCGGCCAGCAGCGGGCGGGAGGGGGCCAGGGCCCTGATCGCGGCGGCCTCGCGCAGGAACTCGGACATGGCGGATTCCGCCCGCCCGATGCGGTCCACCTCGGCCGGCGGCAGTGCGGCCCTTCCCTCCAGCTCCCGCAGCCTGGCCAGGGCCCGGGCCGCGTCGATCGGGCCGTCGCCCGGCGCATCGTTGCCGAGGATCTGCTCCAGCTCCGCCAGCAGGGAAGAGAGCGGCGCATCGGCCGCCTCGAACCGCTCGGAGGCGCGGTCGATCCCGGATTTGAGGTCATCCACCTCGGCAGCCAGTGCCGCAGCGTCGCCCGGCTCCTCGATCCGGCGGCCGAGGATTGCCGCCTGGCGGAAGCGCCGCTCGGCGCGGAGCGACAGCAGGCGGAACGAACGCTGGTTCTCGGACGCGGCCCGCTGCAGGCGGGCGAGTTCGCTGGCCCGCCTGTCGTGGCCGGGAGGTTCGCGCCCGGCCCTGGCCAGGAGGTTCCGGGCCGATTGCACCAGCTTCTCATGGCCCTGCGCGACCCGCACGGCGCCGGACGACAGGCCGCGCGCTGACTTGGCCAGGTCGTGGAACATCCGGCGGGTGAAACGCTCCCAGCGCGGCTGCCGGTCGGGGTCGAACGCCCGCGGTGCCGTGGGGTCGGCCCGGCGCCTGACGAACGCCTCCTGCCGCGCCGCCAGCCGGACCTGGCGCCCCGGCAGCAGCGGATTGTGCAGCTCGACCTCGCCCTCCTCGACCGCCACCCGGGAAGTGGAGTCGCCGCCGGCCTCGACCTTGAAGACCGTTCCGCGCACGCCGGCCACAGCGGTCGGCGACGTGACCTCGAACCGCGCCCGTTCCGCCAGCTTGGTCACCGAGGCCCAACACTTGCCGGCCGCCAGGTGGAAGCTGCGGTCGGCCCCGGCGCGCCGGATCATGAACCTGGTGTTTTCCGCCAGGCGGATCCGGGAGCCGTCGCCGAAGCCGATCTCGATCCGCGAATTCCTGCCGGTCAGGACCGAATCGCCCGCATACAGCGGCCGGTCGATATCGGCCTCGTCGCTTTCCGCGCCATGGCGGATGCGGCAATCCCCGGCGCAGAGCGTGACAGCGGCGATGGTGTCCTGGCCCAGTGCCTGGGCCGGCATCGCCAGCCCGGCGGACAATCCCATGAAAAGCAATGCATTGCGCATCTGGCTATGGTGCCGAAAATTACGTTGCGGCTTCATACTCCGTTAGAGTCGTCCGGTGGCGCGCGCGTTCCCTAAAACCGCCTGGTGGCCTGGAGCGCCAGCACCGATTGCCGGTAACTTCTCGCCGGATCGATGCGGTCGCTCTTGGCGATGTGCCTGGCCCAGAAATCGACAGTGCTGCTCGGGTCCACACGCCAGGAGCACTTGAAATAGGGGGCCATCCTGTCCTGGTCCGCCGAGCCGGCGTTATCCCGCAGCTGGTAGTACTGAACGCCCAGCCTCACCCCGAGCGGCCGCCCCGGGGGGAAGGCGATCTCCACCGCAGCCGTGTGCGACTGCGTCAGCCGGTCGCTTGATGATGACGTGTACGCGTAGGAGGGCGAGATGCGGCAGGGCCCTGCGGCAACCGATGCGGCCAGGGACACCGAGCGCGATTGGGTGAGATAGGCGGCATAGGGCCGGGCCTGGTAGTCGATCCGTACCGAGGAAGAGCGCAGCGCGCCGCCCGCGAAGCCGATGGCCGCCCCGACGCGGCGGCTGATCCCGTCCGCCGAGTCCGCCGCCACCTCGTACGCCGCGCCTTCGAGTTCCGCCGAGAGCCCGCCGCCCAGTTCCGATTGGTGCCGCAGCCAGAGCTCATTGCGTGACGGCTCGGCGTACGGGTTGCCGAAGCTCTGGTAGCGGTCGCCCAGCGACGAGTACCCGAGCTCGATCCGATGGGCGCCGAGCCTGAACCGCGACGACAGCGTGAAGGCCAGACCGGCGGCCGCGCCCCCGCTGTCCGGCAGTAAGACGGAACGGGCGGCCTCGGCCCGCAGCGACAATCGTGACGGCGCGTACTCGGCGCCCAGCCAGAGAATGCGGTTCCTGCCGGGATGGAGGCTGTCGACCGAGACGATCGAGTCGGCCAGACCGAACAGGGTGTCAGTATAGACGAAGACGCTGCGCTTCCAGCGGACCGAGTCGGGCAGGGAGGATGGGTCGTCGAACCCGCCCAGCCACCCGGCGGACAGCCGCAGGCTGTCCCACAGCGCGGCCCGCGCCTGGCCGCCGTAGAGGAACTGCGCGAACGACTGCAGTCCGGTGTCGGCGGCCTGGGTGCGGCAGGCCGTCAGCGCCATCTCCAGCCCCGCCCGCCGCAATTCCAGCAGCCCGCCCAGCGGGGTGACGCCGGAGAAGGCCAACTCCGAGATGTCGGGGTAGAACTCGCCCAGCGACAGGTCGAAGCCCGCCGCGCTCCACTGGGCCAGCCCGTGCGGCGCCCGGTCGTACGACGGATCGTACCCGGCGTAGGCGCTCAGCATGCCGCCGGCCAGCGGGCCGGAGACGGAGAACTCGGCCGCCGGCCAGGCGCCGACCGGGTAGGTCAGCCCCAGGCCGGCGGTGTCCTGCCCGCAGCGTCCGTACTGCGCGCCGGCGGTGACCGACACCTCCAGCGGGAGGGGCGGCAGGCCGCCGGCCGGGTGCGGTTCGGCAAGCCGCTGCGTGTCGGGCTCCGCGACGGTGAACGTCCATCGCTCGGCATGCACGGTGTCGCCACCGTCAAGAGCCAGGAACATCGCCTGGTACGGCCCGGCCGCCGCCTCGCCCGACAGCCAGAACACGTACTCGCCGGTGATCTCGGCCCGCGCCGTGACGTCGTCGCCGTCCAGGAACAGCCGGTGCTCCAGCCCGTCCAGCCCGTCCAGCAGCAGCGAGATCTCCAGCGGCTCCCCGGCCGCCACCGCCGAGTCGGGCAGGGGCGAAAGAATGGTGACGGGACCGCCGGCGTCCGCCGGGATGAACGGTTCCACCGCTGCGGACGCCAAGGCGGCCAGCAGGGCCATGGTCAACGGCGGGATAAAGCTCATGCTCCAATCTTGTCAGATTTCGCGGGAAAAGTCAAGGTGAATGCCGTTGCCAAAAATGATCCGGTGTGCTACACTTCCCCCGTGCCGCATTCGTTCTACGTCCACATCCCCTACTGCCGGTCCAAGTGCCGGTACTGCGGGTTCAACTCGGTCCCGGCCGGGGACAATTCAATATTGGAGTCCTACACCCGCGCGCTGGTTGCCGAAATCCGCAGTGCCAGGCCCGTCAAGCTCGATACCTTCTCTGACACGGTCTACTTCGGCGGCGGGACGCCCAGCATCCTGTCGCCGCAGCAGCTCGGTGAGATCCTCGCGGCGCTGCGCGGCCTGGCGCCGGCCGCCGCCGGCGCCGAGCTGACCGTCGAGTGCAACCCGGAGACGCTCGATCCCGCGCAGCTGGCCGGACTGCGGCGGCTCGGATTCAACCGGCTGTCGCTGGGCGTGCAGTCGTTCGACGACGCGCTGCTGGCGCTGATGGGCCGGCCCCACGACACGGCGCGGGCGGCGGAGTCCTTTTCCCTGGCGCGGGCCGCCGGCTTCGCCAACATCGGTCTCGACCTGATCTTCGCCCTGCCGGGGCAGACGCTGGACGGCTGGCGGCGCGACCTCGATCGGGCGATCGCCCTCGGTCCCGAGCACCTGTCCCTGTACGCGCTGACCTACGAACCGAATTCCGAATTCGGGATACTGAATGCGGAAGGGAAGATCGAGCGCGTCCCCGAGGATGTCGAGGCCGACATGTATTTGGCGGCGATCGAGACGGCGGCCGCCGCGGGCTACGGGCACTACGAGGTCTCCAACTTCGCCCGGCCCGGATACCGCTCGCGGCACAACCTCAACTACTGGGACTGCGGGGACTACCTCGGGTTCGGGGCGGGGGCGCACTCGCACCTCGGGGGACGGCGCTGGGCCAATGTCACTGATCCGATGGAATACGTGAAAAAAGCGGAACACGGCGAAAGTGCGCGCGGGTTCGAAGAGACGCTCACCCGCGGCCAGCGGCTGTTCGAGGCGGTGTTGCTGGGCCTGCGGATGACGGAGGGCATCGACCTCGCCGCGTTCACCGCGCGCTGGGGGGCGCCGCCGCGGTCGCTGTCGCCGGAGCAGTGGCGGCGGCTGGAGCGCGGGGGGCTGATCGTCGAGGAGTCCGGCCGCGCGAGGCTCTCCCGGCGCGGCCTGCTGCTGGCGGACGGGGTGCTGGCGCGGCTGGCGCCGGAGAGCGACGGACGATCGTCACCCTGAGGGATGCATCATGCCGCGTAGATCGAAGGGAGGCGGCATCCTTCATTCGCCATCGTTCATCCCGGCTGTCATGCCAGCGAAAGCTGGCATCCAGTGTCTCCTGGATCCCCGCTGGAGTTTACCCCGTGCGGTGACACGGGGCGGGAATGACATGTTGAGCGGTGGTTGTGAAAAGTTGCACTTGACAAATCCCCGGTTTTGCCGTATCCTAGTGTCATCAATCCACCGATAGTTCCGACATGAACTTCGAGACCGAACGGCATTTCAAGCTGGGGCGCGAGCTCTACGCCAAGGGCCGGCACGGCGAGGCCATCCAGGAGTTCAAGAAGGCCATCCGGCTGTCGCCGGAATTCGCCGACATCTACAACCAGCTGGGGCTGGCCTACTACCTCAACGGCGAGTTCGAGGAGGCGGTCAATGCGTTCCGCGAGGGCATCCAGCTCAACCCCAACTACGTGGAGGCCCACCTCAACCTGGCCATCACCCTCAACGAGCTGGGGCGCTACGAGGAGTCGGTGGCGCACTTCACCAAGGCCTCGGACGCCGAGGACGTCAAGGGCGGGATGCCGCTGGGGGTGCGCAACCAGCTGGCCGGCACCCACGCCAAGCTGGGCGACACCTACAACGACATCGGTTACGACCGGGAGGCCGCCGACGAGTACGCCAAGGCGCTCTCCATCAACCCCAAGTACATCGACGTCCGGCTGAAGCTGGCCAAGTGCCTGATGAACCTGGGCCGGACGGCCGACGCCATGACCGAGCTGAAGACGATCCTGGACTCCAACCCCGACTACCTGGAAGCGCTGCTGTTCATGGGAGTGGCCTTTTTGAAGGAGGGCAACAAGGACAAGGCCCGGGAGAAGTGGCAGGAGTGCCTGAACAAGGACCCCAAGAACGTCCGGGTGAAAACGTACCTGGCGCTGCTGGAAAAGAAGACGTGATAAATAGAACTAGGGAACCCCTTCTTTTGTGAAGGGGTTTCCTGTTTTTTTAATGTAGAATATATGAGGGTGCTGAGATGAAGAAGGTGATTAGAATAGTAATAGTATTGGTCATACTTATTGCACTATACTTCGGGAAGAACTACTATGCAAACATGCTTTTAAAACAAGGTGAGGATAATTATAATAACGGGAATTATCAAATAGCAAAATCAAAAGTAGACCGAGCTATTTACTTTAATAGGGGCTTGATGAGAGCATATCTAGTGAGAGCACAGATTGTAACTCATGAAGCAAAATTGAAATACACTAATAATGAATTATTAGATTATAGTGATAAGCGAAATATAAGGGACGCAATAAGTGACTATAGCAGATGTATAGAAAGAAATGAACGTGACACGGCTGCTTTATTCGGCAGGGCAAGAAGGTATACGATGTTAGGTGAATATGCAGAGGCAGAAAATGATTATTCACGTATAATCAAGTACTGCCCCGAACAAAGCACCGCACATTACGGAAGAGCATGGATACATGAAAGAAATGGAAAATTAGAGTTGGCGTTGCAGGAATATACCAGGTCTATAGCTTTAGATACGAGTGGATGGGGGTACAACAATCGTGGTATGATTTATGAAAAAATGGGTGAATATGAAAAAGCTTTGGCAGATTTTGATAGTGCAATAGTGCATAAAACCAATGAGTGGAGACCCTATCAAAACAAAGCGAATATATTATTGAAACAGCGAAAACACGAAGAAGCAGTGCAACTTATAAAACGTGCCGCCCGATTAGGTTCAAAGTGGGCAAAAGAATGGTTAACAGAAAGAATGAATACCTGGTAAAAGAACATTTACGAAGAAAGGTAAGCGCAGAAAAGATCAAACTGATTGTGAAAATAACTATGATAGTGAGGTGCTAAAGATGCCATTTTACACACCGAATGGTTTGAAGGTTCGTTTAAACGAAGAAAAGGTTAAAGAAACAATACTACCATTGTTAGAATCTGGACAATATACTGACATATTAACGGACGTAGAACTGTGGGAAAAAATGCCTAACGCGATTAGTAGTGTAATGGCAATCATAGCAGCTGTACTTACAAAATCTACTATTTATGTTTTTGTTTTCGGCATCTTGGGCTATACTGTAGGTACCTTGATTAAAGTGGATGATTACTCAAGGTTATTGAAAATAATGTTCCCACAAATATTGGGATCTTGGGTTGTTACAATCGTATTAAGTGCAATACTAAGTGTGCATCTTTTTCTAAATAAAGAGTATATGCCAATACTTGCATTGCTTGTGATAATACTTGGCAATTGGATAGGCTATATGAATTTTCTAGAATTCATTAACGCTCCATTTCGAATAAAAGCTATCCGACGTTTTTTTAAAAAGAACGGGTACTTGCTAACACATGTTGAACGGACTTTCATCACTATATGCAATAGAAAGGCTAATGTATTGGGTGTTGTGCTTTGTTGGGATCTAGAAAAAATAGTCGAGTCTTAAAAGTAATTTAATAGTAGTACGCGATGTTTACTTTAACATAAATAATATGTTAAAGCGGGGCGAGTTTCACTCGCCCCGCTTCTCTATGCCCATCACCGCCAGCTTCAGCAATTCCCGCAGCGCGTAGCGCCAGTGGCCGCAGTCCTCGTTGTCCGGTTTGGCGATGCACCCGCCCTGGCACCAGGGCAGGATGTTGCAGGCCCGGCAGTGCTGCTGGCGGAACGGGTCCCACGACATCCAGCGGAACAGCTGGGGCGCGAAGGGGTCGTCCAGCGCGGCGGCGCAGTCGGCCTCCGGCTTGCCCGCGTCGTTCCAGCACTTGTGCACCCGGCCGGCCACGTCGATGATGAAGCTCTGCGGGTCGACTGCCTGGCAGGCCGTGTGCTTGGGCCGGGGCAGGTTTTCCACCGCCACGCCCTCCAGCACCAGCCGCCGGATGATGTCGTACTCCTCGTCGGTGAACTCGGGCACGCTCTGGCACAGGCCGTTGAGGTTGCGGCACAGCCCGGCCGACGGCTGGTTGGGGATGAACCGCATGCTGGTGCCGGCCGCGAAGCCGCCGTGGCGGTCGGCCACGCGCTTGAAGTCGGTCAGAAAGGTCACCGGCGCGGCGGCCGTGCCGGCGAACGACTGGTCGTTCAGCAGCAGCCGGTCGATGCCGGCCAGCTCCTTTTCCCCAAAGTCCCTGGGCACGGCGTTGGCCACGATCCGGCAGCTCCATTCGAACTTGTGCTGGCGCGACAACGCCGCGATCTCCCGCTCCAGCGCCCTCCAGGCCGGCCAGGCCAGGAACGGGTCGCCGCCCCACAGGGTCAGCTCCAGGGCCTGGAGCTCGGGAACGCGGGATGCGATGAGGTCCAGCAGCCGCTGGCGCGCGGCATCGCCTGCGTCCAGGCGGCCTTCCCGGTACGGGCACTCGGCGCAGCCGGCCTGGCAGCGGGTGGTCAGCTGCAGCCATAGCGACAGCCGGGAGCGCCCGAAGCGCACCAGGTTCGACCGCAGCTGGACCTCGGGCAGCTCGTCGTAGTTCTCCTCGACCGCCATCCGGTTTTCGCACAGCGCGCCGAGGAACTTTTCCATCGCGGGGTCCCGGGGGTTCATCAGCCCCCGGGTGATGGGGATCTGCAGGCCGTTGTAGATCGCCTGCTGGACGGCGTCCAGCTCCAGGATGCGGTGGCTGCGGCTGTTGTAGATCGCCGGCTGCCGCCCGCGGCGGCGGACGATGTGGTTGTAGCGGGAAGGTTTCATGCGGTTCGTCCTGTCATGAACGTAGGGACATGGCGTGCCATGTCCCTACGGGTCGTCATCAGGTTCACCGGGGCCGGAATGGGCTGACGCCCTACCTGGGCGGGGCGGCGGGGCGGGCGGCCGCGGCCTGCGGCCGCGACAGCAGGGCCTTGAGCTCGTCGGGCGTGTCGGTGTGGGTCAGCGCCTCATCGGGCGTCACCAGCTTCTTTGCCACCAGCTCGGCCAGCGAGTGGTTGAGCGGCATCATCCCCAGCTTCATGCCCATCTGGATGGCCGAGCCCAGCTGCGAGGTCTTGCCCTCGCGGATCAGGTTGCGGATGGCGGCGTTGGTCAGCATCATCTCGTAGGCCACGATCCGGCCATTGCCGTCGGCCCGCTTCAGCAGCACCTGGGAAAGGACGCCCAGCAGGTTGCCCGACAGCTGCATCCGCACCTGCATCTGCTGGTGGGGCGGGAACACCTCGACGATCCGGTCGATGGTGGACATGGCGTCGGTGGTGTGGAGGGTGGACAGCACCAGGTGGCCGGTCTCGGAGGCGGTGATGGCCAGCTGGATGGTCTCCAGGTCGCGCATCTCGCCCACCACGATGACGTTGGGGTCCTGGCGCAGCACGCTCTTGAGGGCCGCGGTGAAGGAGTAGGTGTCCTTGCCCACCTCGCGCTGGTTGATCTCGGCCTTCTTGTCCTGGTAGATGAACTCGATCGGGTCCTCGATGGTGACGATGTGGCATTCCTGGTTGGCGTTGCGGGTCTCGACCATGGCCGCGATGGTGGTCGACTTGCCGCAGCCGGCCGGGCCGGTGACCAGCACCAGGCCGCGCGGCCGCATCGCCAGGTTCTTGCAGGTGACCGGCAGGCCCAGCTCGTCGATGGTGGGGATGCGGTTGGGCACCACCCGGAACACCAGGCCGAACTCGCCCCGCTGGTGGAACACCGACACCCGGAAGCGGCAGATGTTGGCGATGGAGCAGGCCAGGTCCAGCTCGCGGTCGCGGCGGAAGCGCTCCAGCTGCTCCTTGGTCATGATGTCGACCGCGAAACGCTTGGTGTCCTCCGGGGTCAGCAGGGGCTGGGGGTCCAGCGGCGTCAGCTCGCCCTGGATGCGCAGGATGGGCTTGGAGCCGACCTTGAGGATCAGGTCCGAGGCGTTCTTCTGGAAGGTGGTATACAACAGTTCAGCGAGCTGCATGGGGTCACCTGCCGATGGCTTGTTCGAGCTCGACCGGGTTGGAGGACTTGGACAGCGCGTCCTCCAGCGTCACCAGGTTCTTGAGGTACAGCTCCTTGAGCGACTGGTCGAGGCTGACCATGCCGAACTTGGAGCCGGTCTGGATCAGCGAGTAGATCTGCGGCGTCTTGCCCTCGCGGATGACGCTCTTGATGGCCGGGGTGCCCAGCATGATCTCGAAGGCGGCCACCAGCTTGCGGTTGCCCACGGTGGGCAGCAGGGCCTGGGACACCACGGCCTGGATGACCGTGGCCAGCTGCACCCGGGCCTGGGCCTGGGCGTCCGGGGGGAAGGTGTTGATGATGCGGTCGACGGTCTGGGCGGCGTCGGTGGTGTGGAGGGTGGCCATCACCAAGTGGCCGGTCTCGGCCGCGGCCAGGGCCAGCGACATGGTCTCGTAGTCCCGCATTTCGCCCACCAGGATCACGTCCGGGTTCTGGCGCATCACGTGGCGCAGCGCGGTGGCGAAGGAGGGGGTGTCGGTGCCGACCTCGCGCTGCTCGATGATGGCCATGCAGTCCTTGTGGAGGTACTCGATCGGGTCTTCCAGCGTGATGATGTGGCCCTTGCGGTGCTGGTTCATGTGCTCGACCATGGCCGACAGCGAGGTGGTCTTGCCCGAGCCGGTGGGGCCGGTCACCAGCACCATGCCGCGCGGCAGCAGCGCCAGCTCTTTGAGGATGGGCGGCAGGCCCCACTCCTCGATGGTCTTGACCCGCAGCGGGATCACCCGCAGCACGGCGCCGACGTAGCCGCGCTGGCGGAAAACGTTGATGCGGAACCGGGCCACGCCGGGCAGCCCGAAGGCCATGTCCAGCTCCAGGTCGCGCTCGTAGCGGCGCTGCTGCTCCTCGGTCATCACCGAGTACAGCAGGCTCTTGGCGTCCTCCTCGGTCAGCACCGGGAATTCGCTGCGGGCCAGCCGTCCGCCGATGCGGTACAGCGGCGGCTCCCCCACCCGCAGGTGGAGGTCCGAGGCCTCGCGCAGGACCACCTCCTCCAGGAGCTGGTCCATCTTCGGTACTTGGTCGTGCAAATCGGGCATATGCCGTGCGCCGCGATGGCGTTGATCGTTGGCCGGGGGACCCGGTGGTGCCGGCGGAGGGAATCGAACCCCCATGGCATCGCTGCCGGAGGATTTTGAGTCCTCTGCGTCTACCAGTTTCACCACGCCGGCGGGAGATGCGAATAGGATAGCAGAACCGGGCCGGTTTGTCAATGGGAAAGATGCCCGCCGGCAGCGGCTGTTTTTTCCGTTGACAAATCCCGTTTTTATGGTACGATATCTGTATGACCGTACCCGAGACCGTCCTGACACGCATCATCGTGCTCGCGGCCGCGGCATCGCTGGCCCTGGCCCAGCAGCCGGACCGCCGGGGCATCCACCAGCTCGAGTCCGAGCGCCACCCGGTGGCCGCGGGCGGCAAGGGGCCGGCGCAGCCCCTGACGCAGCCGGCCCGGGCCGGCGCGCCCCGGGTGTCCAAGACCGTCTACGGCTACGATCCCTACTGGACGTCCGACACCTACCTGCACTACGACCTGCTGACCCACATCGCCTGCTTCAGCGTGGACGTCCGCGGCAACGGCTCGCTCAACAACAGTCACAACTTCCCCTCGCTGTGGTCGTCCACCATCAACCTGGCGCGCAAGAACGGGGTCAAGGTCACGCTGTGCGCCACCTGCTTCAACTCGGACACCATCGCGGCGATCCTCTCCGCCGCGGCCAACCGCACCGCCGCGGCCAGGAACCTGGTGACGATGGTGCGCAACGCGAATTGCGACGGCGTCAACATCGACTTCGAGGGCCTGCCGCTGACCCAGAAGCAGAACATGGTGCGCTTCACCCGCGAGCTGTCCGACAGCTTCCACTCCTGGAACCCCGCATCCCACGTCAGTCTGGCCACGCCGGCGGTGGACTGGTCGGGAGCCTGGGACTACGATTCGCTGGCCATCTACTCCGACGGCCTGTTCATCATGGCCTACGACTACTTCTGGAGCGGATCGAGCGCCACCGGCCCGGTCTCGCCATTGGACGGCTACAGCCGCGACGTGCTGTGGACCATCCACGACTACGCGCACTACTCCGGTTACCGCCGGGGCAAGCTGATCGCCGGTTTCCCCTACTACGGGTTCGACTGGCCCTGCGCCGGCTCCTCCCCGGGCGCGTCCACCTCGGGCAGCGGCACCGCCGTGGTCTACAGCAACGCGGCGCCAAACGCCAGCAGCTACGGCCGGCTGTGGCACGCGGCGTCTTCCACGCCCTGGTACTACTACTATTCCGGCACCCACCGCCAGTGCTGGTACGACGACGAGGTCAGCCTGGGGTACAAGTACCGCGCGGTGTGGGACAGCATGCTGGCCGGCACCGGGATGTGGGCGCTGTCCTACGACGGTTCCCGGGCCGAGCTGTGGGACGCCCTGCGGACCAATTTCAACGTTCCCGACGACACCTTCCGGAACGGCGGCATGGAGGCGGTCTTCCTCGACACCGCCGCCGTGCCGACGGCCGACAGCGTCCGGCCGGCCGGCTGGCTGGAGGGGGGCAACGCCAAGGCGGTGGCGGCGGCCGACTACGTCCACGGCGGGACCCGGGCGCTCAAGCACATGGTGATCAACCGCGGGCAGGGCCTGCCGTACTTTTCCTTCCTGTTCCAGGACGTCGCCGCCGCGCCCAACCTCGCCTACGCCCTTTCCGGCTGGGCCCGCAAGAACGACGGCGCCCGCAACGTGATGGGGATGCGGATCGAGTGGCACGACTCCCTGCACCGGGTGATCAGAGCGGACACCACCGCGGCGCTGTCGTCGGACAACGCCGCCTACCAGCTGCTGTCCACCGGCACGGTCACCGCCCCGGCGCTGACCAGGTTCGCCCGGATCAAGCTGTGCCTCCGGGTGGATTCCAGCAACGGCTTCTGGGACCGCTGGGACGACATCGCATTCGGCCCGGCCGGCGGCCAGGGCGTCTGCCTGGGCAACTTTGCCGGCGCGGCGGAGGGGGCGGACCGGGTGCGGCTGCGCTGGCGCACCTTCGCCGAGCAGGACCTGGCGGCGTGGCGGATCGAGCGCTCGGGCGGCGGGTGCGCGTTCCGGCCGGTGCAGTCGCTGCCGGCGGCGAACGCCGTGCAGGGGGCCGACTACGAGGCTATCGACCGGCCGGGCGGCGCCGGGCTGTATGCCTACCGCCTTTATTCAGTCGACCTCGGGGGAAGGATCGAGTTGAACGGATCGGCCGAGGTGCTGCTCGGCCCGCCGCCGCGGTTCGGGCTGTCGCCCGCCCGCCCCAACCCCTTCCGGGGCGCCACGACGGTCGCGTATCAATTGCCGGCGCTGGGCCCGGCCCGGCTCGCCGTATATAATGTGGCCGGCCAGCGGGTCAGGACGCTGGCCGACGCGGTGCTGCCGGCGGGCTCGCACGCGGCGTCCTGGGACGGCCGGGACGACCGGGGCGTCCGGGTCTCGGCCGGCGTGTATTTCTGCCGCCTGAGCGCCGGCGCGCGGACGGCGCAGGTGAAACTGGCCAGGATCAAATGACGGCCGGAGTGAGCCGCGCACCTTGACGCAGGGATTGCCGCAATCCGCGGCCGGCCGGGCCCGGAAGGCCGGGATTCCGGGCGAGGCCTTCGGCGGCCTGGCCGCCATGCTGGTGGCGTTCCCGTCGGCGGTGGCCTTCGGCCTGCTGGTGTTCGCGCCGCTGGGCCCGGGCATGGCGGGCGCCGGCGCCTTCGCCGGGATGGTGGGCGCCGTCGCGCTGGGGCTGCTGGCCCCGCTGCTGGGCGGCACGCCGCGGCTGGTCTCGGCCCCCAGCGCGCCGGCCGCGGCGGTGATGGCGGCGTTCGTGGCGGAACGGGCCGGGGCCGGGCCGGCCGGCGCCGTCCTGATGGTGTCGCTGGCGGCCCTCGCGGCCGGCGCGCTGCAGTTCGGTTTCGGCGCCCTGGGCGGCGGCCGGCTGATGAAGTACATTCCGTACCCGGTGATCGCCGGCTATCTCAGCGGCGTCGGTTTTCTGATCATCATCGCCCAGCTGCCGAAGTTCCTGGGCCTGACCGGCGGCCTGTGGCGAGGACTGGCGGCGCCGGGCTCGTGGAGCCCGGCGGCCATCGCCGTCGGCCTGGCCGCCATCACCGGCATGGCGCTGGCCTCGCGGCTGACCAGGGCCGTGCCGGCGCCGATCATCGCGCTGGCGGCGGGAGCCGCCGTCTACTTCGGGCTGTCGCTGCTGCTGCCCGAGCTGCGGTCGCTGGAGGGCAACCGGCTGGTGATCGGGCCGATCCCGCGGGCCGGCCTGGACGCGGTCGCCGCGTCGTTCGCCGGGCGGTGGGAAGCCCTGCGCGAGCTCCGCCTCCCGGCGCTGGCCGGCGTCCTGCTGCCGGCGGCAACGCTGGCCGTGCTGCTGTCGATCGACACCCTCAAGAGCTCGGTGATCGTCGACGCGCTGACCCGCGGCCGCCACGACGCCAACCGCGAGCTGATCGGCCAGGGGGTGGGCAACATGGCGGCGGCGCTGGGGGGAGGCATCCCGGGCTCGGGCACGATGGGGGCGACGCTGGTCAACATCAGCAGCGGCGGGCGGACGCGCCTTTCCGGCTTGCTGGCCGGCGGGTTCTCGCTGGCGGCCCTGCTGTTGTTCGGCGGGCTGGTGTCGTGGATCCCGGTGGCGGCGCTGGCCGGCATCCTGCTGGTGGTGGCCGTCCGGATGATCGACCGCCGCAGCCTCTCCCTGCTGAAACAGCGCTCCACCGCCTTCGATTTCGTGGTGATCGCCGCGGTGGCCGTCACCGCCGTGGCCGTCAACCTGATCGCCGCGGCCGGCGTGGGCCTGGGACTGGCCATCGCGCTGTTCATCCGCGACCAGGTGCGGACCTCGGTGGTGCGGCGGATGGCCAGCGGTGACCAGCTCCGCTCCAAGCGGCGCCGGCTGCCGGGTGAGCTGGCCCTGCTGGAGCGGGAGGGCGGCCGGACGGCTGTTTTCGAGCTGCAGGGGGCGCTGTTCTTCGGCACCACCGACCAGCTGTTCTCGCTGATCGAGCCGGAACTCCCGCGGCGCGACTGCGTGATCCTCGATATGCGGCGGGTGGCCGCGGTGGACTTCACGGCCGTCCACATGCTGGAGATGCTGGACGCGCGCATCGCCGAGGCCGGCGGCAGCCTGGCGTTCTCCCACATCCCGCGCAACCTGCCCACCGGCCAGGATCTGCGCCGCTATTTCGACCAGGCCGGGCTGATGCGGCCCGAGCGCAGCATCCGGGTGTTCCCCGAGCTGGACGCGGCGCTGGAATGGGCGGAGGACCGCCTGCTGTCGGCGCAGGGGGCCGGCGCCGGTCGCGACGAGCGTCCGCTGGACCTGGGCGAGATCGACCTGGTGGCCGATTTTACGACCCGGGAGCTGGCCCTGCTGCGGCAGTGCGCGGCCGAGCGTTCGTTCACGGCCGGCGGCAAGCTGTTCCGCCAGGGCGACGCCGGGGACGAGATCTTCATCATCCGCAGCGGCGAGGTCCGCATCGAGCTGCCGCTGGCCGGACGGGAGCCGCACCACCTGGCGACCTTCGGCCGGGGCGACTTCTTCGGGGAGATCGCCTTCCTGGACAGGGGAACGCGCTCGGCCGACGCCGTGGCCGGGAGGGACGCCGCGCTGTACGTCATCTCGCGGGAGGCTTTCGACCGCTTCGCCGCCCAGGAGCCGGCGCTGGCCGGGATGATCTTCTCGGGGCTGGCCCGGATCCTGGCGGTGCGCCTGCGCCACGCTGACGCCGAGCTGCGGGCGCTGGAGGAGTCGTGACGCCGCCACTGCGTTTCAAAAAACTCGTTGACTTTCGGGTCCGGCAGTACTACAATACCCCATCAACCATCAGGAGTACCGACAATGAAGAGTGCCCCGTCCCTGCTGCTGGCACTGACCGTCGCCGCGTTCATCGCGGTCGGCTGCGGCCAGCACCAGTCGCCGACCGCCGGTGAGCCCGCCAAGGTCACCCAGGGCGACGACTACTCCCAGGCCCCGTACAGGATCGAGGCCCCGCCGCCCGAGGCGCGGCAGCACGAGGTGGTCCCCGTCAAGTGGTCCCAGCTGACCCATATGAAGGTCGTGGCCGTCGCCGCGGCCAAGATGGGGTTGTCGAGCGCCCGGGTCAGCAACATCACGGCGGCCTCGGAAATGCCGGACGTCTACCAGTCGGGGCTGGACAACGGCTATAACCAGCAGTGGTCGCACGCCTTCATGCTGACCAGCGGGGGCTACTGGTACTGGGGCGACGCCGACGACGACTTCCACGACAACCTCGACCAGTCGTCGGGAGAGATCGAAAGCCCGGAGGGATACCGGGGGAAGTCGGCCAAGTACTACTACCAGGCCGGCAACCAGCAGCAAGGCGACTGGTACCTGGGGTACGCCTGCCACTACATCGAGGACGTCTGCCTGGTGCTGCACACCACGGTCCCCGGGTACTACATGGCGACCAAGCATTTCGCCTTCGAGACCTGGGTGGAGAACAACCTGACCGCCGGCCACCGGCTGCTGGACGCGGTCGCCGCCGACAACAGCTACTACGTCGTCTCAAAACCGAAGACCGCGGTCAACCAGGCGGCGTATTACACCTCCGGCTATTACTCGAGCGCCTACGGCAAGAAGGCCTGGGACGCCTACGCCGCCTGCGGCTACCCCACCGCGGCCGGCAGCGGCAACGCCACGCTGGTGGCCAACACCAAGGGGATGCTGGTGGACGCCGGCCGCTACGTCAAGGGCACGATCAAGTACGCGCTGGACAAGTACGGGCAGTGGACCAACCGGTACTGACCGCCGTCGCGAACCGGCGGCCGCCATCCACCGTGATGGCGGCCGCCATGCTATTTCCGGCCCAGGCGTGGACCTCCCCCTTGACTTTGGCCGCCAGCTGGTCTAAACTACCGTGATGGCTGAAGGGGAGCAGAAGATTACCGTCGTCCGGCTGGCGCGGACGCTGCGCTTGGTTTGGCGCCTGGCGCCGGGTTGGAACGCGGCGGCCTTGGGCTTGGCGCTGGTCCAGAGCCTGCTGCCCCTGGCTTCGCTGTATGCGCTCAAGCTGCTGGTCGACGCGGTGGCGGCCGCGGCCGTAACCGGGGAAGCCGCCCAGTTCTGGCGCCCGGTGCTGCCGTTGGCCGTGCTGTCCGCGGTCGCGGCCCTGCTGGAGGCGGCGGGGCGCAGCGCCGCCGGCCACGTCGGGCAGTCCCAGGCGCAGGCGGTGGGCGACGCCGTCGCCGACCGGATCCATCGAGCCGTCGCCGGCCTCGGCCTTGCATCATTCGAGCGGCCCGACACCCACGACGCCTTGCACCGCGCCCAGCGGGAGGCCCCGCAGCGCGCCGCCGCGCTGTCCGGCGACCTGGTGGCGCTGTTGCGAAGCGCCCTCTCGCTGGCGGCCGTGGCCGCCCTGCTAGCCGGCCAGGCCTGGTGGGCAGCGCTGGCTCTGTTCATTGCGGCCGTGCCGGCCGTCGGCATCAAGCTGGGATTCGCCCGGCGCTTCCACGCCTGGGAGCGGCGGCAGACCGTGCGCGAGCGCCAGAGCTGGTACCACCACTGGATGCTGACCGATCCCGGCCACGCCGCCGAGGTGATCCTCTTCGGTCTCAATCCGATGCTCGCCCGGCGCTACCGCCGCCTGCGGCTGGCCCTGCGCCTGGGCCGGCTGAAGCTGTTCACCCGGCGCTGGGCCGGAGAGATCGCCGTGTTGTCGCTGTCACTGGCCGCTGTCTACGGCTCGCTGGCGCTGATGGCCCACCAGGCGGTGACGGGCGCGGCGACGCTGGGCTCGCTGGTGCTGCTGTTCCAGGCGCTGCAGCGCGGCGGAGGCTACCTCCAGGACGCCCTGGCCGGCCTTGCCGGGATCTACGAGCACGGCCTGTTCGCCGCGGCGCTGCCGGAGCTGCTTGACCTGGCCGAGAGGGGCGGGGCAGCGGTGCGGGCGACTGCGGTTCCGAGCCGCGGCATCATCCGGCTCGAGGGCATTGGCTTCCAATACCCCTCCGGCGGCCGCTGGGCGCTGCGGGGCATCGACCTCGAACTGAGGCCCGGAGAAATCCTGGCACTGACCGGCCCCAACGGCTCGGGCAAGACCACGCTGGTGAAACTGCTCTGCCGGCTCTACGAACCATCGGAGGGCCGCATCACCGCCGGCGGGGCGGACCTGCGTGACAGCGATCCAGCCGCCTGGCGCGGCAGGGTGAGCGCGATGTTCCAGGACCACGTCCGATTCAACATGACCGCCGGCCGCAACATCGCCATCAGCAGTCCGGAGCGGGGGTTTGACGATGCAGCGATCCGGCGCGCGGCCGAGGCCGCCCAGGCCGACCGGATAATCTCGGCTCTGCCCCAGCAGTACCGGACCGTGCTGGGCCACTGGTTCGCCCGGGGCCACGACCTGAGCCGCGGCCAGTGGCAGAGGCTGGCGCTGGCCCGGGCGCTGTTCCGCCCGGCCGATCTGCTGGTCTTGGACGAGCCCACCAGCGGCATGGACGCCGAGTCGGCGGCGGCGGTCCTGGAAACGCTGGGGACCTTGCTGAAAGGACGAACCGCGGTGATCGTCAGCCACCAGCCGGCGGCGCTGCGCCTGGCGGGGATGATCTTCGTGCTCGACGGCGGACGGATCGCAGAGCGGGGCAGCCACGAATCCCTCTCCGCCGCCGGCGGGCGCTACGCTGCGCTGCTGCGGCGGCCGGGGTGTCGCTGATGCCGGAAGGCCGGCGGCCGTGACGCCGGAGATCGAGCTGCTCTTGCAGTGCTGCCGGCCGGCGCGCAACGAGGGGGATGGTGCGCGGCGCCGCCGCGCGCTGACCGCCGCGGTGGACTGGGACCACGCCGTCACGCTGGCCCGTGCGCACAACGTCGTGCCGCTGCTCTACCGCCGCCTTGGGCAGAACTCGTGGCGCGGCGTTCCTCCGCCGACCTCTGCGTTGCTCAAGGAGCTGGTCCGGGCGAACCTGATCCGCAATAGTGACCGGCTGCGGGCGCTGTTCCGGCTGCTGGATGCCCTTGCGGCAGGCGCGGTGCGGGCTTTGCCGGTGAAGGGACCGGTGCTGGCCGCCCAGGCTTATGCCGATCAGGCGATGCGGGCATACAGCGACCTCGACATCATGATCGCGCCCGGCGATTTCGCCGCCGCCTGCCGCTTGTTGGAGCGGGAGGGATACGAACCGGGAATCGCATTGCGCGGCGATCTCGCCCCCGCCTTCGCATCTCAGGAAACGGGGATGCCGCTGGCCCGCGGCGCCGGAGAGGCGGTGGAACTCCAATGGAACTATCTGCCGGGGTATTTCGCACGGCCGTGCGATTTCGACGCGCTGTGGGGACGGCGCCGCATGGTTCCGGTCGGGAACCGGCTGGTGCCGACGCTCGCCGACGACGAGACGCTGCTGTTGCTCTGCCTTCATGGGTTGAAGCACGGTTGGGACCGCCTGTGTTTGGCGGCCGACCTGGCGCACTTCATCCACGGCGCCCGTCCTGCGCTCCCGGAGACGACGATGCCGGTCGTCGCGGGATTGCGGCTGGTCGAGATGCTGGGACTGGCCGCGCCCCGGCCCGGCCGGGGCGACGGAGGGGGGGGCGGCCGGACCGCCGAGGCGCTGGCTGATGGGTGGCGACGGAGGCTGTACGGGACGGCAGCGGGTCCGCCACTGGCGACTGCCCTCGGCCGTGAGTACCTGGCTGCCCAGCCGGGAATCGCCGGAAAACTCGGCTTTCTATTCCGGCTGCTGTTCACGCCGACGCTGGAGGACTGGAAGACTTCCCGGGGATCGCGACCCGGTAGGCTGCTGCGGCCGGTGCGCCTGGTGATTTCCCACTGCCTGCGGCGCCGGAGATGACCGGAAGCAGTTCCCCGCGTCGCCTGCTGAGAACAAGATGACATCACGCCCAGCGACATTGCGACTGTCCCTTTGCTGCCTGGCACTGTGCCTGTCGGCGCAGCCTTCCGGCGCGGACGCGGAAGCGACGTTCACCTTCGGCCGGCCGGCGCTGGCCCGCGGGAAGGATTGCTGGCAGGTCCTGCTCGCCGGTGGGGTGATGCAACCCCGGCCTGGCGAGCCGCTGATCCCCGAGCTCGACCGGCACATCCTGCTGAAGCCCGGCGAAGAGGCGGTGGCCATCGAGATCCTGCCCGCAGTGCCAGAGACGATCAGGCTGTCGGCGGCGGTACCGCCCTGCCCGCGGGCCGCGACCGTTTCCGATCCAGGCGTTGCGGACGACCCGGCGCCTGCCGATCAGGCCATTTATGGATCCCGAGAGCCGTACCCGGGAACGCTGGCCAGGCTCGCCGGGCAGGGTGCGATGCGGGGTTATCTGTTCGCAGCCGTCGCCCTCTCGCCCGTGCAGTACCTGCCGGCTGACAGCATCCTCCTGTACTATCACCGCTTGACGGTCCGGGTGCAGACCAGGCCGGCGCTGCATCGTCGTCCGACGATCAGGCGCCCGTCAGCTGCCTTCCGGCGTCTGGCGGGGAGGCTGGCCGTCAATGCCGGCGATCGCAGCCGGTATGACGACTTGGTTCCGGCTCTGTGCGGAGGGCCGGCCAGGCTGTCGACGCCGGGCGCCGAGGATCCCTTCGACTGCCTGATTGTGACCAGCGGCCGCTTGGCAGCGGCCATGGAGCCGCTGGCACGGTGGAAGACTCGCAAGGGCGTGCGGACGATGATCGCCATCGCCGAATCCCTGGCCGCCTCCTATCCCGGCGCCGATCCGGCCGAGCGGCTGCGCGCCGGCATCAGCGATCTCTGCCGGCGGTCGGGTTTCCTGTGGCTGCTGCTGGCCGGCGATATCGGGGACGTGCCGCACCGGGTGGCCGCCGGATACCCGGGCGACCTGTACTTCTCCGACCTCGACGGCGACTGGAACGCCAATCGCAACGCGGTGTGGGGCGAGGCCGGGGACGGGGTGGACCTCTATCCGGATGTCTTCGTCGGCAGGCTTCCGGTGAGCGACACCGCCGCGGCAGGCAACCTGGTGCGAAAGATCATCGCCTACGAAAGGGCGGAGGAAGCCGATTATCAGCACCGGCTGCTGTTCATCGGCGCCGACCTCGACGCCCAGACCCCGACCGGGCAGGTCAAGGACAGCATCTCGGCGTGGAGTGTCGCGCCGTACACCGGCCTGACGGTCGACCGGCTGTATCCGGGAACGGACCCGCCGCTCAACCGTTCGAACGTGCTGGCCGCGATCGGCGCCGGGTGCAACCTGGTCAACTTTTCGGACCACGCCGACTACTACTCGATGGGAACGGGCCTGCGCACCGGCGGCGGGCAGATCACGCTGTCCGACGCTGCCGGGCTGGGCAACGCCGGGCGGCCGGCGGTGCTGTACACCGTCGGCTGCTACAACGGCGCCTTCGACAAGAGCTGCATCGGCGAACGTTTCCTGTCCGGCCCCAACGGCGCGGCGGCGTTCATCGGCTGCTCGCGCGAGGCCTGGTACATACCCGGCCAGCCGCTGGCCGGTGTCAGCTACCGTTACGACCGGGAGTTCTTCGCCGCCCTGCTGGACGACAGCTGCTACGGTCTGGGCGCTGCGCTGGGCATGGCCAAGGCCCGGCTGATACCGTCCAGCGGCGACGGGTTGATGCGCTGGTCGCAGTACGAGATCAACCTGCTGGGCGACCCCGAGATGCAGGTCTGGACCGGGCCGCCGCGTCCACTGGCGCTCAGCCTGCCCGAAAGCCTGCTTACGGGCATCGACACGATAGAGATCGCCGTCGCCGACAGCGCGAACGGCGCGCCGCTGCCCGGCGCCAGGGTCTGCCTGACCAATGACCACGGCCTGTACGCGGTCGCCGAATGCGACGGTGCCGGCCTCGCCCGGTTCGTCTGCGACCCCCGCATGCCCGACACCCTGGCAGTCACGGTGACGGCGCACGATTTCCGGCCGAAAGAGTCCCGGATCGAGGTGCGGGCGGCCCAGCGCCAGCTGTCCCTGCGCGACGCCGTGATCGGCGATGACGACAACGGCGACGGCGTCCCCAGCCCCGGCGAGACCTTCCGGCTGTCCGTTGCCGTCCTGAACACCGGGACCGTTGCGGCCGAGAGCCTGCGGCTACGGCTGACCGCGACGGATTCCGCGGTCACGCCCGGAATCATGGACCTGTCGCTCGATGCGCCGCTGGCCCCGGGCGACAGTGTGCGGCTGACGAGCGGCCAGTTCTCCGCGGCAGGCTGGTGCCCCGACGGGCGACGGGTCACCCTTGGTGCGGGCTCGCTGACCGGCCATGCGCTGCATGATTCCGTCTCGATCGTGATCCGGGCAGATTCGCTGGCGCTGGAGCATTTCGTGCTGGCCGAGGCAGCGGGCAACGACGACGGCCAGGCGGATGCCGGGGAGGTGATCGAGCTGCGCGATATCCGCATCGGCAACCACGGATCGGGTCCGGCCGACGGGGTGCGGTTGCGGCTGGTTCCGCTGTCGCCGGGCATCGTCCTGGCGACGGACACGCTGTCGCTGACGGGCATCGCCCCGCGCAGTGGCGGGAACACGGCCGGGGCGTTCCGCTGTTCGCTGGCCGCCGCCGGGCCGTACCGGTTTCTGCTGGAGATGGCCGACGGCCGCTCGCGGCAATGGTCCGAGGAATTCTCCCTGCTGCGGCGACCGCCAGCCCCGGCGGCGCCGACGGTCGCCGCCGATCCCGCGGGGCTTCGGATCGGGTGGGATGCGCCGGCCGGCGCAGCGGGATACGCGGTCTTCCGGGCGCAGTACGGCGCCGGTTCGTTCGCCGAGATCACGCCCCTGTCGTTGCGCAATTGCCTGTACTACACCGACGGAGGGGCGGCGCCGGATTCAGGCTACCGCTACGCGGTGGCGGCGATCGACACGGCTCACTGCCGGAGCGCGCTCTCGGACGCCGCCGGCAACAGCGCGGCCACGCCGGTCGCACCCGGCTGGCCCCGGGACTGGGGGCTGTGCGACAGCTGGAACTGGAACGCGCCGGCGGCCGGCGACATCGACGGCGACTGCCGGAGCGAGGTCCTGCTGGCCAATCCCTCCGGATTGCTGCATGTCTGGGAAGCCGGCGGCACGGCGTTGCCCGGCTGGCCGCGCCGGCTCAGGCCCTCGATCAGCGGACCCGTGGCGCTGGCCGACATGGACGCCGACCAGTCGCTTGACATCCTCGTCCCGCACGGCGATACACTGTCGGCACTCCGCCATGACGGGACGGAGCTTGCCGGCTGGCCGTACCCGGCCGGCGCGCCCGTCAACGCGGCGGCGGTCTGCGATCTGGACCGCGACGGCCGGCTGGAGATCGTTGTCGCCTGCGGGACGGACCAGGTCCGGGCGCTGGCTTGGGACGGGAACGTCGTGTCGGAGCGCTGGCGCTGGAGCCTCCCGTCCGGCAGCGCCCCCAAACTCAGCATCGGCGACGTCAGCGGAGGGTCGCTGCCGGAGGTCGTGGTGACCTGCTGGGCCGACGCCGGGACGAAGGGCTACGTCCTCGACAACGCCGGGCAGGCGATCGACAGTTTCGCCTCGCCCGACGGCGGCGACAACAATGTCGCGGCACCGGCCCTGCTGGCCGACCTCGACGGAGACGGGAAATGCGAGATCGTGGCAGCGTACCTCACCGGGAAGGCGCTGTGCGCCTGGGATGGCGGCGGTGCGCTCCGGTGGCGGATCGCGCCCGGGACCATCTGGGGGACGCCGTGCGCGTTCCGTGCTTCCGGGGACAGCCTGCCCCGGATCGCCGCGGCCACCCTGGAGGGGTACTTGTGCCAGTTCGACCGCGCCGGCCAGAGCGCGCCGGGCTGGCCGGCATACTGGCGGTCGATGCACGCAGCGCCTTCGGCCGCCGATCTCGACGGCGACGGTGCGGCAGACCTGCTGTGCCGCGGAGACTATGGAGCGGTCACTGCCTGGTCGGCGGGAGGATCCCTGCTGCCGGGGTTCCCAATATTCACCCAGGACGGCAACTACTCACCGGTGACGGTGGCCCGGCTGGGACCGGAAACCGGCACCGACCTGCTGGCCGACACCCGCGGCGGGATGGCGTACCGCTGGAGTCGCGGCCTGCCGGCAGGCGACCCGCCCGATTGGCCGGTGCAGGGCCACGATTGCTACCGCAGCAACCGGCACGGGGCGGTGATCGGCTGGTGCGGTCGCATTGCGCGCAACATGGCCTTGTCGGGCGACAACTTCTTCACCGGCGATGTCCTGGTGGAGCCGGGCGCGACCCTGACGGTGCGGCCCGGCGCGCGGCTGTACTTTCCGGACCGGCGGGATTTCGACGACCTGGGCGACGACCCGCAGCGGGCCGAGCTGGTCGTGCGCGGCCGGCTGGTGGTCGCCGGTACGGCGGACGACAGCGTGTTCTGCGACACCTGGAGCGGGACGCCGTGCGACAGCTCCTGGCACGGCATCCGGATCGAACCGGGAGGGCAGGCCGAGATCGCCCATTGCGGGATCAAGCATTCGCTGATGGGCTTGTACCATGCCGGGGTGGCCGAACGGCCCGGAACGGGCACCGGCAGCGCCGGTTTCCTGCTCGAAACGGCGCGGCCCAATCCGTTCATGCGGAAGACGACGATCCACTACCGGTTGCCGGGCGCCGGGCGGGCGTCGCTTACCGTGTATAACATCGCCGGGCAGAGGATCAGGACGCTGGTCGACGCTTCCCTGCCGGCGGGTGCGCACGCGACGGCCTGGGACGGCCGGGATGGCGCCGGCACCCCGGTGCCCGGCGGCGTGTATCTGGTGCGTCTCGAGGCCGGCGGGGTCCGGGCGGTATCCAAGGCGGTGTTGCTGAAGTGAGGCCGGCTGCCTGTCCGTTCACGCCAGCTGGCAAATAATAATTCCCATACCCTTGATTTTTCAGCGAAAAAATGATATAGTATTTCCGTTATGAAAACGAAGAAATGGGTGAAACCCAAGCTGATAGTGCTGGCGCGGGGGCGCCCGGAGGAGGCCGTGCTGGGGACGTGCAAGTACAGCGGCCAAAACGGCCCCGGTGGCGTCAATTGCAAATGGACCGAAGGGCCCAACTGCGATGCCAACGGGCCGAGCTGAGCCGACCGAATACCAGAGAAAACCGGAGCATGATGCTCCGGTTTTTTATCATCCCCGGGAATGCCCTAGTTCGGCAGCAGCGACCTTCTGGCCCTGGCGGCCTCGCAGAAGGCCTTCACCGGCCGGTCCGGTTTGCCGGTCTCGAGGTATGCGTGCGCCGGGCACCACAGGCAGAGGTTGACCAGCTCGCAGCCGGCGCAGGACGGCCGTGGGCGCCGGCCGCCGGGCTTCCCTCTCCTGACGCTGGGCACGAAGGAATCCCAGGCCTCGCGCAGCGCGCCGGTCCGGAGATCATACGTGCACGCCGGGTCGGTCAGCGATCCGCATAGCTTGAAGCTTCCGTCCCATCCGATGGTAAAGCCGTCCAGCCCGGCCCGGCAGAAGAAAAGGCCCCGTTCCTTGGCCGGCCGGCCGCCGCGCGGCAGCAGCCTGTCGCAATGCTCGATCATTGCCCGGTGGTGCTTGCGGTCCGAGCGCTCCAGTTCGGCGATCTCCCGCGGCGGCAGCCGCTGTCCGATGATCTCCCGGTTGCGGTCCTGGTTCCGATCGTAGCGCAGGTGGAGCTGAGTGTCGAAGCGGAAGTAGTCCCTGGTGTGCTCCCGGCAGAATTCGGCGATCGCGGGCATCTCGCGCCGGTTGGATTCCATGAATACCGCCTTGAGCCGGGGCGTGATTCCCGCTCGCTCCAGGCGGGCCAATCCGGCCCGGAAGCGGCCGTACGATCCTGGCACGCGGGTGACAGACTCGTAGGTCGCGCGGGTGGCACCGTAGACCGTGATCTCCACGTCGCGGGGCGGGTGGCGCCGGAAAAGGGCGGCGATCCGCTCGTCGATCAGGCAACCGTTGGTGAACACCGACACCAGCAGGCCGCGGCGCCTCAGCCCCAGGTAGATCTCGGGAAAATCCTCCCGCAGCAGCGGCTCGCCGCCGGTCGCCAGGCACCAGAGGGCCCCCAGCCCGGCCGCCTGGGCCGCCAAGTCGTCGATCTCGGCGACGGTCAGTTCACGGTCTGCGGCCGAGGCGTCGCCCTGCGGCAGGTTGATGTAGCAATGCCGGCAGTTATTGTCGCAGCGGGCGGTCAATTCCAGCTCGAACGCCAGAGGAACGCGTCTGGCGCGAGCGTTGTGCCACAGCGGCAGGTCGGGCAGGGGGATGGATTCGATGCCGGCCCGGCGCATGTCAGGCCGGCCTCCGGCCGGCCAGCCGCCGTGCTCCCGAGACGGCGCGCGCCAGGTGCCGGAGCAGCTTCCAGCGCGAGAGCAGGGCGAGGGCCCAGTTCCACTCCCCGACCCCGAGCACAACCTGCCGGCCGCCGCGCTCGGCGCGGACGACGCGCCCCAGCAGCGCGGCGCCGGCGGCTTCGCCGTCGGCGGCCGGCAGGTTGTCGCCCTTCAGCAGGGCGGAACCGTTCCGCAGCGCGACCACCCGGTGCACGACCACCAGTCCGTTGGCCGGCGATACCGCCGCCACGATCTCTCCCGGCCGCAGCCCGTCCGTCAGCGGCGCCACGGTGACGATGTCCCCGTCCTTGATGAAGGGGTCCATGCTGGTGCCGGCGGCGGCGAACCGCATCGAAACGCCCCGGACCAGCGAGTCGCGCAGCAGCTCCCGGAACTCCTCCGGCCCGAACTCGTACGATTGCAGGGCGGTGCCGTCCATCAGCCGGCCTCGGTAACCATGCGGCGGCGGGAGAGCTCGCCCACCAACCCGAGGATGTCCCGCCGCACCGTCGCCGGGGCCGCCCGGTGCTTTTTGGCCAGCGCCGCCGCGATGGACCCGAGACTCCGCTCCCCGTTCAGCATTCGCCACACCGCGGCCCCGGTCGGGTTCAGCGTGTAGAGCTCGTCCTCCAGGTCGCCCATCCCGGCGGCCAGCGGCACTAAAATGATCTCGCCATCGATTTCGCGGGCCACCACATCGTCCGACGGTTTGTAGACCTTGTCCATGGCGGTTTTCATACGATCTCCTGTCATTGCTGCGCGGTCAATCGGCCCGTGGCCCGGGCCGCAGGCGCGGCAGGGAACCCGGGCCGGAGCGCCATCCCAGCAGCCTGGCCTGCTCGTGCGCGACGGCGCACCAATACTCGACCGGCTTGTCCAGCTTTCCGTTCTCGATGAAGGCGCGGGCCGGGCACTGGTGGCAGAAGCCCTTCAGGCCGCACTGCGCGCATCGTGCGAGAAACGCCCTGCCCCTTGCTTCGACGGCCAGGGCCGCGGGGAAGAACCTGGTCAGCGCGTCCCGCAGCGTTCCCGCGCCCAGGTCGTACGTCAGCTCCTTTTTTCTCAACAACAGGCATGGCTGCAGCCGGCCGTAGGCGTCGAGGCAGACGCTGTATCCGGCCGAGCAGGTGAACAGCCGGCCGCCCTGCGGGCCCATGTACCGCCCCGGGAACAGCTTCATCTGCCTGCGGAACAGCGGGTCGGCGCAGGTGGTGCGCGCGACCTGCCGGGGGGTGGGGCGGCGCAGGGCGATCGCGCGGTTCCGGGCGACGGAATCCCTGCGGTGCCGCAGGTCCAACAGCAGCGTCAGCTCCGGCCGGACGCCCGACAGCTTCGTGGCCCAGGCCTCGAACCCGCGCCGGCCGCCCACCGTCCCGCGGAACAGCACGCCCTTCAGTCTGAACGGAACGCGGTGTTCGGCCAGGAGGCCCAGCCCGGACTGGAACGCGGCGAACGAACCGGGGACGCGCGTCACCCGTTCGTACGATCTGCGGTCGCGGCCGTAGGCCGTCAGCTCGACCGGCTGCAGCGGCGGCACTGCCTCCAGGAGCTTCGCCAGCGCCGGGGTCAGCAGGCAGCCGTTGGTCAGCAGCCGGACCGTCAGGCCCCGGCGCCGCGCCGCCAGGTAAATCTCCGGAAAATCCCCCCGCAGCAGCGGCTCGCCGCCGGTCAGCCGCACCGTCAGGCAGCCCAGCTGTGCGGCCTGGGCGAACACGCGGTCCAGTTGGGCGGCGGTCAGCTCGCGGCGCCGGGCCCGGCGGTCGCCGGCCGGGCGGTTGATGCAGCAGTGGACGCAGTCGTTGTTGCAGCGCTCGGTCAGCTCGACGTCAAGACTGGGCAGGAGCGATTTCCGCTTTGTCGGCACGGATGCTTTTTCGACAGGACTCACCGGACCCCTGCTTTCCGGGCGCTCTTCCCGCCTGATACCATCGTATCAAGCGTTTTCACGATCTTCCCGCTTTCGTCGAACTCCAGCTCGTACGCCGGGATGCGCGCCGCCAGCGACTGCAGCGCGTCCAGCGTCCGCTCCCACCAGTCGGCCGTGGCCAGCGGCTTCACCACCAGCGGCAGCAGGCGTTTCAGGACCTGCGCCCGGTCGGGGATCCGGGTCGCCCGGTTGCGGCGGGACTGCCTGAGGAAGAACAGAGCGTTCAGCGGCGCGTGGGCGGCGGACACCCGCGGGAATGTGCCGTGGCTCCACGTGCCGTAGAGCCGGAAACGCCGGCCCTCGGCGCGGACGATGTTGCGATCGTCGCACAGAACCTCGGCGTGCGGGGCCAGCATGCCGCACATGGTCGATTTTCCGGCCGACGAATGACCCAGGAACAGCAGGCCCTTCCGCCGCATGACCACGCCGGCCGAGTGGAGCAGGGCGCCGCCGCGCGCCGCCAGCAGCCGGGCCAGCAGGATCTGGTCGGTGGGGAACAGGGTCAGCGCACCCAGGCCGCCCGCCCGGAACACCGCGTCGCTAGGAACGTAGATGTCGCCCTGAGTGTGACTGGCGTTGAACCAAGCGATTAAATGAGACTGTTTTAGTCCTATTTTGGAGATGCCTTGGTACACCCAGTCCTTGCGGGTCTTAACGATGGACCAGGGCGGTTTCCTGTATACTTCCGTCCCGCGGGAAACATCCTTTGGCAAGGGCAATGAGAAATGCAGGCGGACGCGCACCCTGTCCCTGCCCGGGCGCGCGACCTCGAACAACCGAAGCGCGGGGGCGAATGTGCGGTCCGTGACCGGCAGGTCCGACCGCACCTCCAGCGTGATGCCGCCGACGGAGTAGTATCTGATATTTTTCAACACCAAGACACGAAGACGCAAAGCTCAATTCGATGCTGATCGGGAGGACGAAAAGAATCATACCATGCCGGCGTTGGAATTGCAATAAGATAGCGTGTTTTGACGGAACCGTCGCTTTGTGCTTGACTTTGCTATATGATGAGGGGTAAACTTATCCATTGTCCTCGTCCCGACCTTTTCTCAACGTTTTCCGAGGTGCGACATGCCCATCAATCCCAAGATCGTCAAGGCCTACGACATCCGCGGCGTCTATCCAACGGAGCTGGACGAGGCCCAGGCCCGCGACCTGGGCCGGGCGCTGGTCGAGTACCTCAAGTGCCGGCAGGTCGTGATCGGCCGCGACATGCGGACCTCGTCCCAGCCGCTGTTCGAAGCCCTGGCCGAGGGCGTCACCATGCAGGGCGCGGACGTGGTCGACATCGGCCTGGTGTCGACCGACGGGCTGTACTTCGCGGTCGGCAAGTACGGCTACGATGCCGGCGTGATGATCACCGCCAGCCACAATCCCAAGGAGTACAACGGCCTCAAGATCTGCAAAAAGGACGCGGTGCCGCTGTCCGGCGACGAGGGTCTGACGCAGATGCGCGACTTGGTCAACAATAACGAACTGAGAAGTCAGAAAACGAAAGGCAAGGTCGTTCAAAAAAACATTGACGAAGAGTATATCGATTACTGTTTGACCTTCGTCGATGTCACGAAATTGAAACCGTACAGGATTGCGGTGGACGCCGGCAACGGCATGGCGGGGAAGACCGTGGCCGCGCTGTTCAAGAAAGTGCCCGGCACGCTGGTGCCGCTGTTCTTCGAGCTGGACGGCGAGTTCCCCAACCACCCGGCCAGCCCGATCGAGCCCGAGAACATCGAGGCCCTGCAGGACAAGGTGGTGTCAGACAAATGTGACATGGGCGTGGCCTTCGACGGCGACGCCGACCGGATGTTCCTGATCGACGAGCGGGGTCGGGGCCTGGCCGGCTCGGACGTGGCGGCGCTGGTGGCCAAGATGATGCTGATGAAGAACCCCGGCTCGACCATCCTCTACAACGCCATCTGCTCGCGCTGCGTCAGGGAGGCCGTCGAACAGTACGGCGGGAAGCCGCTGCGCAGCAAGGTGGGCCACGCCCTGATCAAGCCGCTGATGCGCCAGCATGACGCCATCTTCGGGGGCGAGCACTCGGGGCACTTCTACTTCCGCGACTTCTGGTTCGCGGACTCGGGCCTGATCGCGTTCCTGGTGTGCTGGCAGCTGATCAGCGAGGAGGCCAAGCCGCTGTCCAAGCTCGTCTCCGAGATCGACCGCTACCACCGCATCCCCGAGACCAACAGCACGGTCGCCGACATCAAGGCCAAGCTGGAGCAGCTCGAGGAGATCTACCGGAACAAGGGCGCGCAGTTGGACCTGCTGGACGGGCTGACCATCTCGTACCCCGACTGGTGGGCCAATATCCGGCCGTCCAACACCGAGCCGCTGCTGCGGCTCAACATCGAGGCGGCGGGCGAGGCGCTGCTGGACGAGAAGCGGCGCGAACTGCTGGCGATCATCCGGGGGTGACCCAACCGCGTTCCCCTTCCCGCAGCGGGAAGGGGCAGGGGTTAGGTCCAATGTCAGCTCTGGAGAAATCCATGAAAACGATCCACTGGCTGCTGGTCGCGGCGCTGCTGGCCGTCGGCGTTCAAGCCGAGGCCATGGCCAAGAAGAAACAGGCGGCATCCGATCCCGCGGTCGCCGCGGCGACGATGCCCGAGGCGGCGAACCGGCTGGGGTTCGACCTGTTCCGGGAGCTGGCCTCGTCGAGGACGGGCGACAACACCTTCATCTCGCCCTACAGCATCCACACCGCGCTGACCATGGCCTGGGCCGGGGCGAAGGGCAAGACCGCCGACGAGATGGCCTCGGTGATGCGCCTGCCGCCGGCGGGCGCGGTGAAGGGCGCGGCGGCGCTGGGCCGGGCGCTGGCCTCGGCCGACAGCATGGCGCGATTCGACATCGCCAACTCGCTGTGGCTGCGCCGGGGCCTGCCGATCAGGAAGGAGTACCAAACGTTGGTGGAGCGCGACTTCGGCGGCCGGGCGGCCGAGCTCGACTTCGGGGACCCGGCGGCGCTGAAGACCATCAACGGCTGGGTCAAAGAGAAGACCAACGGCATGATCGACAGGATCCTGGACCGGATCCCGGGCAACGCGGCGCTGTACCTGATCAACGCCATCTACTTCAAGGGCCGCTGGCAGCGGCAGTTCGACAAGTCGCTGACCGAGGACCGCGACTTCTTCCCGCCGGGCGGCGCGGCGCGGCGGCTGCCGTTCATGCGGCAGGACGGGGAGTTCCAGTACCTGAAGGGCGACGGGTTCCAGGCGGTGCGGCTGCCCTATGGCGAGGGCCGCTTCGCCATGTACGTCTTCTTGCCCGATAAGCAGGACGGCCTCGGTTCATTCCTGAAGACGCTGGACGAGGCCCATTGGACGCAGTGGCTGGCGGCTTTCTCGAAGCAGAAGGGCCAGCTGCGGCTGCCGCGCTTCAAGGCCGACTTCTTCCAGGACCTGGTGCCGGCGCTGACCAGGCTGGGGATGAAGCGGGCCTTCGGCGGCGGGGCGGACTTCACGGGCATGGCCCCGGCCGGGCTGTGCATCGACGAGGTGCTGCACAAGGCGGTGGTCGTGGTCGACGAGGAGGGCACCGAGGCCGCGGCGGTGACGTCGGTCGGCGTCAAGTTCACCTCGGTGCGGCCCGGGCCGCCGCCGTTCGAGATGATCGTCGACCACCCGTTCCTGATGGCGATCGCCGACGGCGAGACCGGGACAGTGCTGTTCCTGGGGGCGATCAACGAGCCGAAGTGACTTCTTCGTTCCTGCGCCTTCGCCAACGGAACAGGCTCTATGGCCTGTGTTGCCGGGTAAACAACGGCGAAGACCTGCAATCGTAAAAAGGGAGGGGACATGGATACACAACTGCTGGCGAGGTTTTTCATGTGGTGCACCATCCTGAACGCAGGGCTGATGGCCCTCGTGTTCCTGCTGTGGCTGGTCGCCGCCGACCTCATCTACAAGGCCCACGGCAAATGGTACCCCATGCCCCGCGAGACGTTCAACGTCGAGATCTACCGGCTGCTGGGAACCTACAAGGTACTGGTCTTCGTGCTGAACGTCGTGCCGTGGGTTGCGCTGTTGCTCATCGGCTGACGAGGGCGCGTCCCGATCGGATCGCCAATCCAACCGCCAACAACCGCATCGCGCCATGAAGCAGATCAAGGAACTCGAGGGCAAGCTGGGACAGCTGCCGGCCGGGGCCGAGGGCGACCGCCAGCGGGTCGACCTGTTCAACGAGCTGGCCCACCGCTACCTCAACGTCGATTCCAAGAAGGCGATGGCGCTGGCGATGGACGCGCAGAAGCTGGCGCAGGCGGTCGGCCACACCACGGGCCTGGCCGGCGGGCTGTGGTCCGAGGCGATGTGCCATTTCTGGCACGGCGACTATCCCCTGGCCGTGGCCCGCGGCCAGGAGGCCCTGCGGATCTTCACACAGCTGCGCGACATCACCGGACAGGCCAACGCCCACAACGTGCTGGGATCGGCGCTGCTGAAGACCGGCGAGCACACCCAGGCGCTGATCCACCACCTCAAGAGCCTCAAGCTGTGGCAGGAGGCCCGCGACCCCCACGGGCTGGCGACCATCTACAACAACCTGGGCGCAGACTACACGGTGATCGCCGATTACGGCACGGCCCTGGAGTACTTCGAGAAGAGCCTGGCGCTGAAGCGGGAGGCGGACGATCCGATGGGCGAGGCCGCAACCCTGATGAACATCGGCGGCATCTACGAGCGGATGCAGAACTACGCCATGGCGCTGGACCACTTCCGCCGCAGCCAGGAGCTGTTCGAGCAAGCCGGGGACGCCCGGCAGGGCTTCGCGCTCAGCAACATCGGCGGCATCTACGAGAAGCGGCGCGAATACCAGAACGCGCTGCAGTGCTACCACAAGAGCCTGGCCGTGGCCCGGGCCCAGGGCTACCGCGAGGCCGAGGCCGCCATCCTCACCAACATCGGCACCGTCTGCTTCAGCCTGTTCCAGAACCAGCAGGCCGAGGAGCACTTCCGGCAGAGCCTGGCGATCGCCGAAGAGATCGACGAGCAGGCCAACATTGCCGAGAACCTGATCTGCCTGGGCGAACTGTACGCCCAGACCAAAACGTTCCACGACTGCATCCGCCCCCTGCGGCGCGGGCTGGAAATCGCCGAGCGCATCAAGGCCGGCGAGCTGCTGCTGCGGGCCTACCGGGTGATGTGCGATGTCCACAAGCGGTGGGAGAAGTACCGCGAGGCGCTGGAATTCCACGAACAGTACACGGCCGAGGAGAAGGCGATCTTCAGCGACGAATACCAGCGGAAGATGCGCAACCTGCAGGCGCAGTGCGAGGTCGGCAAGTACCAGAAGGAGGCCGAGTTCCTGCGCCGCCGCAACGAGGAGCTGGAGCGCGCCAATCGGGAGCTGGCCGACCTCAACGCCAAAATCAGCGCCGCCGACGAGGAGAAGGAGCAGCTGCTGCGCCGGCTGGCGGACCAGAACGTCCGGCTGGAGGGCATGGTCACCGAGGAGCCGCAGTCGGGGCTGTACAACCGGCGGGCGTTGCACGACAAGATGAAGCTGGAGATCTCCCGGTCCCGGCGCTACCAGACGCCGCTGACCGTGGCCATGGCCGAGATCGACGGTTATGGCGCGCTGGCCGGCCGGCTGCCGGCGCCCCGGCTGGAACAGGTGATCAAGACGCTGTCCCGCATCTTCCGCGAGAACCTGCGGCTGGTGGACGTGGTGGGACGGTACGACGACCATACCTTCGTGCTCGCCTTCCCCGAGACCGCCAGCCGCCGGGCCCTGGCGGTCTGCGAGCGCCTGCAGAAGGTGATCGTCCGCCACGACTGGCAACGGGTCCACTCCTCTTTGGCGGTGAGCATCAGCATGGGGCTGACCGATGAAGCCCGGACCGACGACCCGGACAAGCGGATCCTGGAGGCCAAGATCAAGCTGGCCGAGGCCGAGCACCGGGGCCCGGGCCGGATCGCCAGCTGACCGGGCCGGGCCCGTGCATCCCGACATCCCGCGCTTTCCCGTCGGCGCCATCGACGCCCACGTCCACACCCGGCACTCCTGCGACTCGGACATGGCCCCGGCCGACGCGGTCCGGGCCGCGCGGGCCAGGGGCCTCTCGGCCGTCGTCCTGGCCGAGCACGTCGACTTCGACCCGGCCGACCAGGGCTTCGGCTTCTACGACACCGTCGCGATCGATGCCTCGATCGCGCACATTCGAAATTCGATATTCGATATTCGGGTTTTCAAGGGCGTGGAGATCACCTACCAGCCGCAGTACGAGGACGCGATCCGGGAGTTCATCCGCGCCGGGCGGTTCGACTGGGTGATCGGGTCGGTGCACCTGGTCGGTCCGGATGACATCTCGCGGCCGGAGCAGCGGGAACGGTATTTCGCGACCCGCGGCCAGCGCCAGGCGTACGGCGCCTACCTCGACGAGGTCGAGCGGCTGGCGGCCAGCGGGCTGTTCGAATGCCTGGGGCACCTCGACCTCTGCAAACGCTACGGCCACCGGTATTACGGTCCGTTGGACCGGGACCTGTTCGCGCCGCAGCTGTCGCGGATCCTCGGGTCCGTGACCGCGGCGGGGATGCACCTGGAGCTGAACACCTCGGGCCTGCGGCAGGAACCGGGCGAGCCGTACCCGTCGCTCGCCGTGGCCCGCCAATACCTCGCGCTGGGCGGGGACAAGCTGGTGCTGGGCAGCGACGCGCATTCGCCGGAACACGTCGGGTACGCGTTCTCCGAGGTCCGCGCAATGCTGGACACTGAATAGAGAATACTGGATAGCAGGGACATGAAGATCGCGCTCACCATCGCGGGCTCGGACTCCGGCGCCGGCGCCGGGATCCAGGCCGACCTCAAGACGTTCGCCGCCTGCGGCGTCTACGGCACCAGCGTGATCACCGCGCTGACGGCGCAGAACACCCAGGGCGTGTTCGGCGTGTCCGAGGTCAAGCCGGCCTTCGTCACCAAGCAGCTGTTCGTGCTGATGAAGGACATCGGCTGCCAGGCGGCCAAGACCGGGATGCTGTTCTCGCGGCCGATCATCGAGGCCGTGGCGGCGGGCATCAGGAAGTACCGGATCGCGCCGCTGGTGGTGGACCCGGTGATGTACGCCAAGGGCGGGCACCCCCTGCTGCGGTCCGACGCCGAGCAGGCGCTGGTCGCGCTGTTGCTGCCGCTGGCGCACGTGGCGACGCCCAACATCGACGAGGCGGTGCGGCTGTCGGGGCTGAAGAAGATCGAGACCATCGACCAGATGAAGGAGGCGGCGGTCAAGATCTCGGTGCTGGGGCCCAAGCATGTGCTGATCAAGGGCGGGCACCTGCCGGGCCGGCCCGTCGACCTGCTGTTCGACGGCACCAAGTTCACCACGTTCGAGGGCGAGCGCATCGCCGGCGACAGCACCCACGGCACGGGCTGCACATTCTCGGCCGCCATCACCGCGTTCCTGGCCAACGGCCGGCCGCTGGAGCAGGCCGTGGCCCGGGCCAAGACCTTCATCACCAGCGCCATCCGCTACTCGTACCCGGTGGGCCACGGCTTCGGCCCGGTCAACCACTTCTGGGGGGTGAAGGAGAAGGGAAAGGATTAACACGGTGAATCGCTTCGCAGCCCTTGTCGCAACGATCATCGCAATAAACAGCTTCCTTCTGGCAACACCGTCCGTATGGGCAGGGGGGCTTGGTGTCCATCGTGTGGTCGATGATCAGCAATCAGAAGGAACGGATCGCGCGGTGTCACAAGGGCCAGCGTATGATGCTGTGGAGTTCTCATTGAAAATCATGCCGGCCCCCTGTTCAGAACGGTTCAAAGATACGCGGTTATTTGAGAATAGGGATTTCATGCTCTCGACACTGGGCTTGTCTGGTCGATGGGAATGGCAGCGATGGCGTTTTGAATTGGGCGGCCAAGCGAGCATGTGGAGCATCAGCTACCGATCAACAACGAGAACACTTGATACGCTCACGGGAGGGTCATTGAGTTATCAGTCGATATACTCGACGCATGTAACGATTGGGAAAAGACTGCAGTGGAAGCGTTCGACCATTATCCCCCATGTTGGATATGGTATCGCATTGTTCAATTACCTGGTCGGCCCAACCATTGGAGATACCAGCTATATCGAAAACAGCCCGCGGACCGTTGCGTATGGTCTTGCACCTGCGGTATTGACTGCCGTGTGATACGCATGGCGGTGTTTTCCTATCAGTATCGTTCGGCATTTCCCTTGCCGCATTCCGTCACGGCCACCGTGATGTCTGGCAAACTGCGGTGCTATCTTGGGTATGGTTTCGATACACGGAAGGATAATGGGGTCATTCTGGGAATTGGATTTGGGATGCCTGATCGGTCCTGATAGTTGACAAGTCATTCAAGACACGGATAAGTAATGCACCTCGCCAACCCCTGGGCCCTCTGGTTCCTGCCGCTGGCCGCGCTCCCGGTGATCATCCACCTGTTCCGCCCGCGGCCCACGACGGCCGTGCCGTTCCCCGACGTCCGTTTTCTGCTGGAGTCGCCGGCCGTTTCGTGGCGCAGTTCCCGGCTGCGCGAGCTGGTGCTGCTGGCGTTGCGGACGCTGGCCCTGCTGCTACTGGCGCTGGCGCTGGCCCGGCCCAGCGTCAACGCCGCGCTGCCGCGCTGGCTGGGGGGCGGGCAGGGCGCGGTCGTCCTCGTCGTCGACGACTCGGCCAGCATGGGCGCCAGCGACGGCGACGGCACGCTGTTCGACCGGGCCCGGCGGGAGGCGGCGGCGATAGTTGGCGCCCTGGCGCCGGATGCCCGGGCGGCGGTGATCAGCGCCGCCGCCGGCAGCCGGGTGGTGTGCGGCCTGGGCAGCCCGGAGGCCGCCCTGCGCCGCCTCGGGGAAATGGCCCCGACCGACCTGGGCACTGACATCCCGGCGGCGGCGGCCGCCGCAGTGCGACTGGCTGAGCGCTCGGCGCGGACGGCCGCGGTCGTGATCATCAGCGACCTCCAGCGCAGCGGGTTCGGCGCCCAGGCCCCGCTGCCGGCGCCGCCGCCCGGAGGGAGGCTGGAGGTGGTGGAGATCGCCGCCCGGCGGCAGCTGCGCAACCTGGCCTGGGACACGGTCCGCGCCAGCCCGGTCAGGAAGCGGATCATCGCCGCCGGCCGGATCGCCGGAGCCGCGGAAACGGTGATCCGCCTGGAACGAAACGGGCGCGTGCTGTATTCCCGGACGGTCACCGCCGGGGAGCAGGGCGCGTTCACCGCCAGCTTCGGCTGGCCCGATGCCGATTCCCTGGTGCTGCGCTGCGCGGGTGACGACCTGCCGGCCGACGACGCGTTTTACCTGCCGTTCCGCCGCCTGCGGCTGGAGGTGCTGCTGGCCGCAGACTCCGCCGATGCCGGGTACCTGGCCCGAGCCCTGGCGGCCATGGCCGGCGAGGGCATCACGGTGACGCAGGCGCCGGCCCCCTCCCGCGAGCAGTGGGACCGGGCGGACGCGATCGTGTTCTGCCGCCGGATGGTGCCGCGGGAGCTGGCCGACCGGATGCGCCAGCGGCTCGGCGAGGGCGTGCCGGTGCTGGTCGTACCCCCGGCCGCGGCCGACGTCCAGTCATACAACCGCCACCTGATGCCGGCGATCGGCGGCGGCGAGCTGCTGTCGCTGGCCCGGCCCGGGGCGGTCGGACCGCGCCGCCGGATCGCGCCGGCAGCCGCCGGCGGTCTCGGTCCGGAGATCGATGACCGGATGCTGTCCTCCGCCGAGATCGGCGCGTATTGGCAGGCCCGGGCCGAAGGCTTGGTGGCGGCCACAGTCGACGGGCAGCCGGCGCTGATAGTCCGCGACCGCGCGGCGTTGTGGCTGGTAGGCGCCGAGCCTGCCATGGGAACGCTGGTGTACCAGCCGGCGTTCGTCGTGCTGCTGCACCGTGTGCTGGCGGTGCTGGCCGCCGCCGGCGGCCTCAAGTTCACCGGTGATGCCGTCGCCAGGGAGCCGGGGGCGCCGTTGGCCGGCCCCGGGGGCGCGGCCGTCAGGACTGGCGCTTCCGGCGCGTCCTGGTCGCTCGACCGGGCCGGATGGTACCGGATGCCCGGCGGCGGTTCTCTGGCCGTCAACCTTCCGTCGCGGGAATCCGACCTGACGCCGTTGAGCACCGAGGAGCGGCGGCTGGCCTTCGGCGACAGGATTGGGCGGAGCGGCGCGATCCCGGGAAACGGGTCCTCGCCGCTGGAGCGGGCCCTGCTGCTGTCGGCGCTGGCGGTTCTGTCGGCCGAAGCGCTGGCCAGAACAAGGCGGCGCCGGGACCGCATGGAGAAAAATGCCGGAAAAAACATTGACAATGGGCGGCTATTGTGGTAAAAATATCATATTGCCCCGCAGTCTTCTGCCGATTCGGCGGGCGGCATCATAATTGCGCGAGGAACACCCATGGCTGGAAGCAATAAGTCCGGCGCCGGGGGCCTGATCGTCGTACTGGTCGTGTTTGCGGTCATCACCATTGGCGGCGTCACCGCGTTCTCATACCTGACATGGCCATCGCTCGATCCCGCCGCCATGGCCGCGATGCGCAGCGGCCAGATGGAGATGCTGGCAAAATCGGCCGCCCGGCTGTCCGTCAGCCCGCTGTTCGATCTGAGCGACCCGCTGGACCGGCAGATGGCGCTTCAGAAGATAGTGCGCGACCTCAAGGCAGATTTCCCTGAGATCGACGAGGTGGTGGTCGTCGAGGAAAAGGGCGCGGTGGCCTACTCGCCGCGCGATGAGGAGGTGGGGCAGCCGTACAGGGCGCCCGCGGAGGTCAAGCCGGCATCCGGCGGGCAATTCGCCATGCAGGAGCTGGGATCGGGCAAGGCCTGGCTGTCGGCCCCGGCCACGGTCGGCAAGGACCGGAAGGTGATCGGCGGCGTCCGGGTGCTGGTCGCCGCGCCGCCGCCGGCTGGCGGCACGCCCGGCAACCGGAACATGGTGCTGCTGGCGGGGCTGCTGGCGCTGCTGGTGGGGGCATTGATCCCGTCGATCATGGCGGCGGCGAAACTGAAGGGCCTGTCCGCCGCACCGGCATCCGGCGGCAAGGCCGACGCGCTGAAGGGCGAGGAGGCGGCGCTGGCGGCCAGGCTCAGGGACGCCCGGGGCGAGATCGCCAGGGCCGAGGAGCTCAAGGCCCAGACCGGTGCCATGGAAAACCAGCTGGAATTCCTGCGCAAGCAGCAGTTCGAGGAGACCTACAAGCTGGAGGGGATCAAGAAGGAGGCGGCCGAGGTGGCGGCCCACCTGGAGCAGCGGCGGCAGATGCTGGCAGCCACGCCCGAGGAGCGGGTGGCCAATCTTACCCGCGAGGAACAGGAGCTGATGGAGAAGATCGGCGCCCACAAGAAGGAGGAGGCGCAGCTGGCACTGAAGATCCAGGAGATCCGCAAGAAGATGATCGAACTGGACCGGCGGGTCGAGGGCCGGCGCAAGGAATGACCGGACCGCCGGCGCGGGCAGCCGCCGCCCACCACAGACGGGGAGATGATCCCCGTCTTTTCGCATGAAACGGACGGCGCTGCTGGGCTTGCAGACGTTCGCGGCCCAGGCTGCCGGCCTGGCCTGCGGGCTGGCCTCGGGCGTGGCGGTGGCCCGGGCGCTGGGACCGGCGGCCAAGGGGGCGATCGCCGTCTATACGCTGATCGCCGGGCTGCTGGCCCTAGCAGGCAACATGGGGTTGGGCATGGCCAACGTCCATCTGGTGGCCCGGGGAGAAGTCGCGCCGCGCCATGCCTGGGGCAACTCCCTGGCGGTCGCGGCCGCGGCCGGATTCATCCTGGCGGCCGCGGCTTTCTTTGCGGCGCCGTTGGCCGGCATCGTGCTGCGCCGGCCGATGGACATGGGGCTGCTTACGATCGCGCTGATCTCGGTGCCGCTGCTGATCCTATTCGACCTGCAGGCCAATCTGCTGCAGGGCGCCGGCGGCATCGGGGAGGCGAACCGGGCGGGCCTGGCACGCCATGTACTGCGGCTGTTCGCCGTCCTGCTGCTGGTGGCGGCGCTGGGGATGGGGACGGGCGGGGCGCTGTGGTCGGCCAATCTGGGACTGGCGGCCGGCAATGCCTGGTGCTGGGTCGCGCTGCGGCGCAGGATAGCGCCGGCGCCGGTGCCGCAGTGGGCCGGCCTGCGCCGCTCACTCGGCTACGGCCTGAAAACCTTTCCCGGCCAGCTGGTCCAGTTCCTCACCTACCGGATCGACCTCCTGCTGCTGGCGTATTTCTGGACCAATCGCGAAGTGGGCGTCTATTCGGTTGCGGTGTTCATGGCCGAGCTGGTATGGTACATACCGCAGGCGGCCATCACGGTGCTGCTGCCTCGGGTCTCGGCCGCAGCCGGAACACCAGGCAGCCTGGCGCTGACCGCCCGGACCATTCGCCATACCGTGCTATGGTCGGTCCTGGCCGCCGGCGGGCTGGCCGTGGCCGCTCCGTTGGCGATCCCTCTTCTGTACGGCCGTTCGTTCGCCGCCGCCGTCCCCGCGCTGTGGATCCTGCTGGCGGGAGTCACGGCGCTGGCGCCGGGCAAACTGGCGGTGATCCATCTGGCCGGCATCGGCAAGCCGCAGTACTACACCTACCTGGCGCTGGCGGGCATTGGGTTTTCGCTGGCGCTCGACCTGGCGCTGATCCCGCGTTTTGGCATCGTCGGCGCGGCGGCGGCATCGGCAGCCGCCTACGGCCTGTCGGGAACGCTGGCGCTGTACTGGCTGCGGTCCGCCGCCGGGCTGGGCCACGGGCTGATGCCGGGGCGCGAAGACTGGCGTCTCTACGCCCGGTTGGTGCCGGAATACCTGAAAGATCCGCTGTGAAGGCGCTGTCGTCGATGCGGTCAGCGGTCGCCGCATGGCGGGACGGGCCGGACGTGCCATTCCCCCGCAGCCTGGTGTACGACATGACCCTGGACTGCAACCTGTCATGCCCGATGTGCCTGTACCAGGGGCGGGGCGGGCCCCAGCGGCCGTTCACCGAGCTGGCGCCAGGGTTCGCCAGGATCGTCGACCGCTTCGACCATGTCTACATAATCGGCGCCGAACCGATGATGCGCGATGACCTGGCGGACGCGATTGCCTGGTTCAGGAAGCGCGGCAAGGCGGTGACCGTCCAGAGCAACGGGACGATCAACAGACCGGAGGTGATCGCGTCGGTCGACCGGTTCGACACGTCCCTGGACGGAGCGGAGCGGACCAACGACGCCATCCGCGGTCCGGGGAGCCACTCGCGCACGATGGCCGCCATCCGCTGCGCACTGGAGGCCGGCAACATGGGCACGGTCTCGGCCGTGGCGCTGGAGGAGAATCTCGATCAGATCGAGCCGCTGGCGCTGGGGCTCGGGCGGCTCGGGGTTGCCGGCCTTGACCTGTCTCCGGTGGTGCGCTATTCGCCGCAGGAGATCGCCAGCATGGAGGCGCTGGGGTTTTCCCGCGACGAGGTGGCCATGCCTCCGGGAGCGTACGGCCACCGGTTCCGGCGGGACTTCCGCCGCCTGACGCGCCGGCTGTCGGGGAGTCCGTCCGTCACGCTGTCCCCGTCATTCCTGTGGCGCGACAGCGGCCCGTTCTTTGACGGCCGCCGCAAGCGGGGACAGGCATGCGGCGCGGTGTACTCGCTGCGGATCGGGCCGGCCGGCGAGGTGATCCATTGTGCGATGATCCGCCGCCCCTTCGGCACCATCCTGGGCTGCGACCCGGCGGATTTGTGGCGCGGGCCGATGCTGGCTTTCCGCAGGCGGCTCTACCGGGACGGCTTGTATCCGGTCTGCTACCGGTGCTGCAAGCGTTCGTGGATATGGTAGACAACCGTGACGAAGCCGTGCCGAATCCTGGCGCTGACCGCGATCGAGGCGCCGTTCCGTTCGACCCTGATCCGGACGCAGCTGTACGAACCGCTGTGCCGTGTGCGCCAGCTCCGCCCCGGAACGGAGGTGTGCTCCCTGGCGCTGGTGCCGTGGACCTTCTTCTTCGGACGGCGCCGGCCGTGGCGGACGCTCGCGGCGAACGTCCGCCGGCTGCGGCGGCTGCGGGACGAGTTGGATCGTTCCGGCATCGCGCTGCGGGTCAGGCCGCTGCCGTTCCCGCTGCTGCCCTGCCACTTCAACCTCAACCGGACGCAGCGGCTGCTGTTCACGGCGGGCGCGCTCCCGGCGCTGCTGTCGTACCTGCTGGTGCGCAGCCGTTACGACTTGGTCATGGCCCGCAGCTATCCGGCTGCGCTGCTGGCGCGGCTGGCCCGGCGCGTCGCAGGCGTCCCGTACCTGTTCGACCTGCGGGGCATGTACCCCGAGGAGGGCGTCAACGCCGGCGCCTTCGGCGCGGGCTCCCGCGATTACCATGACTGGAAGAGGATCGAGCGCCGGCTGATCGGCGACGCCGAGCGCTGCGTCGTCGTCTCGCCGCCGTTCGCAGCGCACGTCCGTTCGATCGTTCCCGGTGCGCGGGTCGACGTCATTCCCTGCTGCGTCGATCCGGCCGCGTTCCGGTACGACGAGGCGGCGCGGGTCCGGGCCAAGGCCGCCCGCGGTCTGGCCGGACGGTTCGTGCTGCTGCACCTGGGGTCGTTCGGCGCGCCCGGCGATCGCGGCCTGGCGGGCAAGTACCTGCTGCGGTTCAAGCGCGCCGAGCCGAGCGCGATGCTGGTGGTGGCCTCGGGGACACCGGCCTTCGGCCCGGCGATCGACCGGGCGCTGCGCGGCGAAGGGCTGGGCCCGGACGACTACCGGATCGTGCATCCGGTCGACGGCGGCGTCGCCGAGCTGCTGGCCCTGGGAGACGCCGGGCTGGTCCTGGAACGCCGAACCGCCAGCACCAAGGTCTGCCTGTCGGTCAAGCTGGGCGAATACCTGGCGTCCGGCCTGCCGGTGATCTGCACGCCCCACGTCGAGGGCGCCGCGGGGCTGGTCGAGCGGTACGACGCCGGGCTGGTGGTAGATCCGGACGGCGACGAGCCGATCGGCAAGGAATCGATGTTCATCAAACGACTGCCCCAGCTGCGGCAGAACGGATTTCGTCTGGTCGACGAGGTGCTGGCCATCGACCGCTGCGCGGCGCAATGGTCAGAAACGATCACCGCGGCATTGGCCCGCCGAAAGGAGCGACAATGTTCACCAAAGTGCTGATCCTGGCCCCGCACACCGACGACGGCGAGTTCGGCTGCGGCGGCACGATGGCGCGGCTGCTGGCCGAGGGCGCCGAGGTCCACTACGCCGCCTTCTCGTCGGCCGAAAAATCGCTGCCGCCCGGCGCCGACCCCGGGACGCTGGTGCGGGAGCTGCGAGCCGCGATGCGCTCGCTGGGCGTGCGCGACCAATGGCTGCACGTCCTCGACTACGGCGTGCGGGACTTCCCCGAGCACCGGCAGGCCATCCTTGACGACCTGCTCAAGCTCAAGGCGGCGGTCGGGCCAGACCTGGTGCTGCTGCCATCGGTCAACGACACCCACCAGGACCACCAAACCTTGGCCCATGAGGGGTTCCGGGCATTCAAGGACCGCACCATCCTGGGGTACGAGATCCCCTGGAACAACCGCACGTTCAACACCGAGTCGTTCGTGCTGCTGGAGCGGGCGCATGTCGACGCTAAGGTGGCGGCCCTGCAGTGCTACCAGTCGCAGCTCGACCGGTTCTATGCCAACGAGAATTTCGTGCGCTCGCTGGCCGTGACGCGCGGCACGCAGATCGGGGCTTCCTTCGCCGAGGCTTTCGAGGTCGTGCGCTGGGTAATACGATAGAATGACGAATTCCAGAATGATGAATTACGAAAAAGGCAAGATAGATATTTGCGAGCGGACGTTCGCCCATGCCGTCGCCATCATTGAATCCTGCCGGACCATTGAAAAAGATCATGCAACCGAGCGCATGCTGTCTCGACAGCTGTTCCGCTCCGGGACTTCGATCGGTGCGAATGTCGAAGAGGCGCAGGCCGGGCAAAGCCGCCCGGATTTCATTTCCAAGGTGTCGATTGCCAGAAAAGAGGCCCGCGAGACCCGGTATTGGCTGATGCTATGTAAGACCACGGGAATAGGTGCGGCAGGTGATGTTGATCGCCTCTTGGCGGAAGTCAATGAGCTGATCGCAATCATCACGGCAATCATCAAGAATGCCAAGGGCATTTCTTGACCTGCTTTCGTAATTCGTCATTATTAATTCGGTATTTTCCCGATGGTTCTCGCCGCCCACCAGCCCAACTACTTGCCCTGGCTGGGCTTCTTCCACAAGATGGCGCGCTGCGACGTCTTCGTGCTGCTGGACGGCGTCCAGTACGCGCGGCGCTCGTACACTGCGCGCTGCCTGGTCAAACGCCCCGACGGCGCCAAGCACTGGCTGTCGGTGCCGGTGCGCAAGACCGGGCGCTACGACCAGGCGATCTCCCAAGTTGAGGTGCTCAACGAAACGCGGTGGCAGCAGGCGCACCGCCGCACCCTGGAGTCGTGCTATTCCCGTTCCCCGCATTTCGATGCACAGCAGGGGCTGCTGGACCTGGCTTATGCGAAACGATGGACCGGACTCAGCGAGATGAACACCGCGCTGATCATCGAACTGGCCGCAGCGCTTGGCATCCAGCCCCGGATCGTGAAACTATCGGAGCTGGCGATCGACGCCCATTCGACGGGACTGCTGGTCGCCATCTGCGAAAAACTGGGCGCGAGCACCTACCGCTCCGGGCCCAGCGGCGGAAAATACCTCGAGGCCGGGAAGTTCGCACAGGCGGGCATCACGCTCGACGTGCTCCACTACCGGCCGCAGCCCCACCCCCAGCTGTGGGGCGATTTCGTCCCGGGCCTGTCCGTGGTTGACATGCTGTTCAACTGCGGGACCGACGCGGTCCGGCGGGAGATCGGGGAGGCACGATGACCGCCCGGCCGTCGATCTCGGTGATCATCCCCACGTTCCGGGCGCTGGAGTATCTCACGCTCTCGCTGCCGGAATTCCTCAAGGCCCCGGACTGCGAGGTGATCATCGCCCTGGACGGCGACAACGCCGCCTGCCGCGCGTATCTGCGTGATCTTCCCGTGCGGGTCAGCGTCACGCGGCGGCGGCAGGGCGTATGCACGGCGACCAACCTGGCCGTTGCCGCCGCGCGCGGCGCGTACCTGTTCCTCTGCAACGACGACATGGTCCCGGCGCCGGGCTGGGACGAGGCCGTGCGCGGATCGGCGGGAGCGAACCGCATCGTCTCCGGCTGCTGCTGGGAGCCGGGGCTGATCGAGGTGCCGCCGCCCCATGCCCGGCGTGATTTCGGGCGCGATGCGGCAACGTTCCGGCGCGATGAGTTCTTCGCCGCTGCGCGGTGCGAGCCGGCGGCGAGCGAGCCGGGCATCAACTATCCGTTCCTGATCCCGAAGGCGCTCTGGGACCGCGTGGGCGGCCTTGACCAGCGGTTCGACCCCGGCTCGGCCTCCGATCCCGACCTGTTCATCCGACTGCGCCTGCTGGAACCGCCACCGGACATGGTCCGGACGATGCGGTCCATTTTCTACCACTTCGCCAGCCGCTCCAGCAGCTTCGCTGGGAGCCGGATATCGCTGTCATGGAAGTTCCACCGCCGCCATGGGCGCTACATGTTCCGGAGGAAATGGGGCAGGATGTGGTCGCATGCCTTTGGTGAAGTCCCGGATGTCGGCGCATGGCGGGATCTCGCTCCCAGCAGGGAACCGCTGGTCACCGGACGATTATGGCGTAGCATCATTTTCGGTCCGGCAGGCGGGCATGATGTCCTGGAGCGCGGCGGGAAATGAGCTTGACCAGGCAGACAGCGGTACCGCCGCGCGCGCTGGCATTCGTCTGGGGCGGCATCGGCAACATGGTGATGGCCTTGCCGATGCTGGCGGCGTTGCGGAATGGGAAGACGTTGGCTGTCGTCGCCCAGACAAGCGCAATGCTGGAACTGGTCGAACGAGACTCGTTCGCGGCGGCGGTGGCGCTCGACGAACCGCGCTTCCGGGGCTTGTCCGGCGCGATGCGGCTCGTTGGGCAACTGCGGTCATTCCGGGCCGATATCACCGTCAGCAGCATCCCCGCACCGCGACGATTCGCGGCCCTTGCGCTGCTGGCCGGGGTGCGGCGGGTCGATGAGGTGCCGGCACCAGACGGTGCACGGCATATCGTTCACCGCAACCTCTCGCAGCTGGGGCGGATCGGCAGCGTACAGGGCAAGCTCGACTATTCGCTGCTTCATCGTGAGGATGCCGCGCCATCGCTGCGGTCGCTGGGCATCGCTGCCAACGAGGGCATCGTTGGCATCTTCATGGGCGCTGGCCACCCGATGCGCCGGTGGCCACGGGACCGGTTCGAAGAATTGACGGGCCGCCTGGCCGCGAACCACCGGGTGATCCTGTTCACGGAACCCGGAGTGACCGGCGGCGACCGAACAACCGGACGGGTCGGTGTATTCGACGGTTCCCTGCGGCAGAAGCTGGGGTTGCTGGCTGTCTGCCGGCTGTTCGTCGGCGCCAACACCGGATTGACCCACTGCGCGGCGGCGCTGGGCGTGCCGACGCTGGAACTGGCGGGGCCGACCGATCCCGCGGTCTACGGCGCGCGGGGAACGCGGGCCGCCACGCTGAAGAGCGACCTGCAGTGCGCGCCCTGCTACCGCAGCGGCAACCGCTACGGCTGCCAACTCCGGCCGGCACCCTGCATGGAGTCCATCACCGTCGGCCGGGTGCTGGCCGCGGCGGAAACGCTGCTGTCCAACCGCCCATGATCCGCGTCACCAGCGACATCGCCATCCCGGCCGCCGAGGTGCGCCTGTCCTTCGTCCGCAGTTCGGGCCCCGGGGGCCAGCACGTCAACAAGGTGGCCACGGCGGTCCATCTGCGATTCGATGTCCGCAACAGCCGGTCGCTGTCGGATGAGGTCCGGCAGCGGCTATTGCGGCAGGCCGGCGGCCGGATCAACGCCGACGGCGTGCTGTTGATCGACGCCCGGGCGGCGCGTACGCAGGAGGCCAACCGGCGGCAGGCGCTTGCCAAGCTGGTGCAGCTGGTCAGCGCCGCGGCGGTCCGGCCCAAGGTCCGCCGGGCGACCGCCGTACCGCGTGCGGCCAAGGAGCGACGGATGGACGGAAAAAAGCACCGCGGTAAGATAAAGCTATTGCGACGGAACATCGGCTGGGACTAATGCACGTGTACTGCTACCAGTTGGTAGGTGCGTTCCCGATATTCAAGCGCTCCGGTATGGTGGACCAAGAAAAAAGCGACTTCTTGCGAAGTCGCTGATGCCAGAAGAAACGTCAGTTACGGGTTTATCGTAAAACGCTCCGGATTGTTGGTTGAGTTCCACTGGTCTCCGCCCTTGACGGACCGCATGGTGGCCGGGGTCAGTTTCTTCATGATTTATCTCCTTATTTTTGATTTGATTGCAATCATACCATCTTCCCCAGAAAAAAACAACCCCATTTTTTACAGGCGTCCAGCCGGTGACCGTGATTTATCCCAGATGCATCAGCGCTATGTTCCGCCGGTTTCGGCCCTCTCTTTTTCCTTGACTTGTTGTTCCTTGGTCATGTAAGCTAACGTCATGAACTACCAGCAGGCCGTCGAGTACCTGATGTCCTTCGTGGACCTGGAGAAGCCGTCCGGGCTGAAGTACCGGGAAAGCCATTACAGCCTGGACCATTTCCGGGGACTGCTGGCGCAGTTGGGCAATCCGCAGAACTCGTTCCAGGCGATCTTGGTGGCCGGCACCAAGGGCAAGGGCTCGACCGCGGCCCTGATCGAGTCCGCCCTGCGGGCCCAGGGCATCAAGACCGGCCGCTACACTTCGCCCCACCTGACCAGCTTCTGCGAGCGGATCCAGGTCGGCGGCAGGGACATCTTGGAACGTGATTTCGCCCAGCGCCTGGAGTGGCTGCAGCCGTTTCTGGAGCAGCGGCGGGGCCGGCCGGCTCCGTCCATGGCCCAGAATGCCACGGTATTCGAGATCCTGACCGCGCTGGCGTTCCTCTACTTCCAGGAGACGGCGGTGGAATGGGCAGTGTTGGAGGCCGGCCTGGGCGGGCGGCTGGACTGCACCAACGTGGTCGGGCCGCGGGTGTCGGTGATCACCAGCATCAGCCTGGACCACACCGAGGTGCTGGGCGACACCATCGTTAAAATAGCGGCAGAGAAAGCCGGCATCATTCGGCAGGATGGGCTGGTCGTGACCGCGCCCCAGGGCTCCGAGGCCCTGAAGGTGATCCTGAAACGGTGCCGCGACCTCAACGCCCGGCTGTTCCAGGTGGGCCGCGATGTCGGCTTCCGGGTCACGGAACAGGCGCCGGGACACATCCTGACCGATCTGGCCGGAACCTTCGGTCAGCTGACGAACCTCAGGATCGGCCTGGCGGGCGATTTTCAGGCCGAGAACGCCGCCGCCGCCTTCGCTGCGCTGCGCTGCCTGCAGTACCGCAACCTGGCGATCACCGACGCCGCCATCCGGGCCGGGTTCGGCGATGTGCGCTGGCCCGGCCGGATGCAGCAGGTCGGCGCCGACCCGGTGGTGATCATCGACGGCGCCCACAACGACTACTCGGCACTGCGCCTGCGCCAGGCGGTGGAGGCGCTGCACCCGCAACGACCGCGGGTGGTGGTGCTCGGCATCTCGGCCAACAAGGACATCGCCGGCATCACCGCCACCCTGGCCTCCGGGGCCCGGGCCGTGGTGGCGACCAGGGCCCGCCACTCGCGGGCGGCCGACCCGGCGGCGATCAGGGCCGCGGCCGAGAAGGCTGGCGTGGCGGCGCTGGCGGTCGACGACCTGGCCGGCGCCGTCGGCAAGGCCCGGGAACTGGCCGGCCCAGGCGGACTGATCCTGATCACCGGGTCGCTGTTCCTGGCCGGCGAGGCCTTGGACCTGTACGGCGATAGCGGTTGAAAAGCGCCGCGGGCTTTGCTATAATCGGTCATGTTGCCGGCAGCACCGCCGGCCGGAGTCGTATCTTCCGCCCCGTCGGCTCCGCAACGGCAGTCATCGCATCGGGAGAGCCATCATGGCACGAGTGGTCGTCACCAAGGAGGGCCTGGACAAGCTGCGGGACGAACTGCACCGGCTGGAGACCGAGGAACGGCCGGCCGTCTCGGCCGCCATCGCCCACGCCCGCAGCCTGGGCGACCTGTCCGAGAACGCCGAGTACCATGCGGCCAAGGAGAAGCAGGCCCGGGTCGAGGCCAAGATCCGGCGGTTGCAGGAGGACATCGCCAGCGCCGACGTGATCGAGCAGAGCCAGGTGGCCCGCGGCGTGGCGGCCTTCGGCCGCACGGTCAAGGTCAAGGACCTGGGCGGCGGTGGCGAGGAAACCTACACCCTGGTGGGCCAGCACGAGGCGGATTTCGACAGCGGCAAGATATCGGTCGAGAGCCCGATCGGCAAGGGGCTGCTGGGCAAGAAGCCGGGCGACAAGGTGGAGATCCAGGTCCCGGCCGGGACCATCAAGTACAAGGTGATATCGATCACGTAGCGATCAGCCGATCGCCCGGTAATCGTAGGGGCGGTTCATCAATCGCCCGGCAATAGAGCCGTAGGAGCGAATCGCGATTCGCCCAGATATTGTAAGGAGACGACCATGACCAACCCCCAGGTGGCCGTGCTGATGGGCTCCGACTCCGACCTGCCGGTGATGGAGAAGGCGGTGGCCGCGCTCAAGGAGTTGGGCGTGCCGTTCGAGGTCAAGGTGATCTCGGCCCACCGCCTGCCGGAGAAGGTCGAGGCCTACGCCAAGCAGGCGCGGGGCCGCGGCATCGAGGCCATCATCGCCGGGGCCGGGCTGGCCGCGCACCTGGCCGGGGCCGTGGCGGCCCACACCACGCTGCCGGTGATCGGCGTGCCTCTGAAGTCGGGCGCGCTGTCCGGCGTGGACGCGCTCTACGCCACGGTGCAGATGCCGCCGGGCGTGCCGGTGGCCACGGTGGCGGTGGACGGCGCCCGCAACGCGGCGATCCTGGCCGGGCAGATCCTGTCGATCAAGTACCCCGAGATCGCCAAACGGCTGGAAGCGATGCGGGACAAGATGAAGGCCGACGTCGAGCGCAAGTCCGAGGAGATCGAGAAGCGCTTCGCGGAGTAGGGGACCTTCACCATAAGGAAGCCAGGAAGCCCAGAAATCAAAACGTCCGGTTCCGGATCATGGGTGATTATGACCTGCTGGCATACTGCGGCCTCTACTGCGGGGCCTGCAGCTTCCGGGTGGCGGCGCTCGAACAAAACCGGAAGCACCTGGCCGCGATGCCCGCCAAGTACGACCGCCTCAAGGACCAGCCGCTCGAGGAGTGCCGGGGCTGCCGGATCGGCGATCTCTGCGGGGACTGCGGCATCAAGAAATGCGCCCGGGACAGGGGCGTCGTCCACTGCGGCGACTGCGGCGAGTTCCCCTGCGAGCGCTCCGTGAAGTTCTCCTCGGACGGTGTGCCGCACCACGCGGGGACCAGCGCCAATATCGGGAGGATCCGCCAGGTCGGTCCGCAGCGCTGGCTGGCGGAACAAGAGGCCACGCATGCCTGCCGCTGCGGCCAGCGGCTGTCCTGGTACGTCAACGACTGCATTCATTCAGAGCAATAACCAGCACACTTGACCCGCATGAAGACAATCCTGCAGACGGATTTTCCCGGCCTGAAGAAGATATCCCAGGGCAAGGTGCGCGACATCTACGACCTGGGCGAGCACCTGCTGATCGTGGCCACCGACCGCATCTCGGCCTTCGACGTGGTGCTGCCCAGCGCCATCCCCGGCAAGGGCTACGTGCTGACGCAGATCTCGAAGTACTGGTTCGAGCAAGTGGCCGATATCATGCCCAACCATTTGGTCGCGACCGAGGTCAGCGAATTCCCCGCCGCCTGTCAGCACTATGACGACGAGCTCGCCGGCCGCTCGATGCTGGTGAAGAAGGCGCAGCCGCTGCCGGTGGAGTGCATCGTGCGCGGCTACCTCACCGGGTCGGGGCTCAAGGACTATCAGCAGACGGGCAGGGTCTGCGGCATCGAGCTGCCCAAAGGTTTGGTCGAGTCCAGCCGGCTGGAGGCGCCCATCTTCACCCCGTCCACCAAGGCCGCCATCGGCAGCCACGACGAGAACATCTCATTCGGGCGCATGTCGGAGATCTTGGGCCACGAGAAAGCGACCGAGGTCAAAGACCGTTCGCTGGCGGTGTACGCCAAGGCGCGCGGCATCGCGGAGCAGAAGGGCATCATCATCGCCGACACCAAGTTCGAGATGGGCGATCACGAAGGAAAGCTGATCCTGATCGACGAGGCGCTGACCCCCGACTCATCCCGGTTCTGGCCGAAGGATGCGTACCGGGAGGGCGTTTCCCAGCCCAGCTTCGACAAGCAGTTCGTGCGCGACTATCTGAAAACGCTGGACTGGAACAAGCAGGCGCCCGGGCCGCAGCTGCCCGAGGAGATCGTGCGCAAGACCAGCGAGAAATACCTCGAGGCGCTGGAAAAACTGACCGGACAGAAGAACCAAGCACAGCGAAGGACCGCATGAAGGATGTCCTGGTCCCGTTGGTGTTGCTGCCGCTGCTGGCCGGCTGCTCGGTGAAGCGCGACTTCACCGCCATGCGGCACCAGATCGACTCGCTGCAGTCCGGTCAACGGGAACTGCGGGAACGGCTGGCGGCGGCCGACAGCGTCAACCGTGCCCAGGCCGGGCTGCTGGACGAGCTGCGGTCGTCGCTGTGGGACCTTTCGCAGCGCGCGGCCCCGGCCGCCGGCGAGCCGGAACGGCCCCGGCCGCCGGCCGGGGCCGACCGCCCCAGGGTCGACCTGTTGCCCATCGGCCAGGCGCAGCCGGAGCGCCCGCCGGACGACGGCAAGCGGGAGTACGACGCGGCCTACCTGGAGGTCACCCGGCGCAATTACGGCGCGGCCGCCTCCGGCTTCCGTTCGTTCCTCTCGCGGCATCCCCGCAGCGGCCTGGCCGACAACGCCCAGTACTGGATCGGCGAGTGCCTCTACGCGCAGGGCAGATACCGCGAGGCGGGGACGGAGTTCGAGAAGGTGGTCTCGGCCCATCCCGACCAGGACAAGGTGCCGGCGGCGCTGCTCAAGGCCGGCCTGTGCCACCAGCGGCTGAAGGACAACGCCCGGGCCGAGGCCGCCTGGAAGAAGCTCCTGCAGCAGCATCCCAACAGCCCGGAAGCGAAGCTGGCCCGGGAAAGAATGAAATCGAAATGACGGAGGCGCGCATGCCCGCCACCAAGAAAGCGGCCCCGCGCAAGCGTGACCGCAGGGTCAAGCTGACCGAGGCCCAGTTCCGCCGGCTGGTCGAGGCCGGCAAGCTCAGCGAGGGCGACCGCCGCGCCTGGGTCGAGCGCCGCGCGAAATGACCCGCCCGGCGGCGGAAGCTGCAACGGAGGCCGACGTGTTCTGGAAAAGGAAGCAGGACCAACCCCTGGGCAAGGGGATCACGGTGCAGACCGGGGTGGTGGCCAACGCGCTGACCACCGAGGCGCTGATCAGCGTGCTGATCCGCAAGAACGTCTGCACCAAGCAGGAGATACTGGACGAGATCCGGACGATCTCGGACGCCAACCGTGCCCGGTCCGGCGAAAAGCCATAGGCGGCTGTTCGCCGCGGCCCAGGCCAGGCTGCGAGCGAACAAGCCGGACGAGGCGGCCACCCTGTTCCTGGAGATCGCGGCGCTGCCTGACCTGGAGCGCGACGAGCCGCTGGCGCTGGAGAGCGCCCACCTGGGCCTGGCCGACATCTACCTGGCGACGCGGCGGATCGAGCTGGCCGAGTACCACATCCGGAAGGCGCTGGCCGTCAGCCCGGGTGAGGCCGACATTCACCGCCGGCTGGGCGACGTCTGCGCCTACACCGGCCGTTTCCCGGCCGCGGCGGCGGCCTTCCTGCGGGCGGTGGAGCTGGTGCCCCACCATCCGGAATACCTGCACCGGCTGGGCTGGGCCACCTTCATGGCCGGCGAGCAGAGGAAGGGCCGGCGGCTGATGGAGGACGCCCTGTTCCTGGACGAGGCCAACACCGGACTGCTGGGCGACCTGGCCACCGCCGCCGAGGAACTGGGCGACCGCAAGGCCGCCCTCAGGCACCTCGACCGGGCGGCCGAGCTCGATCCCGCGAACGAATTGCTGCGGTCGCGCCGGGAGCGGCTGCGGGAACGGCTGCGGCCGGGAGCGCGGAAACCCTAGCACCCCGCGCGCACCATCGACAACGAAAAAGCCTCTCAACCGAAGTTGAGAGGCTTTGGCGTTTATATCGTTTTATTCTTTGTGCTTGCTGAAGCAATCCTGGCAATACACCGGCTTCTTGCCCGTCGGGTTGAAGGGCACCTGGGTCTCCTGGCCGCAATCCGCGCAGGTCACGCTGAACATCTGGCGGTTGGCGCGCTTCTGCTGCTTGAAATTCTTGCGGCAGTCCTGGCAGCGCCCGGGCTCGTTCTGGAATCCCTTCTGCTGGTAGAACTCCTGCTCACCGGCAGTGAAGGTGAATTCCTTCCCGCAGTCCTTGCAGGTCAGGTTCTTGTCCGTGAAACTCATGTTTCTCCTTGGGTAGTTGGGGTTGTTGGTGACCAGGCCTCCGGCAAATAAAAAACCCCCGTTGTGCGTACGACAGAACGGGGATCGTTATGTCGCCGAGCCTATGGTTGATTAACGGGATAAATATACCATATTTCACCCGTTTTGTCAAGGGGTATTTCTTTTATTATTGAAAAGGCCCGGATATATAAGGTATAATTACCAGCTATGGCCGGGATCAGCGACAACCTGTCGGCGGTGCGCGCACGGATGGAACGGGCCGCCGCCCGGGCGGGGCGGCCGGCCGGCGACGTGACGCTGGTCGCCGTCACCAAGACGGTCCCGGCGGCGGCCGTGCTCGAGGCGATCGCCGCGGGAGTCTCGGCGATCGGCGAGAACCGGGTGCAGGAGGCGGCCGGGAAGCACCCCGTGGTGGGAACGGCGGCCGAATGGCACCTGATCGGCCACCTCCAGTCCAACAAGGCGAAGAAGGCGGTCGAGCTGTTCTCCCTGATCCACTCGGTCGATTCCCTCGAGCTGGCGGCCGAGATCGGGAAGCGGGCGCGCGCCCTGGGCAAGGTCCAGGACGTCCTGGTGGAGGTCAATACCTCGGGCGAGGGCCAGAAGTTCGGACTTGAACCTGATGCGGGGAATGTTCTCAAGGTCCTAACCGCGATGCATGGCGTACCCGGGATACGGGTCCGGGGATTGATGACGGTCGGGCCGTTGACCGGTGACCAGGACAAGGTCCGGCAGGCATTCCGGACACTGAGGGCGCTGTTCGAGCTGGTGCGGTCGGAGAAGGTCCCGGACGTCGAGATGCGGCACCTGTCGATGGGGATGTCGGGCGACTTCGAGGCCGCCATCGCCGAGGGCTCGACCATGGTGCGGATCGGCAGCGCCATCTTCGGGCAGCGGGGATGACCGAACCACACAGGGGCACCGAGAGCACAGAGGACACGGGGTGAACACCTTGACGAATTCGGAAGCCTGAATTCCGAATTCAGAATTGGAGGGACCGATGAAGCTCACGCCATTGGACATCCGCCGCCAGACCTTCAAGAAGAAGGGCATGGGCGGGTACGACCCGGGAGAGATCCACGCCTTCCTCGAGACCGTGGCCGGCGAGTTCGAGGAGCTGTCGCGCGAGAACACCAGCCTGGCGGAGCGGATGAACGGGCTGGAGGGCAAGATCGAGGACTACCGCCGGATGGAAAAGACCCTCCAGGACACGCTGCTCTCGGCCCAGAAGACCTCGGAGGAGCTGCGCAAGAACGCCGAGCAGCGCGGCGACCTGCTGGTCAAGGAGGCCCAGCTCAAGGCCGACCAGATCATCAGCGAGGCCCGCGCCCGGCTGATGGACCTGCAGCGCCAGATCGCCGACCTCAAGAACCTGCGCTCGTCCTACCTGGCCAAGTTCCGCAGCCTGCTGGAGTCGCACATGGAGATCCTGCAGTATCAGGAGATGGACTCGGGCGTCAGGATCCAGACCAACATCTTCGGGGCGCCCCGCAAGGAGGAGACGCCGCCGGCGGCGCGGCGGGCGGCTGAGACCCGGACCGCGCCCGAGGTCCCGGCGGCGCCGGCCCAGCAGGCATACCCGCCGCAGCCCGGCGGACTGATGGAGGATCTGGTCCGGCAGGAGTCGCCGCCGGCCGAACCGGCCGAACTGCGGACGGAGGCGCCCCGTGCCGGCGACGAGTAGCGGCGCGGCCGGCCAGGCGCGCCGCGTCGCGGAAGCGGCAGCGTTCCTGCGCCGGAGGACCGCGGCCCGACCCGGGATCGGGATCATCCTGGGCACCGGCCTGGGAGGGCTGGTGAAGCGGATCCGGATCTCCGGCAGCATCCCCTACGGGGAGATCCCGCACTTTCCGGTCTCGACCGTGGAAAGCCACGCCGGCCGGCTGATCTTCGGCGCGCTCTCCGGCAGGACGGTGGTGGCGATGCAGGGCCGGTTCCATTTCTACGAGGGCTACGGCCTGGACCAGGTCACCTTCCCCGTGCGGGTGATGAAGGCGCTGGGCGTGCGGACCCTGATCGTCTCCAACGCCTGCGGCGGCGTCAACCCGTCCTACCGGGCCGGCGACATCATGATCATGGACGACCACATCAATCTGATCGGCGCCAATCCGCTGGCCGGGCCCAACGACGCATCGCTCGGCCCCCGCTTCCCGGACATGTGCCGCGCCTATGACCGGGACCTGGCGGCCGCGGCCGAGCGGGCAGCGCTCGACCTCAAGATCAAGGTCCAGCGGGGTGTCTACCTGGCGCTGTCCGGGCCCAGCCTGGAGACCGCGGCCGAGTACCGGATGTGCCGGATCCTGGGCGCGGACGTGGTGGGGATGTCGACCGTGCCCGAGGTGATCGTGGCCCGGCACGCCGGCCTGCGGGTGCTGGGGTTCTCGATCGTCACCGACATGGGCCTGCCCGACGCGCTGGAGCCGGCCAGCCTGGCGAAGATCCTCAAGGTGGCCGCCGCCGCCGAGCCCAAGTTCGTGCGGCTGCTGGCCAGGGTGGTCGCCGGCATCGCCGCCAGGGGATAGCGCCCTCTCGGCATCACACAGCAAGGAGGAACCATGTCGCTCGTCGTCGTCGGTTCGGTGGCGCTGGACGATGTCCGGACGCCCCACGGCCAGCGCCGGGGCGCCCTGGGCGGCAGCGCCCTGTACTGTTCGGCCGCGGCCAGCTTCTTCACCAGGGTGGGCCTGGTCGGCGTGGTCGGGCGCGACTTCCCCCGCGCCGACATCGGGTTCCTGGCCCGGCGCGGCGTCAACCTCTCCGGGCTGGAGGTGGCCGACGGCAAGACCTTCCGCTGGTCCGGCTCGTACCGGGGCGACATGAACCAGGCCGTCACGCACGCGACGGAACTCAACGTCTTCCAGGGCTTCTGCCCCCGGCTGGGGGCGGGGCACTGCCGGGCGCCGTTCCTGTTCCTGGGCAACATCGACCCCGTGCTGCAGCGCGACGTGATCGCCAAGGTCAGGAATCCGGTGGCGGTGGGCTGCGACACCATGAACTTCTGGATCACCGGCAAGCGGGCCGAGCTGCTGCGCACCATCCGGATGGTGGACATCATGTTCCTCAACGACGCCGAGGCGCGGATGCTCTCCGGCGAATCGAACCTGGTGCGGGCCGCGCGGGCGGTGCGGGCCATGGGGCCCAAGGTGCTGGTGATCAAGAAGGGGGAGCACGGCGCCATGCTTTTCGCCGGGCGGTCGGTGTTCTGCGTCCCGGCCTTCCCGGTGGAGCGGGTGGCCGACCCCACGGGCGCCGGCGACAGCTTCGCCGGCGGATTCATGGGCTACCTGGCCTCGCGCGGCGGGATCGACGGGGCCGGCCTGCGCCGGGCGATGGTCTACGGCTCGGTGATGGCCTCGTTCAACGTGGAGAAGTTCTCGATGGACCGCCTGAAGACCCTGACCAGGCCGGAGATCGCCCGGCGGTTCGGCGCGTTCCGGAAACTCTGCTCCCTTTCCGCGCCGTGACGCGGAGTTCATTCCTTTCGAGCGAGTAGTGGGGAGGACGCCATGAACGGACGGATGGCACTGGTGATGCTGGCCCTGGCCGCGGCGGCCGCAGCGGCGCAGCCGGCCAGGAAGACGGCGGTGGCCGTGATGCCGTTGCGGGGCTCGGCCGTCTCCGAGGCCGATGCCCGGTTCCTGACCGAGCGGCTGGGTATCGAGCTCTCGCGCACCGGCCTGTTCGAGCTGCTGGAGCGGGAGAAGATGGCCGAGATCCTCAAGGAGCAGGGCTTCCAGCAGACCGGCGCCTGCGACGAGACCGCCTGCCTGGTCGAGGTCGGCCGGCTGCTGCCGGTGGAGAAGATGGTCGGCGGCGCGGTGGGTCACGTCGGCAGCGTCTACTCGGCGCAGGTGCGGCTGATCGACCTCAAGACCGGCGTGGTCGAGCGCACCGCCACCCGCGACTACCGGGGAGAGCTGGAGCACCTGCTGACCGTGGGGATGCGGGAGACGGCCGAGGAGCTGGCGGGGAAGACCGGCCCCCAGGCGCAGGCCCAGGCCCAGCCGGCGGTGCTGACGCCCCAGACCGAGACGATGATGCGCGGCTTCATGGAGGCGCAGTACGACGAGAACTCCAAGTCCAAGGGCTGGGCCACGGTCTGGTCCATCATCCCGGGCTGCGGCAACGTCTACGCCAAAAACTACGGCGGCGGGATACTGTTCTTCATCGCCGGAGTGACCGCCCACAGCGCCTACGCCACCGCCGCCGAGGGGGCGAAGGGAGGCAAGGGCGCGGTGCTGCTGGTCGTGCGGTTGGCCGACTGGCTGATCGCGATGCGCAGCGTGGGGCGCTACAACGTCAGGTTGCGCCAGAAATACGGGCTGACCACGTCGCTGACCCCGTTCGACCATCGGCCGGCGCTGGCGCTGTCCGGCACGTTCTGATCCGGCTGACACCATAATCACGAGTCGCAACAAGGAGCACGACCATGGCGAAGCACATCCACGAGGGATCGACCGGCGCTATCTACGGCCTGGGGTTCATCGGCGCCGCCATCTATTTCATCAGCCACGCCGCCGGGTTCTGGGCGGGCGTGCTGGGCTTCCTCAAGGCCATCGTCTGGCCGGCCTTCCTGGTCTACCACGCGCTGAAGTCGGTCGGGGCGTAGTTTCCCCGCCACGATAACGATACTGATGAGTTCCGTTATTCCCGATGTATAGAGACGTCCCCCAAACCCTCGACTTCCCCGAGCTGGAGCAGCGGATCCTCGAGTTCTGGGAGAAGAACGGGATCTTCGGCAAGCTGGTCGCCAAGAACCGCGGCTCGGCCAGGCGCTTCCGTTACATCGACGGGCCGATCACGGCCAACAACCCGATGGGCGTGCACCACGCCTGGGGCCGCACCTACAAGGACCTGTGGCACCGCTACAAGGCGATGCAGGGCTGCGACGCCCGCTACCAGAACGGCTTCGACTGCCAGGGCCTGTGGGTGGAGGTGGAGGTCGAGAAGGAGCTGGGCTTCAAGTCCAAGCGCGACATCGAGACCTACGGCATCGACAAGTTCGTCGAGCAGTGCAAGGCGCGGGTCGACAAATACTCCAAGATCCAGACGGCGCAGTCGGCGCGGCTGGGCTACTGGATGGACTGGGACAACTCCTACTTCACGATGGCGCCGGACAACAACTACGCCATCTGGCACTTCCTGAAGAAATGCCACGAGCGCGGCTGGATCTACAAGGGCCGCGACGTGATGCCCTGGTGCACCCGCTGCGGCATCGCCCTCTCGGACATGGAGATCGCCACCGAGGGCTACCGGGAGATGACGCACCAGAGCGTCTACCTGCAGCTGCCGATCGCCGGCCGGGAAAAAGAATACCTGCTGGTGTGGACCACCACGCCCTGGACCCTGACCTCGAACACCGCCGTGGCCGTGCATCCCGAGTTCACCTACCTCAAGGTGCGGCAGGACGGCAAGACCTTCTACGTCGCCAAGAACCGCAGGGAAGTCCTCAAGAAGGGCCATGAGGTGCTGGCCGAGCTGCCGGGCCGGGAGCTGGCCGGGCTCCCCTACCAAGGGCCCTTCGACGGGCTGCCGGCGCAGGCCGGCATCGTCCACCGCACCGTAGCCTGGAAGGACGTCACCGAGGCCGACGGCACCGGCATGGTGCACATCGCGCCGGGCTGCGGCAAGGAGGACTTCGCGCTCTCCAAGCAGGAGGCGCTGGCCGTGGTGGCGCCGCTGGACGAGGCCGGGGTCTACTTGGAGGGCTTCGACTGGCTGACCGGACGAAACGCGGCTGATGTCGCCGCCGACGTCATCGCCGACCTCAAGCAGCGCGGCCTGCTCTACTATTCGCACCAGCACACCCACCGCTATCCCGAGTGCTGGCGCTGCCACTCCGAGCTGGTGTTCCGGCTGGTGGACGAGTGGTTCATCGGCATGGCGGCGCTGCGGCCGCGGATCATGGAATCGGCCCGCCAGGCCCGCTGGATCCCCGAGTGGGGGCTGGACCGCGAGCTGGACTGGCTGAAGAACATGGGCGACTGGTGCGTCTCCAAGAAACGGTACTGGGGGCTGGCGCTGCCCATCTTCGAGTGCTCCTGCGGCGCCTTCGACGTGGTGGGCGGGTATCAGGAGCTGAAGGACCGCGCGGTCGAGGGCTGGGGGCAGTTCGCCGGCCACACGCCGCACCGGCCCTGGGTCGACCACGTCAAGATCGCCTGCCCCAAGTGCGGCAAACAAATGTCGCGGGTCCCGGACGTGGGCAATCCCTGGCTGGACGCCGGGATAGTGATGTATGCCACGGTGATGGACCCGGCAGATTGCTTTACGCCTGACAAAGAAAAATCGGGGAAGTATGGCTACAATCCGTCGCGCGTCTATCCAGCCAACCTCGAGTACTGGCAGGAATGGTTCCCGGCCGAGTTCATCACCGAGGGCTTTCCCAGCCAGTTCCGCAACTGGTTCTATGCCATTCTGACGATGAGCACGGTGCTGGAGGGCCGCGCCCCGTTCCAGACCCTGCTGGGTCACGGCCATGTCCGGGACGAGCAGGGCGAGGAGATGCACAAGTCCAAGGGGAACTCCATCCCGTTCGACGAGGCGGCCGGGAAGATCGGCGCCGACCTGATGCGCTGGATCTTCTGCCGTCAGAACCCGGAGCAGAACCTGAATTTCGGCTACCACATGGCCGCGGAGTTCAAACGCAAGCTGCTGACCCTGCACAACGTCTACTCGTTCTACGTTACCTATGCCGAGCTCGACGGCTTCGCGCCGGCCGGGAGATCGCCCGCGGACTGCGAGTTGACCCTGCTCGACCGGTGGGCCCTGTCCGAGCTCAACCTGACGGTCGGTGCCGTGCGGGAGAAGCTCGACGACTACGATGCGGCCGCGGCGGCCAGGCGGATCGAGGCCTTCATCGAGGACCTCTCCACCTGGTACGTGCGGCGCTCGCGGCGGCGGTTCTGGAAATCGGAGTCGGACACCGACAAGCAGGCGGCCTACGTCACGCTGCACAAGTGCCTGGAGACCCTGCTGCGNNCCTGTCCGCCGAGATGGCGCTGGTGCGCAAGGTGGTCTCGCTGGGCCACGCCGCCCGCAAGGACGCCAAGCTCAAGGTGCGCCAGCCGCTGGCTGAGCTGCTCCACGCCGGCGGGAAACCGGCGGACCGGCGGACGATCGACAGGCACCAGGACCTGATCAAGGACGAGGTCAACGTCAAGCGGGTGGCGCCGCTGGCGGACCCTGATGCCATCATCGTCTATAAGGCCAAGGGGCTGGTCTCGAAGCTCGGGCCGAAGTACCAGAAGCAGGCGGCCGCCGTGAAGGAGGGCATCGCCGCCCTGCCCAGCGAGCAGGTCAAGCGGTTGCTGCGGGACGGGACGTGCCCGGTGGCGCTCCCGGACGGGCCGGTCGACGTGTCCGTCGAGGACATCGAGATCAGCACGGAATCCCAGCCCGGCTTCAGCAGCAAGCGGGACGGCGAGGATCTGGTCGCGCTGGACGTGCGGCTTTCGCCCGCGCTGGCCGCCGAGGGCGACGCCCGCGAGCTGGTGCACAAGATCCAGAACCTGCGCAAGGAATCGGGGTTCGCGGTGTCGGACCGCATCCGCATCGGCTACCTGGCCGACGGGGCGCTGGCGGCGGCGGTCGCCGCGCACCGGAGGGACATCATGGACGAAACGCTGGCGACAGCGATGGAACCGGGCGTTCCGCCGGGGGCAAGGGTGGGGCAGGCGGACATCAACGGCAAGCAGATCACCATCAGCATCCAACGGACAACCTCAACCGGAGAACCGACCGCATGAACAAGAAGGACGTCCTGCAATTCGAAAAGCTGCTGCTCGACGAGCGCAAGCGCTTCATCATCGAGCTGTCGCAGATCGAGAGCGAAGGACTGATGTCCAATCCCAAGGAGAGCTCGGGCGACCTGTCGTCGTATTCCTACCATCCGGCCGACCAGGGCAGCGACACCATGGAGAAGGAGAAGAACGTGTTCCTGGCGTCGGCCAAGGGCAACGAGCTGTACGAGATCGACCAGGCCCTGTTGCGGATCAAGGACGGCAAGTTCGGCTCCTGCCAGCGCTGCGGCAAGGAGATCGAGAAGGAGCGGCTGGAGGCCGTGCCCTACGCCCTGCAGTGCGTCAAGTGCCGCCGCCTGGAGGAGAACGAGCGGAAGATCAGCCAGGGGGGCTGAGCGCGGTGACGGGACACGGGATGAAGAGCCGGATCGTGCTGGCGGCGGCGGCGCTGGGGGCCTTCGCGCTGGACCAGGCATCCAAGATGCTGGTGCAGTCGTCGCTGGCGCTGGGGGAGAGCCGCCCGGTGATCGGCGACCTGGTGCGGCTGACCTACATCGTCAACCCCCACGGCCTGATGGGGCTCTCGTTCGGGCCCTGGGCCCGCTACCTGATGCTGCCGCTCTCGCTGGCGGCCATCACCGCCATCATCTACTACTATCACCACTGGAGGAACCCCGGCGCGCTCAGCGGCGCCGCCCTGGGCCTGATCCTGGGCGGGGCCGCCGGGAACCTGCTGGACCGGTTCCGGTTCGGCATGGTGATCGATTTCATCGATGTGGACATCCCCAACATCGCCCTCCCGCCGTTCTCCCTCGCCTTCGTCCGGTTCCCGGGTTTCTTCCTGGACCGGTGGTATATCTTCAACGTGGCCGACAGCGCGGTGCTGTGCGGCGTGGCGATCCTGCTGGCGATGACGGCGCTGGTCCCGGACAGGCCATCCGATCCGGCGCCTGCGGAGTGACCGGCGGCCGGGAAAGCCAGGCGCATGATCCGCGATCAACGAAGACCCAGGCGGCGGGCCTCCATGGCCTGGCCGCTGTTGTTGTTTGCGGCGCTGCTGGCGCCGGCCGGCCGGGCGGCGGAGCCGCCCGACACCACGGGCCGGGCCGACACCCTGGCGGCGGCCGGCCCGGAGGATCAGGCCCCGGAGCTGCCGGGGGACGACCCGGGGCAGCCGGCGGTCCGCTACCGGGCCGACATCATCGACTACCTGGTCGACCGCCAGCAGATCCGCCTGGAGGGCGGCGTCCGGGTCGGCTACAAGGACATCACCATTACCGCCGACAGCATCGACTTTTTCACCCGCGACCAGCTGATGGTGGTGCGCGCGCGTCCCGTCCTCTACGACCGCGACGACGCCATCCGGGGCGACCGCATGGTCTACGACTTCCGGGCGCGGCGCGGCTGGATCTACAACGGGTCGACCGCCGCCGCCAACGGCCGCTACTGGGGCAGCCGCATCCGCCAGGCCGGGGACCGCACGCTCAACGTCGACTACGGGCGCTTCACCACCTGCGACAGCGACACCCCGCACTTCTACTTCTGGTCGCGCCGGATGAAGATCTACCTGGGCGACAAGATGGTGGCCGAGCCGGTGGCGCTGTGCTTCGCCGGCGTGCCGGTGCTGGTGATCCCCTACTACTTCTTCCCGCTGCGGCGCGACCGCCACTCCGGCTTCCTGATGCCGCGGGTCGGTTCCAACAACTACCAGGGCATGTTCGTCAAGAACCTGGCCTACTACCAGGTGCTGGGAGACCAGGCCGATGTCACCGTCGCGGCCGACCTGTACGAGTACGTGGGGTGGCAGGGCGCGGTCGAGGGCCGGTGGTGGCGCCAGCCGCGGTTCGCGCTCAACGCCCGCTACTCGTACCTGGAGGAGCAGGATCCGTTCAAGCGGCGCTGGAGCTTCTCCTTCGATCACAACCAGGCGCTGGGGCCGCGCACCCGGCTGTCGGGCAGCGGCAACTTCATCAGCGACCGGACGTACTACTACGAGTATTCCGAGAACCGGGCGGAACGCATGGAGCAGGAACTGCGCTCGTACCTGTCGCTCAATCACAGCTGGACCAGCGCCAGCGCCGGCGCGGTGGCCGACTACAGCCGCAACCTGGCCAGCCGCAGCGAAACCGCCCGCCTGCCCGAGGCCTCGCTCGACCTGTACGGCAAGGACCTGCTGGGCCGCCGGCTGCAGGTTTCGGGACGCTCCTACCTGGCGGCCCTCACCAGCAAGGACACGGTCCGCACCGATCGCCACCAGGTGTGGGACAATCAGGTCAACCTGTCGTCGGGGCTGACCGTGCTGCGGTACCTGTCGCTGCGGCCCAACGCCCGACTGGTGGCCACCTGGCACGACCGCGACACCGCCGGGGCGCGCAACCCGGTGCGCTACTTCTGGGCCGCGGGCGCCTCGGCCTCGACCACGCTCTACGGCCTGTTGCCCCTGCGGGCCGGGCCGCTGGTGGCGCTCCGGCACCAGCTGCAGCCGTCGCTCAGCTACTCCTACGCGCCGCGGATCGACCAGGGGCGGTTCTACGCGGTGGGCTCGGGCAGCTACGGCGAATACCGCAACCTGGGCGCCTCGCTGGGCAACACCTTCTCGCTCAAGTACCGGCGGGGCGAACAGACCCGCAAGGCCGACCTGCTTACCTGGAACGCCTCGTCCGGCCTGAACCTGCTGCAGCGGCCCCGGCGCTGGTCGCCGCTGACCTCCGGGTTCAACATTCTGCCCGGGAATCCGTACGTCAGCTGCTACCTGAACTCCAGCTACGACTGGTACCGGCGGATGACGCAGCACACCACGCTGTCGCTGGGCCTTTCCCGCAGCGGCACCTGGCTGGCCCCGCCCCGGGCCGACAGCCTGCCGGCCGGGCCGCGCGCCGCCCCGGAGCAGACGGACCGCCCGGACCCGGACGGCGGCCGGGCCGAAGAAGCGGCGCCCGATGACGCGGCCCAGGTTGTGGACTCGGCCGGCTCGGCCCCCAGCGGGGAGGGGCGAACGGAGGCGGCCCGCCCGGCGCCGGCGGCTGGCGGGCTGCCGTGGCTGCTGTCGCTGTCCTTCGACCAGAGCTGGCAGTCCGGCCGGGGCGTCGCGGGGTCGGGCCTGCGCGGCAGCGTCAACCTCGACCTCACCAGGAACTGGAGGGCCAGCTACAGCCAGTACTACGACCTCAAGCGCGGCGAGACCGTCTCCCGCGACTACTCGGTCCACCGCGACCTGCACTGCTGGGAGGCCAGCTTCACCAGCACCAAGAGCGGGGCCTACTGGTCCTACGAGTTCCGGGTCAACCTCAAGAAGATACCAGAGATCAAGCTCAACATTCCCAAGACCGGGCAGGTGCGCTATGAGTGACGCCGGGGCCGCCGCGCGATGATCGCCATCGAGCACTTACTGCTGATGGGGGCGATGCTGATCCTGGTGAGCATCGCCGTTGCCAAGGCCACCGACAACCTGGGCGTGCCCACGCTGCTGCTGTTCATCGGCGTCGGGATGCTGGCGGGGTCGGAGGGGCCGGGCGGGATCGCGTTCGACAACGCCGCCCTGGCCCAGGCGCTGGGGATCGCGGCCCTCAGCCTCATCCTGTTCGCCGGCGGCATGTCCACGGGCTGGCCCGCGGTGCGGCCCGTCGCCGGGCCGGCGGCCGCCCTGGCCACGGCCGGCGTCCTGTTGACCGCCCTGGCGATCGGCGCGGTCACGTACCTGGTCGCCGGCATGCCGCTGCTGGAATCGCTGCTGCTGGGGGCGATCATCTCGTCGACCGACGCCGCCGCGGTGTTCGCGGTGCTGCGGTCCCGGCACGTCAGCCTGCGGGGCCGGCTGCGCCCGCTGCTGGAGCTGGAATCCGGCAGCAACGACCCGATGGCGGTGCTGCTGACGCTGTGCCTGCTGCAGGCGATCACCGGCTCGGGGCAGACGCCGGCAGGCTACGCGCTGTTCTTCGTGCGGCAGCTGGGCATCGGGGCCGCGGTCGGCCTGGCGCTGGGCCGGGCGATGGCCTTCACCATCAACAAGCTGCGGTATTCCCACCAGGGCGTGTACCCCGTCTTCGTCCTGGCCGGAGCCTGCCTGTCCTACGGGCTGGCGGCGGTGCTGGGCGGCAGCGGCTTCCTGGCGGTGTACCTGGCGGGCATCGTGTTCGGCAACGGCGACGTGGTGCAGAAGAAGAGCCTGCTGCGCTTCTTCGACAGCCTGGCCTGGCTGAGCCAGGTCGCCATGTTCATCGCCCTGGGCCTGCTGGTCTACCCGTCGCACCTGGCGCAGGTGCTGGTGCCCGGGCTGGCGGTGTCGCTGGCGCTGGTGTTCCTGGCCCGGCCGCTGAGCGTGTTCGCCATCCTGTCCTTCACCGGCATGGCGTGGCGGGAGAAGCTGCTGGTGTCGTGGGTGGGCCTGCGGGGCGCCGTGCCCATCGTGCTGGCGACCTTCCCGATGCTGGCCGGGATCGGCCACGCCGAGACCATCTTCAATCTGGTGTTCTTCATCGTGCTGACCTCGGCCCTGGTGCAGGGCTGGTCGGTGCCACTGGTGGCCAGGCTGCTCCGGGTCGACGCGCCCCTGCCGGCCCGCTGCGTCTGCCCCATGGAGTTCGAGCCGGCGCCGGGCGGCGATACCGAGCTGGTGGACCTGACGGTGCCCTATCGTTCGCAAGCGGCGGGCAAAACCGTGGTCGAACTGGGCATCCCCGACGACTGTCTGGTGACGCTGATCGGCCGCGGCAACGGCTATCTGGTCCCCAGCGGCGGGACCGTGATCGAGGAGGGCGACACCCTGCTGATCCTCGCCGCCAAGGCCCGGCTGCCCGAGATCGTGGCCCAGTTGTCCAAGCTGAAGCCCGAGGGATGACAGTTCCGCGGCCATGATCGATGGTCGTCGCCTGGTCCCGGCCACAACCCGGGCGCAGGCCCAGGAACGCCCCTTGCGGGCGTTTTTTCATGGGTAAATATTTTCACATATGCCTTGAATATGACATAAACCTATGATATGATAATCTGTTATAAAATAATCATATAGATGTTGAAACATACCGCGCCTCGACGGGCAAACCGGGGCAAAATGCGCAAAAATCGTTGAATCGATCAAAAACGGCCAGGGTCCTGTTTTTTGACCATGTGCCGATCCTGGGCGGCGCCGAACAGAGCCTGCTGGACATACTGCGGGTGCTGGACCGCACCCGGTTCCGGCCGCTGCTGCTGCTGACCGGGCCGGGGCCGCTGGCGGAACGGGCCCGGGAGCTGGGCGTGCCGGTCTTCATGGTCGGGATTCCCGGCGGCATCCTGCGCCGCAAGCGATACCACCTTCGGCCGTTCTCGCTGCGCACCCTGTGGGACGGGGTCAGGCTGCTGCCGGTCATCTGGCAGGTGGCCCGGCTGATCCGCCGGGAGCGGATCGACGTCGTGCACACCAACACGCTGAAGGCCCACCTGATCGGCGGCCTCGCGGCAAGGCTCGTCGGCCGCCGGGTGGTGTGGCATTTCCGGGACATCCTGGTCGATCCCGTGCTGCGGTGGTGGCTGGTCCGGCTGTCGCGCCTGCTCTGCGACCGGGTGCTCGCCATCTCCGGCGCGGTGAAGGACCAGTTCGGCGCCGGTTATCCGGCGTCGAGGATCGAGGTTATTTATAACGCGGTCGACGGCGACGAGGTGCGCCGGCTGGCCACGCCCGGCGACCGGCGGGCGATCCGCCGGGAACTGGGCGTGCCGGCAGACGCCCGTTTGGTGGGCATGGTGGGGCAGATCGCCCGCTGGAAGGGGCAGGAGCACTTCATCCGGGCGGCCGCCCTGCTGGCGCCGCGGTTTCCCGATGTCCGGTTCGTGCTGGTCGGCGATGTGCTGTTCGACGAATGGATATATAAAACAGAACTTATTCGACTGATCCGGGAGTTGCGATTGTCATACCGGATCATTTTGCCCGGGCACCATCAGGACGGACTGTCCCATATCGGGGCGCTTGATGTAATGGTGCACTGCTCGGTCGAGCCGGAGCCGTTCGGCAGGGTGGTGATCGAGGCAATGGCGCTAGGAGTGCCGGTAGTGGCCGCCCACGGTGGCGCGATCGACGAGATTATCAACGACGGGGAGAACGGCCTCATGGTGCCGCCCTGCGATGCCGGGGCGCTGGCCGCGGCACTTGCGCTGCTGTTGGAACGGCCCGAACGAGCGGGTGTCTTGGGCGCTTCAGCGAGAGCGGTGGTCGAGCGACGGTTCTCGATGGCCGGCATGGCAGCGCGGATCAACGATATACTGAGTTGTGCTGTCCGGATTTAGGTCGACACCGCATCCGGAAATCCAAGGCAGGGATTCCATGATGGTGAAAGGGTTTTGAATGTTGCGACTGCGGACAGTCACACCTGGGCGCCGGAAGGGGGCGGACACAGAGCCCGCAAACAAGGGTCATAGTTACGGGTTGGAGCCGGCAGGTTGTTCTATGGACTCAGACCAGCGCCAAGCTGCCAGCAGGTTTTTTTACAGATCATCGGACGTGTATCATCAGCATATTGTTGCCAAGGATGAACGATGGTTCAAGCCGTATGTCGGATTCATTTGTAAATATGTTTCGTCGGGCGCTACGATCCTCGACCTTGGCTGCGGGAACGGGGTTTCTACGGAGATCCTTGCCCGCATTGGCTACCGTGCGGTCGGTTGCGATCTTTGGATCCCATCATCAACGAATCGACCCGGTATGACCGCTTTGTGCGAGGGCGACGGGATGTTCCTGCCATTTCGCGATGGAACGTTCGATGCTGTCGCTGGGAATGATTTTCTGGAGCATGTTGCAGATCCTTCCGCGATGCTGGCCGAGATGGTCCGGGTGTGCCGCGTCGACGGCAGGATTATAGTACACGGCCCCAACCACCTGTCGCCGGTCCATCCGGTCAAGCTACTGCTCGCCGGATTGTTCCACCCTGGCGGCGTGCGGCCTTCGGCGTTCGGCGGCGACGGATTGACGATACTGCTGATGGGTGTTCGCAGTGCCTGGTGGTTGATAGGAAAGATGATCTCAGGGCGTTGCCGGTTCATCCCTCGCCGCCCGGAGTATAATCGCCACGACCTGGGCGGCGATTTTGATGCCCTGTGGTGGTCGAATCCGGTGGATGTGAAGCATTGGTTCAGGGATCACGGCCACATGATAATCGCCTATCAAACGGAAGGGAAAGCGCGGCGATTGCGGGACATGGCGCCAGGAGTGCAAGTCGTCGCTGCCAGGGTTCGCTGACGATGTGCGCGAACGGTTCCCGGGAAACACCCGGATGCATGTTGCCCTAACTGCAAACAGGTTCAGCAGGAGACAGCCCATGCCGAGAACCCCGCCCGTCTCTATCGTGATCCCGGTGTGCAACGAGCGGCAGACGCTGGAGTCGCTGCACCGTCGGGTCCGCGAGGTGCTGGCCGCTAACAAGCTGGAGGGGGAGATCATCTTCGTCGACGACGGCAGCAGCGACGGCTCGTGGGAGGTCATCAAGGCGCTCGCCCGCCGTGACAAGCGGGTGGCGGCGATATCGTTCCGCCGCAATTTCGGCAAGGCCGCGGCACTGACGGCCGGTTTTGCCCGGGCCGAGGGCGACGTCATCATCACCATGGACGGCGACCTGCAGGACGATCCGGCGGAGATCCCGCGGTTCATCGAGAAGCTGCAAGAGGGATTCGACCTGGTCTCGGGCTGGAAGCAGTCGCGACAGGATCCACTATCGAAGACCCTCCCGTCGAGACTGTTCAACCAGGTGACCTCGTTGATCAGCGGGGTCCGTCTGCACGATTTCAACTGCGGTTTCAAGGCCTACCGGCCGGCGGTGCTGCGCGAGGTGAGCATTTACGGTGAGCTCCATCGTTACATCCCGGTGCTGGCCCACCAACGCGGCTACCGCATCGCGGAGATAGCGGTGCGGCACCACCCGCGGGTTGCCGGCCGGTCGAAATACGGGTGGGGCCGATTGGTCAAGGGATACCTCGATCTACTAACGGTCGTATTTCTCACCCGCTACGCCCGCCGCCCGGGCCATTTCTTCGGCACTGTGGGGTCGGTCGCCTTTGGGGTCGGGCTGCTGATCAACATATACCTGACCCTGGTCAAGCTCGTCGGGCATCAGGCCATCGGGCAGCGGCCGCTGCTGCTGCTGGGGACGCTGCTGATGATCCTGGGCATCCAGTTCGTGTCGATCGGGCTGCTGGGCGAGATGATCGCGGCCCGGACGCGGCCGGAGCAGGATTATTCGATCGCGGAGACCGCGGAGGGATCGGACGATGGCAAGCACTAACCTGCGGAAGCACACAACCGCCAATCCGGTGCAACGAGCGCTGATCGATCGGTTCATGGGATCCGCGGCGGCGCTGCTCGACGGCATCGAGGTGGCGAGCGTCATCGAGGTCGGCTGCGGCGAGGGCTTCCTGATCCGGCACCTGCGCGACCGGCATCCCGGTTGGCGGTGGAAAGGCGTGGACCTCGATGAAGAGGCCATCGGCTATGCCCGGCGGTTGCTGCCCGGCGTCACGCTCGCCACCGGGGACATATACGCCCTCGCCGAACCCGACGGCTCGTACGACCTGGTGGTGGCCAGCGAGGTGCTGGAGCACCTGGACCGCCCGGAGGACGGGCTGCGGGAGTTGGTGCGGGTGACGGGGCGGTACCTGCTGCTGTCGGTACCGCACGAGCCGTGGTTCCGGATGGCGAACCTGGGTCGCGGGAAATATCTGTCGCGGCTCGGCAACCATCCGGAACATGTCCAGCGCTGGAGCGCGTCGGCATTCCGCTCGTTCGTGTCGCGCCAGGCCACGATCATCCGGACGGCGGGCTCGTTCCCCTGGACGATCGTGCTGGCGGAAAAATGGAAGTAAGGTCATTCAACCGCGCCGCGCTGTGGACGGCGGCGTTCTTCCTGGCAGCGCTGGCCGCGATGGCGGTGCTGGTCGCGCGGCAACGGTCCGCCCTCTCCGGCATGCTCGCGACCGTGGACTGGCCGCTGTGTCTGGCGGCGCTGGCCGCACTGGGACTCTATTTCATGTTGCTGTGGGACGCCTGGCATCGCACCGTGCGGTCGATGGGCGAACGGGCGGATCGCCGGGACACCTTCGAGATCTGGTTCGTTTCGCAACTGGGGAAGTACGTGCCGGGCCGGGTGATGACCATCATCGGGCGGATCTTCCTGTCGCAGCGCCGGGGCATGCGGGGCGCGATCGCCCTGGCGGCGACGTACGTCGAGTTGGTCCTGCTGGTCATCACCAACCTGGCGGCGACGGCGGCGATGGAGCTGCTGTTCGCCCGCCGGCTGGTCCACGGCTCCCTGGCGCTGTGGCTGCCGCTGCTGGCCGCGTTGACGGTGCCCGCGCTGCATCCGAAGCTGATGACCCGGGCGTTAAACAGGGCGCTGCGGCTGCTGCGGCGGGACCCGGTCGCGATCGATCTCTCGTTCGAGCGCATCCTGGCGCTGGCAGCGATGTACGTTTCGGCATGGGCCGTGTACGGACTGTCCGGAATGCTGTTGGTGAAAGGGATGACCGGTCTGACCTGGAGCGCCGCGGCAGCGGCGATGCCGGCGTTCGTTTTCTCGTGGCTGTTGGGATTGATCAGTTTCGTGGTCCCCGGCGGGTTGGGTGTCCGCGAGGGCGCCCTGGTTGTTCTGCTGGCACCGGTCGTTCCGGTGGCGACCGGGTTGTCGATTTCACTGGTCTCCCGTGTCATGTGGATGGCCTGCGAGCTGGCCGGCGCCGCCGTGTCGGCGATCCGCCGGCGGGGAGCGCGCTGATGCCGTTTGGATCGGTGCTGGCGAAGCTTTCCCGCGCCGCCCTGTCGACGGCCGATGGCCGGACGGTGGTGATCGACTCATGGCCAGCGCGTCTGGCGCTGCGGCTGATGGGCGTGCCCCACGTCGGGATGCGGGTCCGCGCGGCCCTGGTGATGGCGGCGGCGCGGGAGTGCGATCCACCGCCGCGCCGGATCCTTGACGCTGGTTGCGGGCCGGGGTTGTATCTGGCGGAACTGGCGCGGATCTTCCCCGGCGCGGACCTGGTGGGGATCGACCTGCAGCAGGGCAAACTTGAGCAGGCCGGCGCGCTGCTATCTGTGCTAGCCGCGTCGCACACCTTGCTGCGGGCAGACCTGACCGAGGCCATCCCCGGGAAGGGGTATGATCTCATCGTCTGTTCCGACGTGCTCGAGCACATCGATGACGACCGGGCCGCGGTGACGGCCATGGCCGGGGCGATGAGCGATACCGGGCGCCTGTTGATCACGGTCCCAGCCGCGAGCCGGTTCTCGTCCTCGGTGGCCGCCGATTTCGACCACAAGCGCGACGGGTACACGCCGGAGGCGTTGCGCCAGCTGCTGGCCGCGGCCGGGCTCGATGTGGTTCGGCACCGGCAGTACTTCAAGGGGCCGGGGCGCCTGGCGTGGCGTGCCAACCGGATGCTGCTGCGCTGGCCGGCGCTGGTCGTGACCTCGTTCCCGCTATTGTTCGCGCTGGCACAGCTGGACCGCCTGTTGCCGGACGACCGGCAAGCCGGCGGTCTGATGGTGACCGCCATGAAGAAGAGCCGCAATGGGCCACGAGCTCATTGACAATCTGCTGGGCGTGTCGCTGGCCGCGGGAGCGGCCGTCGCTGCGTTCCTGCTCGCCTCGCGCCGCGCCGGACCGGGCGACCCGCAGGCGGCGAAACGCTGGCCGTGGGTAGCCGGGGCGCTGATCGCGGGGTATGGGGCCGTGTTCACCGTGCTGCCGCTTTGCTCGTACGCAGCCTACAACATGGGGATGGTCGACCTGGGTCACATGGACCAGGCGATCCGGGGGGTGCTGGACGGCCGGCCGCTGGAGTTCACCTTCTACGAGACCGGCCAGCGCGTCAGCCGGCTGGGCATCCATTTCGAGCCGGTGTATTTCCTGATCGCGCCGCTGTACCGGATCTGGGATGACGCCAGGATGCTGCTGGTCCTGCAGACGGCGGTGATCGCGTCAGGCGGGATCCCGTTGTACCTGATGGCGCGGCGCCGGCTGGGCTCCGGCGGCGCCGGGATCGCCCTGCTGTGCGCCTATCTGCTGCATCCGGCGCTGCAGTTCGCGAACCTGTTCGAGTTCCACGGCGACACCCTGGCGGCCGGTTTCCTGTTGTGGGCGCTGCTCTTCCTGGAGCGCAGGCGATGGTGGCTGTTCGCGGTGTTCCTGCTGCTGGCGCTGGCCTGCAAGGAGTACGTCTCGCTGGCCGCGGCCGGGCTGGGCCTGGCGATGGTCCTGACCGGGCAGCGCAAACAGGGCGTCGCGGTCCTGATCGCCGGGATCCTCTGGTTCGCCGCCGCCCAGTTCTGGATCATCCCCCACTTCAGGATGCGCGACGGGCTGTACCTGGAATACGCCGGCCTGATCTACGGAGACGTGCCGGCGATGATCGCCCGGGTACTGTCGGTCAAGAACCTGGGCACGCTCGCCCTGTTGCTGCTGCCGATGGGATTGCTGCCGGTGCTTTCCGGGTGGCTGGTGCTGCCGCTCATCCCGATCCTTGGCGGTCTGATGACTGGACAGGGGACGTTCGACCTGCACAACCACCACAATGCGGTGCTGGTCCCGTTCCTGGCGTACGCGGCCATCGCCGGATGGGAACGGCTGTCGGTGTTCCTCGGCCGGCGCACGGCGCTGTCCCCTGCCCGGGTCCGCCGCGGGATGTCGGCCGGGGTGCTCGCCGCCTCGGTGTCCTGCACGTTCTTCTGGGGCGGGTCGCCGCTGGCGCTGCGGTTCTGGAAAACGCGCGACTGGTACTACCACGGCCAGCTCCACCAGTACCGGGTCACCCGGCACGACGCCATCACCGACAGCATGATCGCGCGCATCCCATCGTCAGTCCCGGTGTCCGCTTCGGCGGAGATCTGCCCGCACCTGACGCACCGGCGCGACTGCCACATGTTCCCCTCGCCCTGGATCACATTCGTCGGCCCGGATGCCGGCCGCTTCGATCCTGCGGCTAGTGCGCGCGTCGACGTGGTGTGCGTCGACCTGCTGGAGCGGTTCCCCTTGCCCAACTTCTCCCGGTTGCGCGAACGCGAGGCCTTGTTCCGGCTGCTGGCCGAGGCGTCATGGTCGATCCGCGACCTGCGCGACGGGGTGCTGCTGCTGGACAAGGCCCCGCAGGGGCTGGCCGGCGATGTCAGGGAACACAAGCTGAAGCGGGGCGGTCCGCCAACGGTACGGCCCGGTAACGGCCCGGAGCTCGTTCAATACGCTTTGCGGCAGGGCCAGGGCACGCTTGCAGTCACGGCCGAATGGGCCGTCCATGACACCGTGCCGGACCTGATCGTTATCGACGAACTGTATTACGGGACGAGGTGCATCAAGGCCGTGCATTGGCCGTCGTATCTGCTGCGCCGGACCGCGGGCTGGAAGCGCGGACTCGGCTATACGGAGACCTATCAGATCAGGAACGTCGAAGCGCCTGACAGCATCGTTATGGTGACGTCCACCATCCCCGAGGCGCCGATCGTCACGGAACGGGCGGAGATCATGCCGTGGTCGGACCAGCGCATCCTGGCGCGGCAGAAGGTCTGGCCCCGGGGCGGGGCAGCGCGGTGAGCGGCCGGCTGATCATCAGGAACACGCTGTTCCTGACCCTGGCCAGCCTGGCCGAGAAGGTGATCTTCCTGTTCTTCTTCGCCTACGTGGCGCGGACGCTGGGCCAGGCGGACTTCGGCCGCTACAGCTTCGTGCTGGCGGCGCTGACCTTCCTGTCGATCCCGCTGGACCTGGGCTTCAGCAACATCCTGGTGCGCGAAGTGGCGCGGGCCCGCGGGCTGGCCGGCCAGTACGTGCTGGACATCACCGCGCTCAAGCTGCTGATCCTGGCGGCCGAGGTGGCGCTGACCGCCGCGCTGGCGCCGGTGTTCATCAGGGACCCGCTGGTGGCCGAGCTGCTGGTGTGGGGGCTGGTGGGGCAGGGCATCGCCAACCTGTCCAACGGGTTCTTCATGCTGTTCGCCGCGTTCGAGGAGATGGGGTTCCAGAGCCTGCTGCAGACGGCGGGCAACCTGCTGGGCGTGGCGGTGGGCGCGGTGGCGCTGCGCGGGGGCGCGGACCTGCGGCTGTTCTTCATCTGGTACGGCGTCGTCGCGCTGGTCGCCCGCGCCGTCATGTTCGCGGCCGCGGCCGCGGCCCGCTACCGGCGGCAGATGGCCGCCCGGCTGGGCGGGATGCGGGGGCGCTGGCAGCGCGTCATCGCGGCGGGCTTTCCGTTCGCCGTGGCCAACCTGATGATGGTGTTCTACGTGCGGATCGACTCGGTGCTGCTGTACAAGATCAAAGGGGCGGCGGCGGTCGGCATCTACAACGCGGCGCTGGCGCTGGTGATGGGATTGATCTTTCTCCCGGGCGCGGTGGCCGGCGCCGTCTACCCAAGGTTTTCAGTGTTATACGGACAGGGATCGGAAATAGCGAGCGCACGGGCGGCGGCCAGTCTCATCAAGGGGATGCTGATCATCGGTCTGCCACTGGCGGTCGGTGGGTCGTTGATGGCCACGGACGTGATCGCAAAGCTGTACGGAGCGGAGTACCAGTCATCAGCCGGCGTGTTCCGGATCCTGTGTTGGGCGTTACCGGCAATTTTCGTCACCAGCGCCATGGGGGCCATTTCCACGGCGCGCAACCAGGAAACGGCCGTGGCGAAGATCGCCGCGTTTAACACGCTTTTCAACGCGATCGGGAATCTCGTTCTGATCACCGTGTGGGGCGCGCTCGGCGCTGCAGCCACGATGGTCGCCACCCATTACTTCTGCTGGTTCCAGTATCGGCGCTGGCTGAAGGACAGCATCTATGCGGTGTTTGATCCCGTTTCCTGTCTGGTTAAGCCGGCCCTGGCCTGTCTGGTCATGGCGGCGGTCATGTATCCGGTGATGCGCTTCGCCGGTTTCTGGTGGACGATCCCGGCCGGCATCGGGACGTATTTCTCGATCCTTTGGGTACTGCGCCCGCTGTCGGCGGACGAGACGAGGTTGTTGCGAACGTTCATGCACGGTCAAAATGATGCCACGCTCAGACCGGTTTGACAACATCGAGGCCTTCGGCACACCGGAGGCGGCGCTGCGCCGGATCCAGGAGAAGTACCTGCGATTCTTCGCCCCGGGCGGCGCGGTGCTGGACCTCGGCTGCGGGCTGGGATTGTTCCTGGAACTGCTGCAGTCGCACGGGTTCCAGCCATACGGCTTGGACCTCGATCCGGACCATGCCGGACGCGCGGGTACGCGGGTCGGATGCGATGTAGCCTGCGCGAACGCCCTGCAGTATCTTGCTGGCAAGTCCGGCGTATTCGACGGCATTTTCGCCAGCCACGTGATAGAGCACATGTGCCCCGGCGAGGCGGAACAATTGATCGCGTTGTCGCACGCTGCGCTCAAACCCGGGGGTGCGCTGGTGTTGATCACGCCGAACTGCATCGCCCGGCAGGTGATGACCGAGGCCTTCTGGCTGGATACGACCCATGTCCGGCCCTTTCCATTGGCCTTGCTGCGCAAGATGATGGAACGGTCAGGTTTCGACGTCATCGCAGCGGGAGAGGATCCCGATACCCGGGGCCGGCAATCGCCGGTCGATGCACTGGTACGTCGCGTTCGCCGCCTGTTCATTGGGCGATCCCTCGACCAGTTCGAGCATGCCGCCGGCGCCGTCTACATCGTGGGCCGCAAGTAGTGAAGATCCTGTTCGTCACGCCCCGCCTGCCCTGGCCGCCCTACAACGGCGGCGACCGGCTGCGCAACTTCGAGCTGATCCGGCGGCTGTCGGCCCGGCACGAGATCCACCTGTTCTCCAACATCGAGAAGGCGGAGGACGACGCCCTGGCCGCGAACCTGCGGCCGCTGTGCCGGCAGGTGGTGACCCAGGTGGTGAGCGACACGCCCGAGCTGTCATGGCTGCAGCAGGTCGGCCCGCGCTTCTTCTCGCAGCTAGACTACGCCTCGTACCTGAACATCGACGACCGCACCCGGCGCAAACTGGAGGCCATCACCGAGCGCGAGGAGTTCGACCTGGTCTACGTGTCGCAGATCATCATGGCCCCGTACTTCGAGCGGTTCAACGAGACCTGGAAGGTGATCGACCTGATCGACGCCTTCTCGCTGGCGATCGGCCGCGAGGCCGCCGCCGCCCGGGGCGTGGCGCGGTGGCTGAAGCGCTGGGAGGCCTACAAGACGGGGCGCCACGAGCGCCGGCTGCTGCGGCTCTACGACGGCGCCATGGTGGTGTCGCCCAGGGACCGCGACCACATCAGCCGCGGCGACGCCAGGATCGCGGTGGTCCCGCTCGGCAGCCCGATCGACATCGGCGGCGGCACCGGTGCGGCGGCGCCGCGGCCGGGGGCGGAGATCCTCTTCGTCGGCCACATGGCGCACCTGCCCAACGTCGAGGGCGTCCGCTGGTTCATCGACAACTGCTGGCCGCGGGTCAAGGCCGGGGTGCCGCAGGCCCGGCTGACGATCGTCGGGCTCGATCCCGCCCCGGAGCTGCTTTCAGCCGCGGCGGCCGATCCCGCGATCACCGTCACGGGGTACGTGCCGTCGATCGAGCCCTTCCTCGACCGGGCGCGCCTGATGATCTGCCCGATGCTGAGCGGCAGCGGTATAAAAATCAAGGTGCTGGCGGCGATGGCCCACGGCCTGCCGGTGGTGGCGACCTCGATCGCCAACGAAGGGATCCTGGCCACCCCGGGGCGCGAGCTGGTCGTGGCGGACGATGCCCAGTCCTACGCCGATGCCGTGGTCCGGCTGGCCGGCGACGACGCGGCCGCGGCGGCCCTGGCGGAAAACGCCCGCGAGTTCTGCCGGGAGCGCTACAGTTGGAACAGGATAGTCGATCGCTGGCACGCCGAGATCGCCCGCTGGACCGGCATCGCCGGGCGGGAGGCTCGGATCGCCCGCGAACCGCACCCGCTGGTGTCGGTGGTGATCGTCTCCTACAACGGGGCCCACCTGCTGCGCGACTGCCTGCCGTCGCTGCGCAAGCAGCGGTACGGCAACTTCGAGACCGTCGTCGTGGACAACGGATCGACCGACGGGACGGCCGAACTGCTGGCGCTGGAGTTCCCGGAGGTGCGACTGGTCCGCAGCGAACGGAACCTGGGCTTCGCCGGCGGCAACAACCTGGGCGTGCGCCACTGCGCCGGGCAGCTGGTGGCCCTGCTCAACAACGATACCACCGTGCCCGGGGACTGGCTGGGCGAGCTGGTGGACGAGCTGGTACGAAACCCCAGCACGGCCGTGGCGGGCTCGATGGTCTACAACGAGAACATCGATGTCGGCCGGCAGCGGACGGCCGGCGCCCCCAACATGCTGGGGATGACCATCGACAACGTCTACAGAGATCCCGGCGGCGCCAAGGTGCTCGCCGTCTCGGGCTGCGGCCTGATCTTTCGCCGCGACCTGCTGGGCCTGCCGTTCCTGGACGAGTACTTCGCGTACTTCGAGGACACCTACCTCTGCCGCCGCGCCCTGCTGATGGGGTACAAGACCGTACTGGTGCGGAGCTCGGTGGTGCAGCACAAGGGCGGCGTGACGGCGGGTAAGCTGTTCCCGCTGGTGATCCTGCACAGTTCCAAGAACCGCCTGCTTAACATCGTGTTGTTCCATTCCTGGCGCGGGTTGACGGCCACCTTGCCTCTGGCAATCGCACTGGAGGCATGGAACACAATCAAGGCGCTGGTTCGATTGGCCGTGTTCCGGCGGCCAGAATGGGTCAACCATTTTTACGCCTACGGCTGGCTGATCGGCAACCTGCCGTGGATCGTCCGCCAGCGGCGGCGCCTGCAGGCGGAGCGCGTCATCCCGCACCGGCAGATGTACGCCCTGATGACCAGCCGGCTGGTCAACCGCAAGGGTGCGGTCGGCGACGCCGTCAACGGGTGGTTCCGCGCCTACTTCCGCCTGTGGGGCATCCGGACCTACGAGGACAGCTCGCTGCTGCGGACGATCGGGGAGCGATGATGGCCGCCGCGACGACGGATTACCGGGGCACGATGGACGACCGCGCCGCCGGCTCCCGCCTGCGGATCGCCGAGCTGGCGGACGGCGCCGCCGCGGTGCTGGATGTCGGGTGCGCCAACGGGTACATCGGCGAGCATCTGCGGCGACGCCATGGCGTCCGCTACCTCGCCGGCATCGAACTCGACGCCCGCCTGGCGCGCGAGGCCGGTGAGCGGTACGACCTGGTGCTGGAGGGCGACGCCGAGGACGCCGGCGTCTGGGACAAGCTGCCGCGGACGTTCGACGCGGTGGTCGCGGCCGACGTGCTGGAACACCTGCGGCAGCCGGAGATCGTCCTGGACAGGATCCGGCGGGCGCTGACGGACGCGGGGACGCTGATCGTGTCGCTGCCCAACGTCGCCTATTGGGAGGTGCGGCGCGACCTGTTCTTCCGGGGCAGGTGGGACTACACCGACTGGGGGATCCTTGACCGCAACCATCTGCGGTTCTTCACCATGGATTCCGGCCGGGCGCTACTGGAACGGGCGGGATTCACGGTCACGCTGGCGGAACCGGTGTTCCCCGAGGTCTCCGGCAGCAGATTGGCGTGGCTGCCGCTGTTCCCCAGATGGCGCCGGAGATACCCGGGGGTGTTCGCATCGCAGTACATCTTCACCGCCCGGGCAGTGCGATGATCGTGCGCCAGCGCCCCTTACCGACTCTCTCGGTCGTGATGCCGACGCTGAACAGGCCCGGCACCGCAGGCGCAGCATTGGGGTCCCTGCTGGCGCAAACCTGCCGGCGGTTCGAGATCGTGGTCGTCGACCAGAGCGATCGGCCGATCGGGGACCAGCTGTCACGAAGCGCAGCCGCCTGGCCCAGAGTCCAGTATCATCACATACCCAGGTGCGGCTCGCCCCGGGCCCGCAACTTCGGCGCGGCGCAGGCGGCTGGGGAGATAATCCTGTCGATCGACGATGACATCATCGCCTGCCCGGAACTGGTCGGGGCGCACCTCGGCCATTATGCGGACCCGGGCGTCGGAGCGGTGGCCGGCCGGGTGACGACGCAGTATGACGTCCCGGTCGGACCGGACGATCCGGTCGGCACCTTCGACCGTCGCACGGGGACCATGACGACCAATTTCAACACGGAGTTCCAAACATCGGTCGATCACGTTTACGGATGCAATTGGTCATTCCGCCGAGAGGCTTTCCTGCGGACCGGCGGCTTTGACCCGCGGTTCACGGCCAGCGGGATGTTCGAGGAAACCGACCTGGCCCTGACGATTGGAGAGCTGGGATTGACGATACTGTTCGACCCTCGGGCTTCCGCTGATCACCGGATGACTCCTCTCGGTGGGAACCGGGCCAGCATGAATGCCATGATACGCGCCAGGTTTCACAATTACGTGCTGTTGGCGGACAAGCATATCGAGAAAAAACACTTTATGCCGTTCACTGCGGCGCGGCTTCGTGAGGCGATCGGATGGGCGAAGGGAGAGAGGGATTGGCAGCTGGCGCTCTCGGGGTCGCTGGGCCTCTGGGCCGGTTTCACGCACCGGGCGGCGGGATGGAGGGGATGACGTGAAGAAGGCCCTGATCACCGGCAGCAGCGGGTTCGCTGGGCGGCACCTGGCCGAACTGCTGGCGGCGCGGGGCTGGGCCGTCACCGGCCTCGACGCCGCGGCCGATCCCGGCAGCGCGACGGAGACGCTGGTCTGCGACATCTGCGAACGGTGCCAAGTCGATGAGGTCCTGCGGGGAAGGTCGTTCGACGACGTCTTTCACCTGGCCGGGTTGACCGTCGCCCTGCCGCACCAGAGCGCCGAGGATTTCTTCAGGACCAACGTCCTCGGGACCATCAATCTGCTGGAGGCCGGCCGACATCGTTTCCCCGGCAGCCGGTTCATCGTCATCTGTTCCAGCGCCGAGTACGGCCTGGTGCGGCCCGACGAGGTGCCGATCGCCGAGACCGCGCCGCTCAAGCCGCTGACCGTGTACGGCCTCTCGAAGGTCAGCCAGGACTACACCGCCCAGATGTACCACCTGCTGCACGACATGGACATCGTGCGGCTGCGGCCGTTCAACCACATCGGGCCGGGGCAGAGCAAGCCGGTGTCGATGGCTTCGGCCTTCGCCTCGCAGATCGCATTGATCGAGAACGGTTCGCAACCGCCGGTGATCAGGGTCGGCAACCTGGGGTCGGTGCGCGACATCATCGACGTGCGCGACGTGGTGCGGGGCTACCTGGCTGCGGCAGAGCGGGGGATCAAGGGCGGCATCTACAACATCGCCGGGGGGCAGGGCTACTCGGGGCAGTTCGTGCTGGATCGCTTACTGGCGATGAGCGACCGGCGGATCGCGGTCGAGGCCGATCCCGACCGGCTACAATCCGGCGACGTGCCGGTCAGCGTCGGGTCGACGGCCAAGTTCCACGCGCTGACCGGCTGGAAGAAGGAGATCGAGATGGGGCAAACGCTAGCGGACATCCTCAATTACTGGCGGCAGCGGTATCGCGCCTAGCGGCACTGCGGTCGAACACCATCAGAACGAGGCAGCAATGAGCTGGAAGAACAAAACGGTGCTGGTGACAGGCGCGGCCGGGTTCATCGGCAGCCACCTCTGCGAGGACCTGGCGGCGCGGGGCGCCCGGGTGCGGGCCTTCGTGCGCTACACCGGCGGCGGCGCCATCGGCAGCCTGCGCTACCTGCCGCCGGAGCTGCTGGGGACGGTCGACATCTACCGCGGCGACCTGCGGGATTTTCACGCGGTCAAGGCGGCGATGGCCGGCTGCCGCTACGTGTTCCACCTGGGGGCGCTGATCGCCATCCCCTATTCCTATCGTCACCCGGCGGAGACTGCCGAGGTCAACGTGATGGGGACCCTCAACGTGCTGATGGCCGCCCGCGATATCGGCGTGCGGCGGCTGATCCACACGTCGACCAGCGAGGTCTACGGCACCGGCGAGTACGTGCCGATCGATGAGGCGCACCCCCTCAAGGCGCAGTCGCCCTATTCGGCCTCCAAGATCGGGGCCGACAAGCTGGCGGATAGCTTCTTCGCATCCTTCGACCTGCCGGTGGTGACAGTCCGCCCGTTCAACACTTACGGTCCGCGGCAGTCGGCCCGGGCGGTGATACCGACCATTGCCATGCAGGCCCTCACCCGCGATACGGTCCGGCTGGGCAGCCTGACCCCCAAGCGGGACTTCACCTATGTCAAGGATACGTCGGCCGGGTTCATTGCGGCAGCCGAAGCCCCGGACTCGGTGCACGGAGAGGTGATCAACCTGGGGACGGGACAGGCACACACCGTCGAAGACACGGCGCGGCGGATTATCCGGCTAGCCGGGGGGAAGGCACGGATCGTCGCCGACCGGCAGCGGGTGCGTCCCCGTAAGAGCGAAGTGATGCGGCTGCTGGCGGACAACCGCAAGGCCGCCCGGTTGCTGGGATGGAAGCCGCGCTACGGATTCGACCAGGGGCTGAAACTGACGGTGGACTGGATCCAGGAGCACGTCGACCAGTACCGCATTGACGAGTACAACCTGTGAGGATGCCCGCATGCAGGCCGTGATCATGGCGGGCGGCATGGGGACGCGCCTGCGTCCGCTGACCTACGCCATCCCAAAACCGCTGCTGCCAATCGGCGAGACGCCAATCCTGGAACTGATTCTGCGGCGCCTGCGGCGCGCCGGCATCCGTGACGTCCTGATCGCCACCGGATACCGTTCCGAGCTGATCGAAACGTACTTCGGTGACGGCAGGAAATGGGGTGTCCGCATCAATTACACCCGGGAGACCGCCCCGCTGGGGACCGCGGGGATACTGCGCCGTCTGCGGCACCGGCTACGCGGCGATTTCCTGCTGATGAACGGGGATGTGCTGACGGAGCTCGATTTCCGGGTGATGCACCGGGCCCACCACAGCGGCGATGCGCAGATCACGGTGGGGGTGAGGGCGCTCGAGACCGAGATCCCCTACGGCGTGCTTGAGTGCCGCGGCGACGACATCGTCGCCATCACCGAAAAACCGCGACTGCGTTCGCTGATCAGCGCAGGGGTGTACATCGTCCACCCTGGCGTGATTGGGCTGATTCCGGCCCGCGGGAGGTACGACATGCCGCAGCTGATCACCGCGGCGATCGCCGCGGGGCGGCGGGTTATCAAATTCCAGATCAAGGGATACTGGATGGACATCGGCCACCTCGATGATTACCAGAGGGCTGTTGATGACATGCGGCACCACCGGGTCAGGCCATAGATGAGGATCGTCCTGGCGGTCACCCTCGACCTGAATGAGGTCAGTGGCATCCCCCGGTTGGTGTCTTTCCTGGCGAAGGCGCTGTCGGGCCTGGGTCATGACGTGGAAGTCAGCGGCACTGCCGGAAGGCCGTGCGGCGCCGTGCGGTTCGTCCCAGTGGGGGACCTCGACCCCGGCCGACACGATGTAATCCACACCTTCGGGTCCTTCGGTTTGCCCGGGCTGTTCAGACGGAGAACGCTGGGCACAGTCCACACGTACTTTGGGACGATCGTGGGCCTCGGGCTGTCATACCTGCCGGCCTTCGGCAACCTGCGCGCCGGCTGGTTCCGGGCCGGCATCGCCAGGGAGTACGCCAGCGGCCGCCGGGCGGCACAGGTAACCGCCGTCAGCCGGTTCGCCCGCGACGGCGCCCGCCGCTGGTATGGCGTCGCCGCAGAGCGGATCACGATCGTACCCAACGGGTGCCCGTCCGCCGTTCCCGACCAGGCGGTCATCGATCGCCTGCGGCGGCAGTTGGGAATTGATCCCGGTGTGACCCACTGGCTGTTCGTTGGCCGCACCGAGGACAGCATCAAGAACTATCGCCTCGCTGAGCGCGCCTTTCTGAGGTTTCACGCTCGGTTCCAGCGCAGCCGGCTGCTGGTGGTCACGGCCGAGCGGCGGGTCTGGCCGGATGGCGTAAACGGGACTGGTATCTTGAGCGACGAGGAGATGACCCAGCTCTACTTCGCGGCCGACGGTTTCCTGAACTGTTCCTACTACGACGGCATGCCGCTGACTGTGCTGGAGGCGATGTCGGCCGGGCTCCCGGTGCTGGCCACGGCGGCCGGCGGCTCGGAGGACGTCATCGACAATGGGCGTGACGGGTTCCTGGTCCCGCGGAACGCGGAGGCGATCGCCGGCCTGCTGCTCCGATTGTCCCGGGACAGCGACGAACGGCGTGCGATCGGTGCCGCGGCCCGATTGGCCGCGGAGCGGCACACGTGGGACAGGATCGCCGAGCAGTACTGCGCGGTGTACCGGAAGGCCCTCCAGGGGCCGGCGGCATGAAGCTCCCGGTGATCCTGCTGTACCACAGCGTCGCCGCCGACGGCAGCGACTGCGGGGAGCCCACCCGTATCCCGCTGGCGCAATTCGTGGGGCAGTTGGACCTATTGCGCCGGCTGGGATACCGGACGATCGGACTGCCGCAACTGCGGGACAGGCTGGACCGGGGCGCGGTGTTCAGCCGGCGGGAGCTGTTAATAACCTTCGATGACGGGTACCGCGACAACTGCGATACCGCCTGGCCGGCGCTGCAGGAGCACGGCTTCAGCGCTGTCTTCTTTCTCTCCACGGCCTGGATCGGCAGGGCATCTGATTTCAACTCGCATCTATCGTTGCCGATGATCAACTGGGACCAGGCGGCCGACATGGCGTCCCAAGGCGCGGAATTCGGGAGCCACGGGCACCGGCATGTCGATCTGCGAGAGCTGTCCCCGGAGCAGGCGGCGCTCGATGTCCGGACCGCGAAGCAGGCCTTGTCGGCCAAGCTGGCGCCGCCGGTGCCGAGCATCGCCTATCCCTACGGCTTCAGCTCGCCGGCGGTCCGGCGGTTGGTGGAGCGGGAGGGATACCAGCTGGGGTTCGGCGTGTCGCGAACCGGAAACGCCGACCGCTTCGATCTTCCCAGGATGACTATCACCCACGGTGAGCCTCTGTGGCGGTTCCGTCTGCGGTTGCTGCATCGGGAGGTGTCGGGATGAGGATCGCGATGATCAGTGGAAGCTATCCCGGCATGGACTGCGGGGTCGGCGACTATACCCGCAACCTGGCGTCCGCCATCCGGGCGCGCGGTCGCGAGATCGCCGTGTTGACGCGGCGCGATCCCCGTATCCTCACCGGGGATGGTTTGCCGGTGCTGGGCGTAGCCGCGCAATGGGGCCCACTGGGCTTGGTGACGTTGCTCTCCCGTTTGCGGTCGTTCGGCCCGGACGTCGTCCACCTCCAATACGGCACCATCGCGTACGACGAGAAAGCGTCCATCTGCCTACTGCCGGTCGCGTGCCGGACGGCACTGCCGCGCGCCCGGATGGTGACAACGGTGCACACGCCCAAGGGGCCGTACTGGTTCCCGAAGGCGGGAAGCTGGCGGGACCGGCTGTTCGGCCTGCTGGTCGGGGGGAGCGACGCGGTCATCACGACCACCAACGGGCAGGCCGGCCAGATCGCTCGACTGGTCGGCAGCGACAAGCCTGTGGACGTGGTGCCGGTCGGTCCCGGTATCCTGCCCGGCCGGCGCGACGTGACGCGGCGCTCCACCTTCCGCAGGAAGATCGGCGTAGGCCCGCACGACATGATGTTCGTCACGTTCGGGGTGATCCATCCTGACCATGACTATCGCTCGCTGCTCGAGGGGTTCAGGAGCGCCTGCGGCGGACGGGACGATGCGAAGCTATTCCTGGTCGGCGGCGGCGGCCGCGGCGCCGGGACCATCACCCGCGACTGGGTAGCGCGACAGCTCCGGGAGATGGGCCTGGAACGGATCGTACATCTGACCGGATACCTGCGGGAAGAGGTGGCCCGCGAATACCTGACGGCCGCCGATGCGGCGATCCAGGTCTATGGCGGAGGCGTCAGCGATGCCCGCAGTAGCTTCGCCACGGTCACTGCGTTCGGGTTGCCGGTGATCACGACCACCGGTCCCGACCAGCCCGATACGGTCCGGGCGGGCGCCAATGCCCTGCTGGTGCCGCCCGGTGATCCGGCGGCGATGGCCGCTGCGATCGCCGCGCTGGCCGGGTCGATCTGCCTGCGCGCGGCACTGCGGAAGGGCACTGCCGATCTGCGGGCACGGTATTCCTGGGACAGCGTCGCCGAGTCGACCGAGCGGGTGTACCGGGGCGGGGCATGAGGATCAGCATCGTCAGCCACGCGGCGGTGATCGCGACCAACCAGGAGAAGCTGGTCGCGCTGTCGGCGTACCCCGATCTCGAGCTGCAACTGATCGCACCGGCATACTGGCCGGCCCTCCACATGGGACAGGGCTACCGGACGTACCTGGGGAACGCCGGCCGGTTTGCTGTCCACGCGGTGCCGGTCACGCCCAACGTCAAGAACATCAGCTATCTTTACCACCCGGTGATCTACCGGCATCTCCGTGACTTCCAGCCGGACCTGGTGCAGTTCGAGGTCGAGCCGTACAGCCTGACGGCGCTGCAAGGCCTGATGCTGGCCCGGGCGGTGGGGGCGAAGTACGCGCTGATGGCCTGGCAGAACCTGGACCTGCAGTTCCCCTGGCCGGTTTCCGCCATCGAGCGGGCCGTGCTGCGCGGCGCGGATGGCATCCTGACAGGCAACCATGACGGCATCGACGTGCTGCGAGCCAAGGGGTACCGGGGGCCGACGGCGGTCGCGGGGCAGGGATACGATCCCGCGATCCGGCCCGCGGTACCAGCCGACCGGGCCAGGCTGCGGGCCCGGTTGGGCCTGGATCGCTTCACGATCGGGTACGCCGGCAGATTGACCGAGCAGAAGGGACTGCGCCATCTGCTCGAGGCATCGGCCCGCCTGACCCGGCCGCACCTGCTGCTGATCGTGGGCGAGGGGCCGGCGCGAGCCGGATTGATGCGCCGTGCCGGGGAACTCGGCATTGACGGCCGCGTGCTCTTCACCGGAGCGTTGCCGGAGCACCGGTTGGTCCATGCCTACATGTCCGCCATGGACCTGTTCGTGCTTCCGTCGGTCACCATGCCCAAGTTGAAGGAGCAGTTCGGCCTGGTGCTGGTGGAGGCGATGGTGTGCGGGGTGCCGGTGATCGGCTCGACGTCAGGCGAGATCCCGAACATCGTCGGCGACGCCGGGCTGGTGGTGCCGGAGGGGGACCCTGCCGCGTTGGCCGCGGCCATCGACAAGGTGATGGCCGGCGCCGCGCTGCGCCGGTCGATGATCGCCAACGGCCGGGCCCGCGCCCGGCAGCGATTCAGCTGGGACGCGGTGGCGGAGAGGTCACATGCCTTCTATCGGCAACTGGTCGTCCGGTAACGAGACCGCCCTGCGGCGGGTGCTGGTCGCCTTCGGCCTGCTGGTGCTGGGTTTGATGGTCGGCTGGCTGTTCCTCAACCACCGGGTGTACGTCGTCGGTCTGCTGCTCGCCTTCCTGCTGTTCATCGTCTTCTTCAGGGAGGAGCGCCTGGGGCTGGCCCTGCTGGTCGGGTACATGCCGTTCCATGACGTCGTGCTGGCATACTTCCCGCAGTCCCTGGTGGGGGGGGCCAAGGAACTGCTGCTGTTCGCGTTCGGCGGCATCTGGGTGGTGAAGCGGATCGTGTCGGTCAGCCCGATCGTGGAGCGCAGCAGGATCAATACGGCGATAGCCCTGCTCCTGCTGGCCGCGGCGATGGCCACGGTCAAGTCCAGCGGGCCGCTGGTGGCGGCGGTCGGGTGGAAATGGTACTTCATGTTCCTGCCGGTGTACTTCTTCGCCGCATCGTTCGACCTGGACGAACCCTGGCTGAAGCGGATGCTGGCCGTGCTGGTGGCGACCTGCACCCTGCGGATGCTGTGGGGGTTCCTGCAGTATTACGGCAGCTACGACCTGTTCCCGGTGATCCTCGGTGCCGACCGGGTCGTCAATCCGCCGATCGCCTCCGGGGCGCTGCGCCTGCACTGGACCAACGTCGGGCCCTATGGCGTCGTCAATGTCTTCCTGATCATCGCGCTGTGGACCTCGCTCGATCGGAAATACCGGCCGGCATTGGCCGCGGCCATGGCCGTCACCCTGCTGGCGGTGGGGTACACGCTGCTGCGGATATCGTGGCTGTCGATCATCCTCGGCGTCCTTTTTCTCGGCTCGATGCGCGACCGCCGGTTGTGGGCGCTGCTGATCATCATCGTGCTGGTCTCGTACCTGCTCGGTCCCGAGGTGTTCAAGGAACGCATCGATCTGATGGTGTCGCCGGAGCAAAGTTACACCAGCGCGAAAATGGGGGGATTCTTCCGGGGCTGGCTCTACATCGTCCAGCACGATCCCTTCGGCGCCGGGATGGGATCGGTGGCCGCGGGGGGGTTCCGCCACCTGATCGGCAGCAAGGCGGCATCGCTGATCACGACCGAGCAGGGCTACGGCGATGTCCTGATCGACATGGGGATCATCGGCTTCGCGGCATACCTGTTTCTGCTGTCGACGTTGATGCGGGAAATGCTCAACATCGCCAGCGCGACGGGCAGTGTCGCGATACGCGCAATCGCCACTGTAACCGCCACTATCGTGTTCATAACTATTATCGGGGAGGGAATTGTCGAATATCTAGTGATCATTGCACCGATAGTCTGGTTCCTGGTGGGGGTCGTTGTTGCTTCAGGTAAGTCGATACGCATAACTGAAATTATCCATGAACGATCTTGAAAAAATCAATTGCCCAATCTGCGAATCGGGGTTTAGCATCCCATTGGAATTCTGGAGAGACAACAGGTATCCTGCAGTGCGGTTGGTGAAATGTTGTGGATGCGGGTTCTATTTCCAAAACCCTAGGCTTTCGCAGCAATTACAGAATGAGTTGTATGGGATATCATATTTTAACGAAGGATTGTTCTCCGGATCGACAGCGGCAGGTACATATTTTAATCAGGAGCGTGAATCAATACGAATCTGCGATTTCGCTTCGATGATTCAATATGAAGGCATTATACCGCGAGGGAATAAACGATTGTTAGAAATTGGGTGTGCAGGTGGTAATTTTCTGGTGGCAGCAAGACAGGTTGGGTGGAATGTCCAAGGGTGCGAGATATCTAGTTCCGCTGCCAGTCATGCTAGCAACCAATATGCGCTCGATGTGCATGCCGGTGATCTGATAAGTGCAAAATATCCGACTGGCTATTTCGAAATGGTGTGCATGTTTGACGTTCTCGAGCATATTCCGAATATAAACCAGTTCTTGAGCGAGATACATAGAATACTTGTCCCACGAGGTGTATTGTTCATTGCTCTGCCAGTCCAGACACAATCATTGCTGTTCAAGATGCAAAGGAGATTGTGGGATGTAAAACGCATAGTGCTGCGGGGAGAAAAAATATCACCCTTGATGATCGATAACATACATCATCTGTGGGAATTCAATCACGATACTATTGAGCGGCTGCTGAATAAAAACAATTTTAGTATCTTCTGGGAAAGAAAAATATCGACAACCTATTCTGATATGCTGGTTGCTGAGCCGCAGCTATCAACAACGATTAGGATGAAATGGAAAACTATTTATTTGTTTATCAATTTACTAAACAGAATTGGTATGGAGAAGGGAAGCCGATTAAATCTGAAAGCGGAAAGCATGCCGGGTTAATAATCGAGTGTCTCAGATATGAACGAAGATAGTGATGGTTCACATCGCGCTGCTTAGGCCCGAAAGGGATCTTGAAAGTTGCAGCATGGCCCGCTATGCCGACCGGGTGCGGCAGCATGCCGCCGGGGACGGCGTGTCGGTCGCCGACATGATCGTGCCGGTCGGCGGGGCGCTGCGGGACGCGATGGCGGTCCATCCGCGGCTGGGCCGGTTGCTGCTGCGGGAGCTGTTCTGGCCAGCCGCCGTCCGGCGGATCGCGCGGGGGATCACGGCCGACGTCATCCACGTGCCGGACCATTCCTTCACCTCGTCGGTGCGGTGCCTGCCGGGCAAGCGGACCGTCGTCACCTGCCATGACATCATCCCGCTGGAGACGGGCATGCTGAGGAACCCGCTGGAGGTGGGCCTCTACCGTGCCAACATTCATGCTCTGCGGGACGCCGGACGGGTGATCGCGGATTCGCGGGCCACGATGGTGAGTCTGGTGCGGCGCAACGTGGTGGCACAGGCATCGGTCACGGTGGTGCCGCTGGGGGTCGATCAGGCGTTCTTCTCGCATCCTGACGGCGGGGAGAGGACGCGGACACGGTCGCGGCTGGGACTCGCGGACAAGGGCGCACTGCTGCTCCATGTCAGCAACCTGGCCCCGTACAAGAACGTCCGCGGCGTGGTGGAGACGTTCGCGGCCTACCGCCGGGAGCATGACCCCGCGGCCCGGCTGGCGCTGGCCGGGCCGGTCGGTCGCCGCGTCAGGCGGCTCGTGCGGTCGGCAGGGGTGTCCGGTTCGGTGCTGGCGCTGCCGCCGCTGTCCGATCCGGAACTGGCGGCATTGTACCGCTCGGCCGACGCGCTGCTGTTCCCCTCGCTCTGCGAGGGCTTCGGGCTGCCGGTGCTGGAGGCCATGGCGTCCGGCCTGCCGGTGGTGGTCTCGGACCGGGGCAGCCTGCCGGAGGTCGTCGCCGACCGCGTCCCCCGCTTCGATCCGGGTGACGTTCGGGGAATGTGCACGGAACTGATACGGCTGATGAGCGATGGGGCATACCGGGCAGCGCTGGCCACCGCCGGGGTCGAGAAGGCCCGGTCGTTCAGCTGGGAACGATGCGGCTCCGCCACTGCCGCCGTCTACCATGCGATAGCGCAAGGGGGTGAACATTGACGATACCAAACGCCGATGCCGGAACGAGATTGTATCTCGAGCTGATCAAGAAGACCCTGACCTATTCCCTGTGGCCGGAGCCGGGGATCCCGATCGAGACATTCAACAGCCACCGGCCCCTGCTGAAGCGGACGCTGGTGTCATGGCTGGCGGCGCTGCTGCGTTCGCGGCAGTACCGGCTGTCGTACCACGGCTTCGCCCGCGACGAGGAAAGCAAGCGCGCGGAAGGACTGGGCTGGCCGATGCTGGCCGACACCATGATCGGCATCAAGCGGCTGGACAACATCCAGGCCTGCCTGGAACAGGCCATCACCGACGGCGTGCCGGGCGACCTGATCGAGACGGGGGTGTGGCGGGGCGGCGCCTGCATCTTGATGAAGGCGGTGCTCACCGCGCACGTTGTGGAGGACCGCACGGTGTTCGTCGCCGACTCCTTCGCCGGACTGCCCAAGCCGGACGCGGCGCACTATCCCCGCGACGCCGGCGACCGGCACCACCGGGAGGAGTTCCTGGCGGTATCCGCGGACCAGGTCCGCGGGAACTTCCGCAAGTACGGCCTGCTGGACGACCGGGTCATATTCCTCGAGGGCTGGTTCAAGGACACGCTGCCCGCTGCACCGATCGATCGGCTCTGCCTGCTGCGGCTGGACGGCGACATGTACCAGTCCACCATCGAGGCGTTGACCCACCTCTACCCCAAGCTGTCGTCGGGCGGGTTCTGTCTGGTCGACGACTACGCCCTCGACGGCTGCCGGGCCGCGGTCGACGATTACCGGCGGCAGCACGGCATCGCCGAGCCGATCGTCGCGGTCGACGCCACGGGCGTGTTCTGGCGGAAGCGGTGACCCCCGCGACGGCGACCGGTCTGCGGCAGCGGTATTCCAGGCGGTATCCACACCGGCTGCTGACGGCGATGGCCCTGGCGCTGGTCGACGCCGTCGGTACTGCCTGCCGGAGATCGGGATTGATCCGTCACCGGCACCTGCGGCTGCCTCCCTGCCCGTCGTTCCTGGTGATCAGGAACGACCACATCGGCGATGTGGTCCTCGCCACGCCGGTCACCGGGGCGCTGCGGGAACGTTTCCCGGGCTGCCGCATTACGTGGCTGGTCCAGCCCGACGCCGCCCCGCTGCTGCGGGCGGATGAGCGGATATACGAAGTGCTGACCATGGTGCCGCCATGGTTCGACCGATACGGCACGGGCCGGCTCGACGCCGTGCGGCGGGTGTGGCCAGCGGTCCGCGCCCTCAGGCGGCGCAGGTTCGATGCGGTCATCGAGTTACGGGGCGACATCAGGAACATCATCTGGCTCGGGCGCTGTGCGACATCCGCCCCGGTCGTCAGCTATCAGGATGTGACCGCGGGCCGGGGCTGGGTGGACTACCCCCATCTGTATGCGGACGGTCCGGAGATCTCGTCGAACCTGCGCCTGCTCGAACCGCTGGGGATCGACCTCAGGGAACGGAACGCGCAGCTGCGTTGGACCAAAGCCTCGGCGGTGTCCGTGGCCGAGATCCTGGCGGGCCATGGCGTGGACCCGGCCCGGCCGCTGGTGGTGATCCATCCCGGTGCGCCGTGGCGGTACCGCCGCTGGCCGGTGGAGCGGTTCAACGCATTGTGCCGGACGATCGAGCGGGAGTACGGAGTGCAACTGGTCATCACCGGCTCGGCGAGCGAGGCGGACCTCGCCCATCAGACCGCCCGGGGCCTCAAGCGGGCGACGGTGCTCGCGGGCAGGCTTCGTATCGAACAGATCCCGATCTTGTTGTCGATGAGCAGGCTGCTGGTGTCCAACGACACCGCCATCGTCCACATGGCGGCGGCGACCGCCACGCCGGCCGTGGTGCTGTGGGGCCCAGGCGACCGCGGCAAGTTTGCGCATCCGGTCCGGACGATGCACATCGTTTCGGCCGATCCGACATGCAGTCCCTGTCCCCAGCGGGTCTGTTACCACCTGGACGACTGGTGCATGGGGCGGATCACGATCGACAAGGTGCTGGATCGGGCCCGGGCGATACTGGGGAAACCAGAACGGTGCTGATACGATGATGAAACACCCCGATATCCGCATGGGTGAGGACGCCTACGCGCGGGAACGGGAATGGCACCAGGGACTACCGTGGACCGCCGCCCCGGCGGAGACGGCCCAAAGTCTCTGGGATATCGGCTCGGTCATCCGTCTGTGCGGCTGCGCCAAGGGATCGACGGTGCTGGACCTCGGCTGTGGACCCGGATGGACGAGCTGGTTCCTCAGGAAATGCGGGTACCGCGTGATCAACGTCGATATTTCTTTTCAGATGCTGGTGATGTCGAGGGCGCGCGACGATCAGGCACCGCCGGCGGTCCCGGTCGCCGCCAACGGCGAACGGCTGCCGTTCCGGGCGAACAAGTTCGATGCCGTGGTCGTGTACGATGCGCTGCACCACATGCCCGATGTGCCGGCCGTAATCCGTGAATGCTGGCGGGTGCTCAAGCCGGGCGGAACGATCACGATCGGCGAACCGGGATTGATCCATAACCTCTCGCCGTCCGCGCGCGCAATCGCCCGGCGCACCGGCGTGCTGGAAAAGGGGTTCGCGCGCATACAGCTGCAGTGGATTTTGCTGGTAGCGGGGTTTCGGGCCGTGCGGCATCACCATCGTGGCGAGATCACGGGAACGCGGCTTCTCTCGTTCCTGTCACTGATCGCCGGTTTCATGCTGGAACCCTTACTGCCTCGCAGGAAGCTGTGGCTGGCGGCATCAAAACCGACGGCAACGGAACGACCCGCGCCATGACAGACCGACGCGTCGCCATCAACGCGCAGCTGCTGGACCCCCGCAAGTCGTACCGGGGCGCGGGCGTCAGCCGCTACATCAGCTCACTGCTGCGGGCGATGGGCCGGTTGCCGGGCAGCGGCCTGCGCTACCATGCGTTCGTCAACGGATTGCTGGATGTGGACCGGTGCTTCGGGCGGCCGCCCTCGTTCGAATGGCACCGCAGCCGCTGGCCGTCCCACGACCCGCGGGGGCGGGTGCTCTGGGAGTCGCTGGCGCTGCCCGTGCTGCTGGGCGGGGGCCGGTACGACCTGTTCCATTCCCTGATCCATTCGATCCCGGTGGGCGTGCGGGTGCCGTCGGTGGTCACCATTCTCGACCTCAGCCGGGTCAGGTTCCCCGGCAATTCGTCGCTGGCCAAGCGGACGTACCTCAATCTGATGACGAAGCGGTCGATCGCGCGGGCGGCCGGGATCATCGCCATCAGCGAGAGCTCACGGCAGGACATCATCGGATTGTTGAATGCCGATCCGGTCAAGGTCCATACCGTGTACTGCGGGGTCGACCCGCAGTACCGGCCGCAGACGAACCGGACGCTGCTGGAACGGGTCCGGGCCAAATACAGCCTACCCGAGGAGTTCATCCTGTACGTCGGGACGCTGGAGCCCCGCAAGAACATCCCGCTGCTGGTGCGGGCGTACTCCCTGGCCAACCGCATGCGGCTGGCCGGCGTCAAGCTCGTCATCGCCGGGGCCAAGGGATGGATGTACGACGAGATCTTCCGCGTGATCGGGCAGCGGGCGGTGGGCGGCGAGGTGCTGCTGCCGGGTTACATCGATGAGGAGGACATGCCCGCGCTGTACTCCCTGGCACGGGTGTTCGCCTACCCGTCCATCTACGAGGGGTTCGGCCTGCCGGTGCTGGAGGCGATGGCCTGCGGCGTGCCGGTGGTGACCACGGACCGGTCGTCGCTGCCGGAGATCGGGGGTGACGCGGTTTCATACCTCCGCAGCGAATCCGCCGAGGAGCTGCGCGACCTGCTGCAGGCGGCATGTTTCGACACGCAGCTCGCGGACACGATGCGAGCCCGGGGCTTGGCGCGGGCCCGGCAATTCACATGGGACGCAGCCGCCTCGCGGACCATCGGCCTCTATAATACCATCCTGCGGACGTCGTCATGAAGACCGCCATCGTCCACGACTACCTCAACCAGTACGGCGGGGCCGAGCGAGTGCTGGAATGCCTGCACCGGCTCTATCCCGATGCGCCGGTCTACACCATCGTCCACGATCCCGGCCGGATGCCGGACCGTTTCCGGTCATGGGACATCCGCCCGTCGTGGATCAACCGCCTGCCCGGCGTTCGGCGCCATTACGAAAAGCTGATCCCGCTGTTCCCGGCGGCGGTAGAAAGCTTCGACCTGTCCGGTTATGACCTCGTCATCTCGCTGTCGAGCGCCTGGGTCAAGGGCGTGCTGACCGGGCCGCAAACCCTGCACGTCTGCGTTTGCACCAGCCCGATGCGATTCGCGTGGGACGAGTACCACGCCCGGCTGCGGCGGCAACCGAACCCGATCGTGCGCGCGGCCCTGGCGCAGGCGCTGCAGCGGATCCGGACCTGGGACGTGATCAGCAGTGCCCGTCCCGACGTTTTCGTCGCCATCTCCGATCTGGTGTCGCGACGGATCGCCAAGTACTATCGCAGGGAGTCCACGGTCGTCAGGCCCGGGATCGATACCGGGTTCTTTGTGCCCGATCCCGCCGCGGCCCGGGAGGATTTCTACCTGGCCGCCTCCCGGCTCAAGCCCTACAAGCG
>DDXR01000066.1 GCA_002347565.1 bacterium UBP2_UBA2255 | reverse complement strand
GGCGAAGGACAGCAGCTGGCGCTCACCCGCCGAAAGGGTCACGCCCCGTTCCCGGACCTCCTCGTCGTAGCCGCCGGGGAAGCGTCCGATCACGGTATCGGCGTGGACCTGGGCCGCGATCGTTCTGACCTGTTCGTCCGAGAGGTCACGGTTGAGACGGATGTTGCCCTTGACGTCGCCGGCGAACAGGAAGACGTCCTGCATCACGACACCCAGCCGCGACCGCAGGTCTGACAGGTCCATTTTCCGGATGTCGATCCCGTCGAGCAGGATCTCACCCCGCTGGATGTCGTACAACCGCGCGATCAGGCTGATGATGGTGGTCTTGCCGCTGCCCGTCGCGCCCACAAATGCCACCCGTTCGCCGGGCCTGACCGAGAAGGAGACGTTCCTCAGCACCGGCTCGCCGGGCAGGTACTCGAAGCAGACGTTGCGGAACTCGATCCGTCCCCTGGCCCGCTCTACCGGAGCCGGGCAGGACGGGCCGGCGATGAGCACCGGTTCGTCCAGCAGCTGGAAAATGCGCTCCGAGCTTGCCATCGCCGATTGCAGGACGGTATAGCTTTCCGTCAGTTCCTGAATGGGATGGAAGAACATTCGCAGGTAGGTGATGAAGGCCACCAGCACGCCCAGGCTGATGGTGGACGCGATCACTCCGCGGCCGCCGTAATAGATGATCAGGGCCAGGCCGGCCGCCGAGATGATTTCCACCATCGGGCGGAAGAAAGACATCACCAGCACTTCCTGCAGGCTGGCCGAGAAGTAATCGTCGTTGATGACGCGAAACCGCCTGTTGTTCTCCCCCTCGCGGCGGAAGATCTTGACCACCCGGATCCCGGAGAAGTTCTCCTGCAGGTAGGCGTTGAGCCGGGCCAGCCGCACCCGGATCCTGCGGTAGATGTCGCGCGCCCGCACCCGGAAGTAGACGGTCCAGGCCACGATCAACGGGATCATGGTGAACGCCGCCAGCGACAGCCGCACCGACAGGCTCAGCATCATCGCGATCAATGCGGCGATCAGCAGCGCGTTCCGGAACAGCGAGGAGAACACCGACACGAAGGCCTCGTTGATCGCGTCGACGTCGTTGGTGGCGCGGGTCACCAACCGGCCGACCGGATTGCGGTCGAAGAAGGCCATGTCCAGGCGCTGCAGCTTCTCAAAGATCTTCAGCCGCAGGCCGTGCATGAACTGCTGGCCCACGTACTGGATCAGCAGCATTTGGCAGAAGTTGAGCACAAAGCTCGCGGCCAGCAGGCCCAGGAAGATCAGGCCGAAGCGGTGGATGCCCCGCAAGTCCGGCCCGCGCAGCAATCGCAGCGCCGGCCTTCCGAGCTCCCGCATCCGGGCGTGCTCGATCAGGACCGTCCTGCCGTAGGAGCGGAACAGCCCCGGGTGCGCCGCCACCAGCGAATCCATCCGCTGCCCCCGCACGGTCCGGTCGAGGTCAAAGTAGTAGTACGGGACGGAGCCAAGCGTGCCCGATCGCTCCAGCGCCCGGATCCTCGCCCGGCCCGCGTCGTCAAGCCGGGCGGCGTCGACCAACACCGTGTCCCCGGCCAGCGGCACTGCTCCCTCGATCGCCCCCGCGGCGGCCAGTTTCCTGCCGGAAACGGTGATGTGCCGGTCGATCGCCTCCTTGGTAATGTAGGGCAGCACCAGCTCGAAAGCGGTGACCGCCAGCAGCACCAGGATGCCCAGACTCAAGTACGGGGCGTACGGCCGCAGCAGCCCCAGCAGGCGCTTGATCAGCCTGGCGTCGTAGACGTTGCCGAGGAGTTCGTCCTCCCCCTGCGGCCCGCCGCCGCCTTGTCCGTGCATCATGCTTTATCCATCATACCGGTTCGCGTCCTCGCTCATCGCCGGGCCCGGCGGCCGGCCCGGCACCTGATGGCAGGCGCGGCAGCGCGGCTCATACTTCTCGGACGACCCGATCGACACCACTTCTCCGTCGTAGGGCGCCGGCCGCCCGTCAACCAGCCGCTGGGTGCGGGTGGCCGGCTGGCCGCAGGCCGTGCAGATTGCACTCAGCTTGTCGACATGCTCGGCCCGCGCCAGCAGCTGCGGGATGGGCCCGAACGGCTCGCCCCGGAAGTCCTGGTCCAGGCCGGAGACGATCACCCGCACGCCGCGGCCGACCAGCGCCTCCAGCAGCGGCACGACCTCCGGGCCGAAAAACTGGACCTCGTCGATGCCGACCACCTCGACCCCGGGCCGCAGCGCGCCCAGGATGTCGCCGGTGCTCGCGGCCGGGACGGTCGGCAGCCGCTGGCCGTTGTGGGACGCCACCGCCATCTCGTCGTAGCGGTCGTCCAGCGCGTGCTTGAACACCTGCACCCGCTGTCGGGCGTAGGTGGCCCGCTTGAGGCGCCGGATCAATTCCTCGGTCTTGCCGCTGAACATGCAGCCGCAGATGACCTCCAGCTGGCCGGGGTGGGCGGCGCCCTTATCCATCGATTCCGGAACGCGGCATTGACATCCTCATCCCATGGTCCGTGATTCTGTGTCGGGTCACCGGAGGTTCCGCGCGCGCCGGGCGATCAGGTCCCGCAGTTTCTCGTACGACGGCGGCGGTCCGGTGCGCACCTCGCGGCCGTCGACGAACAGCGCATCGGCGATCCCCCACTCGGAGAACACCGCCGGGTCGAGCGTGTCGTACAGGCGGAACTCCACGTTGCCGCCGACCTCCGCCGCGGCGCGCTTGGCCCGCTCATGCGCCTGGTTCTGCGCCATGCACCAGCCGCTGTTGAAGGACTCGACGAGGACTTTCCCGCGTTCGCCGGATAGTTTTCGCTTGCGCCTGGTCCAGCGGGGCGGCTGCGCGTCCGGGACGAATGGTTTCCACCGCAGCGACATGATCCCGTCACGGTCGGCCGCCCGGTACCCGTGCTTGCGGAACCACGAAGCCTTCATCCAAAAAGGCAGCAGCAGGCCCCAGGCAGCGAAGCCCCGCGCACCTCGTTCCCGGGCGTCCCGTTCCGCTGCCGCCAGCAGCGCCGCCCCCATCCCCCGCTTCCGGAAATCACCCCGGCCCTGCTTGTAGCCGTGCACCCAGATGCAGGGCGCGAAGTACAGGCCGGCGCCGGATACGAACGAGCGCTCCACCGGCAGGTACTGGATCATGCCGCCGGCCGTCCCGTTGTCGTCGACCGCCAGCTTGACCCGCAGCCCCCGCTCCTTCATCGCGCGGTACCAGCGCTCGCGCCGGTCCCCGGATTCCCGGGCATCGGCCGACCAGTCCTCCAGGCAGAGAAAGAATAACCGCTCCTGTTCCGCGGGGAGATCGATGACCTGCATCTCAGAGAGCTCCGTCCGCGTTCATGGTTGACCGTTCCGTCCGGTGATTTTCTTCCCGATGACCGCATTATAGCTCCCGGGCCGGCATTCGCTGTGCGGCACCGGGACGATCCGCGGGTCGAATCCGGCCTCCCGGAACAGCCGGAGCCAGGTGTCGCGCGGAAAGATCCCGAAGGTGTGGTGGTCCCGCTCGATGGTCAGCGACCCATCGCGGTCCCGCAGCAGATAGGCGAAATCGCAGGCCACCGTGGTATCGGCGGGATCGGGGTCGGTGATCCACTCCAGGTACCGCATGCCGCGTCCATCGGCGTCGTGTCCGCCATGGTCGGCGGACGGCCGGAACGTTTCCCGGAAGAAATCCGGGACGACCAGCAAGTGCCCGCCCGGCTTGCAGTGGACGTTCGCGGTCGCCAGCGCCGCGCCCACGTCGCACTCGCTGGTCAGGTACATCACCGCATCGTGGATCAGTACCGCGTCGAACACGCGGCCGAACCGGGCATCGCGCATGTCCGCGAGGAGGTGCTCCAGTTCCGGGTTGAGCTTGGCGCTCACCGCCAGCATCCCCGGCGAGCGGTCGGATAGCGTCATCGTGAAGCGGCGCTTGAGGTGGCTGGCGTTGCTGCCGCCTCCCGATCCGAGTTCCAGCACCGTCTTGATGCCGGAATCGGCTGCCAGCAGGATGTCCCCGAACAGGGCCGCCTCCTCAGCGTAGTTTTCCGGCGCCGACAGCAGCGGCCACCACTCCGCCAGCGCGCCGTACATCTTCTCGGTCGCTTCGTCCATGGCTCAGGTCGTTGCGATCTGTTGCTCCAGTTGCTGCAGCACAAACATCTCGTAGTACTTGCCCCGCTTGGACAGCAGCTGGTCGTGGGTGCCGCTCTCCACGATCCGCCCCTTGTCCATCGCCACGATCAGGTCGGCGTCCTGGATGGCGAAGATTCGGTGCGAGATGACGATGGCGGTGCGGCGGTCGATCTCCGACCGGATGTTGGCCAGGATCCGCCGCTCGGTGTCGGCGTCCACGGCCGAGAGCGAGTCGTCCATGATCAGGATGGGCTTGTCCAGCAGCAGCGCCCTGGCGAGCGCCACCCGCTGCTTTTGGCCGCCGGAAAGGGTGACGCCCCGCTCGCCCACCACGGTCCGGTAGCCTTGGGGGAAGGCCATGATCTCGTCGTGCACCGCCGCCAGCCGGCATACCCGTTCCAGCGCGGCTTGGTCGTCGACCGTCTCCGGCCGTCCGAATGCGATGTTCTCCGCCAGAGTGTCGGAGAACAGGAAGCTGTCCTGGGGGACATAGGCCGCGCATGAGCGCAGGGACTCCAGGCGGTAGCCGCGGATGTCGCGGCCGTCCAGCAGGATCTCGCCCTGCTGCGCTTCGTACAGCCGCAGCAGGGCGTTGGCCAGCGTGCTCTTGCCGGAGCCGATGGTGCCGGTGACGCCCAGCATCTGGCGCGGGGTTATCCGGAACGATATGCCGTCCAGCGCCGGCGCCGTCTTGCCCTGATGAAACAGCGTGATGCCCCGGAACTCGATGCCGCCGTCCACCGCTACGGCAGCTGCCGCCTCCGGCGCGTCGGTGATCTGCGGCCGCCGCTCCATGATCCGATTGATGCGCCCCTGGGAGGCGGCTCCCCGCTGGAAGGTGTTGATCGCCTGCCCGATGGCGATCATCGGCCAGATCAAAATGGCCAGATAGGCCGAGAAGGCCACGTAGTCGCCGATCGACAGCGCGCCGTACACCACCATCCGTCCGCCCGCCAGGAAGCAGATGCCCTGGGACAGCGTGGCCACCAGCATGATCATCGGGAAGAACGAGCCCCACACCCGCACCAATCCCATGTTCTTCCTCAGATAGTCGGTGCTGGCGGCGTCAAACCGCCGGTTCTCCGCCCCCTCCTGCACGTACAGCTTGACCACCCTGATGCCGGAGATGTTCTCGCGCACCAGCTCGGTCAGCTCGGCGAACGATTTCTGCACCACTTCGAACCGCCGGCGGATCATCTGCCCGAACAGCGCCACCAGCGCCGACAGGGCCGGCAGCGGGATCAGCACCAGCAGGGTCAGGCGCGGCGAGATGCCGAACAGCATCGCCAGCGACGTCAGCCCCAGCACCACGATGTCGGTGATGATCACCAGCCCGAATCCCAGCGACATCCGCACCGCATTGATGTCGTTGGTGGCGTGGGCCATCAGGTCGCCGGTCTTGGTCTCGTCGAAATACGCAACATCGAGCGTGGTCAAGTGCCGGAACAGATCGGCCCGCAACTCGCGCTCCACCCGGCGCGCGCTGCCGATGATCAGGTAACGCCAGAAGAACCTGCCGACGCCTATCGCCAATGCGATCCCCACCACCAGCAGGCCGTAGCGGACCAGGTGCCCGGCGGTCGCGTCGCCGGCCGCCAGCCGGTCGACGACAAGCTTGAGGATGCGGGGCACGGCCAGCTGCAGCAGGTCGATGACCACCAGGGCGGCCAGTCCGCCGGCGATCGCCCGGCGGTAGCGGCGTACGTATTTCCCGAGCTTGAGCAGTTCTTTCATGATGCGGACGGTGCTGTCGGGCGGCGGGCGGGGCGGTTCAGCCGGGTTCCGCAAGCGCTATTATACCGCCAACCGCAGACCCTGTCAAGGAAACTCGCGCCCGCTGATTTTCCTTGCGCCGACCGCGCTTTACTGCTATACTTCGTGCTATATGGCGCGGATCATGATCATCGCCGGGGAAGTCTCGGGCGACCTGCACGGCGGCCAGCTGGTGGCGGAGTTGCGGGCGCGCGTTCCGGAGCTGGACATCTACGGCATCGGGGGCGACCGGATGGCGGCCCGGGGCGTGGACTTGGTCCATCATGTCCGGGATCTGTCGTTCATGGGCGTCGCCGAGGTGCTGTTGCACCTTCCCTTCATCCGATCGGTGATGCGCGGGCTGACGGCTCTGCTCGATACCCGCCGCCCCGACCTGGTGGTGCTGATCGATTATCCGGGGTTCAACCTCCGGTTCGCGCGCCAGGCGAAGCGGCGGGGCATCCCCGTGGTGTACTACGTCTCGCCGCAGGTCTGGGCCTGGGGGCGGGGACGGGTGCGGAAGATCCGGCGTTTGGTGGCGAGAATGCTGGTGATCCTGCCGTTCGAGCAGCAATTCTACCGCGATCGCGGAATCCCGGCGCTGTACGTCGGCAATCCCCTCATAGAACTGGCGGCGCCATCGCTGAGCCCCGATGCGTTCCGCGCCGGGATGGGACTTGACGCGACAAGACCGCTGGTCGGCCTGTTGCCCGGCAGCCGCGGCCAGGAGGTCGAGGCAATACTTCCGGTGATGCTGGCTACTTGCCGGATGCTGCGGGAGCAGGAACCGTCGCTCCAGTTCGTCCTCGCCCTGGCCCCGCACATCGACCGTGAGCGGGTGGCGTCTCTGGTCGCGGACAGCGGCCTGGACGCGGTGCTGGCAGAGAGCCTGCCATACGACGTGATGGCCCACTCGCGGTTGGCGCTCGTCGCCTCCGGCACCGCCACCCTGGAAACCGGCATCATCGGAACGCCGATGATCGTCATCTACAAGACCAGCGCCCTCACCTACTGGCTGGGCAGGCTGCTGGTGAGGGTGCCGTACATCGGCCTGGTGAATCTCGTCGCCGGTAAGCAGGTCGTCCCCGAGTTCGTGCAGGGCGACGCCCGGCCGGGCGCCATTTTCCTGATGGCGCGGCTGCTGCTGGCGGACGGAGGCCCCCGGTCCGCGATGATGGAGGGGCTGGCGGCGATCCGGGCGCGACTCGCCCCTGCCGGCGCGGCCGCCCGGGCGGCCGCGGAGATCGCCCAACTGCTCCCCGACCGCAGCGCTTGATCCGACGGCAGTGCGTACGCCGCTGACACCCCGGCAGGTCGCCGATGCGCTCGCTGCTGGCGATGGGAACGCCCTGGCGGCCGCAGTCGCCGTGGCGGTCCTGCTCCCGGTCTGCGCCTGGGTTTACAAAGACGCCGGGTTGCGGTATAATGGCAGGGGCGCGCCGCTGGCCTGGGCGGTGCTGGTCTTTTCGGCCCTGGTCGTATTCCTGCCGCTGTATCTCCTGACCCGGCCGCCCCGGCGCCAGCCCGGCGACCGGCAAGGCGCAGACCGTTAACGCACGGGGGTTCCCGCCATGTCAATGGACGACGTCACCAGATTCACGACCGCCATCGAGCAGAACCCGGAGGACATTCCCTCCTACCTGGGCCGGGCCGGCGCTTACCTTTCCCTCGGGTACTACCAGCAGGCGGTGGAGGATTACGACCGCGTCATCGGCCTGGCAGCCAAGCTCAAGGCCGGGGCCCTGATGTCGGCCGGCGATCTCCAGGGAGCGCTCGACGTCTTCAACCAGGCGCTGGCCGCCAACCCCAACGATGCCCTGTCCTACCTGTCGCGCGGCATCGCGCTGTCGACCATGGGCAACAACCAACAGGCCGTCGAAGACTTCAACGCGGCGCTGTCGCTCAATCCGGGCGACCCCGCCTCCTACCATAACCGCGGCATCGCATTCTCGGCCCTGGGAGACTACGCGCAGGCCGTAGCAGACTACGACGCCGCCCTGGCGCTCAACCCCAACGATCCGATGGTGTACTACAACAAGGGGATCGCCCACAAGCAGGCCGGGGACTACCAGCAGTTCATCGAGGCCTTCAAGTACGCCGCCCAGCTGGGATTCGAGCAGGCCCAGAAATTCCTGATCGACGCCGGCATACCCTACTGATCGGCGGCAGCGCCGAACCCGCGGCGGCGCATTCGGGCAGCACGATGCACATACGGCTCAACCGCTTTCTCTCGCAGTGCGGAGCGTCTTCGCGCCGCGGCGCGGACGCCCTGATCGCGGCCGGCCGCGTGCGGCTCAACGGCCGCACCGTGTCCGTAATGGGCGAGCTGGTGGATCCGGACCGCGACCGTGTCGCGGTCGACGGCCGGTTGCTCTCCGCGCCGCGCCGTCCCCGGTACGTCCTATTCCACAAGCCGGCCGGGTGCCTGTGTTCGCGGTCCGATCCCGGCGGCCGTCCCACCATCTACGACGTGCTGCCGCCGCACTGCCGTGCGCTGAAGTACGCCGGCCGCCTGGATGCCGACAGCGAGGGGCTGCTGCTGCTGACCGATGACGGCGGACTGATCCAGCGCCTGACCCACCCCCGTCACCGCATCGAGCGGATTTACCTGGCCTGGGTCGACGGCCCGGTGGACCCCGGCGACCTCGCGCCGCTGGCCCGGGGCGCCGAATTCATGGGTGTGCGCTATGCGCCAGCTCGCGTCCGCGTCGTCGGGCGGGACGGCGGCGCCACGCTGCTGGAGTTCCGGATCGCCGAGGGCAAGAAGCGCGAGGTGCGCCAACTGTGCCGGTCGTTGGGCCGGCGGGTGCAGCGGCTGCTGCGGACATCGTTCGGGCCGCTGGCGCTGGGCGGCCTGCCCCCGGGCTCGATCCGCGACCTGACGACCGGAGAGCTGGCCGGTCTGGTGGGTTGACCAGCGGGGCTCGGCTGCGGTTGAGCCCCGCGTTTTTTCTTGACATATGGTACGGTACCGAACTATAATTGACCCATGGGTGCGATCTCGACGGCAACAACCCTTTTCCGTTCCCTGGCCCGGCTGGTGCGCCTGGAATCGGAATTTTACGCCGTGGCTGGCCGGCGGGCCGGGTTCGGAGATTTCACGCGGCAGCGCGGAGAGCTGCTGTGTGAAATCCGGCTGGCCGGCGGCCGCCTGCAGGTGCAGGATGCCGCCGAGCGCAGCGGGCGCAACAAATCGGCGACCGCCGAGCTGGTCGCCAAGCTGTGCAATGAAGGCTATGCCTTCAAGCTGCGGGTGGCCGGCGACGGCCGGGGCGTCTGGGTGGTGCTCAGCGCCAAGGGCCGGCGGGCGGCGGACGCCTATTCGCGCGCCACTGCGGACCTGGAACGGGTGGTCTCCGGATCGTCGCCACCAGCCGCGCTGGACCGGATGCTGGAAACGGCCGGATTGACGGAACGGGCGATAGGAAAGAGCCTGCGGCAATGAGGGCTCCGCCGACCACGCTCGATCGCCGCTCATGGTCGCACGTGCTGGCCGGGGACCGGGCCGGCCTTGACTCGCCGGCGGTGAATCTCGTCACGCCCGGGCGTCGAAAAGCGGCCAGGGTTGTTGATAACCTGTGAATTGGGCGCCAGTATTCCACAACGCACCGACCGGTGACGTTCCACGTGAAACAACCGCAATGGCCCGCCCATTGTTCCACGTGAAACAATGGGCGGGCCATTGCGGCAGTGCTCCCAACGGTTGTCATTTCGTCCCGGCCGTGCCATCATTGGTCAGCAAATGGAATCCGATCGCGAGATAATCATCATCGGCGGCGGACATGCCGGCATTGAGGCGGCTCTGGCCGCCGCCCGGATGGGCCGCACGGTGTTGCTCTTGTCATCCAACCTGGACCGGATCGGATGGATGTCGTGCAATCCATCCATTGGCGGCCTGGGCAAAAGCCAGCTGGTGAGGGAGGTCGATGCCCTGGGAGGGCAGATGGGCCTGTTGGCCGATGCCACCGGCATCCAGTTCCGGATGCTCAATACCGGCAAAGGCCCGGCCGTGCAGGCAATCCGCTCACAGAATGACCGGTCCCTGTACGCGCGTGCCGCCAGGGCTGCGCTGGATAGTTGCCCCCGCCTGTGCCTGCGCCAAGACATGGCGGCCCGGTTGATCTTGGGCGATGGCCGGGTAGCGGGAGTGGTCACCGAAAGCGGTCGTGAATACCGCTCGGCGGTGGTCGTCATCGCCACCGGAACATTTCTCAACGGCCTGATCCACATCGGCGGGAACTCGCGGCCATCAGGCAGGGCCGGTGACGAATCGTGTTTTGGTTTGTCCAAGTCTTTGAGCGACATTGGGTTAAAAATCGGCCGCCTCAAGACGGGGACTCCGGCGCGGGTGGCCGCCCGCAGCGTGGATTATGCACGGACGGACGAACAACCCGGGGATGCGGATCCCCGGCCGTTCTCTTACCGTACCACGGTCAGCGAGATCATCGACGGAAGGGTCAACCTGCGGCGGCGCGTCTGGCCGGCGTTGCCGCAGGTCTCCTGCCGCCTGACCTGGACGAACCGGGCGACCCACGACATCATCCGCGGCAACCTGGACCGCTCGCCGCTGTATGGCGGAAAAATCTCCGGCATCGGACCGCGCTACTGCCCGTCGATCGAGGACAAGGTGGTTCGTTTCCCCGAACGCTGTGCCCATCAGGTTTTCCTCGAGCCGGAAGGCCTGGACAGCGGCGAGCTCTATCTCAACGGCCTTTCCTCGTCGCTGCCGGAGGATGTGCAGGAGGACCTCATCCGGTCGATCGCCGGACTGGAGCGGGCCGAGATCACCCGCCCGGGGTACGCCGTCGAGTACGACTTCGTGTTCCCCGATCAGCTCCATCCCTGGCTGGAGGCCAAGGACATCCCGGGGCTGTACCTGGCCGGGCAGGTCAACGGCTCCTCGGGCTACGAGGAGGCTGCCGCCCAGGGATTGATGGCCGGCATCAACGCCGCGCTGGCCTGCCGCGGCGAGGCGCCGCTGGTGCTGCGTCGGGACGAGGCCTACATCGGCGTCCTGATCGACGACCTGGTCACCAAGGGCGTCCGAGAACCCTACCGGATGTTCACCTCGCGCGCCGAGTACCGCCTGCTGCTGCGGCAGGACAACGCCGACCAGCGCCTGATGGAGCACGGCCGCGGCCTGGGCCTGCTGGATGACGCCGCGTGGGAAGCTTTCGAGCGGCGGCGGCGGCGCATCGCGCGGGAGGTGGCCCGGCTGCGGACCGAGACCGTGCGCCCGGACGACGCCAACGGCGTGCTGGCGTCCATCCCGACGCCGCCGCTGGCCGGGGCCGCATCGCTGGCCGACCTGCTGCGCCGGCCGGAGGTGGGCTACCGCGACCTGCTGCCGCTGGACCAGGCCCGTCCCGAGCTTGAGCCGGAGGAGGCCGACCGCGTCGCCATCGAGATCAAGTACGACGGCTACGTCCTGCGGCAACGGGACCAGGCGGAACGGTTGCGGAGATTCGAAGCGCTGCGGCTCGCCCCCTCGCTCGATTACGGCGCGGTGCGAGGGATCGCGACCGAGGCGCGCCAGAAGCTGTCCGCCGCTCGCCCCGCCACTCTGGGGCAGGCGGCGCGCATCTCTGGCGTCAGCCCGGCCGATATCGCCCTGCTGCTGACTCACCTCAGGGCCTCCGGCGGCAGACGGCCGGGTTGACGCCCTTCGCAACGTTCTCTTTCCTTTTGTTCTTGACTTGATGCGCCTGTCGTGGGTATAATCATTGCTTGACCGGTCCCCCTGTTCATGGTTCCACCCATTCAACCCAAAGGAGCCCCCCATGTACAAGACGATCGCGGCGTTCATCATCTGTCTCGCGCTAACCACGGCCGTCGCCGTCGCCCAGACGCCGACCGCCAAGCCGCCGGCACCGCCAGCCCCGTCCGCAGCACCGGCGCCGGCGAAAAAGGACGACGCCAAGCCCGCGGACAAGAAGGCCGAACAGAAGCCAGCGGCGGCCAAACCGCAGACCGTTTCCTCTGGCGGCGGCCACATCCTGCTGGGCGGCCAGCTCGGCGTCTGCAAACTGGTGGACTCCCCCTGGCATTCTGGCGGCGTTGACCAGTCGACCGTGGGCCTGGTCGGAGACGTGATGGTCGGCTACTCCTTCGGCCCGTCGCTGTCGGTGCGAGCCGACATCGGCCTCGGCCTGCTGGGCACCAAGGCGGCGGCGTTCGAACCCATCGACGCTTCGCAGTTCTCGACCACCGTGATCCCGGTCAGCGTCGACGTCCTCTACCGCATCATGAAGAAGCCCGCGTTCTCGCCCTACCTGATCGGCAGCGTCGGCATCATGCCGTGGAGCCAGGGACTCGATGCCGACACGCTGCAGGACGCGTTTTCAGGAGACCTCAAGACCAACATGGTGTTCGGCGGCGGCATTGGCCTGCAGTACGCCTTCAACCAGCGGATGTCGGCCTTTTTGGAGGGACGCTACCACTACTTCGGCCAGAAGGCCGCCACCAACGGTGCTTTGGACACCAACAACGCCATTGTACGCGGCTCCGTCGGCGTGGCCATGAACCTGTTCAGCCGGGGCCAGGAGAAGCCGGCCCTGGCCGTGGTCAAGGGACGGATCACCGACAAGTCGATGAAGGGCCTGGACGCATCGGTCACGGTCGGCTCCTTCACGGCCAGGACCTCGCCCGCCACCGGCGATTTCCAGATCGCCAACGTCCCGGTCGTCGCCGCACCGTACCAAATGCTGGTCGAGGCCGCCGGCTTCCTGGCCAAGACCTCGACGGTCCAGGTTACCAGGCAGAACGTCAAGACGCCGGCCGTCAAGAACCTGACGCTCGATCCGGTCCCGGTCAAGCCCGGGACGGTCGCCGGTTCGGTGCTGGACTACAAGACCGGCGCGCCGCTGGCGGCCCGCCTGGTGCTCAACGGACCCAAGACCCAGACCATCGCCGTCGACGCCAAGGGCCTGTTCGCTTTGAGCCTGGATCCCGGCAAGTACGATATCCTGGCAAAAGCCGACGGCTACCACGACAAGACCGCCGCCTTCACGATCAAGGATGGCGAGGCCCAGAAGCTGTCGATCGGGCTGATCAAGAAAAAGGAGGTGTTCGCCTTTGAGAACATCACCTTCGACGTCGGCAAGGCCACCATCCGCCTGGAGTCCGAGCCGGTGCTGTCCCAGTTGCTCAAGGTCCTGCAGGACAACCCCGAGATCAACGTCGAGATCGCCGGGCACACCGACAAGGTCGGCTCTCCCAAGAATAACCTGGTTCTGTCGCAAGCCCGGGCCGCAGCCGTGGTGAAATGGCTGATGGACAAGGGCGTCAGGAACGACCGCATGGTGTCCCGGGGCTACGGCGACTCGAAACCGGTGGCCGACAATAAAACCAAGGCCGGCCGCGCCAAGAACCGCCGGATCGAGATCGCGGTGCTGGAGAGCGTCGCGCCGCCGCCGCCGACACGGCCGGAAGACCTGAAGGCACCGGTAATGCCCGCACCGGCGAAACCCGACACGGCCAAGAAAAAATAACCCATTCCAACGAGAAAGCCTCCACGATACCGTGGAGGCTTTCTCGTTGGGCGCTGCCGCCGCCTCACGTCTCCGCCAGCACCACCCCGGCGATCAGCACCGCACCGCCCGCCAGCAATCCCGCGTTGGGCGCGCGCCCCAGCACCATCATCTCCGATACGATCGCCACCATCGGGATCAGATAGACCACCGCCCCCAGCCGGGCCGCCTCTGTCCGCTGCAGCGCCCACGACCACACCAGAAACCCGTACAGGGTGCAGACGAGGGACAGAAAGGCCAGCGCCGCCCAGCCGGTCGCGCCGATCCGCGGCAGCTGCCCGATGGGCAGGAACGGCGCCAGCGGCAGGCTGGCCCACGCGATGGCCGACAGGGTCACGATGGTCGGGTCCGCCCGCCGCAGGACCGGCTTGCCGATGATGTTGTACAGCGCCCACGATAGCGGAGCCCCGAAGGTGATCGCGATCCCCAGCAGGTAACCGAAATCAATGGCCTCGCCTGCGCCCCACCTCACCACCGCGAACAGCCCGGCGAACGCCAGGGCGACTCCACCGGCCTTGCGCGGCGTGATCCGCTCGCCCAGCGCCAGCCCGGCGGCCGCCAGCGTCAGGATTGGCGAGAGGCCGACGATCAGGCTGGCGGTCCCGGCGGCGATCCTGGTCTCGCCGTAGTTCAGGGCCAGGTTGTATCCCAAAACGCCGGTGATGCCGTACAGCATGATGCCGCGCCATTCTCGCCGCCAGCAGTCCAGCACTCGCTCCCGCCCGTAGTGCAAAAACAATATGGCCAGCGACACCAGTGCCGCCGGCACGTAGCGCATCGCGGTCAGGCCGATGGCGCTCATCCGCTCCGTTGCCAGCAGGTACTTGATGGAGACGAAGGCGTTGCCCCAGGCCACCACCACCGTGCCGATCAGCACGTACAGCCATGCCCGCCTCATCGCTTGCTCAGCTCGGACGCCAGCATGCCGGTGAAGATCAGCCCCGCACCCATCCAGCCCCAGCCGCTCATTGTGTCGCCAGCGACCAGCCAGGCGAACAGCGCGGCAAACAGGGGCTCCAGTGTATAGATCACGGCTGCCCGCGTGGCCTCGGTCTTTCGCTGATAGGTGAACTGGATGACCAGCGACCCGACGGTGGCCAGGACCGTGGTGGCCGACAGGTCGAGCCACAAGCTGGGGGTGAACTCGATGCGCGGCCGCTCGAGGAACCACGCCAGAACGGCGCACAGCACAACGGTGGTCGCGATCTGTGCCAGCACCATGTCCATTGGCTCGTGCCGTTTGGTGTAGACTTCGACCATGATGATCACCACGGCGAAGCAGGCGGCGCACAGCGCGGTCAGCGCGTCGCCGCGGTTGAAGCCCCCGCCCTCCGGCCGGGAAAGAAAATAGAGGCCGCCGGCCGCCAGCAGCGTCCCCAGGACCAGCCAGCGGTCGGGCCTCTTCCCGAGCATCGCGATCGAGAACAGCGGCACCAGCACCACCGCCATTCCGGTGATGAACGCTGAGCGGGTGGCGGTGGTGTGCACCAACCCCGCGGTCTGGAGGGCGTAGCCGGCGAACAGGAACACACCCAGCAGGACGCCATCGCGCCAGCCCCTCCAACCCAGACGGGCAAACCCCCGGTAATAGAACGGCAGCAGCAGGACACCGGCCAGCAGGAACCGCGCGCCCAAAAATGCCAGGGGCGTCGCGTACCTCATCGCATCCTTGACGGCAACGAAAGTGACACCCCAGAAGAACGTGGCCAGCAGCAGCCAGAGGTCGGCTTGGTGGTGCTCTTTGATCATTTACATCGCGGATCGTCGTTTTGTTTTACCGCCCAATTATACCATAAAAACGCCGGGGCGGATACTGCCCCGGCGTTGCCGTTGATGCGTTTGCCGCCTCTTGCCCGGCGGCGGTCAGATCTCGTAGTCCACCACGGCCCGCTGGTCGCGCACGGTTCTCAGGTACTCGATGACCTTCAGGTGTTCGGGATGCGACCGGTATCCCTCCAATGCCCGCTGCGACTCGAACTCCGAGTAGAGCGCCAGGTCCCAGGCGCCATCGCGCGTCTGGAAATTGATGCCGACCTCGAGGCGCGTCATGCCGGGGACCTTTCCGGCCATCGCCTCGAGCTTGTGTTTTGCCAGCAACAGGTTTTCCTGTTTACTGCGGCCTTCCGTTGTGTCTTTTATTGTCCAGAGGACGATATGCTTGACCATTGGCTACTCCTTAACTGCTTCGATCGTGTACCCGATCACGCCCATCACCTGGCCGTGCTTCGCGGCGATTTCCGCGATGGTGCTTTCCCGGTGATCCAGGGTGCTCGAGCTGGTCGTCAGCGACAGGATTTTAAATCCGGCACGCTCTAGGCGCCGTCGATAACCGCTTCCGGCGTCCGGATCGTCGTTGCTCCGCTTCCAGTCCTCGCGCACCTGCACCGGCAGTCGTCGGAAACTATCCGGATCGAGATCAATGTCCGACATGAACAGCTTCCCGCCATGCTTCAGCACCCGGTACGCTTCACTGATCGCGCGGTTGCTGCCCGGGATGTTCGCGATGCCGCCCGCGCTGTCGACACAATCGATCGAGCCCGACCGGAGGGGACACCTGGTGGCGTCGAAGTGGGCCAGTCCGACGTTCGGCCATTTCCTTTCGCCGGCGAGATGGTTCCGCCATTCGTCCAGCACCACGAGCCCGAGGTCATTCATCAGCACCGTGGCTTGCGGGTCGATCTCCATCATCATCGGCACATTCCCGCCGCCCCAGCCGCAGGCGATCTCCATAATCAGTCCGCCGTGGTCGGCGATCCGTTTCGCCCACTGGTACCGCTTGTGGGTAGGCCCCCATCCGGAAAGCATCGCCCGGACGTTGTCGGCGATCAACCCGTCGAGCTTTCCCCCCACGCGCGTCAGTTCCCGATCCACAGCTGTTCGATCGCCCCAAGAATCTTCGGCCGGTGTTGCGAACGAAGGGATGCCGTTCCGGACCGGGTGGCGGTCTGTACCCGCCGCATCGACCAGCTCGCCGTCGACCCATCTTCCGTCAACCGTGCTCCCGCGGTATGCGAGCGGCCGGTGATCGTCCGGTGTTGCGTATATGGCGAAGAAGTGTTTGTTCATTGCACACTGGACCAGATGAAAAAGAGGATGCGGTGTTGGCCGCATCCTCTCGTGGTCGGTTCGTTTATTCCGGCAGCCGGATCGGCATCAGCAGGTAGACCAGCGTGTACTCGTCCTTTTGTTTTGCCGGCTTGACCAGCCCGGCCGACAGTGCGGTATTGAGGTACAGGTTGACCTCTTCGGATTCTATGTTCTTGAGTATCTCCAGCAGGTAGGACGCATTGTATCCGATCTCCAGCGCGTCGCTGCCGTATTTCGCGTGTAGTGACTCGAACGCTTCCCCGATGTCGGCGGTGCGGCTGGTCAGCTCGACCAGGTCCTTTTTGGCGCTGATCCTGATCAGACTGGTGAACGTATCCGAGAATACCGACACCCGTCGCACCGCAGCAGCGAACGGCTCCGTGCCCAAGGTCAGCACTTTCTGGTTATCCCAGGGAATGACCTTCTCGTAGTCAGGGTATGATCCCTCGATGTGCCGGGCGAACACCTGGGTGTTGTGGAAGCTGTATTGTGTGTAGCTCTCGTCGAATCGGACGGTGATCTCCCCGTCATCGGTGCCCAGCATCCGGCACACCAGATTGAGGGCCTTGGGTGGGATAAGAAGTTCGCTCTTCTGGGGCACCGGCGTGATCAGGCTTTCGAACAGCGCCAGCCGCCGCCCGTCGGTGGCCACCACCTTCAGCTTGTCGCCGTTGATCTGGAACATCGCGCCGCAAAGGGCCGGCCGAGAGCTGTCGTTGGACACCGCGAACATGGTCTTCCTGACGGCGCTTTGGAAAGCGGCCGCCGCCAGCTTAAAGCTCTTTTCCTTCTTGATTTCCGGTATCTTGGGGAACTCCTCCTTGGCGATGCCGACCAGCGAAAACTTGCTCTTGTCGCATTTGATGCTGATCTTGTTTTCCTCCACCGCGATCTCCACGGGCGAGTGGGGGAGCTGTTTGACGATTTCAAACAACTGCTTGGCCGGAACAGTGATCGCGCCCTCCTTGCCCCCTTGGGCTTCCAGCTCGGTGACCGCCGCGATCTCGAGGTCGGTAGCCGACAGCCGCAGCTTCTCCTTGCTGATTTCCATCATGACGTTGGCCAGCACGGGAAAAGTGCTTTTTGTTGGCACGACGCCGATCAGGCTCTGCAGTCCGGCCAGGAGTTTATCCTGGAGAATGGTGAATTTCATGGTGCGTATCCGCGTATTGTTGATTATGGCAGCGCTACGGGTATAACTACGAAATGATATATCTAAATAGTAGTCGTTGTCAATAGTAAAAGTGGATAAACGGCCGTATTCTAGCCGAAACAAGCCAGGGGCGCGGCATCAGCGCTGTTGATCGGGGCAGGAAAAAGGCTTGATAAGACGTGGACAAACCGCGTTTCTGTCCACCGCCATCCACAGGGCAAGCGACGGGAGAGCGGTTATCCAGCGGCTATCCACCTTGAATCAACCGGGTTATCGCCTGCACCTGCTCGTCAACCTCGACGTTGGCCGCCAGAGCCTTTTGGATCTTGGCGACGGCGTGGATGACCGTGGTGTGGTCCTTTCCACCGAAACGATTGCCGATGTCGTTGAGCGACGCCGTGGTCAGGCTGCGCGACAGGAACATGGCGATCTGCCGCGGGTGTACCAGTTCCTTGGTGCGCTTCTTGGATCGCAGCGATTCCTCGGGCACGGAAAAATACCCGGCGACGGTCCGCTGGATGACGTCGATGGTGACGGTCCGCTGGCGGTTGGGGATGATGTCGCGCAGCACCTCGCGCGCCAGGTCGGTGGAAAGCTCCCTGCCGACCAGAGAGGCGAAGCCGACCACCCGCGTCAGGCATCCCTCAAGCTCGCGGATGTTCGACTTGACCGACTCGGCGATGAAGTACAGGACTTCACCCGGGACCGCCAAGTGGTCGAGCTCGGCTTTCTTCTTGAGGATGGCGATCCTGGTCTCGATGTCCGGCGGCTGGATGTCGGCCACCAGGCCGCTCTGAAACCGGGATACCAGCCGTTCCTCGAGATGGGCGATGTCCTTGGGCGGCCGGTCGGAGGTGAGCACGATCTGCTTGCGGGATTCGTACAATGCGTTGAAGGTGTGGAAGATCTCCTCCTGGGTCTGGATCTTCTCGGAAAGGAACTGGACGTCGTCGATCAACAGGACATCCAGGGAACGGTACTTGTTCTTGAATTCGAGGGTCTTGCGGTTCTGAATGGCGTGGATCAGCTCGTTCATCAGGTTCTCGGCCGGGATGTAGAGGACCTTGGTCTTGGCCCGCTTCTGCCGGATGTGGTTGCCGATGGCCTGCGTCAAATGGGTCTTGCCCAGCCCCACGCCGCCATAGATGAACAGCGGGTTGTAGGTCCGTCCAGGCGCCTCGGCCACGGCCATCGCCGCGGCGTAGGCGAACTCGCTGTTGTGGCCGATGACGAACTTGTCGAAGGTGTAGCGGTCGCGCAAGGTGCTGTCATCGGACAGCAGCGCGGCGACAGCCTGCGGCTTGTCGGCCGCGGAACGGAGCGGTGCGGCGCCCGTCTCCTCCGGCACCACCAGCACGGCCGACAACGGCTTCTGGAACACCTCGCTAATGGCCTGATTGATGAAGGTGAGGTAGTGCTTTTCCAGCCAATCGATCTGGAAGGCATTGGGCGCCCGCAGCGTCAGCGCCGTCTCGCCCATCGATGATACCGTCAGGGGCTTGATCCAGGTCTCGTAACTCTGCGAACCGATGCGCTGCTTGATCTTTTCGCCGGCCTCGGCCCACAATGCTTGCGCCCGTTGATTCATAAGATATCCACAATGGTTGATGCTTGCAAAAAGGGCGTTTTCAATGACCATCTGCGGCAAATGCGATGGAACCGATAGATTACGATTTTCACAGGGTTATCAACAAGGGGCAAACAAGGTCAAACCAATGATTTTCAACGAGTTCTGCAATATCGCCAGAAGGCGTAAAACAGTTATCCACATGGGGTCTATCTGTTATAATAAGGCCTTATCCAATGACTTATGTGACATGGGGCGCCCATCCCAGTTATCCACACAATTATCCACCAAAAACCCCTAAAAATACAAAAAGAAATCACGGCATGATTCCGCGATTTCCATTTGATGATGATGACCGCTGCGCGATTCCCCCGATTCATTACAATGGTATCACGTCCGGGGACGATTGTCAAGGGGGAACGAAAAATATTTACGCGTCATTTCTTGAGGGCCCGGCGGCACGGGGTGCTGCGCCGCTGCTCAACGATTGATCCAGTAGTTCGCGGGATCGACCGGCTTGCCATCGATGCGCAGCTCGTAGTGCAAATGGGGGCCGGAACTGGTGCCGGTCGACCCGACCAGCGCGATGATCTGGCCCCGGCGCACGCGGTCGCCCGCCCGGACCAGCAGCTTGCCGTTGTGGCCGTACATGGTCGTGTATCGAGCGCCGTGGGCGATCTCGATCTTGTGGCCGAAGTAGCTGTCCCAGCCGACGAAAGTGACCACGCCGTCTTCGGCGGCCATCACCGGTTCGCCCTCGCGGGCGGCGATGTCCACTCCGCGGTGCTCGGCGCTGATCCCGGCCGAGACCCATCCCTTGGCCGGCTTGAGCGACGGCGGACGGTTGTGCGCCGTGTCGGCGGGAATCGCGCCAGGAGGGGGCGCGGCAAACGCCGGAGCCGCCGCGGTGCTGATCTGGACGACCGACAGCGTGTCCGGCTGCCTCCCGGTCTGCAGCATGGCGCGCACCTTGCCCTCGACGCCCTGCATGCGGGAGATCTCGGCCTTGAGCGCGCCCAGCTTGGCGAACTCCGCTTCCATCTCTGCCTGGCGCTTGCGCATCAGCTCGTACTGGCCGGCCCGCCAGAAGATGCGTCCGTAGTTCGCCGCCAGCACGGCGATGAACAGCAGCAGCACCGCTGCCAGGATCCCGAGCCAGCGCAGGCTGGAATATGACAGGTTCAGCGAGTACTGGCCCGCCTTGTGGTGCGGGACAACGATGATCGAGACGTGACGCTCGCGCTTCTGCATACGGCACTATTATACGGGATTGGGCCGGAGAAATCAACAGGGATTCAGCCCAATGATGCTACCACTGAAGCGCTGAATGCACGGAATGATGATCGATACCGCCGCCCAACATATCGCTGAAGCATGGAACCGCGAAACATAAAATGAGAAGGAGCAGAGATGTAATTCCCCGGGATTGAGTTTTCCGGCAATTCAGTTGTCCGTGACAAGAGGCGCTCTTATAGAATTCTTGATCATGGTGCGGTAAGGTTCTAAAATCCGGTCCCGGCACGCTCCGTGATACCGTGTCTTCGTGGTTGGTTTAAAAAGATGTCCTTGACTTCGAACCGCCGCCGGTATATTATGGTGCGATGGACCGCACGCGATTCTCATTCCTCGACCCCGGGAAACTGGCCGACGGCGAGCTGGAGCTGGTCCTGGTGAACAAGGTCCCGGCAGACGAGGCCAAGGGATTCGTCCCGGCCTATGAGTTCAATATGGTCAATACCCGCAGCGGCGAGGTGATGGGCGGCATCAACCTGCGGATCGGGCTCAACGAACGGATCAAGTACGGGGGCCAGGTCGGCTACGCGGTGGGGAAAGAGTTCCAGGGAAGGCGCCTTGCGGCGCGAAGCCTGAAATTGTTGTTACCGCTGGCGAAGCGGCACGGGCACGAACCGCTGTGGGTCACCTGCGACCCGGGCAACGCGGCCTCGCGCCGGACCTGCGAGCTGGCGGGAGGGGCGCTGGCCGACATCGTCGACATCCCGCAGGACAGCGAGCTCTACCGGCGCGGCGAGCGGAAGAAGTGCCGCTACCGGTTCGATCTTTGAGGCACGAAAGGAGAGGCCGGATGGAAATCTACATCGCGGTCCTCAGGAAATACGCCGTGTTCAAGGGCCGGGCGGGCAGGAGGGAGTACTGGACGTTCTTCCTGATCAACATCGTCACCGGGTTCGCGCTGGGGTTCGTCGAGGGCCTGATCGGCTTCGGCCGCACCAGCGGCAGCAGCGTGCTGGCGAACACTTACACGCTGGCGATCCTGCTGCCGGGCATCGCGGTGGGCGTGCGGAGGATGCACGACGTGGGCAAGAGCGGGTGGTACCTGCTGGTGCCGATCTACAACCTGGTGCTGGCCGGCACCGAGGGCGAGGCGGGGGACAATCAGTACGGGCCGGAACCCGGTGCGACCGAGTAGTCCGGCCGCAACAAGAAGCGCCATCCTTGCGGATGGCGCTTCTGTGTTTTTCTTTGCATCAACAGAACACTGTAAACAAATTTTCATTTTGACTTGACAAAAAATGGGGGGGGGGGGTATTATTATCAACAATACTGCGTGTAAAAGGAGATGCCATGAAACGGTCAGTCGGTCTAGTAATTCTGCTTTGCGCAATAGCGGGCAACATGTACGCCGCTTATCCTGCTTGGTCGGGCTGGGTGAATGCATCAAACGGCAACTGGCAAGCTTATTTAAGAACCCCAATATATTGCATACAGGATGCAAAAGCCATGTTCCAGATACAAGCACGGTACAATGGCAGTGGCACTACTTGGGTAGACCACTTGAATATAAAATTCATTGAGGATGATATCATTGACGATAATGATTACGACGCGAATCACACACTGCAAAATTTTTATGGCGGCACTTTCTTTGATCAAGTGCTTGTTACAACCGGAACTATTTCTGAAGGCGATAATACAGAAGAAATGTTCTCCAAGGTCCGGTTTTACTATACGCAGGATTTATACAATGAAGTAGAAACCCCCAAAATAAACATTACCGTATATTCAGACGACGCTTATGAGGATAATGATTCGTATGGTGCCGCATACAGCATAACCGGGGGATCCTATGGGCAATTAATAATGGCCGACGCTGCGGACTGGTATAAATTCACAGTGCCGGCAGCAACTAGAAATGTAGAAGCAAGAATTTATAACTTTTATAATTCAATAGGAAATCTCAATCTTTACTTATATAGCACAAACGGAACAACGTTGTTGCACAGCAGCACAACATCCGGCAATGAAGAGAAGGTTGGCGCAAAGAATCTGACATCTGGTGGCACTTACTACATTAAAGTTCAGCCGGCAGGTAGCAGCGACAAGGGTTTTTATGATCTGACATTATACCTATATACTGGTGTTGAAGGTGAACCCATACAAATAACCCCAAATTATGAATACAGTATTAACAGTTACCCGAACCCCAATAAAGGCAGCAGCACGATTGAATTTTCTGTTGCTGAGCAAACTTGGCTTTCAATAAACCTTTATAATGTATCCGGGCAACATGTTGCTAAATTGGTGGATAACCAGTTTGTTCGCCCGGGCAGGCACACAATACAATGGAACAGCAGGAATGCCAACAGAGAACGTATTCTCCCCGGTGTATATTTGCTACGAATGGAATATTCTGGTAGGGCGATAACAAAGAGAATGATAGTTATTAACTAGCCATGTAAAATACCGAAGCGCCATCCTTGCGGATGGCGCTTTTCCTTTGCCTGAGTTCTCAAGCTTAGGACAGCTTCTTCTTCAGGTCCAGCTTCAGCACGGCCGTCAGCAGGGCCACGGTGGCCTCGACGTCGCCCAGGTCCACCATCTCCGAGGGCGAGTGGACGTAGCGGGTCGGCACCGAGATCACGCCGGTGGGGATGCCGGAGCGGGTCTTGTAGATGGCCGCGCCGTCGGTGGTGCCGCCCTCCAGGATGTCCAGCTGGTGGGCGATGCGGCCGGCCTTGGCGGTGTCGACCATCAGCTTCTTCACCGCCGGGTGGGCCAGCATCCCGCCGTCCTTGACCTTGATGGCCGCGCCCTTGCCCAGCACCGCGGGCAGCTTGGGCTTCTCGTCCGGCGTGTCGAAGGCGCCGGTGACGTCGATGGCGATGCCCACGTCCGGCGACACGCCGAAGGCCGCGGTGGTGGCGCCGCGCAGGCCGACCTCCTCCTGGGTGGTGAACACCCAGTGGACCTCGTTGGGCGACGACTTCAGCCGGCGCATCGCCTCGACCATGACGGCGCAGCCGATCCGGTCGTCCATGGCCTTGGCGATGACTCGGCCGCCCAGGAACTCGCAGGGGCGGTGGAACCCGGCCACGTCGCCGACGGCGACCGTGGACTCGGCCTCCTTCTTGTCCTTGGCGCCGATGTCGATGTACATCTTGTCCATCCGCTTGGCGTCGGAGGGGTTCTCGGCCCGCTCCTCGTTGATGGTGCCGACCGTGCCGTCGGCGAAGATGACGCGCTGGGAGATGATGTTGTTGAGGTAGATGCCGCCGATGCTGGAGAAGCGCAGGAAGCCGTTGGCGTCNNCGATCTCGTCCATGTGGGCGGCGACCATCACCTTGGCGCCCCGGCCGCGCTTGACCGCGATCAGGTTGCCCAGCGTGTCGGTCCGCACCGAGTCGGCCAGGCCGCGGATCTCCTTCTTGATCTGCTCGCGAATCCGCTCCTCGCTGCCCGACGGGCCGTGGGTCTCGGTCATCCGCTTGATGAGGTCCTTCATGATGGATCCTTGCGTCTGTATTCTGGTTGGATGAGTGACGAAAAGAATCTCGAATCGATATTGTGTCATTCCCGGCCCGCATCGCCGTGCGGGGTAAACTCCGGCGGGAATCCAGGACTGGATGCCCGTGCCCCGATCACAGTCGGGGACATGTTTCACGGGCATGACACCGGAGGAGTCAGATCAACCGGGCATCACGTGCAGGCGGCGTACTCGCTCATCAGCGTCTGGACCAGTTCCTTGACCGTGGTGATGCCGGTGGCCCGGAAGGCGTTGGTCCCGGCGAAGGCGTAGCCGTTGTCGAAGTTCCCGCGGAACGCGCTCAGCAGCGCCTCCATGATGCAGTAGGGGCTCTTGGCGATGTCGCAGGTGCGGATGCACTTGATGGGGCAGACGGCCGGCTTGGTCAGCCCCTGCTTGACCTGCTCCAGGAACCGGCTGCCGATGGCCCGGCCCGGCATGCCCACCGGGCTCTTGATGATCTCGATGTCCGATCGCTGCGCGTCGATGTAGGCCTGCTTGAAGGCCGGCGCGGCGTCGCACTCGGTCGTGGTCACGAAGCGGGTGGCCATCTGCACGCCGGAGGCGCCCAGCTTGATGATGTCGCTGATGTCCCGGCCGGAGTAGATGCCGCCGGCCGCGATCACCGGGATGGTCCGGTCCTGGCCCTGCTCGACCTGCGCCACCTCGCGCACCACCTCGGGCACCAGCTTTTCCAGGGCGTAGTCGGCGTCGTCGATCTGCTCGGGCTTGAACCCCAGGTGCCCGCCGGCCTTGGGGCCCTCCACCACGATGGCGTCCGGCGGGTAGCGGTAGTTGCGGATCCATTTCTCGCAGATGATCTTGGCGGCCCGGGCCGAGGAGACGATCGGCACCAGCTTGGTGGCGCTGTCGGCCTTGAGGAAACCCGGCAGGTCCAGGGGCAGGCCGGCCCCCGAGAAGATGATGTCGGCCTTCTCGGCGATGGACGTCCGCACCATGTCGGCGAAATTGGACATGGCCACCATGATGTTGACGCCGATGACGCCGCTGGATTTTTCTCGGGCCTTGCGCAGTTCCTCCCGCATCCCGTTGATGCAGGCCTGGCCGTAGTCCGGGGAGGTCCTGTCGTAGAGCAGGCCCAGCCCGGCGCTGGAGATGACGCCCACGCCGCCCTGGTTGGCCACCGCGGCCGCGAGCCCCGAGAGCGATATGCCCACCCCCATGCCGCCCTGGATCAGCGGGAGGGGAATGCTGAGATTGCCGATGTTGAGGGATTCGATCAAAAATAGCGCTTTTTCTTTTCGGCCACAGGCGATTGTGCGTTGCTGTTGATTGTTGTCGCCCGGCGGACGCCGGGGAGCCCCGGAATGACTGGTCAGCGGACCTTGGCCAGGGCCGCCTGCATCAGTTTCAGGCCGTTGGCGATGTCCGCTTTGGCCATCAGGCCCACCGGCGAGTGGATGTAGCGCGCCGGGATGGCCAGCACCACGGTGCGCACGCCCTCCCTGGTGATGTGGATGCGGCCGGCGTCGGTGCCGCCGATGCCCGGCTGCTTGACCTGGAGCGGGATCCGCTTCGCTTTCGCGGCGTCGCGCAGCAGCTTGACCAGCCCCTTGTCGCAGATTACCGAGCGGTCCATCACCGTCACCACCGGGCCCTTGCCCAGCGCCGGCACCCGGCTGGTGTCGCCCTCCTTGGGCTGCGGCATGTCGGCGGCGCCGGTGCCCTCCAGGATGAAGGCGATGTCCGGCAGCGTGCGGTAGGCCGCCACCCGCGCCCCGCGCAGGCCGACCTCCTCCTGGGTGGTGAAGGCGGCGTAGAGGGGGAAGGGGTAGCCGCCCTTCAGCAGCTCCATCATCAGGTAGCAGCCGATGCGGTCGTCGAAGGCCTTGGCCTTGACCAGCGCGCCCCAGTCCTCATAGGCCGTGTCAAACACAACGTAATCGCCCACGGCGGCGGCCTTCTGGGCCTCCTCCTGAGTGGCCGCGCCGATGTCGATCACCAGCTCCTCGTTGGTGGAGACCTTCTTGTGCTCGCCCTTGCGCCAGATCATGTGGATGGGCCGCACCCCGATCACGCCCGGTGTCCGGTCCTTGCCCACCAGCACCCGCTTGGCCAGCAGTACCCGGTTGTCCACGCCGCCCACCTTGTCGAACTTGAGGTAGCCCTGCTTGTCGATGAAGGTGACCATCAGGCCGACCTCGTCCATGTGGGCGGCCAGCATCACCTTGGGGCCTGTCCCCCGTTTCCCTTTTCCCGTTGCCCGTTTAAAGGCGATCAGGTTGCCCAGCGCGTCCACCCGGATGTCGTCGACGTGCTTCTCGATGCCGGCGCGGACGATCGTGCGCACCGCGTTCTCGTTGCCGCTGACGCCGGGGGCATTGGTGAGTTTTTCGATGAGCTTGAGGTCCAGCATACGCTCCTTTATGGCTTAGAGCTGCAAGCTTACAGCCGGGAGGTCAGTCCTGCCATTCCAGCTTGATGTCGTCGAGGTCCTGGATGAAGCGCGCCAGCAGCCGGCCGGCGCGGTCGATGTCCGCCGCGGCGATGGTCTCCACCGGCGTGTGCATGTAGCGCATCGGCGGGCTGACCAGCCCGGCCGGCACGCCCTCCAGCGCCACCTGGATGTCCATGGCGTCGGTGCCGGTGACGCCGGCCACGGGCTCCAGCTGCCAGGGGATCTCCTGGTCGCGTGCGGTCTGTTTCAGCCGCTCCACCACGGCGGGGTGGAGGTTGGGGCCCATGGCGATGGTCGGACCCTTGCCCAGGGCGAAAGTCTCGTGCTCGGCGGCGACCGGCATGTCGGCGTGGGTGCCGTCGATGGCGATGCCGATGTCGGGCCGGACGTTGTAGGTCGATGTCAGCGCGCCCAGGCAGCCCCAGCCCTCCTCCTCCTGCACCGTGGCCACGGCGTAGACGTCCCACGAGTGATTGACCTTCCTGAGATGCTCCAGCGCCTGCACCATCACCGCCACGCAGGCCCGGTCGTCCATGGCCTTGCCGGCGGCACGGTCGTTTTTCAACAACACCATCGGCGCGCGGATGGTGGCGATGTCGCCGACCGTGATGCGCTGCCGGGCTGTCCCCGCGTCCATGCCGACGTCGATGTAGAGGTCCTCCAGCGGGATCACCGAGTCGGACTCCTCCCTGGACTGGAAGTGCGGCGGCTTGGCGCCGATGATGCCGGGGTACTTGAGCTCCGTGGCCACGCCGTGCCGGGACACCGGGTGGACCCAGACCTCCTGGCCCAGCAGCACGCGGGTGTCGAAGCCGCCGATCTCGGTGAAGCGCAAAAAGCCGCCGGGCTCGATCCGGGTCACCAGCAGGCCGATCTCGTCGACGTGCGCGGCCAGCAGTATCTTCTTGCGCAGCGGCCCCTTCTGGCAGCCGCGCTTCAGCGCGACGGCGCTGCCGACCTTGTCGATCCTGACCTCATCGGCGTGCTTGGCCAGCTCGGCCTGGGCGGCCAGCGCGGCGTGGTGCTCGTAGCCGGACGGGCCGACGGTCTGGGTCAGCCGCCGCACCAGCTCCAGGGTCTTGTTGGGCTCGGGCTTCTTCTCCGGCGCGGCGGGCGGTATCGTCTTCTTGGGCTGGGGCATGGGCGCTCCCGTGATAATATGCTGCGGCCCGGCGCGTTGGCGCGGACGGGCGACCTATTATCATATCCCAATTATCGCGAAAAGTCAAGGGGAACGGGGTTTTTCAGACACCGTTTTCCCGGGGCCGCTGACGGGGCGTTCCGATCGTGGCCTTCGCCGGAAAGAAAACGCCCCGCGGCTCATGCCGCCGGGCGTTCTTGCATTCCTGGGTTCCTTATTCGATGAAAGGTCTCACCCCGTGACCGCGAACACCTCCTCGTAGGTGGTCACGCCCTCCAGCATCTTGCGCACCGCCACCTGCCGCAGGTTGACCAGGCCGTCGGCCCGGGCGATGTCGTACAGCGCCTTGAGCGACACCTCGCCGGCCAGCGCCGCCCGCATCCGGTCGGACAGCTCCAGCACCTCGAAGATGCCGGTGCGGCCCTTGTAGCCGGTGCCGCGGCACTCCACGCAGCCCTCGCCGAAGCTGACCCGGTTGTGCGTCGCCGGCAGGCCCAGGTTCGACAGCTCGGTGTCCGACAGCAGGCGCTCCTTCTTGCAACTCTTGCAGATCTTGCGCACCAGCCGCTGGGCCACGATGCCGACGATGGTCGACGCGATCAGGAACGGCGGGATCTTCAGGTCCAGCAGGCGGATGATGGTCGAGGCCGAGTCGTTGGTGTGCAGGGTGGACAGCACCAGGTGGCCGGTGAGGGCCGCCTGGATGGCGTGCTCGGCGGTCTCGCTGTCGCGAATCTCGCCCACCATGATGATGTCCGGGTCCTGGCGCAGGATGGTAGGCAGGATGTTGGAGAAGTCCACGCCGGCGGCGGGCTGGACGCCCACCTGGTTGAAGGACTCGATCACCATCTCGATCGGGTCCTCCACCGTCACGATGTTGACCTCGGGCGAGGCCAGCACCCGCATCGACGAGTAGAGGGTGGTGGTCTTGCCGCTGCCCGTCGGGCCCGTCACCAAAATGATGCCGTTGGGCCGCTGGATGAAGCTGTTGTACAGCTGGAACTCGCGGGGGTAGAAGCCCAGGTTGTCCAGGTCCTGCATCAGCAGGTCGGGGTCGAAGATGCGGATCACCACCTTCTCGCCGAAGGCCACCGGCATGGTGGAGACCCGCAGCTCGATCTCCTTGCCGTTGTAGGCGGTCTTGATCCGGCCGTCCTGCGGCTTGCGCTTCTCGGAGATGTCCATCCGCGACATGATCTTGATGCGCGAGGTGATGGGCGCGTGCAGGGCCTTGGGCAGCGAGTGGATGTGGTGAAGCACGCCGTCGATCCGCAGGCGGACCGCGGCCTCGTCGCGCTTGGGCTCGATGTGGATGTCCGAGGCCCGCTGGTCGAAGGCGTAGTGGAACAGGTACTCGACGGCGCTGGTGATGTGCTGGTCCGACGACTCGATCTCGGCCTGGCCCTTGAGCTTGACGTACTGCTCCAGGTTGCCGAGGTCGTTGCCGATCTCGCGCTCCGCCTGGGCGGCCTTGACCGAGGCCTTGAAGCCGTAGAACTCGCGGACGATCTTGACCACGTCCGACTTGGAGGCCAGCGCCAGCCGGATCTTGATGTCGCGGGCCTTCTTGAGGTCCTCCAGCGCCTCGTCGATGAAGGGGTCGACCACGGCCATGGTCACCGTGCCGGCCTGCTCGGACACCGGCACCACCAGGTGGCGCAGGGCGAAGGGCCGCGGCACGTGCCTGGTGACCAGGTCCATGTCCAGCTTGAGCGGGTCGATCTTGACGTAGGGCAGGCCCAGCTCGCCGGCCACGGCCTCGGTGATCATGTCCTCGGTCAGCAGCCGGCCGTTGCTGTTGGGGATCTCCAGGCTGAAGGAACTGATCACCTCGGCCGGCGTGATGATCAGCTGCACCTGGCTGCTCTTGCGCGAGAAAGTGGACTCCTGGTACTTCTGCAGCTTGGCGCGCTGGGCGTCGCCCTTGACCTTCAGGTCCGAGAGCTGGTCGGCGGTGATCAGCTTCTTCGCTAAGAGGATCTGCCCGACCCGCTCGACGGTCAGCGGCTGTTTGGAGAGCATACTCGTACCCGATCTGAGCAATGTGTGTCTGCTGCGAAACGGAAGGATTCAGCCGCGGGGCCCGACAAAGACCGTGTACTCATTCTCCCGCGTGAACGTCGCATGGACCAGGGCGAGGATATCATCGCGGGTCACGGTGCGGTAGGATTCCACCAATCCATCGACATTCTTCAGCGTGGCGAGCGGATACTTCTGCAATAAGCTCACCAGCCCGCGCATGCCGTCCTCCACCTGTTTTGCCATGTGGAGCGAGCGCATGTTGATCGCACTCGCCAGCTCGTCCTGCGTTACCTGGAAATCATCGAACAGGCGATGCAATTCCTCCCGTATGAGCCCGAAACCGCCCGCATCGTTCAGGCTGAACTCAATGATGAACCCGCCGCCGGTGCTGGTCCAGACGGCGTCCGTGAAATTTGTGTAGGCGTGCCGCTTGAAGGGATCTGTCCACAATTTAGACAAGGGATTGTTACCAAGCAGGACCTGCAGGATATCCACGGCCGGAGTATGGTCGGTGAATGTGTATCCGAATGCGGCCTCGACGCCCACATACGTGGGGTCGATGAGGATCTTTTCCTTCGTGCCCCACTGGGACCGCTGTATCTTGGACGGTTCGACGGCTTGTCGCTGGTCTGCGCCCCGCGGATCATTGTTTATCTCGCGGTACGCGCCCGAAAAGCAGGTGAACATGTTCTGTGGGGTAAATGCCTGGCGATGCCATGCGACCAGCTCGTCGACACCGAGCGGTTCCAGGTCGGCGGCCGTCCCCAGGCTGAGCGACACGTCCCAGTCGAACAACAGGTTCTTGATCCAATCAAGGGCGAGGGGATAGGGGTCTGTTTCCTCTTTCCCGACGAGCGTGCACGGCAGGATGTTAATCTTCTTCTCGTGCGCGACCCGTTCCGGATCGAACGACGGATTGACGACCAGATCGCGGAGAATGTCGTGAGCGCGGGGGAGATCGTCGCCCAGGCAGGAACAGACGAACAGCACCATCTCCGGCAGCGTGCGGCCGTCGTTGTTGAAGCCGTATCGGAAGGTCTCGATGTCCGGGGCCGGATGTTCCTTGTTCCCGAGCAGGAGCGCGTGCTCGATCAGGTGCGAAATACCGCGGACGCCCGGGTACTCGTGCCGCCACCCGGTGTTCACCCCGATGACGCAGTGGGCAAGGGCCTTCTCGGGCGGATGGATGACGAACCGCTCCATATCATCCAACCCGCTCGACGGTCAGCGGCTGTTTGGAGAGCATGGTGCTATCACCTGCCGCTGATTTATTGTCGATTCAGTAGATAACCGGGTTCTTAATGGAATTGCCACCCCACAACAGATAGAGCGAGTCCGATAGGCTATCACGATACGCGGGATTCAGCGTGAACGCGCGGCAGCCTGTAACGCCGAAAGCACATTGGGAAGGGTTCCGGTGGGCCGCGAAGACATCCACATTCCACGCCCAATCAGCGTGCAGGGGAATGTCGGTGTTCCCCAAGCCAACCGTGTCACCGGTGGTGTCGACCATGATGAAACTCACGGATAATGTCCCGGAGAGCGGGGTAACGTGCCAAATCGTATGGGGCTGAAGATAAACCGAATCGATGAAAAAGTCAGCAGCAGCGGCCGATCTGGTCACGGTCCCATCGTTGAACAAAACGCCGAGCATTCCGATGTTCACGCGGGAGACGTCGTTGATGAATGAAAACCTGACCCGGGCCTCGTCGGGTGCTTCGTTTGTCGTCTTCTTGGAACACGAGGCAAGCGAGAACAGCAGGATGGCTGCAGCGACAACGCGGCCCCAACGTGCGCTGGCGCATGTCAATATTCGTGAAAAGCCCATAGTGCANNTCGGGGTGGATCACCGCGCCCAGCTTCTCCTGGTGGTGGTAGACGCCGACCTCCTTGATCAGCGGCGACAGCCGCACGATGCGGTTCTCGATCTCCTCGGGGTTGATGTTCTTGCCGTTGGAGAGCACGATGATCTCCTTGAAGCGGCCGGTGACGAACAGCCGGCCGTCCTCGTCCACATGGCCCTGGTCGCCGGTCTGCAGCCAGCCGTCCTTGAGGATGGCCGCCGTCTCCTCGGGCTTGTTCCAGTAGCCCTGCATGATGTTGCGGCCGCGCGCCGTGATCTGGCCGTCCACCACCCGGATCTCCACGCCGGGCACGGCCTGGCCGGCCGAGCCGATCCGCACTTTTCCCGGGCGGGTGAAGGTGATCATCGGCGAGGACTCGGTCATGCCGTAGCCCTCCAGGATCTCGAAGCCCATGGCGGTGAGGTCGCGGCCCACGATCTCGTCCAGCTTGGCGCCGCCGGAGATCAGATACTCGATGTGCCCGCCGAAGGCCTTGTGGACGCGGGCGAACAGCAGGCGCGACAGGGCGCGGGACCTCACCGTCCGGCCGACCCACAGGAAGGCCCGGGCGACCAGGGAGGCGTTGATCTTGTCGACCAGCCCCTTGTGCAGCAGCTTGTAGAGCCGTGGCACGCCCAGGATCATGGTGATCCGGCAGTCCGCCAGCGCCTTGAGGATGTCGACCGAGGAGATGCGCTCCAGCAGGGCCACGGTGGCGCCGGCGTAGAACGGCGCCAGGATGGTGCCCATCAGCGGGAAGGAATGGTGGAAGGGCAGGATGGCCAGCACCCGCAGGCCGCGGGTGTAGATCGGCACGGTGTCGGACACCGCCTCGATGTTGGACAGCAGGTTGTCGTACGACAGCATCACGCCCTTGGGGCTGCCGGTGGTGCCCGAGGTGTAGATCACCACGGCGGTGTCGTGCCGCCCGCGCGGCGCCTCCGGCAGCGGCCGGGCCCGCGGCGGCGCGCCGGCCTCCTCGAAGTCGATGATCCTCGGCTGGTACTGCGGATCGAGGTCGGACAGGGCCTCGGCCAGCACCGGGCGGGTCCCGGCCGAGCAGAACACCACCGCCGGGCGGCAGTCGTGCAGGATGAAGGCGACCTCGTCGGCCGCGGACAGGTGGTCGATCGGGACGTTGATGCCGCCGTGATGCCAGACGGAGAAGAAGGAGTAGACCCACTCCGGCCGGTTCTCGGAGAACAGCGCGGCCCGGCCGCCCGGCTCGAGGTCGTAGAGCGCCGCGTAGTCGCCGGCCGCGGCGATCACGTCGGCGTAGCTGATCTCGCGCCCCTGGTGGATCAGCGCGGTCTTCTTATGGTCTTTCAGGAACATGAGGCTCCTCCGTTGGGGGCAAGCGTGTCATTCCTGCGAAAGCAGGAATCCATGTGATCCAGGATTCCCGCCGGAGTTTACCCCGCACGGCGATGCGGGGCGGGGATGACGCCGGGGGAATCAAGCGATCAGGGAAACAGGGCTGATCTGCGGTGATCTGCGTTCATCCGCGTCCCAAATATTTCACCGCTTGTAGCCGATCTGCCGCAGCAGGTCCTTGCGCCACTTGATCCAGGACTCGTCCTCCACGCCCTTGGGCGCGTGGCCGTCGATCACGCCCAGGATGCCGCGGCCCTGCTCGCTCTCGGCGACGATCACTTGGACCGGGTTGGCGGTGGCGCAGAACACCTGGCAGACCTCGGGGCAGGCCTTGACCGCGGTCAGCACGTTGACCGGGTAGGCGTCTTTGAGCATGATCAGGAAGGCGTGCCCGGCGCCGATGTCCTTGAGGTTCTCCACCGCCAGCGACTTGAGGGCGTCGTCGGTGCCCTCAGCCCGGATCAGGCAGGCGCCCGAGGCCTCGCAGAACGCCAGCCCGAACTTGATGTCCGGCACCGAGGTCACCATGATCTCGTAGAGGTCCTCGACGGTCTTGATGAAGTGCGCCTGGCCGAGGATGACGTTGACCTCCTCGGGCTTGTTGACGGGGACCAGCTTCAGTTCCATGCGTCGCTCCTTATGGTTCGCCACAGAGGCACAGAGACACGGAGGGGAATCACCTTGGTTGTCATGCCTGTCCCGCATCAGTGTGCGGGATAAACTCCGGCAGGCATCCAGGAAAGGATTCCAGCCTTCGCTGGAATGACATGCTGCAGAGCGGGAGGATCACAGCTTGATGTCCAGCTTCTTCAGGATCCGCTCGAAGTCGTGGTTGGAGTAGTACTCGATCTCGATCTTGCCCTTTTCCTTGCCCTGGCTGACCAGCCGCACCCTGGTGCCCAGCGCCCGCTGCAGCTCGTTCTGGATGTTGGACAGGTACTGGTCGAGGTTCCGCGCCTTTCTGCCGGGGGCGCGGACGGCGGCGCGGGCGCTGCCGCCCCGGGCCAGGGCCTCGGCCTCGCGCACCGAGTACCCCTTGTCCACGACCTCGCGGGCCGCGGAGATCTGGCGGGCGGGGTCGGCGATCATCAGGATGGCGCGGGCGTGGCCGGCCGTCAGCTTGTCGTCCTCCAGCAGCTTCTGCACCGGCACCGGCAGCATCAGCAGGCGCAGGCTGTTGGCCACGGTGGAGCGCTCCTTGCCGACCTTCTTGGCCAGCCCCTCCTGGGTCAGCAGGAACTCCCGCTGCAGGCGCTCGTACGCCCGGGCCTCCTCCATGGCGTTGAGGTTCTCGCGCTGGATGTTCTCGATCAGCGCCAGCTCCAGCGCCTCCTGGTCGGTGGCCTGGCGCACGATGGCCGGGATCTGGGCCAGGCCCAGCTTCTGCACGGCCCGCAGCCGCCGCTCGCCCGCGATCAGCTCGTAGCCGGCGCCGGAGCGCCGCACGATTACGGGCTCGATCACGCCCTTCTCCCTGATCGACTGCATCAGCTCGGCCAGCGACTCGTCGCGGAAGGAGTGGCGCGGCTGGAAGCGGTTGGGCTTGATGTCGGCCGCCTTGAGGTGCCGCTCCACCCCCTCGGGATGGAGGGCGGCCGCGGGCGCGGACGATGCCCGCGCCGGGATCAGCGCCGAAAGGCCCTTGCCCAGGCCCCGTTTGGGTGCAGCCATTGATGCTCCGTGGTAGTGGTGACAGTATCTGCGAGCTTGACCGACCGCGAACAGCAAAGAACGAACGACCGGTGACGCGGCCGCGTTACCGCCAGGTGAACACCAGCTCGGTCAGCGGGTCCTGGCGCGTGAACGAGCGCGGGATGGCCCAGGTCACGTCGCGGCAGCCATGGATCTCCAGGCTGCGCTGGACCCAGCCGGCGATCCGCAGCTCGGCATGCTCGCTGGGCACCGGGAAGATGGCCATGTGCAGCACCAGACGGTTGGGCTCGACCGTGAAGATCTCCATGGCGCTGGGCTTGTAGTAGGTGGTCATCACGGCATTGGCGCGCGAGATGAAGCTCCGCACCGAGCTCAGCTTGACGAACGCCTTGTAGATGCCCCGCAGCGCGTACTCCGCGCTGTAACGCCCGATCTCGTGGGCCCCGATGCTGTCGCCGTTGTAGAACAGCTCGCACATCAGGGCGGTGGGTTCCAGGTAGGTCTCCTTGATCGGGTACCAGTCCGACAGCATCACGCCGTCGCGGAACACGGTCCTGGCAGCTGGCGCCAGCCCGTCCAGCCAGCGCTTGAGCGCTTCCGGCCCGTGCTTCTCCCCGATGAACTTGGGCAGGACGGCGATGGCGGTTCCCTTCACTTCCATGGCTCCTCCGGCTCGGTGTTGCTGCTCAGGTCCAACTGCCGGCGAACTCGGTGCAGGAATCGCCCCGGGCCAGCGACCGGGGGACCGAGACCTCGACGCCCTTCTTGCCGTGGATCTCGAGGGCCCGTTCGGTCCACCCCGCGATGCGCTGCTCGGCCAGCTCGGACGGCAGGGGGAACAGGGTGATCTGCAGCGCGGCCCGGCCGGGCTCGACCAGCGTCACCCTGGCCTGGCAGGGTTTGTAGTAGGTCTGCAGGATGCCGGCGGTCCGGTTGATGAACAGCGACAACGAGGACAGCTTGACGAACGCCTTGTACACGCCGCGCAGCGAGTAGTCGGCGCTGAACCGCCCCAGCGCCCTCGCCCCCCGGACGTCGCCCGTATAGAACAGTTCGCACATCAGCGCGGTGGGCTCCAGGTAGGCCTCCTTGATGGGGTACCATTCCGAGGTCATCACCGCGCCGTTGTAGATCCTGCGGGCCTCGCTGGAGAGCGCGGCCGTCCACCGGGCCAGGCCCTCCGCGCCGAAGGCGGCCTCGATGAACTTGGGCAGCACGATGATGGCGGTGCCCTTGACCTGCATTGTCCCTCCGGCGCTATTTGATGATGATCTTCCCGGGGTCGAAGTCCGGCGCGGGGAACTTCATCCGCAGCGACTGCAGCGTCTCCACGATGATCTGCGACACCGCCAGGTTGCGGAACCAGTTGCGGTCGGCCGGTATCACGTACCAGGGGGCCCAGGGCGTGCTGCACTGGGCCAGCGCGTCCTGGTAGGCCTCCATGTACTTCTTCCAGAGGTCCCGCTCCTTGAGGTCGGCCGGGTTCATCTTCCAGCTCTTGGCCGGGTCGTCCAGCCGCTCCTGCAGCCGCTGCTTCTGCTCGTCCTTGCTGAGGTGCAGGAAGAACTTGAGGATGGTGGTGCCGTTGCGGGCCAGGGTGCGCTCGAAGTCGTTGATCTGCTTGTAGCGCTTCGACCACACAGCTTCCGGCACGAGTTTGTGGACCCGCACCACCAGCACGTCCTCGTAGTGCGAGCGGTTGAAGATGCCGATCTCGCCGCGGGGCGGCACCACCTGGTGGATGCGCCATAAAAAGTCGTGGTCCAGCTCCTGGGCGGTGGGCGCCTTGAAGGAGTGGACGCGGCAGCCCTGCGGGTTGACGCCGCGCATCACGGTGCGCACCGTGCCGTCCTTGCCGCAGGCGTCCATGCCCTGGAACACCACCAGCAGGGCGTGCTTGTTCTCGGCGTACAGCAGGTGCTGCAGTTCGGCCATCTTCTCCTGGTTCTTGGCGATGGCCTTGAGGGCTTCCTCCTTGTCCTTGAGGCCGCAGGTCCAGTCCGGCCGGATCTTCGAGAGCTTGAGCCTTTTGCCGGACTTGACCAGGAGCTGTTTTGAGAGTTTCTTGAGGTCCATGGATTGCTCACCTTTGATAATTGAGGCAGACGGTGACCATGGTCGTTTTCCATTCGCCGCGAGAGAGAAGGTGGCTGTCCATTATTCCGACCGTAACGGGTACGCGTCCGGGAATAGTCGCTCCGGCGGTCAGGAAATATTGGTGCGCCGACCCCGCGTAGGGGTCGAGCGAGAAAACCGGGCCGATACGGTAATCGTAAAGAGTAAAAAACCCGACCCTGGCGACAATGTTCCGCACGGTATATTCGACCCCGATTTTTACATCATGACGGTTCCGGAGACCGCGTGCGCAACTTCGCGTCCAGACATGATTGATATCGAGGAGGGCGGTTAGCGGTATGTTTGGTGCACGGTACGAAATCCCCATGTCGTATTTCGCAGGGTATGTGTTGGCATACATCACGTTGATAGAATAGTCCTCACGCGTATAATCCGGAAAAAGTACAGCTTCATACGTTGATGTGGATCTCGGTTCGAATGAAGTGCCGAACGACATTCCGCGTATCGGACCAACGATGTAACCAAAACGTGGGATCACATGCATGAAGGACTGCCGGAAATCACTTAGCGAATGCAGATATCTTGCATAATAGCCGATATCAGCGCTTAAACCGACCGAAACGACATTCGCGAATCGATACGTCACCGGTATTGAGATGACGCTAACGCGTACGTCCTCGTAGGCCATAACCCTGCCGAGGTCTTCGCCGTTAGGTCCGGTGTTATAATTTAGACCCAGGTCCAGGCGGTAACTTGAACGGTTGTAATACAGGACACCGGCATTCAATGGACCGAGATGTCCACTAATACCCGCCAGAATGCAGGGGTGAATGGTTTTCAGGTGCGTTTCCCCGATCTCGTCCCAGAGGTCACGGAGCCAAGGCAGTTCGCTCTTGTAACAATATGCGAGAACGGACTCAAAGCGACCGTTGGTTTTACATGAAGCAGGATTGAGCAGCGTGGATGAGACATCGCCGAACGCGGCCACGCCAGCATACCCGCGGCCACACGCGGTCGGCGATAGACGGTTCATTGCGTAGAAGTCCCAGAACGGCGAGAACATGATGTCTTCCAGCGGCGCTGCGGACGCCGTCGCGGAGAGCAGGGCCAGCGCGAAGATCCGTCTCATGCGCGAAGTCGCTCCGGACCGTTACCGGTATTCCTTCGAAACCACCGTGATCCGGCCGGGGTAGGCGATCTCGCCCAGCGGCGTGGTGACGCGGGGCTGGGCGTCCAGCGCCAGCCGGGTGATGTCGCTCTTCATCCCGCCCAGGGCCAGCGCCAGGTTGAGCAGGTCGTTGTATCCCTTGTCCTGGAAGAACTGCACCAGGTCGATCTCGATCTGCAGCGGGATCACCGAGGCCTGGCCGGTGCCGGGGATCTCGATCGGCCGCGTGATGTCGCCGGCCACGGTCGGCTTGTCGTCGATCAGCAGCCGCCAGGCGAAGCTGGTCAGCGTGGAGGCCGTTTGCGGCGAACCGCCAGTGCCGTCGTTGGGGTTGACGGCCTCGATGTTGAGGGTGAAGCTGGCCGGCAGCTTCTTCCCCTGGTAGGCCGCCGCCAGGCGGATGCCGTCCATCACGGTGAAGTCCGCCAGCCGCTGCTTCTGCGCGATGCCGATCTCCGCCACGGTGAAGCCGGAGACGCCGGCCACCCGGAACTTGAGCCGCTGCAGGTTGCTGATGGTGGCGGCGATCTCGCCCAGCGTGGCGCAGCCGAAGTTGGTCGCGGCCAGGGCCGCCAGCGCGGCGGCGCACAGCAGGGTCCTGATTGCCCGGAGCTTCATCGGCCGCCCTCCCGCACGTCTATTTTTTCTTGTGGTGCGCCGCCACCTCGCGGGCCAGGGCCAGGTAGCTCTGGGCGCCGCCGGAGTTGACGTCGTACAGGATGATCGGCTTGCCGTGCGAGGGCGCCTCGGCCAGCCGCACGCTGCGGTTGATCACCGTCTTGTAGACCTTGCCGGCGAAGTGCTGCTTCAGCTCGGCGGCCACCTGGTTGGCCAGGTTGAGGCGGGCGTCGAACATGGTCAGCAGGATGCCCTCGATCTCCAGCTGCGGGTTGAGGCCGTTCCTGACCAGCTCGACGGTGCTCATCAGCTGGCCCAGCCCCTCCAGCGCGTAGTACTCGGCCTGGATCGGGATGAATACCGAGTGGGCGGCGGTCAGCGCGTTGACCGTCAGCAGGCCGAGGCTGGGCGGGCAGTCGATCAGGATGAAGTCGTAGCGGCCCGCCACGGATTCCAGCGCCGGCTTGAGGATGCTCTCGCGGCCCTCGCGGCCGACCAGCTCGATCTCGGCGCCGGCCAGGTCGATCTGCGACGGCGCCAAATGCAGCTTCTCGAGGCTGGTTTTGAGGATGATGGAAGAAAGGTCCGCGCCCTCGACCAGGACGTCGTAGATCCCCGCCACCACGGCGTTCTTGTCGAAGCCCAGACCGCTGGTGGCGTTGGCCTGCGGGTCGGCGTCCACCAGCAGGACCGGGCGCTCCAGCGCGGCCAGGCTGGCTGCCAGGTTGATGGCGGAGGTGGTCTTGCCCACCCCGCCCTTCTGGTTGACGATGGCGATGATGCGGGACATGAGGATGCTGTCGGTTGCGCTTGATGGGAACCCGGGCAAGAATTATAAACCCTCTGCCGGTGTTTGTCCATGCTTTTTTTGCGCGGGCGCGCGTCCGGCGGGAAGCCCGGCTTGACTTTTGGCGGCCGATTCCGTATGATAGGGGGGCAGAAAAGCCAATCGATAATCGAACCGAAAGGAAAGCACCATGAAACGGACCGCCATCCTGCTGCTGGCCGCCGCCATCGCCGCCGCTCCGGCCTGGGCGCTGCTGCCGTCCTTCGGCGTCAAGGGCGGGATCAACATGGCCACCTACACGGGGTCGGACGCCGGCAGCCCGGACATGAAGATGGGCGGCGTGGGCGGCGCCTTCCTGACGCTGGACCTGATCGCCCTCAAGATCCAGCCGGAGCTGCTGTTCTCCCAGAAGGGCGCCAAGGAGACAATCAGCGGGGTCACCCTCTCGACCACGCAGAACTACCTCGAGGTGCCCGTGCTGCTGAAGTACTCCTTCGGCGCGATCATCGTGCCCAGCGTCTATGTCGGTCCGTCGTTCGGTATGTTAATGAGCGCCACGGCCACGGCCTCGGGCGGCGGCGTCTCCGGATCGACCGACATCAAGAACTACCTCAACGGCACCGATGTCGGGCTGGTGATCGGGGCGGAGGTCAAGACGCCGATGAAGCTCTCGATCGAGGCCCGCTACAACCTGGGGCTGTCCAAGGTGCCCAAGGAGGTGCTGGGAGTGCAGTCCGACGTCAAAAACTCGACGATCTCCGTGATGCTGGGCTACTCCCTGTTGTAATCCGGAAAACCGTGCGAAGCCCTCCGGTGGACGGAGGGCTTCGCTTTTCGCCGAACAACGGGAGATCCGCGTGCTTTCGAGAACCGCCGCTGTTGTTCTACTGTTGCTGGCCGGTATCGGTCCGGCCGCCGCCCAACGCGATCGAGGCGGGGTCAAGGCCGGCCTGTGCCTGTCCCAGGCGACCGGCCCGGGCTATGAGGGCGAGGCGAACGTCACCGGACCCGCCGCGGGGATGTTCTTCAGCCTCGGCCGGGGGCCGGTCGGCGCGCAGCTGGAGCTGCTGTATGCCCGCAAGGGCACGGCCGAGCAGGGTCTGGCGCGCCTGGACACCGCCGAGTACTATGTCGACGTGGCCTACCGCTTTCACTACCTCGAGGTCCCGCTCCTGCTCTGCTGGCGGCCGTCCGGGTGCGGGCCGGGGCTGTATGCCGGGGCGTCGCTGGGAATGCTGCTCGCCGCGTCGGCCCAGGGGAGAATCGGCGGAATGACGGTGGACGCCGACATCCGCACGCGGTTGAACGAGATCGACGGCGGGCTGCTGCTCGGCGCCGAGTTGCGCACGCGGGGCGGGTTGGTGTTCGAACTCAGGTATGAACGCGGCTTGCTGACGGTGTTGGACGCGGACGAAGGCCAGGGCGCGTACAATTCTACCATTTCGGTGCTGATGGGATACTACCTGTGGTAGCGCAACACCTCGTATCGCAGACCGCCCCGGCCGTGGCCGGGGCGGTCTTTTTGCATCCGCGGGGGGTCAGTCCCCCAGGATCGCACGCAGCACCGCCGCGGTGTCCGACAGGTCGGCGAAGGCGTGGTCCGCGCCGTGCGCCAGCAGCTGCTCCCGCGTCGACCGGCCGGTGCCCACGCCGATGGTCTTGGCGCCCAGGTGCCGGCCGCAGGCCACGTCGTGCTCGGTGTCGCCGATGATCACGATCTCCTTCCCGGAGAACGACCGGCCGGCGTGCTCCCGGGCCCGGGCCACCGCGACGTCCGCCAGCTCCCTGCGGACCGCCGAGTCGTCGGCGAAGGCGCCGAACGCGAAGCGGTGCCACAGCCCCAGCGAGGACAGCTTGGCCCGCGCGCCGGCCCGGATGTTGCCGGTGAGCAGCCCCAGCGGGACGCCGGTCTTATCCAGCTCGTCCAGCAGCCCGGGCACGCCGGGGTAGACCTTCTTGGCGGGCTCGGCCGCCAGCTCGTTCTCGAGGTCCCGGGCGTAGCGCTCCAGCGCCAGACCGACCCGTTCCTGGTCGCCGGCCACGCCGGCCACGGCCATCAGCTCGCGCACGATCATGGGGTCGGTCTTGCCGTCGAAGATCCAGTCGTCGATCGGGCCGGCGGTGCCGAAGGTCTCGATCAGCGCCCGCTGGAAAGCCCGCCGCGGCGTGGGGCCGCAGTGCACCAGCGTGCCGTCGATGTCGAACAGGACCAGACGGGAAAAACCACCGCTCATGCCGCCGAGCCCTTCCGCACCACCACGATCCGGCGGTCCTTGCCGCCAGCCTCGGGAGCGGGATATACGCCGGGTTCGACCACGCCACCCAGTTTCTTGATCACCGCGGCCGCTGCTGCGACTTCCGCGTCCGCCTTGGCGGACTTGTAGGCCAGCAGCGCGCCGCCGGGTTTCAGGAACGGGAAGGAATCCTTGACCAGGTCCTGCAGTTCCGCCACGGCCCGGGCGGTGACGAAGTCGTACTTCCCCAAGTGGGCCGGGTCCTTCAGCAGGTCGCGGGAGTGCTGCGCCAGCACCGTCACGCCGGTCAATCCCAGTTCCTGCACCGCCAGCTCGAGGAACTTCGCCTTTTTCCGGGTGGCCTCGACCATCGTCAGCTCCAGCGGCGGCAGGCAGATCCTCAGCGGGATGCCGGGAAATCCGCCGCCAGGACCGAGGTCCATTAACCGTAGTTGGCCGTTGGTTGTTTGTTTTTCGATCGACGATCGAAGCAGCGGCAGGCCGAGCAGCGAATCGAGGATGTGATCGGGGACCAGATTGACGATATCCTTGCGGGACACCAGGTTGATCCGTTGGTTCCAATCCCGGAGCAGTGCTGAAAATCGCAGCAGGGCGTCCAATTGGCCGGGTCCGCATGCCAGTCCCTGCCCGCGAAACCACGCGGCCAGCCCGCCCCGGTCAGTCCCTGTCATCGCGGCCCCGCCCCGGCGCGTTCTTTTCCGCGGCCCGCTGCCCGGCTTCGGCGAAGATCCGTTCCATCTCGTTCCGCAGGTCCCGGGTCCGACGCATGGCCTCAAGCATCATGTCCTCCTCCTCGGGCGACATGCCGTCGATTCCGGCGTTATAGGCCCGGCTCAGATTGTCAAGGGTGTTGCCAATGCCCGATCGGATCTCGCCGACTATCTCTTCCAGCGTCGGTATCCGTTCCCGGAGCATGACCACCGGGTCGTTCTCATCCCGGGTCTTGATATTCTTGGTGACCACCAGATCGGGATGGGACCTCAGCTCATCCACGAGTTTGTGGAACGGAGGCAGGTCCATTCCGATCAGCCTGTTCTGGTAGAGGTTCCTAACCGGAAAGAAAACCTCCGGGTAATCCCTCAGCAGGTTCTTGATCTTGATTATCGTGTCCTTGTCCATGATTTACGCCATTACATTCGCCAGTTGATAAATATTTGATAAAATGATGACGATCAAGAGGTTATGTTATATTTAGTCGGCAATGGAAAATCATGCTGTTATTTGCGGAAACTATTCTATATTAACAAGATACGATTGTTTTCAAAAAATCGGGCACAAAAGCTAATTTATCCCTTGACAAAGACTTATAAAGGATATATAATGTAAGGACAAGATAAAATATCAACATAGAACCGTTGCCAAAGAATCGGAGGTGATTTTACGAAAGTAACGGTATTGGATAATGACTCCTTGGACAAAGCGCTCAAACTCTTCAAGAGGAAATGTATAAAGGAGGGGTTGATGGCAGATATGCGCAAAGGGGAGTTTTTCGTCAAGCCGAGCGTTCGCAAGCGCCTGAAATCGGCCAAGGCTCGCAGCAGGAAGGCCCGGTTCGGTTGATGACGATTTTGGTGTCAGGGCGGTCACGAAAGTGACCGCTTTTTATTTGCCGCACTGGCGAAAAGCCTGATGCAGCCGGAACAGTTCTTGCATGTCGAGTGTTTCCGGCCGTCGCGTCAGGTCTATTCCTGCTTGTAAGCCCGTGTCATCGATTGCCTCGTACCCCAGGTTCCTCAACGTGGCGCGCAGCATCTTGCGCCGCGTCTGGAACAGCCGTTTCACGAAATCGAAGAAACCAGGAGCTTCCTCCGGGTCGAACGGCGGGGTGCGGGGGGTCAGCCGGATCACCGAGGAAGTCACCTTGGGCGGCGGGAAGAACGCTCCTGGCGGGACATCGAACAGCTTCTCGGCCACCACGTGGTATTGGATGAACACCGAAAGCGATCCGTAGTCGCCGTTCCCCGGCTGGGCCGCCATCCGGGCGGCCATTTCCTTCTGGACCATCACCAGGATGCGGTCGATCCGCCGTTTCCGCTCCAGCAGCCGCTCGACGATCGGCACGGTGATGTAGTAGGGCAGGTTGGCCACCACTGTGAACCGTTCCGGCAGCAAGGCATCGATGTCGGCCTGCAGGAAATCCTGCTCGACCACGGCGACACTGGGGTCGCCTTTGAACGACTCCCGCAGCGCCCGCGCCAGTTGCCGGTCCACTTCGACAGCGACCAACCGGCCGGCCCGCTCGGCCAGCAGTCCGGTCAGCACGCCCTTGCCGGGGCCGATCTCCAGCACGGTGTCGCCGCTGGTCAACTCCGCCGCCGCGATGATCTTCTCGACGACCGCGGGCGAGGTCAAAAAGTGCTGGCCGAACCGTTTCTTGGGCGCGATGCTCATCGTCAGGCCATCAGCGGGCGCCGGCCAGCGGCCAGCCGCTTTCGGAAGGACCCGGCATCTTTGAACCCGAGCCGTACGGTCGCCGCCACGCCCCGTTCACCCCACCGCGTCGTAATGCCGGACCCGCAGGGTGGCGCCCAGCTCGCGGGCCAGGTCGCGGCACGCCCCCAAGTCGACGCCGGGCAGGTTCAGCGCGGTGACCGACGTCGCGATCCCGGTGCGGGCGCACTCCGCCACGAAGCGCTTGACCTCGGCGAAGGCCGCGTCGCCGTAGCGGCTGCGGCAGACCTTCTGGTAGGTTTCGCCGTCCGCGGCGTTGAGCGACACCGAGACCTCGTCGATCAGGCCCGCCAGCTCCGGCACCACGTTGCGGCCGGCGATCAGGCCGCCCTGGCCGTTGGTGTTGAGCCGCGTCCGGGCCCCTCTCTCCTTGAGCCAGGCGGCCACCCGTTTCACCAGCTCCAGCCGCAGCAGCGGCTCGCCGTAGCCGCAGAACACCACCTCACGGTAGCGCGCAGGGTCGCCGATCGCGGCCACCACCTCGTCGTAGTCCGGCTCGCGGTCCAATCTCAAATTATGCCCCTTGATGAAGTCCGTCTTCTGCCGGATGCAGAAGGTGCAGGCGTTGGTGCAGCGGTTGGTGAGGTTGAGGTAGAGCGAGTCCCTGATCCGGTAGGCGATCTGCGCCGCCGGGACCGCGCCGATGCCGAAGAAGCGCTCGGCGTTGTGCGTGGTGACACGACGGACGTCATCGACCGTCAGCGGCGACAGGATCTCGGCGAACTTGGCCGCGATCAGGGGCAGGTACGACGGCTCGTTCCTCTTGCCGCGGTGCGGCTCCGGCGCCAGGTAGGGGCAGTCGGTCTCCAGCATCAGGTGCTCCAGCGACGCGGCGCGCAGGGCCTCCGGAAGATGTTTCGCGTTCCGGAACGTGGCGGGGCCGCCGGCCGATATCAGCCAGCCGCGCTGCCGCACCCGCGCCGCCATGGCGCCGTCGCCCGCGAAACAGTGCCACACGACATTCGTCGGGCCGGACGCTTCCAGGATATCCATGGTCTCCGCGTGGGCGTCGCGGTCGTGCACCACCACCGGCAGGCTTCGCCTCTTCGCCAGGTCCAATTGCGCCCGGAACGTGGCGATCTGCGCCTCCTTGGGCGACTTATTGCGGTAGAAGTCCAGCCCGGTCTCGCCGACGGCCACCACCTTGGGGTTCTGCGACAGCTCTTCTAGCCGGGCCAGCGCCGCGTCGTCGCAGTCCTTGGCGTCATGCGGGTGGATGCCGACCGTGGCGTAGCAGCAGTCGTGCCGCTCGGCCAGCTCGATGCCGGCCTCGCTCGACGCCAGGTCGAACCCGGCATTGACGATGTATTTGACGCCGGCGTTCTGCGCCCGCGCGATGACCTCGGCGCGGTCGGCGTCGAACTCGCGCATGGTGAGGTGGACATGGCTGTCGATTAAAAAATCAGGCATGGAATAATTCTTCTTCCCCGCGAATACGCGGAGTGACGAGAAACCCTGTAGTAATATTTTGCTTGTTTCGTATATTTAGCGGGAGAGTATTGTTCCGATCATGGCCAACGTGGCGTTCCGGACGTGTTTGAACCGGTCCGCGCCCAAATGCACGCCGCCGTACCAGCGGGTGACCACGATGCACCAGTTCGCGGTGTCCTTCTGCCGCATCAGGTCGAGGACCATGATCCCGGCGCCGCTTTCCTTGGACGGCGACTGGTAGCCGTCGTTCTTGTATTCCGTGATCGTTCCCTGGTCCGACCGCAGCCGGTAGGCCACGATGTTGTGGTCGGCCGCGCGGAACTTCTTGTCCTTGAGCAGGGATTTGATGCCGGCCCGGAAGGCCGCTGCGGAATCCACCGGGAAAGCGGTGACCGCGTACCTCGACCCGCGGTCGGTAACGAACGGGTTTGTCTGCAACAGGCCCATGCGCGATTATACCACAAAACGGCCATCAAAGCATATCACCCCAACGGCTCCCTGTCAACCGAAAACCGGTTTGACAACGGACCGTTTTTATCGTATCATTCCCGGTGATGAGCGATAGTACGGTCGTCCTGATCCAATCGCTGGGCGTGCCGCGCGAGCTGGCCGCCCGGCGGTTCTCGGAACTGCTGCCTGGTCACGAGCTGGCCTGGCGGGGCGGCGCGGAGAACGCGGGGAAGCCCCTGGCCGAACTGGTGGGCGATGCCAAGTACCTTGTCACGGGCAGCCTGCCGATCGATGGCGCCACCATCCGCGGCTGCAGGCTCTCGATGATCTCGGTCTCGTTCACCGGCTACGACCACGTCGACCTGGCGGCCTGCAAGGAGCGGGGCATCTCGGTGTACAACACACCGGGGTATTCGACCGACTCGGTGGCCGAGTTGGCGGTGGCGTTGGCGCTGTCCCTGTTGCGGAATATTCCCAAAGCGGATTTTCACACCCGCGCGCCCCAGGGCAACTGGTTCGCGTTCCCCGACGGCGCCGAGCTGCGGGGCCGGACCGTGGGCATCGTGGGCACGGGCGCGACTGGGATGGCCGCGGCCAAGCTGTTCGCGGCCTTCGGCTGCCGGCTGCTGGGATGCAACCGTTCTGAAAAACAGGAGTTCGTGAATCTCGGGGGGACGTACGTCGGGCTCGATCGGCTGCTGCGGGAAGCGGACATCGTCTCGCTCCATCTCGCGCTCAACGCGGAGACGCGGCACATCATCAACACGGAACGGATCGCCGCGCTCAAGCCTACGGCGTATCTGGTCAACACCGCGCGGGGCGGCCTGGTCGACAGTATCGGGCTTTCCCGCGCGCTCAACGACAACAAGCTCGCCGGCGCCGGGATCGACGTCTTCGAGAACGAGCCGCCGAAATCCGATGATCCGCTGCTGACCGCGCCCAACACGGTGCTGACGCCGCACCTGGGCTACAAGACTCGCGAGGCCCTGCTGCGAAAGCTGGACGTGACCTTCCGGAACATCGAGGATTTTGAGCAGGGTGTTGGCACCAACCGGGTGGCGTAACGACAAAGTATCCGACATGAGACTGTATCACATTGGCGTTTCATTGCGCGAGGGCATGACGCTGATCAACAATTTCAACAGGATCGACACCCTGGTGGAGCCGTTCCTGATGGCGCTCGACAAGGGTGATCCTGAGTTCGAGATGATGCTGATCGAGGCCCGCTACCTGCGGGCGGTGATGCGGAAGCACCGGATGCGGGAGTGGTCCAACTACGCCAAGTGGTCCACGGAGGCCGTTTTTGAGCATGTCAGAAAGCGGGAATTCCCCGATCGCCACAGCAGGATTGGAAGCATCTTCTATTATGACAATCTGGACAGTTGCCGGAAGCTGTATAAAGAGGATTATGTGGAACCGGGAGACGCGAATGAGAACGTCGGCATGTTCGAAATTGAGGTCGAGGATGACGCGCCTCAACGATTCGACATGCATATATATGATGACGCACTTGAAGCGTTCGAAGAAAGCCACAATATCCGATTCGCCAGGGAATGCGCCAGGAGATACTTCAACGGATCCCATCATCAGAACGAACTGGTAGAAATTATAAGCGATAAACAGGCGACGGTCATCCGAAAGTTGGCTCTATAAGGATCAGCGGCGTAAACATTCAAGATCGAACACCATGAACATCCACGAGTACCAGGCGCGACAGCTGCTGCGGGAGTATGGCGTGCCGGTCAAGCCGGACTTCGCCGTCACCGCGGCATCTGAGGTCGAGCAAAAACTGGGCGCGCTGCCCGGCCCGCCCTGGATCGTCAAGGCCCAGGCCCACACCGGCGGCCGGGGCAAGGCCGGCGGCGTCAAGCTGGCCAAATCAAAGGACGAGGCGGTCAAGTATGCCTCAGCCATACTGGGCATGACGCTGGTCACGCCCCAGACCGGTCCCAAGGGTAAGCTGGTGCGGGCGGTGATGATCGCCGAGGACACGGACATCGCCAAAGAGTACTACCTGGGCCTGCTGGCCGACCGCACGGCCGCGGACTACGTGTTCATAGGCTCGACCGAGGGCGGCGTGGAGATCGAGAAGGTCGCTACCGAGTCGCCGCAGAAGATCGCCCGGGTCCACGTCGACCCGATCGCCGGCTACCGGCCCTACCACGGCGCGGAGATGGCCCGACGGCTGGGGTTCACGGGCGCGCCGGCCAGGCAGCTGGGCATGGTGATGGCCGGGATGTTCCGGCTGTTCACCGAAAAGGACGCCTCGCTGGTCGAGATCAACCCGCTGGTGCGCGCGGCCGACGGCTCGCTGTGGGCGCTGGACGCCAAGGTCACCTTCGACGACAACGGCCTGGCGCGGCACCCCGAGATCGCCGCCCTGCGCGACGTCCACGAGGAAGACCCCGACGAGGTCCGCGCCGCGCGCCACGACCTCAACTACATCAAGCTGGACGGCACCATCGGCTGCCTGGTCAACGGCGCCGGGCTGGCCATGGCCACCATGGACATCGTCAAGCACCACGGCGGCAGCCCGGCCAACTTCCTGGACGTGGGCGGCACGGCCTCCACCGACAAGGTGACCGAGGCCTTCAAGATCATTTTGTCCGATCCCAACGTGAAGGGCATCCTGGTCAACATTTTCGGCGGCATCATGAAGTGCGACGTGATCGCCGAGGGGATCGTGGCGGCCTCGCGCACGCTGGGCGTCAAAGTTCCGATCGTGGCGCGGCTGGACGGCACCAACGTGGAGCCGGCCAGAACGATCCTGGCCGCCTCGGGCCTCAAGATCATCCCCGCCGGTTCGATGGCCGAGGCGGCGCAGCGGATCGTGAGGGAAACGCAACAGCAGCGAAAAGGACGGCCATGAGATCGTGGATCGCACTACTCCCCGCGGTGCTGCTCGCCGTCGCCGGATGCACGTCCACCAAGGCCACCACGGCCGAGGACTTCGTTAAGAAGCACGCCAAGGCCTACTACTTCGATGACGCCAAGGCGGTGGCCGAGATGACCCTGTGCGCCGAGGATTCCGGGCAGACGGTCCTGCCCGAGTACATCCGGGAGGAACTGCGGACGTTCCACCGCGATTCCCTGGTGCGCGCCCTGAAGGACGAAATGAAGGAGGAAAGCCGCTGGGTCGCGGCCTGGCGGGACACCAAGTACGCCGGCGAGCGCGAGCACGATGGCCACATCCATGTCGACGTCAAGGTCGGGTACGCCTCCTCCAGCATCGTCCTGGTGCGGGTCGGCAAGACCCTCAAGATCGCACCCAACCCGTCGTCGTTCGAATAGAGGACCTCACCCTTTGTCCCTCTCCCGCGGGGCGAGGGATGTGCAACAGGTTAAAAGTGAAAATCGTTTTTATGAGGACATTTCTTCTTTCGCGGCAGAAAGTCAACTCCGAACTATCCTTCGTTTTTCCAACCAAGAATTACTCAAGCAGCCAAAGTTGGTTAAGCAGAGGCTGGAAGAAACCATCAGTACCTTGACTACCCCTTCCACCGCGGGGAAGGGGAAATAGGGGTTAGGTCAAAGGAGTTTATATGGCCATCCTGATCGACAAGCATACCCGGCTGATCACCCAGGGCTTCACCGGCAAGCACGGCACGTTCCATTCCCTGAAATGCGTGGAATACGGGACGAAGTTCCTGGGCGGCGTAGTGCCGGGAAAGGGCGGGACGATGCACGAGGGGTATCCTGTGTTCGATACGGTGGCCGAGGCGGTCGAAAAAACCAAGGCCAACGCCTCGATGATCTTCGTGCCGGCGCTGCTCTGCCGGGACGCCATCCTGGAGGCGGTGGACGCCGGGCTGGAGCTGGTGGTCTGCATCACCGAGGGCGTGCCGGTGGGCGACATGCTGTTCGTCAAGAACTATCTGCGCGGGAAGCGCACCCGGCTGGTCGGGCCCAACTGCCCGGGACTGATCTCGCCGGGCCAGGCCAAGGCCGGCATCATGCCGGCGGCCATCCACAAGCAGGGTCCGGTGGGGGTGGTCTCGCGCTCCGGCACGCTGACCTACGAGGCGGTGGGGCAGCTGACCGCGCTGGGCATCGGCCAGAGCACCTGCATCGGCATCGGCGGCGACCCGGTGATCGGCACCTCGTTCATCGACGCGCTGGAGCTGTTCCGGCAGGACAAGCAGACCAGGGCCGTGCTGATGATCGGCGAGATCGGCGGGTCGATGGAGGAGGACACGGCGCGCTGGATCAAGCGGAACTTCACCAAGCCGGTGGCGGCGTTCATCGCCGGGGCCACCGCGCCGCCGGGCAGGAGGATGGGCCACGCCGGGGCCATCATCTCGGGCGGCACGGGCACCTACGCCGAGAAGGTCAAGGTGCTCAAGGCCTGCGGCATCCGGGTGGCGCCGACGCCGGCCGAGATGGGCGCGACCATGCGGCGGGTGATGCGGCCGCGCCGGGCCGCTGGGGAATAGGATGGACGCCATGATCTCGGTGGTCAACGTCATCCAGGCGATGCTGGCGCCGGGCCTGATGATCTCGGCCTGCGGCCTGCTGATCCTGGGGATGAACAACAAGTACTCGATGGTGGTCACCCGCATCCGGCTGCTGTCCGAGGAGTGGCGGCGCATCAAGTCCGCCAAGGATAATCCGGTGGATGGCCCGGCGATGGTCCGGCTGGACAGCGTCAGCGCGCAGCTGGACAAGTCGCTGGTCCGCCTGAAGCTGGTGCGCAACGCCGTGTTCTGCTACTCGCTGTCGGTGGCGTTCTTCATCTTCTCGTCGCTGTTCATCGGGCTGCGGCTGCTGGCCGCCAGCCGGCCGGTGGAGTGGCTGATCCTTGGTGCCTTCACGGCCGGGGTGATCACGGTGCTCTGCGGCGTGGGCTTCGCCGCCCGCGAGGTGTGGCACGGCTACCGCATCGTGATGATCGAGATCAGCGAGGCCGCATGACGGCGGATCCGCCGCGATGCTGATCACGCTGGCCTGGTCCCTGTTGCTGGCCGCGGTCGTAGCGATGCTGGCGCTCCCCGCGTCGCGCGAGGCGTTCGTCGCGGCCACCCGCGCCCACCCGCTGCTGCTGGGCATGGCCAAGTTCGCCCTGCTGGGCACGATGGGCGAGCTGCTGTCGTGGAAGGTCGTCTCCGGCAGATGGAAAGTGAGGGGCGTGCGGCTGCACCAGCGGGCGCTGGCCTGGGCCTGCTACGGCCTGATGTTCGCGCTGGCCATCCCGCTGTTTTCGCACGGGGTGGACGGGATGCTGGCCCAGGGCCTGCTGCCCGGCCGGGGCTGTGCGCCGGCGGCGGCCTTCTGGAAATCGTTCTTCCTGCAGTTTTTCTTCGCCTTCCTGTTCATGTCGTTCCACCGCTTCATCGACACGCTGATCGATAACGGCAAGCTGTTCTCGCGCTGGCCGGTGGTGGCGACCTATGCCGGCATCGACTGGCGCAACATGCTGACGGTGGTGGGCTGGTCGCTGGTGTGGTTCTGGCTGCCGGCCCAGGCGGTCAACTTCATGCTGCCCCCGGAATACCGGGTGCTGGGGGCCGCGCTGCTGGCGATCGCGCTGGGGCTGATCCTGGGCGTCGCCAGGCGGCTGTCCGCCACGCGAACCATTGACTGAGGAGCACGATGGCCGAACGCTATCCGATGATCGTCGCCGGCGAGGAGCATTCCGGCACCCGGGCGATCGAGGTCCGCGACAAATACTCGGGCGAAACGATTGCCGAGGCCTGCACTCCCGGGCTGGAGGACATTGAACGGGCGATCGCGTCAGCCCACGCTGCCCGGGTGGCGATGCAAGAGCTATCGGCTTACCGGCGCTCGACCATCATCCGCACCGCGGCGGGCATCCTTGACGCAGGGAAGGACCGCCTGGCGGTGACCATCGCCCGCGAGGCCGGCAAGCCCCTCAAGTACGCGGCCTTCGAGGTCGAGCGCACGGTGGAGAACCTGGAGTACTGCGCCGAGGAGGCCAAGCGGGTGCACGGCGAGACCGTGCCGCTGGACGCCGCGCGGTCCGGCGCCGGCAAGTTCGGATTTTACGAGCGCTTTCCCGTTGGCGTGGTCGCGGCCATCTCGCCGTTCAACTTCCCGCTGAACCTGGCCGCGCACAAGCTGGGCCCGGCCGTGGCGGCCGGCTGCCCGGTGATCCTGAAGCCGGCATCGGCCACCCCGCTGTCGGGGATCGAACTCGTCCGGGCGTTCGTCGAGGCGGGGCTGCCGGCTGGCGCGATCAGCTGTCTGCCTGGTTCCGGCGAGGCTGTGGGCGATCCCCTGGTGTCCGATCCCCGGGTCTCCAAGATCAGCTTCACCGGCAGCCGCGCCGTGGGCGAGCGGATCATCCGCCGGTCCGGGTTGAAAAAGATCACGATGGAGCTGGGCGGCAACTGCGGGGTGGCGGTCGACCAGTCCGTCCCCGACCTGGCCGCCGCGGCCAAGCGCTGCGTGTTCGGCGCGTTCTACAACCAGGGACAGGTCTGCATTTCGGTGCAGCGGATCTTCGTCCATGCCGCGGTCCACGACCGGTTTCTCGAACTGATGCTGGCCGAGACCGCGAAACTCAAGCTGGGCAACCCGGCGGACAGGGATACCGACATCGGACCGGTGATCTCAGCGTCCGAGGCCGACCGCATCATGGCAGTGATCGCCGAGGCGAAGGATCAGGGCGCGAAGATCCTGGCCGGCAATGTCCGCGAGCAGAACGTGATAGCGCCCACCGTGGTCACCGGAACCGCGCGGGGCATGCGGATCGCGCGCGAGGAGGTCTTCGGCCCCGTGGTGATGATCGAGAAGGTCGATTCCTTCGACGAGGGCATCCGCCGGGTGGAGGACAGCGAGTACGGGCTGCAGGCCGGCGTGTTCACCAGCGACATCGGCCGGGCGCTGCGGGCCGTGCGCCAGATCGATGTCGGCGGCATCGCGATCAACGACGTGCCCACCGTCCGCTTCGACCACATGCCGTACGGCGGCAACAAGGGCAGCGGTCTGGGCCGCGAGGGGGCGCGCTTCGCCATCGAGGAGATGACGGCCATCCGGATGGTGGTGTGCAGCCGGTGATCGGGATACCGTGAGGCGGCGCAGTGCCATCCTGCTGGCGCTGCTGCCGGTCCTGCTCGCCGCTGCCTGCGGCTGCCGGCGAACGGACCGTCCGAAGCTCGTGCCGGCGGAAGGGGAACGGCCGGGACGGACGCGGGTCACGGTCGGCTCTGTGCCGTTATGGATAGAAATCGCCGACGATGAGGCGATGCGGGCCCGGGGCCTGATGTTCAGACGGGAGCTGCCCGAGGACGAGGGCATGCTGTTCGTGTTCGAATACCCGCACCGGCTGTCGTTCTGGATGAAGGACACTCACCTGCCGCTGGACATCGCCTTCCTGTCGGACGATCTCCGGATCCTCAACATCGAGGCGATGCGGCCGCTGGACGAGGGGCCGCGCTACGTCTCCCGGGGGCCGGCGCGCTACGCCGTCGAGACCAACCAGGGATGGTTCAACAAGAATGGCGTCAAGCCCGGCGACACGCTGTCGTTCCGATAGTTTCCATTTCCCGCGAAACATGCGGATGACGCGATACGGGAGATATTGAGCGATGCTCCCGCAAGCCACGGCGCTCTTGTCCCAATGGCTGCAGGCCACGCGGACGAGATACGGAGTGGACCCGGTGCTGTTCCTGGTGCTGATGACGGCCTGCGCGCCGTTTTTCTATTTTTCGATCTACCGGCTGATGCGGGCGATCGCCGGAAAACAGAGGGCGCAGATCAATCGTTGGAGCATGGTCTTCCTGCTCTCGAGCATTCTGCCGTATCTCTATGTCCTCCTGTTCGGGCGCAACATGCCATGGTGGGTATATGTGATCGTGGCCGCGTTGATGGCACAGGGCGCGTATTCCTTCGCCGTGCGGCGCAAGGGGAATAAGCCGACGACAATGTCGGCTGGTTCAGAAGATTACTTCGGGCATAATTGTGGCCCGGGAGATTGAGAAACAGGCATTGGAAATGCCACGAATGCGATTTTCAGCAAAAGGATTGGGAGCTGGGAGAGGAAAGATCTGAATAATAAACAGTGATCGAATATCTCAGGGTGGAATGGTGGGGCGATGAAAAGATTGATAGGAATAGATAGGACGAGAGCTCATTTCTTGGTGAGTGTGCTCGGAAAATAACGGGATCAGGGCTCATGTGCGGGACGAATGTAATCTTGAAGGCATCCCTTCTGTGTGGATTGAAAATGACGATGATTATGAACGTGCGGGACGATTTGTTGATGAGTTTGTGAATAGTTATCAAACCTCTAGCGATTATAAAACTGTTATAATAGTCGCATGGATTTGCCTGGCCCGGGCAATCGCGTTTATGCTCTTTATCTATCTCAAGTAGACAACTCATTTCATTGGTTCAACAAAGGAAAGGGCTGCGGTCATCACCGCAGCCCTCGTCTTATGAGAATTGATCTAGGGTAAAGTACCATTCCGACCACAAGAAATTGGTCAATTTTAGGCTTTTAGCCTGGAAATTATCAGCTTAGTTTTCTCTGCCGTGGTCAGATCACGATGATTGTATCGCCACACATATTCAGCAAGGTACAACGGTAATCGCTCACGACGGATACCACCCTTGGCCGCTAGTTTTCGTTTAAGATAGCCCCAGAACCCCTCCAGTCCGTTTATATGAGTTCCTTTGCCATTGGAGTATTGACCTTGGC
>DDXR01000036.1 GCA_002347565.1 bacterium UBP2_UBA2255 | reverse complement strand
CGACGGGTAGCCGAGGCTCAGGCGCATCATGAAGCGGTCGAGCTGCGCCTCGGGCAACGGGTAGGTGCCCTCGTACTCGATCGGGTTCTGGGTGGCGATGACCATGAACGGAGGCTCGATGACGTGGGTCACGTTGTCGATCGTCGCCTGCCGCTCCTCCATGCTCTCGAGCAGGCTGGCCTGGGTCTTGGGCGACGAACGGTTGATCTCGTCGGCGAGGACGATGTTGGCGAAGACGGGGCCGGGACGGAAGACGAAGGCCCCCGTCTTCTGGTCGAAGACGCTGACCCCGGTCACGTCGCTGGGCAGCAGGTCGGGCGTGAACTGCAGGCGCGAGAAGCGGCAGGAGAGAGAACGGGCCAGGGCCTTGGCGAGAAGCGTCTTGCCGACGCCGGGGTAGTCCTCGACGATGACGTGCCCCCCGGCCAGCAGGGCGACCACGCAGGCCTGGATCACGTCGCCTTTGCCGAGTATCACCGTGCCGACGCTGTCGGCCACCTCGCCGGCCCGCCCGGCGAGAGCGAGCACCTCGTCGGTCTCGAGGGTGGCACTGGCGCGCGTGTCGGCGGACATGTGGCCTCGCAGGCGTCGGACCGGGCTCTGGCCTCTTCCATTCTCCACACGAGGGAAGGCGCGGCAACCCCCCGCCGTCTCATCGTGGTCTCCAATGGTGGCAGAGGACCGTGAGCGGAGCGTGAAGAGCGGCGAGCCGAGGGCCGCGCCGGGAGCCGCGCCCGCCGGCCGGCCGGCCCTGGTCCCCGTCCCGGCCGACGCCTCGGTCGGCGCAGCCTCGCGAGCCACGCCGCCGATGCCGGCTTCATCGACGTCACCCGCGAAGCGGCACCGTCACCGTGGTCATCGCGGTCGACGGGCGGCAGACTGACCGCCGACCGCCTTGCCGCGCCGTGCCGCTCGGGTTACAGTCGAAGTAGTCACATTTGCCGCAGCAAGGTGGTCACCATGCCGACCGTCGGGATCAGGGAGTTGAAGGCGCATCTCAGCCACTACGTCCGCCTCGCCCGCCAGGGCGAGCGCGTCATCGTCACCGACCGCGGGCGCGAGGTCGCCGAGTTGCGCGCCATCACATCCGCGCATCCCGGTCTCAAAGAGCTCATCGACTCCGGCGTGGTGAAGTGGTCGGGGGGCAAGCCGACCGAGTTCCCGCGCCCCATCGAGATCCGCGGCAAGCCGATCTCGGACACCGTACTCGAGCTGCGCGATGATCGTCTACGCTGACACGAGCAGCCTGCTGAAGATCTACATCGGCGAGCGGCACAGCGAAGACGTCCGCGCGTGGGTCGCAGCCGCCGACTGCCTCGCCACGTCACGAGTGGCGTACCCCGAGACGGCAGCGGCGCTCGCCCGCCGTCAACGCTGCGGCGACCTCCCCGCGAGCGCCGTCCGCAGCGTGCTGCGCGACCTGGCGCGCCGCTGGGCCGAGCTCATGGTGATCGATCTCAGCGAGATCCGTGCCGGAGGCCTCGCCGTCCGCCATGGGCTGCGCGGCTTCGACGCCGTCCACCTCGCCGCCGCACTGACGGTCCGCACCGCCGCCGGCGGTGACGCGGTCGCCTTCTCTTCGTTCGACGCCGCCCTCAACCGCGCGGCGGCACGCGAGGGGCTCATCGTGCTCGAGCCCGGCACCTGACGCTACGTCTCGGTGCGAGCTGAAGAGCGCCGGCGCAGGGCGAAGCCGATGGCGACGGCGAGCGCGAGCACGATGAGGCCGCCGACGATGCCCGACACGCTGGTGCCGGCGTCGACCGCCGGCCACACTGCGGCCTCTTCTTCGACGCCCGCGCCTTCCGCCTCGCCGGCGCTCGCTTCGGCGGCAGCACCCTCGGGGGCAGCCTCGTCGCCGGCAGCCTCGGCGTCCGCCGCCGCGTCACCGGCCGCCTCGCCCCCCTTGAAGGCGTAGTCGGGCAGGATCGCGATGCTGTCCTGCAGCTCGGCGGCGGTGTCGTGTGTCGCCGACGCGGCCTCGAGCTCCTCCTCGGTACCGGTGACCCTGGCGATCGACCACTCGAGGCCGTCGGCGTCGGACGAGGCGAACCACGCCAGCGCGCCGCCCGCCAGCACGGCGGCGACGGCCAGACCGGCCAGCACCGGTTTGAGTTTGAGGCCGGCCAGCGGCTTGCGCGCCGCCGTGCGCTCGAGCAGCTCGGGCTGCGCGCGCAGCACGAACAGCACCACGGCGGCGGTCACGAGGCCCTCGACCACACCGATCGCCAGATGGATCGGCTGCATCAGCAGGACGAAGGTCGAGAAGGGCAGCGCCGAGATGCCGGACGCGGTCGTCTCGAGCACCACGGCGAGGGCACCGAGCTGCAGGCCGACGATGGCGGCCAGCAGGCTGCCGGCGATGACGCGGCCGCGCGAGGGCGCGGCCCCGTCGCCGACGATCTTGCGGTAGACGTACGGGTAGGCGATGAACGCGGGGAAGAAGCCGAGGTTGAAGATGTTGGCCCCCAAAGCGAGCAAGCCTCCGTCGGCGAAGAACAGAGCCTGCACGGCCAGGATAGACGCCATGACGAGGAAGGCCGCGTGCGGCCCCAGGAGTATGGCGAGGATCAGCGCTCCTCCCAGATGACCGCTCGACCCTGTACCCGGAATGGCGAAGTTGAGCATCTGGGCGGCGAAGACGAAGGCGCCGGCGACGCCCATCAGCGGTATCTTGCTCTCGTCGAGGTCGCTGCGGACCTTGCGCGCGCAGTAGACCGTGGTGGCCGCCGTGGCGCCCCACATCACGCCCCCGACGGCCGGGGAGAGCAGGGCATCGGCCATGTGCATGGGCGTGAGCCTCCTCGGGTGTCGCTCTATCGTGCTACCGTGCTACGGATGGACAGCTCGTGCTACCGCGCCGTCGGACTCTAGCCGAGGCCGGATGGGCCGTCAAGCAGGCGCGACCCGTGCCACGAATCCTGTCGTATTGCCACTTCTCGTGCTATAGTCGACCCCAATTTGTGGCACGGGGGGCCTGCAGGGGACCTGCGTTTGCGCACGTGACCCTGCGGTCGCGCGCGTGCTCCTGCCGTCAGGGATCCGCCCGCCGGCGCGGGCGGGTCGAGAAGGGGTGTGGCATGTCCAACGTGGTCAGGTTCGGGGTCTCGATCGACGAGCGCTTGCTCGACCGCTTCGACGCGCTCATCGCCGACAAGGCGTATGTGAACCGCTCCGAGGCGCTGCGCGACCTGATCCGCGGCGCCCTGGTCGAGGAGCAGTGGGAGGTCGGCGACGCCGAGGCGATCGGCACCGTGACCCTGGTCTACGACCACCACACCAGTGACCTCGCCGACAAGCTCACCGAGCACCAGCACACGCACCATCACGAGATCGTCTCGACCCTGCACGTGCACCTCGACGCCGACCACTGCCTCGAGGTCGTCGTGCTGCGCGGCGTGGCCCGCGAGCTCAAGCGCATCGCCGACGGCCTCATCGGGACCAAGGGCGTCACCCACGGCAAGTTCGTCGCCACGACCACCGGCGCCATCGCCTGACTCGCGCTCACGCTCGTGTCGTCCGTCGCCGCAGGCCTCTCCACTCTCGACCGCCTCGACCGGCTCGCCCGGCAGGATACCGCGGTCCACCGTGTCGACCCGCGGGCCAAGGTCGTCACCACGTTGGTCTTCATCGTCTGCGTGGTGTCGTTCGACCGCTACGAGGTGCTCGCCCTGCTGCCCTTCGTGCTGTTCCCCATCGTCCTCGCCAGCGAAGGCCGCATCCCGTTCGGGTTCCTCGCCCGGATCCTGCTCGTGGTCGCGCCGTTCGCCCTTCTGGTCGGCGCCTTCAACCCGTGGTTCGACCGCGATGTCGTGGCGCAGGTCGGCGGGCTCGAGCTGTCGGGCGGCTGGGTGTCCTACGCTTCGATCGTGGTGCGCTTCCTGCTGACCACGTCGGCGGCCCTCGTGCTGACCGCGACGACGAGCTTCAACGGCGTCTGCCTGGCGCTCGAGAAGCTGCGCGTGCCCGACGTGTTCGTCACGCAACTCCTCCTGCTCTACCGCTACATCTTCGTGCTGGGCGAGGAGACCCTGCGCCTCTCGCAGGCCCGGCGTCTGCGCAGCTTCGGCGGCCGCGGCATGGGCCTGCGCGTCTACACGCAGATGCTCGGGCAGCTGCTGCTCCGCACCGTCGCCCGCGCCCAGCGCGTCTACCTCGCCATGAAGTGCCGCGGCTTCGACGGGCAGGTGCGTATGGCGCGGCGGCTGCACTTCGGGGCGGCCGACCTCGTCTTCGTTCTCGGCTGGTCGGCCGCCTTCGCCCTCTTCCGAATCGTCGATGTGCCCCTGTGGCTCGGCCGTCTCGTCACAGGGGTGGCGGGATGAGTCACCCGCGCGCAGGCTGCGTGGCCGTGCGGCTCAACGACCGCTCCGAACGGAGGCTCGGGTGAGCCATCACACCATCTCCGTGCAGGGGCTCGGCTTCGTCTACCCCGACGGCACCCGCGCCCTCGAGGGCGTCTCCTTCGAGGTCGGGCACGGCGAGGCGATCGCCGTCGTCGGCGCCAACGGCGCCGGCAAGTCGACGCTGCTGCTGCTGCTGACCGGCATCCTCGAGCCGGCCGCCGGGGAGATCGCGATCGGCGAGATCCGGCTCACGAAGAAGACACTGAATGCGATCCGTCAGCGGCTGGGCATGGTGTTCCAGGATCCGGACGACCAGCTGTTCATGACCACGGTGTTCGAGGACGTCGCATTCGGCCTGCGCAACATGGGGCTGGCGGAGGACGAGGTGCAGCGGCGCGCTGATGCCGCATTGGGCGCGGTGGGCATCCCCCACCTGCGGGAGCGTCCGCCGTTCAAGCTGTCGGCCGGGGAAAAACGGGCGGCGGCCATCGCCACCGTGCTGGCCATGGCGCCCGACGTCCTGCTGCTGGACGAGCCGTCGTCAGCCCTCGATCCCCGGGCCCGGCGGCGGCTGATCGGGCTGCTCAATGGATTTTCGCATACCAAGATCGTCACCTCGCACGATATGGACCTGGTGCTAGAGCTCTGCCCGCGCACCATCATCCTGCAGCAGGGGCGCGTGCTGCGCGACGGCCCCACCGGCCGGCTCCTGGCAGACGCCGCGTTGATGACGGAGGCCGGCCTGGAGCCAACCCAAAGCATCGTTCATCGTCGCTACGGCGAGCAGCTGCGCCGGGGTCGCCGGTAGGCGAACGAGACGCTGCGAAGAAGCGGACGGGTGACCGTCCGCTTTGTCCGTTGCATGGGGCAGTTTCGTGTGATATAATCACAACCGCCTTGTCCCATCATGGGTACATGCGATTATCAGATTTCGACTATGATCTGCCGCCGGAGCTGATCGCCCGGCGGCCGGCAGAGCCGCGCGACAGTTCGCGGCTGCTGGTGCTGCGGCGCGACAGCGGCGCGGTCGAGCACCGCTTCTTCCGCGATATCGCCGGATACCTCCGGCCGTCGGACCTGCTGGTGATCAACACCACCAGAGTGGTGCCTGCCCGGCTGCTGGGCCGCAAGAAAGGAACCGGCGGAGAAGCGGAGATCTTCCTGTTGCGGCGGATCGGGGGCGACACCTGGTCCTGCCTGGTGCGGCCGGGGAGACGGCTGCAACCAGGGGCCGAGGTCGAGATCGGTGGCGGCAGGCTGGCCGCCCGCATCCTCCAGCGCCAGGACCAGGGCCGGCGACTGGTAGAGTTCCGGCACGATGGCGATTTCTTCGGCGCGCTGGACGAGGTCGGGCACGTGCCGCTGCCGCCCTATATCGCGCGCCCCGACGGCCCCGGTGACCGTCAGCGCTACCAGACGGTCTACGCCGGCGAACCCGGCGCGGTGGCGGCGCCCACGGCCGGCCTGCACTTCACACCGGAGCTGCTGGCCGCGATCAGGGGCGGCGGCGTCGAGATCGCCAACGTGCTGCTGCACGTGGGCTGGGGAACGTTCAAGGCCGTCGCGGCCGCCGATATCCGGCAGCACCGGATGGACGAGGAATATTACCGGATCGATGCGGCAACCGCCAAGCTGCTGGACAAGGCGAAGGCCGACGGGCGCAGGATCGTGGCCGTTGGGACGACGACAACGCGGGCGTTGGAGTCCTATGGCGCAACGGGAAAAAACGAGGACTGGACCGGGATCTTCATCCATCCCCCATACCGGTTCAGGCTCGTCGACGTCCTGATCACCAATTTCCATCTGCCGAAGTCCACACTACTGATGCTGGTCAGCGCTTTCGCCGGCGTTGAGAAGGTCAGGAACGCATACGCCGAGGCGGTGCGGGAGCGCTACCGGTTCTACAGCTACGGCGACGCCATGCTGATCAACTGAACGGCTGCCGAGGGAATGCGGGGGCTGCGGGGAAACGGCGGCAGTGTCAGCCGTCCCCACCCCTTGCTGCATTGCGTCAATCTCTGGGTCTCCGTGCCCCCGTGGCGAAAGGAACAAGATCGAATTCACACTGCTCAATACTTCCGGCCCGGCCAGGCGGGGCGTGATCCAAACCGCGCACGGCGAGGTCCAGACACCGGCGTTCATGCCGGTCGGCACCCAGGGGGCCGTCAAGTCGCTGACACCATCCGACCTGCAGGACGTAGGCGCGCAGATCATACTGGGCAACGCCTACCACCTGTATCTGCGCCCCGGACAGGAGATCGTGCGCAAGGCTGGCGGCCTGCAATCCTTCACCGGCTGGCACCGGCCGATGCTGACCGACTCCGGCGGATTCCAGGTCTTTTCGCTGGCCGACCTGCGGAAGATAACGGAGCAGGGCGTGCGGTTTCAGTCCCACCTCGACGGCTCCCGTCACGAGTTCACGCCCGAGAGCGTGATGAGACTGGAGACAGACCTGGGAGCGGACATCGTGATGGCCTTCGACGAGTGCATTCCCTACCCGTCGCCCCGCGACTACGTCGAGCAGTCGACTGCCCGCACCGCCCGCTGGGCGGAACGCTGCCAGGCCGAGTTCCGGCGGCTCGGGCCCGAGCGGCGCCATCCCCAGGCGCTGTTCGGCATCGTCCAGGGGGGGACGTACGCCGATCTCCGGGTCCGCAGCGCACGGGAGATGACCGGGATCGGATTCGACGGCTACGCCATCGGCGGGCTGGCCATCGGCGAGCCGAAGACGGCAACGTGGGAAGCGGTGGCGGCCGCCTGTTCAGCGCTGCCGCCGGGCAAGCCGCGCTACATGATGGGCGTCGGTTTCCCCGAGGACATCGTCCAGGGGGTGGCTCTGGGCGTGGACATGTTCGACTGCGTGATGCCCACCCGCAACGCCCGCAACGGGACCTTGTTCACGTCGCGGGGGAAGATGGCGATGAAGAACGCCAAGTACGCCCAGGACTTCGGCCCGGTCGACCCGGACTGCGATTGCTACCTGTGCCGCTGCTTCTCCCGTGCCTATCTGCGGCACCTGTTCATGGCCGGGGAGATCACGGCCGCGCACCTGGGCACGATCCACAATCTCCGTTTCTACCTGTCGCTGATGGAGCAGATCCGGGAGGCGATCGAGCGGGACCGGTTTGGGGCGTGGAGAAACGAATTCAGCGAAAGGTGCTCGAGCGTTGACTGAGACAGGACCGGCCGCGAGACGCTGCCGCGGTGGTACGGCGGGGCGATCTGACACAGATAAGAGACATGCGCAACGCCCTGTCCGAACAGGGCTTTGCTATTGCTTTTCGCGGTGGAAGGATGTACAATAATTCGATGCGAGCACTGCTCACGACATTGGCGGTCGTCCTGTGCGCGACCGCGGTTTCGGCCGGCCCGATCGGCATCGCCCGCCTCAAGTACGGCGGCGGCGGCGACTGGTACAACGACCCGGAGGCGGAAGCCCACCTGCTGCGCGAGTTCGCCGTCCGCACCGGCGCTGCCGTGGACAGCCAGAAGATCAGCGTTTCGGCCGACGACGACCGGCTGTTTCTGCACCCGTTGCTGTTCGCCACGGGGCACGGCGAGATCCGCTTCAGCGACCGGGAAGCGGGCAGGCTGCGGCGGTTTCTCGAGGCCGGCGGCTTTCTCTACGCCGACGACGACTACGGCATGGACCGGTCGTTCCGCCGCGAAATCGCCCGCGTCCTGCCTCAGGCGCGGATGGGCGAACTGGGGCCCGGCCATCCCCTGTTTACCTGCTTCTACGATTTCAGGGCCGGGTTGCCGAAAATCCACCAGCACGATGACGGACCGCCCCAGGCCATCGGCTGGTTCGTCAACGGCAGGCTGGCCGTGCTCTACACGTACGAGACGAACATTTCGGACGGTTGGACCCCGGCCTACAACGACCCACCCGAAAAGCGGGAGCAGGCGTTCAGGTTCGGCGTCAACATCCTCTGGTATGCGCTCACCAACCCCTGACCAAAATCCGCCTGCCGCCAGCCGGCGATCTGCGCCGGACGATGCCGGCGGCGCCGGGCTCGACGAGCAGCTGGACGGGATCGGTTCCCGGTGGCGGAAGGCTGCGTTCTCCGCCCGCGCGCTGCGGACGGCGGCCGGCGCCGCGGCCTGGGTCCTGCTGTTGCACGCCGCCGATTGCCTGTTCCCGCTGCCGGTTTACGCCCGGGCTTTCCTGCTCGCGGCGAGCCTGGGCCTGGCGGTTGCGGGGCTGGCGTACCTCCTGTCGCCGCTGGTGTCCCGGTTGCCCCCTGGCCGGGCCGCGCGGCTGGCCGAATCCCGTCTGCCCGCGCTGCGGCAGGAGGTGACCACGGCCTGGGAATGGGCCGGCCGCGGGGCCGGACCCGGCAGGGAAGGGTACTCGTCCGAGGTCATCGCGGCTCTGGCAAGACGGGCCGCCACGCAGCTGCGGGCGGCCGATCCCGCGCTGCTGTTCCCGGCCGACCGGCGCCTGAAGAAAGTTGCGGCGGCCGCCGTCACCGCCGCAGCGCTGGCCGCCCTGCTGTGGCCGGGCGAATCGGCGTTGACCCTGCGACGGTTCGCCAGGCCGGACGGGGTGCACGGCGAGTGGCCCGAGGGGGCCGTGAAGCCGGGATCGTTGCGGGTTGCGCGCGGCTCGTCCGTCATGGTGACCGCGCCCTGGCCCGGCTTTACCGTCCGGTGGCGTGACAGCGCCGGCGCGTCCGGGCGGGTATCGGCCCGCAGCGGTTCCGCCGAACTGACCGCGATCGAAACCAGCACCGTCTACCGCGTGCTGCGCGGCCGATGGCAGAGCCCGGCCTACCGGATCGGCGCCTACCGTCCGCTGGAGCTTCATGACATCCGCATCCGGCTGGAGCCGCCGCGGTACTCGCGGCTGGCGGTCACCGAGCAGGAAAACCAATACGACATCTGCGGGCTGCGGGGAACGGTGGCAACGCTGACGGCCCGCGCCAGCCAGCCGCTGCAGCGGGCCGGCCTCTCGTTCGAGGACGGGCGCGAGGTCGCCGGCGAGACCGGGCAGGGCGGCCTGGTCGCCATCAGCGTGGAGCTGCGCAGGTCTTCCGGCTACCGCTTATGGGCCCGCTCCGTGTCCGGCGAAACGCTGGCCGCTCCCGCGATGCATGCAATCAGGGTGATCGATGACGCCGCGCCCACGGCGGAGCTGGATGCGCCGGAGCCAGATGCGGCCCTGGGGCCCGAGCTGGGCACAACGGTCGCCGGGCGGGCCTCAGACGACTTCGGCCTGACCGGGGTCGTCTTGGCGTACCGGGCGGGGGGGGGCGCGGCATCAATCCCCCTGCTGCGGCTGCCGGCGCCAACGGCCGAGGCCGCGGTGTCCTACCGGTGGGACCTGGCCGGGCTGAGCCTGCTGCCGGGAGATTCGGTGGTGTACTGGCTGGAGGCCCGGGACAACGACGCCGTGTCCGGCCCCAAGATCGGCCGCAGCGGCCGGCAGGTGCTGCGGCTGCCGACGTTCGAGGACCTGTACCGCGGCTGGGAAGCCGCGGACTCCGCCATGCTGAGCGGCGTGGCGCAGCCCGAGTCAGCCGGCCGCGACCTGCGGCGGGAGCTGGAGCGGCTGTCGCAGGCGGTCAAGGAATCGCGCTCCGTGGAATGGCAGCATCGGGCGGCGCTGGAGCAGGCGGTGTCGCAACAGCAGGAGCTGCTGGGGGAGATGCAGCGGGCCGCCGACCAGGCGCTGGCGTCCCTGCGCGACGACCCCGGGCGGTTCGCCTTCGACGCCGAGACGGTGCTGAAGATGGAAGAACTGCGGCGGCTGTTCGAGCAGACGGCCACCGAGGAGATGCGGCGACAGATGGAGCAGCTGCGGCAGGCGGTCGAGCGGGCCGACCGCCGCCAGGTGGAACGGGCGCTGGAGGACCTCAAGCTGGGCCAGGACGAGCTCAAGCAGCGGCTGGACGCGGCCATCGCGGGATTGAAACAGCTGCAGCAGCAGCGCCAGCTGGAGCTGCTCGGCAAGCAGGCCGACCAGCTGCTGCGGGAGCAGCGGGAGGTGAGGGATCAGACCGGCCGGGCCGAGACCGAAGCCCAGCGGCAACGCTTGCGGCAGCGGCAGGAACAGCTGGCCAGGGACACGGATTTCCTGGCAGGCAAACTGCAGGAACGGGCGGATGAACTGGATGCGACCGAACCGGACCTGGCCCGGCCGCTGCGGGACGCCGCGGGCCTGCTCCGGGACCGCCAGACCGCGGCCACCATGCGGCGGGCGGCGGAACAGGTCGGCAAAGGCAGCGACGGCCCGGCCAGGGAATCCCAGCAACGGGCGGTTGACGACCTGTCGCAGGTCTCCGCCAGCGCGGGACAAGCCGCCGGCGCCGCCAGTGGACGGAAACGGCAGGCCGAGGCCAAAGCCATGCGCCAGAAAGCAGCCCGCGCTGTCCGGCTGTCGCAGCAGCAGGAGGCGCTGAACCAGCGGCTGGAGCGGATGCGGGAAGGCCGCAACGACCTGGCCGACGACCAGCAGACAGTGGAGCGGGCCGCGGCCCGGCTGCAGCAGGAACTGGAGCGGGCGGCCAGCGGCGGGCAGTCCGCGCCGCCCCAGGCCGGCGCGGCGATGCGGCGGGCCCTCCAGCACATGCGGGCGGCCGGGCAGGGCGCGGCGGAGGGCGGCGGCCAGCGCGCCGCCGGAGAGGGACGGTCGGCCCAGGCCGCCCTCAATCAGGCCGCCATGGCCATGATGGCGGCCGCAGGCCAGCCGGGCGGCGCCCCGGGTCCGGGCGACATGGCGGGCGAGCTGGAGGGCCTGTCATCGCGGCAGCAACGGCTGAACCAGAATGCCCGCAGCGCGGCCGACCAGGAGGCGGAAATGGGCCTGCAGGCCATCCAGAGCCAGATCCCCCGCCTGGCGGCCGAACAGGCCGCGATCCGCCAGGGATTGCAGGAGTTCAACCAGCGATACGCGGACCGCAGCGACCGGGTCGGTCGGACGGACGACTTGGTGCGGGAAATGGAGCGCGTGATCGAGGAACTGTCGGCCGGCCGGGTCTCGCGGGAAACCGTGCGCCGCCAGGAAAGGATCCTGACGAGGATGCTGGACGCCCAGCGGTCCCTCCAGGAACGGGACCTTTCGCGCCAGCGCCAGGCCGAGAGCGGCCGCGACCACCCGGGCCGGATACCCACCGGTGGGGCCGCAGGCAGCGGGCAGCCCTGGCGGCAGCATGAGCACTGGAGGGACTGGCGCAGCCAGCCCTATCCCCTGGAGTACCGGCCGGTGCTCGAGCAGTACTTCCGGCTGCTGGGGCAATGAGACGCGTCGTTCTGGCGCTGGCCTGTTGCCTGGCCGTGGCGACGGCGCTCCGGGCCCAGCCCCTGCCGGCCAGGGTTGACGCCGCAGTGTGGCGGCAGGCGGACCAGCTGGCCCGTTCGGGGCGCCACCCAGAGGCTCTCCAGCAGTTCAAGCGCGCGCTGGGGGGCAGCGGCGATGCCGGAGCCTTCCGCAGCGCCGGACTGGTGCTGCAGAACGCCGGCGCGCCAGCCGAAGCCGAGGCGCTGTGGCGCTGGGCCAGGAAGAAGCTGAGGCGACCGGATGCCCTGGCCGTGGAGCTGGCGGAATTGTACCGGTCCCAGTCACGGCATGCGGAGGCCGTGCGCGAATGGTCCCTGGCCCTGCGATCCGGATCGCCGGCCGCGGCGGGAGCCATCGAGGCCATCGCGGCCCAGGCCGGGTACGGCGAGACGGCCCGCTGGATGGAACGGCATGACCTTCCGGACGACGCGTTCCAGCGGGCGGTGGCCGAGCTGTGGCTCAAGGCCGGCCTGCCGGAGCGGGCCTGGGCGCGTCTGCAGCGGATGTCCGACCACCGGCTGCTGTCAGCGGCCCTGTCGTCCCTGCTTGATCGCCCCGAGGTCGGGCCGGGGCTGGCGGCGCGGTTCATCCGGGACCTCCTGCAGCGCGATCCCCCGGACCGGGCTTCGTGGGTGCCGCGGCTGGCCCAGGCGCTGGCCGACGACGCCAGGCCGGAGGAGGCGGTCCGCCTACTGGAGGACGGCGCCGCCGGCGCCCGGCCCGAGGACCGGCTGCTGCTGGCCCGCCTGCTGCTGCGGGACCTGCACCGCCCGGACCGGGCGAGGGGCGTGCTGGATGCCGCGGGCCCGGGCTGGATGGGAAGGCACCAGACAGAGCGCGTTTTCCTGAAGGCGGAGGCCATGGTCGCCCGGGCCGGCTGGGACAGCGCGCGGCAGGCGCTGGCGCCGCTGGCCGATTCGGCGCAGCCGCCGGAGATCCGGCAGCGGGCGCTGCTGCAGCTGGGCGAGATCGCCTTCCTGCTCCAGGACTTCGGCCTGGCCGAGGAGCATTTCGGCCGGGTGGCGGCGCTGGGGCCGGGCGGCGACGCGGTCAACGACGCCCTGGCCCGGCTGCTGTTGATTTCCGGGGCGAAAACTGATAGAATGCGGGAGTTGCGCGGGCTGGCCGAGGCCCGCTCGCTCCAGGCCAGGTTCCTGTTCGCCGAGGCCGACCGGCGGTACCGGGAGCTGGCCGAACAGGCGCCCGGAAGCCCGATCGCGGACGAGGCCCTCGTCGGCAGGGCCGAGGCCGCGGTCCAGCAGCGCGACCACCGCCGGGCGGCGCAGCGCTACGCCGAGGCGGGACAGCAGGCCGGCGACAGCGCGCTGGCGGCCGAGGCGATGTACCGCTCGGGCCGTCTGTGGCTGGAGCGGCTGGGCGATCCCGGCCGGGCCCGCCGGGCCTGGCAGGCCGGGATCCTGCGATACCCCGACACCAGCTGGGCCGACCTGATGCGGGGCGGGTTGGAACGGCTGTCGGCGGCGAAGCCGGAATAGCGGTCCGGCCCGCTCGATCACCGGCCGCGGCGAAGACACAGCAATCATTGAATGCCAACAGAGGATCGCACATGCCTGCCAAGAAGAAGCTGGCCATGGAACCGGCCCCGGCCTGGGACGCTGCCGACGCCAGGGCGCGCGCCGCCTTTCATTCCTTCGCCCGCGAGTACGCCGAATTCCTGGACCGCGGCCGCACCGAGCGGCTGGCCGCAGCCTTCCTGCGGACCATGGCCGAGCGGGCCGGGTTCGCGCCCCTGGAGAAGGCCCGCGGCCTCAAGCCCGGCGCCCGCGTCTACGCCGTCAACCGCGGCAAGAACATCGTGCTGGCGGTGATCGGCCGGGAGCCGCTGGAGCGCGGGGTCAACCTGATCGCGTCGCACCTGGACGCGCCGCGCATCGACCTCAAGCAGCGCCCGCTGTTCGAGGACGAGGAGCTGAAGATGGCGCTGCTGCACACCCACTACTACGGCGGGATCAAGAAGTACCAGTGGGTCAGCCAGCCGCTGGGCCTGTTCGGCACGGTGGTGCGGCGCGACGGCGGCACGGTCGACATCGCCGTCGGGTCCGAGCCGGACGACCCCTGCTTCGTGATCCCGGACCTGCTGCCGCACCTGTCGCGCAAGGAGCAGGGCGAGCGCAAGAGCGGCGAGACCATCCGGGGCGAGGAGATGATCATCCTGTGCGGCGGCGTGCCGGTGGGCGACCCCGAGGCCAAGGGCCGGGTCAAGACCGCGGTGCTGGAGCGCCTCCACCAGCGCTACGGGATCGAGGAGGAGGACCTGGTCAGCGCCGAGCTGGAGGCCGTGCCGCTGCACCCGGCGCGGTTCGTGGGCTTCGACCGGGCCTTCCTGGGCGGCTACGGCCAGGACGACAAGGTCTGCTCGTACACCTCGGCCCGGGCGGCGCTGGACCTCAAGGCCCCCCGGCGCACGGCCGTGGTGCTGTGCGTGGACAAGGAGGAGATCGGCTCGGAGGGGAACACCGGCGTGCAGGCGGCGTTCTTCGCCAACTTCATCGGCGACCTGCTGGAGCGGGCCGACCCCAGGTACCATGAAAAAACCCTGCGGCGCTGCCTGGCGAATTCGCGCTGCATCTCGGCCGACGTCAACGCCGCGGTCGAGCCCAACTTCAAGCAGGTGCACGAGCTGTCCAACGCGGCCAAGGCCGGGTTCGGGCTGGTGCTCACCAAGTACACCGGCCACGGCGGCAAGGGCGGCGCCAACGACGCCAACGCCGAGTTCACGGGCCTGGTGCGCAAGGTGCTCAACGACGCCGGGGTGCCCTGGCAGACCGGCGAGCTGGGCAAGGTGGACGAGGGCGGCGGCGGCACCGTGGCCAAGTTCCTGGCCGAGCACGGCATGGACGTGATCGACTGCGGCCCGGCCCTGCTGTCGATGCACTCCACCTTCGAGCTGGTGTCGGTGGCCGACCTCCACGCGACGTACCGCGGATACAAGGCGTTCCTGGAGCATGCGTGACGGCAGAGGCAGGCAAACCCCCCTGTCTGTCGGGGCGCTTTGCCGGGTGTATCTGCCAATCGGGCAGTTTGACGCACCGGGAACAAAGAAAACAGCGACGTATGCCACGACCTAAAACCAAACAAACCAACGGCGATAACCGAAGCGTTACTTAAAGCTGAGCCATTTGTTGGTCTATCTTTGGCCACGTTGGGCTTTACGACTACATTGGTGGCAGATATGTCAAATAATAGGAATAAATGGATACAAATTGTTAGATAGATAATTACATATTGATTATCAAAATGCTTGACGCTGTCCTGACTCCAAGGCTAGATCATTGATTGGACTTGAACATGTGGCCGCAGCCCCCGTCTGCTTCCGCCTATTCTGGCTACAGCATCCATGCCAGCCCGCCCCCTGCCGAGCCCTTCCCTCTGGACACCCAGCCCTGGCAACCCCCACCATATAATGAACTCCCAAAGGGAAGGGCTACTCTGGCGCAAACTGAATACTGCGCACTAAGGGGGCGGATGCTGTCCGTGGTCGTCCTGCCACGTCCCCTGCGGGGCGACACTTCGTGTCCAGGGCTGCGGCACATCGTAAAGGCCATCTTGCTGTCCGCTGATGGCCATTGTTTTACCCCACACCCTTTGCGTATATATACCTCAAAGTATATGTGCGATAGGTGTGGGGTATTTTTATGCTTGCATTTGCAGAAGTGTGGGTGTATGATAAAGATAAGATTGACCACAGAACTGAAAGGCATACACCATGATTCGCAAAGTAGCCGTTAGTGTTCTGTTATTGCTGCTGTGGGTTGGCTTGTCTTATGCGCAGCCTAAGACCACGATGGCTGTTATGGATTTGAACTGTGCCGGCCTATCACAGAGTGATGGACTTATTTTAACTAATGCATTGCTATCTAATATCGTCAATACTGGTTCTTTCGATGTGGTCGAGCGTTCTAAGCGGGATGAGATATTACAGGAACAAGGTTTCGCTCAAAGCGGGGCTTGTGATGATAATGCATGTCTGGTCCAGTTTGGTAAATTTTTATCGGTCCAAAAAATGGTTGGTGGCAGCATCGGCAAATTGGGTCAGACATGGACTGTGAATATTCGCTTATTGGACGTTAGGACCGGGAAAATCGATAAGGCATTCATGAAATCCTATAGGGGTGAAATAGATGCCTTGTTGAACCAGATGCGAGATATAGCACGCGAAATTGCTAAAGCCGGTTCACCAAGCGCAGTTCAATCCCAACCAGTAAAAACAGAGGTGGTACGAGCCAGTACGGATGAATCCTATCGAACAAAGTTACGGCTGCCGATTTTGACCTATAGCGCTTTGGCCTGTGGAGTCGTCGCTTCGGGGCTTACTTATTACTATTATTCCGGGACCACTAAAGCCTACGACAACTACCTGGGTGCCACAACAGATGCTGATATTGCCAAATACACGGATGAGTTCCAAGACAAGAACAAGATGGCCGGACTGTTGTCATACGTGTCTGGCGGTGTGTTCGCTGTTGCGGTAGCCAGCTTCTTCCTGCGAGAAAAAGTCTATGTCGAGCAAAGTGGGATAATACCCTCAGTGGACCTTGCTATTGCTCCGAGGACTGTACCCTCAGGAGAACTTGGCAGGGTCACACTGACTTGGAGGTTCCAGCCATGAACAAACTAACGCTTTGGACGATTGTTTGCAGCTTTGTTATACTAGGGTGCTCGAGGAATCTAAGTCTAAAAAATCCCCTCGACCCAACGAACAATAATACACCTGGTTCTCCATCGCGCCCAGCACCGGCAAATGGAGCTACGAATATTTCTGTCAATCCTACCTTGAGCTGGAGTTGTTCCGACCCGAATGCTGGTGATACTTTGAAGTATGATGTCTACTTCGGTCTTGTCAATCCACCAGTGACTATCGTATCCTCTGACCAGAGCGATACTATATTAACCCGTAGCGGGCTGGCCAATAATACAACCTATTATTGGAGAATAACCGCTAAAGACAATCATGGGACAAGCATTACTAGCCAGGTTTGGAATTTTGTGACAATAGCCGGTGGCTCAAGTATTGAGTGGATATCCATCCCCGCCGGTAATTTTACCATGGGTAGTATTGCTGCCGATACAGTAACGTGGCCTAATACCAGTGACGAGTACCCGCAGCACACCGTTTATCTCGATGCCTATCAGATAGGCAAATACGAAGTAACAAATGCCCAGTATAAGTCCTTTATAGATGCAGGTGGATATACAAATAGCGCTTACTGGACTACAGATGGTTGGTCCTGGCGTACTAGTAATAACATTACAGAACCCTATTATTGGACAAGCGGGCAATATAACAGCGGCATAGCTTTCCCAAATCACCCGGTTGTGGGGGTATGTTGGTATGAGGCCGATGCTTTCTGCCAGTGGGCGGGTGGCCATTTGCCAACGGAAGCACAATGGGAAAAAGCGGCTCGGTATACAGATGCTCGTTACTACCCCTGGGGCAGCACTTGGAATGCCAGTAACTGCAATTGTGGATTGAATACTGCACCCGATACGTTTACCAATAGCTCGCCGGTTGGTTTCTTTACAACGGGTGCAAGCCAATATGGGGTTTATGATATGGCTGGTAATGTATGGGAGTGGGTGAATGATTGGTACAGTGGCACATACTATAGTGTATCGCCCAGCAATAATCCTACCGGACCAACAGCCGGTACTAATCGCGTAGTCCGTGGTGGTTGCTTCGGCGATGCAAATAGCGACTGTCGTGTTGCCTTCCGGCCTGACCTTATCCCTTCCAACAGAGGACCCGGTAATGGTTTTCGTATCGCCAAATAATTATTGTTCCAGTCTCCGCAATGAAAGCCGAGCATCGCTGCCCGGCTTTTCATCTACCCCACGGCTCTCGCACATATAGTTTCAAAGTATATGCGCGGTAGGTGTGGGGTAGTTCACACTATTTCGTCACCCATGCAGGATATAGTGTGAAGCAATATGAACTACTGGATAGCGCCCGAAGGCACCATCATCAAAGTGGACGTGAAGGACCACTACACCAAGGTGTGTTGCTGCCCTGACCGCTTCGAGATAGCCAGGGACCGCATAGATGAGTCCTATAAGGCAGGGAAGAAGGGCCAGGCAGCTTTGATGACTCTTCTATTAGAAAGGGGCTGGATAAGGGTCACGGACAAGGACGGTGCATTCCTAGTTGAGTTCGACAAGTGGTCACTCAGTCACCGCGGGCATATCAGGACCTGGATGGCTCGTGAGAACGGGGTGAAGGTGTATTTGGTTAGTCTGGATGGCAAGTACAATAAAACGGTAGAATCGAGGGAACAGTTGTAGCCGAGCAGAAATGCCCGGCTTTTTGCTTGATATTTGATGTCCATCCTGCTATGATATCAACTGCATATGAGGTGAGAATAGTCATGTCAGATAATTCGACAAACCCTGAGACCATGCGTGAAATCGTATTGGCCTGGCAGAAAACAAGACAAGCCAATGATTCTCTACTTGAATATTTGAAGAGAGAGCATCCTGGGATTTATCTCGAAATAGGCAACGCTTTATCTTCGAATGGTGGCCGGGGTTCACCTTTTGAAACTGCCATCACTTACAAAATCATTGCCAGGATGTGCGGTGGTAATTGTTCTGCTGGACCTGAGGGAATAACCATATATTCTTCGGATGATGAAGCTGATATAATCCCGGTCGCCTTTTCTAGTGACTTATGGATAGTTGATGATACACCAGATTTCTGGTTGAAGTATGGATTCACAAGAAACGACGAACCAACGACTGACAATGTACGTTGGGTTCGGTATGAAAAGGCATTTAGTCATGACCGTTCGCAGGTGCGATTGGTATTACTAGTAGAGTATCAGTTATCGATTTCTGACAATCCGAACGTTCCTACCAATGAAAACTATGAGTATAGTTTTGAAGGTGTGTACTTGAAAATTGTTGACCGCCGAATGGAACGAGAAGGCAACTTGCCGTATGATGAAGATACAGAACGCCCGAGGATTATTGACAAATACCAGATGGACATAGAAACCGCAGACAAGGTGTTTGAGCTTGCTGAAATGCTGTCAAAGAAACCTGAGTATTGAAAATGCCACGACCTAAAACCAAACAGTCCAACGGCGCGACGCTAGGGTTCGAAGCAAAACTCTGGCTGGCCGCTGATAAGCTCCGCAACAACATGGATGCTGCCGAGTACAAGCATGTTGTGCTGGGGCTTATTTTCTTGAAGTATATATCGGATGCCTTTGAGGAGCACAAGGCCATACTGATTACCGACAAGAAAGCTGGCGCTGACCCCGAGGACCCGGACGAGTACCGTGCATTTAATATCTTTTGGGTGCCCAAGGTTGCCCGTTGGTCCCACTTACAGGCCAATGCCAAGCAGCCCACCATCGGCAAGACCATCGACGATGCCATGCTCGCCATAGAGAAGGACAACAGGGGCTTGAAGGGTGTATTGCCGAAGGATTTTGCCAAGCCAGCATTGAACAAGGAACGACTGGGCGAGCTCATCGACCTGATAGGGACGATTGGGTTGGGCGATGCTGAGAACCGCTCCAAGGACATCCTGGGCCGGGTGTATGAATATTTCCTGTCTCAGTTCGCCAGTGCTGAGGGCAAGAAGGGCGGCCAGTTCTATACCCCGCGCTGCATCGTCCGTCTATTGGTGGAAATGCTATCCCCGTACAAAGGCCGGGTGTTTGACCCCTGCTGCGGCTCGGGAGGGATGTTCGTCCAGAGCGAGAAGTTCATCGAAGAGCACGGCGGCAAGGTTGGCGATATCAGCATCTTCGGGCAGGAGTCCAATAATACCACCTGGCGACTTGCCAAGATGAACCTGGCCATCCGGGGCATTGATGCCAACATTGAGTGGAATGAGCGCGGCTCTTTTCTGCAGGATGCCTTGCCTGACTTGAAAGCCGATTACGTAATAGCCAATCCGCCGTTCAACGATAGCGATTGGCACGGGGAGCAGTTACGGGAGGACAAGCGCTGGAAGTACGGCATACCGCCAACAGGGAATGCCAACTTTGCCTGGGTCCAGCATTTCATTCACCATCTCAGTCCCACCGGGCTTGCCGGGTATGTATTGGCCAATGGCAGCATGTCCAGCGACCAGTCCGGAGAGGGCGATATACGCAAAAACATGCTTGAAGCCGATTTGGTGGATTGCATGGTTGCCTTGCCCGGCCAGTTGTTCTATTCAACTCAAATACCTGTATGCCTTTGGTTTTTAGCCCGAGATAAGCGCAACAGCAGGTTCAAAGACCGTCGCGGGAAGGTTCTGTTTATTGATGCCCGGAAACTCGGCACGATGACCGATAGGACGCACAAAGAACTGACCGCAGATGATATCCGCAAAGTGACCGGTACTTACCATGCCTGGCGTGGCGATAAGGAATGCAAGGCCAAGTATGCTGATGTGCCGGGGTTCTGCAAGAGTGCGGTATTGGATGAAATACGTTCCCATGGGCATGTGCTAACGCCGGGGCGATATGTTGGAACAGAGGATGTGGAAGACGATGGAGAGCCGTTCAACAAGAAGATGAAGCGGTTGACAGCTACTTTACGGGAGCAGTTTGCAGAATCAGCCAAGCTAGAGAAGGCCATTAGGAAGAATCTGGAAGGTTTAGGCTATGGCGAGTAAATGGCCATTATGTCCTTTGGTACAATTAACTGATAATTTTGATGATAAACGGATTCCAGTAAAGGAAGCAGATAGGAATACTGGTCCATATCCTTATTATGGTGCATCTGGGATAGTAGATTACGTAGATAGTTATATCTTCGATGGCGAGTATCTATTAATAGCAGAAGATGGTGAGAATCTTCGTACCAGAAATACCCCGATAGCTTTTCTCGCCACAGGAAAGTACTGGGTGAATAATCATGCGCATGTTGTAAAAGGCAATAGTAGAGCTGATACAAGGTATTTAATGTATGCGTTAAGGCATGTTGATTATAGTGGATTTTTGTCTGGTTCAACGATGCCGAAACTTACCCAAGGTAATTTAAATCGCATTCCTATTCCTACACCACCACTATTAGAACAACGCAGAATTGCAACTGTTCTTGGTTCACTGGATGATAAGATAGAGCATAACAATCGTATGAACGAAACGCTTGAGGCCATGGCCCAGGCGTTGTTCAAGTCGTGGTTTGTAGACTTTAACCCGGTAAAGGCCAAGGCTGCTGGCAAAATAACAGGGTTGCCCAAGGAGATTGATAGGCTGTTCCCGTCGTCGTTTCAGGTTTCTGAGTTAGGGAAGATACCGAAGGACTGGAACGTGGGTATTATTGGTGACTTGGCTGATGTCGTTGGGGGTAGTACACCAAGCACAAAAGAATCTACATATTGGGTAAATGGTACTAATAATTGGGTAACACCCAAAGACCTTTCGGCATTGAAATATCCAGTTCTTTTATCCACAGAGCGTTGCATCACTGATGCCGGGTTAGCTACAATTGGTTCTGGTTTATTGCCGAAAGGTACGGTGCTTATGTCATCACGCGCACCTATCGGATATTTGGCAATAGCTGAAATACCGGTTGCTATTAATCAGGGCTTTATCGCCATGAAACCAAAGGAAGGTATGTCCAATCTTCATTTGTTGTCATGGGCCCGTCATTCCCAAGAATTAATTATAAGCAGGGCTAATGGTTCAACATTTTTAGAAATAAGCAAATCGAGTTTTCGCCCCCTGCCAATCGTCATCCCACCACAACAGGTTATTGATGCATTTGATGTACAAGCTCGTTCGCTTCATAACAGGATAGTGATGAATGAGAAGGAATCGAAATCATTGACAGAAGTAAGGGATACTCTATTACCCAAGTTGGTGTCTGGGAAAATAACTGGATAGTAATGAAATTGGTACAAAACAGCTAATTATTGTGGAGGCATTATGGCACGGAATCTATTCGAATTCGATGTCTATCGTTTGAATGTTGTCGAGGGGGATAGAACATTATTTGAGCAAAATAATAGTGTTTGTGGCAGTGATAAAGATATAATGAAAATACTGAATACGGCGATTCAACCTGATGTCAAATATATAATAGAGGGTAAACGAGCTAAGTATGAATGGACAATGCGTAATTACGAAGTATGTGATTATTCAGATGGAGAAAAATCTGACGTTGTAATATTCATAACCATGGCCCGGTCTATGTCTGAAAAAATGGGTGAAATCGTAACGGATGATGGTATGGAAGAGGGATTATCAGAATCTAACCCTCCTTTGGCTGAACCGATGATGTTGTTTTTCTATTTGAAGCGTCATCTAGTCGCTGTTGAACATATAAGTAAACTGATGACCTCGGGAAGGTGGCAAGAATCAATAACTGAATTAACAAAGCAATCGGCAGAGAAAAATGGTTATTCATGTTGGTTTGCCCTTGAGCCAGTACCTGAAATAGGTAAGATTTTAGAAGCCTTCAACACTTTTACGAAGCTGATACGTCTGCGTGTTAAATTAAGATTGCCCAATCCGGAATTGTCGCGATATGCTAAAAGTCTTTATGATGAGATGGTGAACGGCGGAATTCGCGAATATCTTCAGGATATGCGGAGCGGTAAAGGATTAAGCAAAGAGCCAGGCAGGATACCCCATGCAGCAACAGAAATTGCACAGGCTGGTTATAAGGATGGGCAAATACGATTAGAAGGTTACTTAGATGGGAAACATAAGGTAGTGGAGACGGGTGAAAAAGCAGTTAGAGGTAGTATTGATAGTGTACGAGATTATGTTCGTGGTGTGAAAGCTATGGCAAAAACCAAAGAGGGTAAGACAATAATTGCGGATATTATCCGTGAGATTGACCGTATTGTGCCAGCACCTGATGAGCGTTCGAAATGAAAAAGTTTGTTGCTAAAATAAATTGGGGCTATTGGGTTGTACTACTATTTACAACGCTGGGGTATGTATTGGTACGATTATTGATATCAAACAATGATGTTGGTGATTTCATAAGTAACACAATAGGCCTCTGGATAACAGTCGTAGGTGGTATGACAGCTTTATGTGGCGGATTCTTCTTTGTGTTTCTTAGATGGATGACAACAGAGTTTGGGGATTGGTTGCACTGGCGTAAAGCTGACGATATCTTTAGAATAGGTCTCATATATAGTTTATCTATCAGTATCACAACACTTGTTTTGCTCATTATTGTTGCTTGGAGTAAAACACCAATAATGTATAGTATTGCTCTGGCTATTCTTATATATTGTTGTGGCAATTTTATAGCATTCATTAGCAATATGATGAAAATACTTCTTTTACATCAAACATTTCGTAGAATACATAAAGAAGAGATGTCTAAGTTGTGACGCTAATGAGTTGTAGGTATTTAGAATCGTCTGTTGAAGAGGCCGCCCTTGGTTGGTTCGAGGGGCTTGGATATAAGGTAATTTCAGGCCCCGAGATTGCCCCCGGTGAGATTTGGGCCGAGCGCCAGGGGTATGCCGAGGTTCTTCTATCCAAGCGGCTGAAGGATGCTCTAGTCAATCTCAATCCCGCAATTCCCGCTGATGCCATTGATGACGCCTTCAAGAAAATCCAGCATATAGATTCCCCATCGCTATTCCACGGCAATCATGCCTTCCATCGTTTATTGGTGGAAGGCATTGATGTTGATTGCGCCACCGAGGAACGAATCGTCCATGATAAGGTCCGTTTGGTGGACTATGATAATCCCGATAACAACGACTGGCTGGCTGTCAACCAATTCACGGTCGAAGAGGACAAGCACAACCGCAGGCCGGATATCGTCATATTCCTGAATGGGATTCCGGTCAGTGTCATTGAGCTAAAAAACCCGGCTGATGAGAACGCCACCATTTGGTCAGCCTTTAACCAGCTTCAAACCTACAAGCAGCAGATACCGTCGCTGTTCACCTACAATGAGGTTCTAATTGTATCCGATGGCCTGGATGCCCGGATTGGTTCATTGACAGCTAACCGTGAATGGTTCCTGCCCTGGCGTACTATCGAGGGCAATGACCTGGCCCCAGCCATTACTCCTCAATTAGAGGTAATGGTCAAGGGTGTCTTTGAGCGCAAGCGGTTCTTACAGTACCTACGCCGGTTCGTTGTATTTGAAGAAGAAACGAGCGGTGTATTGGTCAAGAAGCTGGCGGGGTATCACCAGTTCCATGCCGTCAACGTAGCGGTGAATGAGACCGTCCGGGCGTGTTTCACCACAGAGCCAGCAATGACAGATGGGTTCGGTGTGTATACCGCCAGGCCATCTAAGGGCGAGTTCGCCGGCAAACCAGGTGATAAGCGGGCCGGTGTGGTGTGGCATACCCAGGGTTCGGGCAAAAGTCTGACCATGGCCTTTTATGCCGGGTGCATCATTTCCAATCCGGCAATGTCCAATCCCACGTTGGTTGTCATCACTGACCGGAACGACCTTGACGACCAGCTATTCGGGACGTTCAGCCGTTGCCACGACCTTCTACGGCAAACGCCGGTACAGGCTAACAGTCGTGACCATTTGAAGCATTTACTCCAAGTGGCGTCTGGCGGTGTCATTTTTACGACCATCCAAAAGTTCTTCCCCGAGCAGAAGGGCGAAGAGTACCCGCAGTTATCCGATAGGAAGAACATCGTTGTCATAGCCGATGAAGCCCACCGCAGCCAGTATGATTTCATAGACGGTTTTGCCCGGCATATGCGCCAGGCTTTGCCTAGTGCTTCGTTCATCGGATTCACCGGAACACCGATAGAATTGACCGATAAGAATACCCGGTCAGTCTTTGGCGATTACATCAGCATCTATGACATCCAACGGGCAGTGCTGGATGGCGCGACAGTTCCCATCTATTATGAGAGCCGCCTTGCCAAGCTGGAATTGGACGAAATACAAAAACCGCATATCGATGATGAGTTCGAGGAAATCACCGAGGGCGAGGAGGTAGAGCACAAGGAACGGCTGAAAAGCAAATGGGCTGCTTTGGAGGCTGTTGTCGGCGCTGAAAAGAGAATGGGCCTGATTGCCCAGGATTTGGTTAATCACTTCGAGCTGCGATTAGAAGCCCTTGACGGCAAGGCCATGATAGTGTGCATGAGCCGCCGCATCTGTGTTGACCTGTACAATGCCCTGGTTAAAATCCGTCCCCAATGGCACAACAAGGACGATGCCAAGGGCAGTATCAAAATCGTAATGACCGGTTCAGCCTCAGACCCGTTGGAGTGGCAGGACCATATCCGCAACAAGCCACGCCGGGAAGCATTGGCCAAGAGGTTCAAGAAACCAGCCGATGGTTTGAAGATAGTCATTGTCCGCGACATGTGGCTAACCGGCTTTGATGCGCCATGCCTGCATACCATGTATGTTGACAAGCCGATGCGAGGTCATGGACTGATGCAGGCTATAGCGAGGGTCAACCGGGTGTTCATGGACAAGCCGGGCGGATTGGTTGTTGACTATTTGGGTTTAGCCGATAATCTACGGAAGGCTTTGGCTAATTATACCGAAAGCGGCGGTAAGGGCAGTACGGCGATTGACCAAGACGAGGCCGTTGCTGTCATGCTGGAGAAGTATGAAATCTGCATGGGATTGTTCCATGGGTTCGATTGGTCGTTGTGGAAGACCGGCACCCCTGCCCAGCGGCTTGCACTTCTCCCCACAGCACAGGAACATATACTTTCCCAGGAGGATGGCAAGACCAGGTGTTTGCGTTCGGTGACGGAATTATCCCAGGCGTTCGCCCTGTCCGTGCCCCATGAGAAAGCCATCGAGATACGGGATGATGTGGCGTTCTTCCAGGCTGTCCGTTCCGCGCTGGCCAAGTCAGGGCCGGGCGGTCCTCCAATAGTGGAAGACCTCGAGCATGCCATCCGGCAGTTAGTGTCCAAGGCCATAGCGTCCGATAAAGTAGTAGATATCTTCGCCGCAGCCGGATTGAAGAAGCCGGACATCTCCATCCTATCTGATGAATTCCTGGCCGAGGTCCGGGGTCTACCGCAGAAGAACCTTGCCGTCGAGCTGTTGCGGAAGCTGTTGAATGACGAGATAAAAACCCACTTCCGCAAGAACCTGGTGCAGGCCCGGTCGTTCGCCGAGATGCTGGAGAAGACGATTAGGGCGTACCAGAATCGCGCCCTGGAGACTGCCCAGGTCATCGAAGAGCTGATAGCCCTGGCCAAGGACATGCGCACGGCTGATCAGCGCGGGGATAAACTGGGCTTGACCGAGGATGAGATTGCCTTCTACGATGCCCTGGAAACGAATGATAGCGCGGTCAAAGTCCTTGGCGACGACACCCTGAAAAAGATAGCACGTGAATTGGTCGAGACCGTTCGCAACAACGCATCCATCGACTGGACGATGAAGGAAAGCGTCAGGGCCAAGCTGAGGGTCATGGTCAAGAGGATACTTCGAAAGTATGGCTATCCCCCTGATAAGCAGGAAAAGGCAACCCAGACTGTATTGGAACAGGCCGAGGTAATCTGCCGCGACTGGAAGTGCTGACCGCCCGGCAGCAGACGATCCCGTTTGAAGAAAATCCCCTTGAAACCCGCGCCGAATTCGGCTATAATTAAAGGTCAGGATCATGACGTCCTGGCCTTTCTTTTTCCGCCGGCGGGACCGGCCACGGAGGCGCAGAGACACAGAGGTTTTTCCTGCCCGACAAATCAGAAATTCTCCGTGCCGCTGTGCCTCTGTGGCATATGTAATTCTTACTTGACCATATCGAGGAGCGTTCCCCCATGGTGATGAAACAAATGCGCAGCCAGATGAAGCTGATCATGTGGTTCGTGGCGATCTGCTTCGTGGTCGGCTTCGGGTTCCTGATCACCGGCACCGGCGACAGCCTGGGCGGACGGCGCGGCAAGTGGGCGCAGGGCATCGCCGGCGAGGTCGACGGCCAGGTGATCACCGTGGCCCAGTACACCCAGGCCCGGCAGCAGGCCCTGGAGGCCTACCGCCAGCGGGAGGGCGTCGAGCCCGGCGAGGCGGTGATCCGCCAGGCCGGGGACGAGGCCTGGCAGCGGCTGGTCACCCAGGTGGTGCTGGCCAAGCTGTACCGCCGGCTGGGCATCACGATGACCGACGACGAGGTGGTGTCCATCATCCGCAACTCGCCGCCGCGCGAGCTGATGAACGACCAGCGCCTCTACGTCAACGGCCAGTTCGACATCGCCCGCTACCATCAGCTGATCGCCGACCCCCAGAACCGCGCCTTCCTGCTGGAGTACGAGAAGCAGATCCGCGAGGCCCTGCCCCGCCAGAAGCTGCAGCTGCAGGTGGCGGCCGGCATCCGGGTGACCGAGGCCGAGGTCGAGGACCTGTTCCGCGACCGCAACGAGCGGGTGCGGGCCCGGTTCATCGCCTTCGAGATGGGCCGGTTCTTCGACCCCCAGGCCGAGGTCTCGGCGGACGAGATCGCGGCGTACCACAAGGCCCACCGCCGGGAGTTCGAGGCCCCGGAGCGGGCCAAGCTGACCTACGTGCTGATCCCCAAGCTGGCCTCCCCGGCCGACTCGGCGGCGGCCCGGCAGCGGATCGACGAGGTCGCCCGCGAGCTGAAGGCGCCGGGCGCCACGTTCGCCGAGCTGGCCCAGGCCTACTCCGACGACCCGGGATCGGCCGGCCAGGGCGGCGACCTGGGCTGGTTCTCCGACAAGCAGATGGTGCCGGAGTTCGAGCGGACGGCGTTCTCGCTGCGGCCGGGACAGACCTCGGCCCCGTTCGCCAGCCAGTACGGCTGGCACATCGTGCGGGTGGACTCGGTGAAGTTCCAGAACGGCAGGAAATCCGTCAGGGCCGCGCACATCCTGGCGTCGTTCAAGCCGGGCGAGGAGACGATGGCCGGCCTGCGAAGCAAGGCCGAGGCCGTCGCCGAGCTGGCCCGCTCCGACGGCATGGACACGGCCGCGGCCGAGTTCGGCCTGCAGGCCATCCCCACCAGCTACTTCCCGCAGGGGTCGTACCTGCCGGGCCTGGGCGTGTTCCCGGAGCTGATGGCGTTCGCCTTCGACGAGAAGAAGGGCGCGGTCAGCGAGGCGCTGGAGAACGCGCAGGCGCTGGTGGTGGCGCTGGTGGCCGACCGCAAGAAGGCCGGCGTCCAGCCCCTGGCCGACGTCGAGCAGCGCGTCAAGATGCTGGTGGCGCGCCAGAAGGCCAAGGCCGCGGCCCTCGAGGCCGCCGGGCGCGTCCACGCCGAGATCGCCGGCGGCAAGGCGATCGACCAGGCGGCCCGCGACAACGGGCTGGCGGTCGACAGCACCGGGCCGGTCAGCCGGTCCGACTTCGTGCCCAAGGCGGGGAGCCAGAACGAGTTCTTCGGCGCGGCCTTCGGCCTGGCGGCCGGCGCGGTCAGCCGGCCGGTGCAGACCGACAACGGCGTCTACATCATCCAGGTGCTGCAGAAGATCCCGGCCGACCCGGCGAAATTCGCCGCCGAGCGCGAGGCCCTCACCCAGCAGTTCTACCAGCAGAAGCAGCAGCAGACGCTCCAGCAGTGGTTCGCGGACGTCGAGCGCGCCACCAAGATCCGCGACTACCGCTCGGGCAACTGACCGCGCGGACCGGCGGCGCAAACGGCAAGAGGCCGTCCGGCGCAACGCCGGACGGCCTTCCGTTTTCTGGTAGCGGCTCAGGGATTTGAACCCCGGACACGCGGATTATGATTCCGCTGCTCTAACCAACTGAGCTAAGCCGCCACGTTCGTGCTGTCCGAAAGAGCCCAAGTTCGCACTTGGGCTCTTCGTATTGGTAGCGGGGGAAGGATTTGAACCTTCGACCTTTGGGTTATGAGCCCAACGAGCTACCAGGCTGCTCCACCCCGCGGTATGGCGAACATCACCGGGACAATGATAGCAAACTTTTCCCCCCGTGTCAAGGCCTTTTCTTGAGCGAGTCGGCGCGGTAGAACCGGTACGACACCTCTCCATCCCGGACCATGCCCAGCTCCTCGCGGGCCTTGGCCTCCAGGTAGGACCGGTCGCGCAGCAGGCGGTTCCGCTCCTGCTTCAGGATCTCGTTGTGGGCCAGGGACTCGAGGATGGCGCGGTCCAGCGTCCGCTCGCGGCGGTCGAAGCGGATCATGGTGACCCAGCCGTAGCGGGTGGTCCCCATCATCACCGCCAGCAGGACGGCCGCGCCGCCGGCGACGGCGGCGATCCTCCGGGCGCGGCGGGCCCGGTGCCCGGGGCGGGCCGTCATCGGCGGCCTAGTGCCGGAAGGCCTCCCGTCCGGCGAAACGGGAGGTGCCCTTCAGCTCCTCCTCGATCCGCAGCAGCTGGTTGTACTTGGCGCTGCGGTCGGAGCGGGCCACCGAGCCGGTCTTGATCTGGCCGCAGCCCGCCGCCACCGCCACGTCGGCGATGATGCTGTCCGCGGTCTCGCCCGAGCGGTGCGACACCACGCTGGTGTAGCCGTGGTCCGCGGCCAGGCCGATGCAGTCCAGCGTCTCGGTCAGCGTGCCGATCTGGTTGAGCTTGATTAGGATCGAGTTGGCCACGCCCTCCTCGATGCCCCGGCGCAGGCGCTTGGCGTTGGTGACGAACAGGTCGTCGCCGATCAGCTGGATGCGGTGCCCCAGCTTGTCGGTCAGCAGGCGCCAGCCCGACCAGTCGTCCTCGGCCAGGCCGTCCTCCAGCGAGATCAGCGGGTACTTGTCGGCGAACTTGACGTAGAGGTCCACCATCTCGGCCGCCGACAGCTTCTTGCCGCCCACCTTGTACATCCCGTCCTCGCAGAACTCGCTGGCCGCCGGGTCCATCGCCAGGAAGATGTCCTGGCCCGGGACATAGCCGGCCTTCTCGATGGCCCGGGTCAGCAGCTCCAGCGCCTCCTCGTTGGACTTGAGGGGCGGCGCGTAGCCGCCCTCGTCGCCGACGGTGGTGGCGTGGCCCTTGTCCTTGATCAGCCGGCCCAGGGCATGGAAGGTCTCGGCCGCCATCTGCAGGGCCTGGGAGAAGGTCCGGGCGCCGGCCGGCGCCACCATGAACTCCTGCATCTCGAAGTTCCAGCCGGCGTGCTTGCCGCCGTTAAGCAGGTTCATCAGCGGCACCGGCAGCAGCCGGGCATTGACCCCGCCCAGGTAGCGGTACAGCGGCGAGCCGGCGGCCGCGGCCGCGGCCCGGGCCACGGCCAGCGACACGCCCAGGATGGCATTGGCGCCCAGCCTGGACTTGGTCTCGGTGCCGTCGAGCTTCAGCATCAGGCCGTCGATGTGCGCCTGGCCGAACGGCGACAGCCCCACCAGCTCGGGGGCGATGGTGGCGTTGACGTTGGCCAGGGCCTGCTTGACGCCCTTGCCGCCGTAGCGCTTGGGGTCTCCGTCGCGCAGCTCCAGCGCCTCGTGGGCGCCGGTCGAGGCCCCGGACGGCACGGCGGCCCGCCCGAAGCTGCCGTCGCTGAGATGGCAGTCGACCTCCACCGTGGGGTTGGCCCGTGAATCGAGGATCTCGCGGGCGTGGATCTTGGTGATGGTGATCATGGCGTTCCTCCCAATCTCATCATGATGGCGGGGAAAGGTTTTCGAGCCGCAGCGACCCGTCGCGGTAGACGCCGTAGGTGAAGCGCGAGAAGAACTCGCCGAGGTTGAGGTACGTGCCGCCCGCGATCGCGGTCAGCTCCGGCGCATGGCAGTGCCCGAGGACCACGCCGTCGAACCCGCGCCCCAGGAGCTCCGCCGCGGCGGCGCGCAACGGGCCGCCGTCGCGGGCCGCCGGCCGGCCGAGGCCGGTGCGCGATGCCCGCGAGAACCAGCGGGCGAAGGGGATGGCGGCGTCGGGGTGGAGCAGCGAGAACAGCCAGATGCTCACCGGGCAGCGCAGCACCGGCCTCAGCAGGAAGCGGTATCCCCAATCGCCTGTCCCCTCGCCGTCGCCGTGGGCCAGCAGGAAGCGCCGGCCATCAATGGCCAGCTCCAGCCGGCGCTTGACCACCCGGATGCCGAGCCCGTCGACGAAAAACCGCCCGGCCCAATAGTCGTGGTTGCCGGCGATGAAGGTCACCCGGATCCCGGAGTCGCGCAGGCCCCTGAGCAACGAGATCGTCTCCAGGTGCCCGGCCGGCACCACCGTCCGGTACTCGAACCAGAAATCGAACAGGTCGCCCAAGATGTACAGGCCGGCGCGGTCGGCCTTGATCCGTTCGAACAGCTCCGCTAGGCGCTCCCGCTTGAGCCGCTCGTCCGGTTCCGGGCCGGCGCCGAGATGGGCGTCCGATAAAAAGTATATGACGCTTGACATAGCCTGGCATTCATGGTAATTTTAGTCCACCGAGAATATAGCATACCGCGGCCCAAAAGGCAATAATATTGTTGACTTTTACGCCGGAGCCGCTTAAAATCGAACAACTTAGACGGACGGGGACGCCATCATGAACATCGCGAGGGCCGGCCTGATGATCTGCCTGGTGCCGGGCATCATCGGACTGACCGGCTGCCAGCCGAAAATGAGCAAGGTGTCGCAGGGGCTGACGCCGATCGCTGCCAATTTCTACGTCCTGCACCAGGAGCTGGGGCGGACCCGGCAGGACGCCGCAACGGCCGCGCCGGAACAGACCGCCGACCACCTGACCCACTACGCGGAGCTCGCGTCCCGGATCCAGTCCCTGTCCCGGGACGCGGCCGCCGAGCCGGAGCTGTCCAAGAAGCCGGCGCTCCGGGCCGCGATCGATTCCTGCCTGGCTGCCGATTCGGCCTTCATCGCGGCGGAGGGGCAGGCCCTGCAGCTGCACGCGGCCGTCGCCCGGATCGACCTGCAGATCAGGGACATCCAGCAGCACAGCCGGGGCAACTCGATCAAGATGCGGCAGGCCCAGCCCGAGCTGGACCGGCTCTCCAAGGAAAGCCTGCGCCTCCGCCAGGACCTGGACCGCCGGCTGCCGCCGCTGGCGGCAGCGGCCGACCGCTGCCGCGCCATGCTCCGCCAGTACAACTTCATCGTCAAGGCCGAGGCCATCGTCGACTACTTCAACCAGGAGGGCATCTACGAGCTGGCCGGCTGGCAGCAGCCGCCCCGCCGGCCGGCGGCCCGCCCGGCCAAGAAGTCCGCCAAGCGCCGATGAAGCTGCGGTCGTCCGTCCGCCTGTGCCTGGTCGGCGCGCTGGCGGTGTTGTGTTGCGCGCCGAACCCGGCGCAGCGCGCGGGAACCCTGCTGGACATGGGCGATCCGTCCCGGGCCGCGGCGCTGCTGGAGCAGGCGGTGCGCGAACGGCCCGGCGACGCGGTGCCCCGCCAGCTGCTGCTGCGGGCGCTGTGCCGCTGCGATTCGGCCGGCCCGGCCCTGAGGGAGTTCCTGGTCCTGGCGCGCATGGCGCCGCAGCTGGCCGACGATCCGGAGATCCGGGCCGCGGTGGCGATTTTCACCGGCGCCGAGCCGTACGCCGTGCGGTGCCTGACGCCGCAGGCCGGAAACGACGCCTTGCCCTGCTTCTCCGGCGACGGGTCAATGATCGCCTTCTCGTCGCGGCGCGACGGCAACCCGGAGATATACGTGATGGGCGCCGACGGCTCGGCCCAGCGGCGCATCACCCGGCATCCGGCCGTCGACTACAACCCGGCGTTCTCGCCCGACGGGAGGACCGTCGCCTACGTCACCGACCGCTGGGGCCAGAACGAGATCTGCCTGTACGACCTGGAGCGGGGAGAGGAGCGGCGCCTGACCTACGACCCGGCCGACGACCAGCAGCCGAAGTTCTCGCCCGACGGCCAGGAGCTGTTCTTCCTGTCCGATCGCGGACCGTGCTACAGCGTGTGGCGGATGGGCCTCCACGGCGCCGGCAGCGGGCGGGAGGCGCCGGCCGCGCCGGCCTTCGCCGACAGCCTGACCAAGCTGTACTTCGACACCCAGAACGGGCGGCTCCTGGCGCAGGAGCAGGGCGACGACGGGGAGATCCGGCTGGTGATGGGCCCGCTGGAGACGTTCCTCGCCCAGCCGGTCGCATTCCCCAGGTTCCGGGCCGCGGTGCCTTCCATCCTGTCGCCGGACGGCGGGAGCGTGCTGTACGTGTCGGACCGGGCCGGCGACGACGAGATCTACCGCTACGACATCGCCAGCGGGAGGACGCAGCGGCTGACCGTCAATCCCGGCCAGGATTTCTGCTTCGGGTTCTCGCCGGACGGCAGGAGGATCCTGTTCGACTCGGTGCGCGGCGGGGTCCGCGACGTGTACCTGATGGACCTGGACCGCCAGCTGCCGCTGGGGCAGCTGGTCCGGCTGGCCCGCAGGGCCAGCCCCTGACGACACACAACACGGGAGACGGCCATGCTGTGGAAATGCCTGTTGTGCGGCTACCGCTACGATCCCGACCAGGGCGACCCCGACGGCGACGTGCGGCCGGGGACGCCGTTCGAGTACCTGCCACTCGACTGGGCCTGCCCCGAATGCGGCGCCGGCAAGGACATGTTCCGGGCGGTGGACGAGGACCTCGAGGAGCTGGAGGAGGCGGCCGAGGAGGACGGGGAGCGTTGAGGGCAGCGCTCCCGGTCAGTTCTTTGCGACAACCGCTACACGTCAGGAAACCCCCATGGAACAGTGCAACACGGCGCTCGAAAAGCTTGTCAGGATAGGCATTGCCCTGTCGGCGGTGCGCGACCTGGAGAAGCTGCTGGGCATCATCGTCAGCCAGGCCCGCGAATTCGCCAACTGCGACGCCGGCAGCCTGTACATCAAGGAGGGCGACCACCTCAATTTCGTGATCAGCCAGAACGACACCCTGGCCGCCCGCGAGGGCAAGCGGGCCGAGGAGATGCTGTTCAAGCCCTTCCCGGTGCCGATCTCCAACCAGTCGCTTTCCGGCTACGTGGCCAACACCGGGCGGCCGGTCAACATCCCCGACGCCTACGCCATCCCGGAATCGGCCGAGTACCGCTTCGACCGCTCCTTCGACCAGCGCAACGACTACCGCACCCGCTCGATGCTGCAGCTGCCGATGCGGGACGCCGAGGGCGCGGTGATCGGCGTACTGCAGCTGATCAACGCCAAGGACGAGTCCGGGAGCATCGTGCCGTTCTCCGCCGCCGACGAGCAGCTGCTGCTGGCGGTGGCCTCGCAGGCGGCGGTGGCGGTCAAGAACGCCCAGCTGGACAAGGAGATCAAGGACGCGCACTTGGACACCATCTTCCGGCTGGGGACCGCGGCCGAGTACCGCGACAAGGAGACCGGCAACCACATCCGGCGGATGAGCCACTACTCGGCGATCATCGCCGGGCAGCTGGGGCTGGAGGCCCGCCAGGTGGAGATGGTGCGGCTGGCCAGCCCGATGCACGACATCGGCAAGGTGGGCGTGCCCGACGCCATCCTGCTGAAGCCCGGACGGCTCAACGAGCTGGAGCGGAAGATCATGGAGTCGCACGCCATGATCGGTGCCGAGATCCTCAAGGACTCTGCTGTGCCGCTGATCCGGCTGTCGCAGGTGATCGCGGCCAGCCACCACGAGAAGTGGGACGGCAAGGGCTACCCGGCCGGCGCCGCCGGCGAGGGCATCCCGCTGGAGGGACGGATCGTGGCGCTGGCCGACGTGTTCGACGCCCTGTCCAACAAGCGGGTCTACAAGCCGGCCTTCTCGCTGGTGGAGACGCTGGACATCATCAAGCAGGGCCGGGGCAGCCATTTCGACCCGGCGGTGGTGGACGCCTTCATCATGGGGATCGACGACGTCAAGACGGTGTACGAGCAGTACAAGGAAGTCTGATACCGGCGTTCAACGTTTAACGTTCACGTTAAACAGCAAACAGCAAAGGCGGCAGCATGAAGATCATGTACTACGGGGTGCGGGGCTCGATCCCGGCGCCGGGCGCGGACACCGCCCGCTACGGCGGCAACACCACCTGCGCCGAGGTCGTCACGGCATCGGGCCAGCGGCTGATCATCGACTGCGGCACCGGCATCCGCAAGCTGGGGCTGAAGCTGCTGGCGGAGCGGGACGTGCCCGAGATCCCGATCTTCATGACCCACGTCCACTGGGACCACATCCAGGGCCTGCCGTTTTTCCTGCCGATCTACATGAACCGCTTCCGGCTGCGGTTCCTGGGCGCCAAGGAGAGCTTCGGCCGCCTCTATTCCACGCTCTACGACCAAATGGACGGCTACGTCTTCCCGGCCAAGCTGCAGGAGGTGCAGTCGGACATCAACTTCCAGGAGGTCGACGTCGGCGAGCCGGTGACCTACGGCGACGCCAAGTTCGAGATCGTGCGCAACAACCACCCGGTGCCGACCTACGGCGTCAAGATCAGCGAGAACGGCCGGAGCTTCGTCTTCATGACCGACAACGAGCTGCGCGACGAGAAGCCCAAGACCGACTACGCCGCCTTCGTCAAGTTCTGCCGCGGCGCCGACCTGCTGGTGCACGACGCCCAGTACACCGAGGAGGACATGAAAAAGACGCGGGGCTGGGGCCACTCGACGTTCCTGGAGGCCATCAAGCTGGCCGAGGACGCCGGCGTCAAGCGGCTGGGGTTCTTCCACCACGACCCGGAGCGCAGCGACGACCAGCTGGACGCCATCGTCAGCGAGATGCAGGCGAAAACCAAGATTGATGTGTTCGGGACCAGGGAAGGCGAGGCGCTGGAGATCTGAAGCCGAGAAAACACGATTCAACTGGACAGTGCCGGAGGCAGCATGCATACTCTCAAAGAACGATTTGTGGTGGACCACAGCGGCAAACGCCTGGGGGTCTATTTGGGCATGACCGATTACAAGCGGTTGCTGGCGCAGGCCGAGATGGCTGAATCAATCGCGGCATATGACACCGCAAAAAAATCCGGTGACGCGGTGATCCCCTTTGCCCAAGCGGTGGCGGAGCTGCGCAAGAATAAGCGCAAATGAAGTACTCGCTATTCATTTTGCGGCGGGCGCAAAAGGAGTTGGGTCACATCAGCGAACCATACCGCAGCCTGATTATTAAGGCAATATACCAGTTGGGTGAGGAACCGAGGCCAGCCGGTTGTCTAAAACTCACAGGCCGTGACGGGTGGAGGGTGAAAACCGGGGATTTCCGGGTTCTTTATGAGATAAACGATGTCTGTGGAGAAGTGCTGGTTGTTCATGTGGGGCATCGCCGTGATGTCTACCGGTAAATGCCTGCGACCGACGACCAACTGGACGCCATCGTCAGCGAGATGCAGGCGAAAACCAAGATTGATGTGTTCGGGACCAGGGAAGGCGAGGCGCTGGAGATCTGACGATCCCCGATCCGCTGTCACTGCGACCAGATCATGATCGACCTGACCATCATCGTCGCCGGCGCCGCCGGCCAGGGCATGCAGACGATCTCCGCGATCCTCGCCAAAGCCCTGACCCGTCAGGGCTATTATGTTCACTGCAGCCACGACCTGATGTCGCGCATCCGCGGCGGCCACAACTTCACGGCCGTCCGGATCTCGGACCGGCCGGTGGGCGCGCCGGCCGAGCGGGCCAACATCCTGGTGGCGCTGGACCGGGACAGCATCGACCTCCATGCCGGGGAGCTGGTCGACGACGGCGTCATCGTGGCCGACAGCAAGTTCCAAATCCCAAATCTGGAAATCCCGAATCGGAACGTCAACCCGTTCCCGGTGCCGATGGAACAGCTGGCGGCGGAGCACGGCCGGGACAAGCGGATGGCCAACGCCGTCGCCTGCGGCGCGGTCTTCAGCCTGATGGCCTACGACGTCGACGTGCTGGCCGACACCCTGGGCGACATCTTCAGCGCCAAGGGCGACCCGGTGGTGGAGGCCAACATCCGGGCGGCCCGGGCCGGGCACGGGTTCACCGAGCGGGAGTTCAAGGGCGTCTGTCCCTACTGTACGCTCCATGAAAAATGTGCGAAGCCCGAGCGGCGGTTGCTGTTGACCGGCAGCGAGGCCATCGGCTACGGGGCGCTGGTGGCCGGCGTCCGGTTTCTCTCGGCCTACCCGATGTCGCCCGCCACGGCCGTGATGGAGTACCTGGCCGCCCGGCAGCGGGAGGTCGGCGGCCTGCTGGTGGAGCAGGCCGAGGACGAGATCGCCGCGGTCAACATGGCGATCGGCGCGGCGGTGGCCGGCGCCCGGGCGATGACCTGCACCTCGGGCGGCGGCTTCGCCCTGATGGCCGAGGGGCTGTCGCTGGCGGGGATGACCGAGGTGCCGCTGGTGGTCTACGTCGCGCAGCGGCCGGGACCGGCCACCGGGTTCCCCACCCGCACCGAGCAGGGCGACCTGCTGTTCGCGCTGCACGCCGGGCACGGCGAGTTCGCCCGGGCCATCCTCTGCCCGGGCGACGCGGCCGAGGCCGTCGACGCGATGGCCCGCGCCTTCAACCTGGCCGACCGCTACCAGACGCCGGTGATCGTGCTGGGCGACCAGCAGCTGGGCGATTCCCACTGGACGGTCGACGTGCTCGATGCCGGCCGCGTTCCCATCGACCGCGGCAAATTGCTGGAAACCTGGGACAAATCGCAGGGGGAGTACCGGCGCTATCAGCTGTCGCCGGACGGGGCCTCGCCGCGGCTGGCGCCCGGCAGGACCGAGCAGGTCCAGTACTGGGACAGCGACGAGCACACGGAGGAGGGGCACATCACCGAGAGCGCGGCCGTGCGGCGGCAAATGACGGCCAAGCGGCTGCACAAGCTGAAGGGGCTGGCGGCCGATGCGCTGCCGCCGGTGGTGCACGATCGCGGCGATGACGTGGCGCTGGTCGGCTTCGGTTCCACCAAGCACGCGGTGCGGGAGGCGGTCGACCTGCTGGCCGGGCGGGGCGTCAAGGCCTCGGCCGTGCACTTCCCCCAGGCGTACCCGCTGCACCAGGAGACGGCCGCGCTGCTCGGCGATTTCCTGAAAGTGATCGTGGTGGAGCAGAACGCCACCGGCCAGTTC
>DDXR01000053.1 GCA_002347565.1 bacterium UBP2_UBA2255 | reverse complement strand
GTGGTCGGAATGGTACTTTACCCACTTAAAAAACCCGCTTTTGCGGGTTTTTTATACACTATCTACGTAAATTTACGGTTTGGGATTGCTGCCGTGCTTGGCCAGCGGGATGCCCTGCTTGCACAGCGGGCAGTCGTGCGGGTCGTAGGTCTCGACCTTCTCGCTGTATAGCCCGAGGAACGGCGCGCCGAACTCGGGCTTCTTGGCGCTGCGGTCGATGAACACGGCCACGCCGCGCAGGTCGGCGCCGGCGTGCTTCACCGCGTCGATGGTCTCGATCACCGAGCCGCCGGTGGTCATCACGTCGTCCACCACCAGCACCTTTTCGCGGGGCGAGAGGGACATGCCGCGCAGGAAGCCTCGGCCCTCGGGCGTGCGCTCGGCGTAGATGGCCTTGACGCCCATCAGCCGCGCCGTCTCGCAGGCGATGATGATGCCGCCGGTGGTCGGCCCCACCACGGTCTGGACGCCGGCGTCCCTGAAATGTTCGGCGATCACGTTGCAGAAGCGCGAGGTATCGTCGGGGTACTGCAGGATGCGGAACTTCTCGAAATAGAACCGACTGTGCTTGCCGGAGGTGAGCAGGAAATGCCCATCCAGCAGCACCTGGCGGTCGATCAGCGTTTGTTTGATCTGCTCAGCGGAGAGCATCGGCGATCTCCTTCTGGATGCCGGCCGCGGCACGGGCGGGGTCCTGGGCCGCCGTGATGGGGCGGCCCACCACCAGGTAGTCGGCGCCCATTCTGATGGCCTCGGCCGGGGTCAGGAAGCGCTTCTGGTCGCCGGCCTCGCCGCCGGCGGGGCGAATGCCTGGCGTCAGGATCACGAACTCCGGCCCCAGCTCCGCGCGCAGCAGCGTGATCTCGTGGGGCGACGCCACCACGCCGGCCATCCCGGCGCTGCGGGCCAGCCGCGCCAGGTGCAGCACCTGCTCGGCCAGGGTGCGCCCCGGCGTCCCCAGCGCGTCCCGGAAGGTGGCCTCGTCCATGCTGGTGAGCACGGTCACCGCCAGCAGCGTTGGGGCCGGCAGCCCGCGCTGCTGCGCCGCCCCGATGGCCGCGTCCGCAGCCGCCTCCATCATCGAGAACCCGCCCATGGCGTGGACGTTGATGATGTCCACCCCCAGCGCCGCGGCCTGGCCCACGGCCTTGGCCACCGTGTTCGGGATGTCGTGGTACTTGAGGTCGAGGAACACCAGCAGCCCCCGCCGCTTGAGGTGCTCCACGATGCGCGGTCCGCAGGCGGTGAACAGCTGCGAGCCGACCTTGAACGACTGCGTCGCCCAGGACAACTGGTCGATCAAGGATGCCGCCTGGTCGAAGGTGTCGACGTCGAGCGCGACGATCAGGCGCCGGGATGGTTCGATGATGCTCATTTTCCGTCAACGGGTGGGAGGGTGATGATTTCAACGGACACAGGGCCGATCGAGAGCAGCCCGATGGACCTGGCGGCTGCGTAGGATAGGTCGATGATCCGGCCGGCGATGAACGGGCCGCGGTCGTTGATCCGGACGGTGACGCTGCGCTTGTTGCGGTCATTGGTGACGCGCACCACCGTGCCGAACGGGAGGGTGCGGTGGGCGGCGGTCAGGGCGTTCATGTCGAACGGCTCTCCCGAGGCCGTCGTGCGGCCGTGGAACTCCTTGCCGTAGTAACTGGCGATGCCGGCGAATATCCGCCCATGATGAGGGACTGCAGCCGCGGGCCGGTCCTCGGTGCCGCTGGGCGGCGCGCCGAGGTAAACGGGTGCCGGGGCGCAGCCCGCAATGATCAACGCGGCGGCCGCGGCGGCCCGGCACCTCATGCCAGCAGCCTTCCGGTGATCGACGACGCCCGCGCCAGCCCATGCCGAAGGCAGTATGCTTCCAGCCCGGCGGTGACCGCACGCACGGTGCCCGGCTCGACGAAGGTGGCTGTGCCGATTTGGACGGCGGCGGCCCCCGCCAGCATGAACTCGATGGCGTCGCACGCCGACGAGATCCCGCCCAGGCCGATAACGGGGATCGACACCGCCCGCGCGGCCCGGTGCACGTGGTACAGTGCCACCGGGAGGATGGCCGGACCTGACAGTCCTCCGGTTACGCCGCCGAGCGCCGGCCGCCGCCGCTCGATGTCGATGCGCATGCCGAACAGCGTGTTGATCAGCGACAGGGCGTCAGCGCCGGCCGCCTCGACCGCCCGGGCCACCGGGATGATGTCTGACACGTTGGGCGTCAGCTTGACTATCAGGGGCAGGCCGGTCACGCGCCTGACCGCGGCGGTCACGGCGGCGGCGGCGGCCGGATCAGCGCCGAAAGCCGAACCGCCCTGATTGACGTTGGGACAGGAGATGTTGACCTCGAGGGCGGCGATGCCGGGAGCGCTGTCCAATCGGCGGGCCAGGGCAGCGTACTCGTCCGTCCTGTCGCCGGCGATGTTGGCGATGACCGCGGTGTCCAGGCCGGCCAGCGCCGGCAGCTTGCCGCTGATGAAGGCGTCGATCCCGACGTTGGCCAGGCCGATTGAGTTGAGCATGCCCGAGGCGGTTTCGCACAGCCGGGGCGGGGCATTGCCGGGGCGGGACGCGAGGGTGACGGTCTTGGTGATGACGGCGCCGAACTCCGCCGCCAGCCCGTCGTATTCGGTGCCGTACCCGAAGGTCCCCGAGGCGGCGATCACCGGGTTCTTCAGTCTGATCCCGGCCAGTGAGACGGACAAATCGACGGGCCGTTTTCCCGCGGCCGGGCTCATGTCGGCGGCTCCTGGTCCCAGTCGACCGTCCGGGCATCGAACACCGGGCCGTCCTTGCAGACCGTGAGGTAGGAACCGGTGCCCTTGACCGCGCAACCCTGGCAGGCGCCGACGCCGCAGGCCATGCGCGACTCCAGCGACACCTGGCAGGACAGGCCGCGCTCAGCGCAGATCCGGGCCGTTTCCCGCAGCATCGGCCATGGGCCGCAGGCATACACCGCAGCCCCCGGGTGGCTGTCGACTGCGCGAGACAGGGCCGTGGTGACGAGGCCCCGGATGCCGCAGCTGCCGTTGTCGGTGGCCACGATCCGGTCCACGGCGCAATGGGGCACCAGCTCCCGCTTGGTGCGGCAGCCGTAGCAGAGCGTGACCGGCAGCCGGCGGGCCCTGATCCTTCGCAGCAGGAACCGCAGGGGCGCGATGCCGATGCCGCCGGCGACGGCGATGTGGCGGACGGGGCCGGGAACGATGTCAAATGGGCTTCCCAGCGGGCCGATGATGTCGATTACCCGTCCCGGCGTCAGGCCCGCCAGCGACCTCGTCCCCGCGCCCGCGACGCGGAAAAGGAGCTCCACCCGGTCGCCCGACACGTCGCTGATCGATATCGGCCGGCGCAGCATCGCCCGGGAACAGTCCGGCGGCCGCACCAGCAGGAACTGGCCGGGGGCTGCGGACCGGGCGACAGCTGCGGAGCGGAACGCCAGCAGCCAGGCGTCCGGCCCGGCCATCCGATTGGCGGTCACCGGGCAGGCGCGCGACTCAACGGGCGTCGAACTTCTTCTCGCGGTCATCGGGTCCCGGTATGGTTGGTGGGCCGGCGTCGCCGCCATCACCCGCTGGTTCATCCGGGGGGGGCGAGGGCTCGTCCGGTTTCGCCTGGAACGGCGGCGCGGCCGCGGCCGGAGCCGCCGACTTGAATTCGATGTCAGGCTCGCTGTCGGCCACGGCCTGATCAAGCGGCAGGCCCAGCCGGTCCCGGGCGCCGTTGGCGTACCGGGTGCCGGGGTAGCCGTCGATGATCCGGCGATAGACGAGCGCGGCGGCGGCGGTGTCGCGCAGATGGCGCTCCATGGTCCAGGCCGCAGCCAGCAGTGCCTTGGGGGCGATCGGCAGGTCCGGGAACTCCGCGGCCGACCGTAGATAGACGGCCGCCGCGGAATCGGGCTGGCTGAGGCCGAATAGGTATTGCTCCGCCATCAGGAATTGCAGGACGGCCCCCTGCTCGCGCGAGGCCTGGCTGGATTCCGCTCGATAGGAGAGGAGCAACGCGATGTTCGATGCCCGGCGCAGCGCCGCCTCGGCCACCGGACCGGTGCCGAATTCGCTCTTGGCCCTGCGGTACAGGGCCAGCGCGCTGTCAGGGAGCTGCTCCCGCTCCATCAGCGATGCCATGTCGAAGAAGCACTGGGCCGAGGCCTGGGTAGACGGGTATTTATTCGCCACCGCAAGGTAGCGCTCCGATGCCGGCCGCGGCGCGAGGGAACGGGCCTCGACCGCCGCCAGGTGGTACTCGGTGCGGGCGGCGGTGGCATTGTCGGGCCGCTGGGAGAGGATGCGCCCGTACGAGCGCACCGCATCTCGGTCGCGCCCGGCTGCCGCGTAGGTCTGCCCCAGCAGCAGCCACACCTGGTGGCGGGAGGCCCGGGCCGCCCGCTGGCCGGCCACGATCTCCATCTCGCTGATGGCGGTCTCCGTCTGTCCCGACTCGATCAGGCAGCGGGCGTAATCGAGCCGCGCTCCGCGGGCCAGCGTGCCTTTGGCGAACGTCAGCAGGTAGCGTTCCCAGGCGATGATGGCCTCGGCGGTGTTCCCCCGGGCGTGGAGGGACAGGGCCTCGAGGTAGGCGGCCCGTTCCCTGATGCCCCGGTCGCCGTGCTCGCGCAGCGGCGCCAGCAGCGTGCCGGCCCGGTCGTGATCACCCAGCCGCCAGCTGATCACGGCGGCGTTGATCCGGGAGGCGGGGGCGAACCGCGAGTCGGGGTAGTAGTCCCAGATCTCCTGGAACTTGCGCTCGGCCTTCTGGTATTCGCGGGTGTAATAATATGACAGCCCCATGTAATAGAGGCTGTTCTGCGCCCAGCGGCTGTCGGGGTGGTCGCGCACCACGGCGGCGAATTTCTCGACCGCCTTCAGGTAGGTCGCCCGTTCGCCAGCCGTCGCGGTCGCGGTGTCGGGGAACGGCCGTCCGGACCGGCCCTGGGCCTGTCGGTAGAGGCGCTGCCCGTTGTAGTACGTGTTGAAGTAGGCGCAGCCGCCGAACGCCAGGCAGCAGGACAGGGCGGTGACCGCCGCCAGGCATCTCGGTGCCGGGCTGATCCCGGCCCGGGAGGGATGGGCATGGCGATCGCTGCGGCGGCTCAACTGGAAACCCCGATCCGGACGTTGCGGAAGCGGGCCGGCGCCACGCCGTGCCCGACATGGGCGCTCTGGCCGGGCTGGCCCTTGCCGCAGTTGGGGACGCCCCACAGGTGCCAGGAGGACCGGTCGCACACGGCGTCGCAGGAGTTCCAGAACTGCGGGGTGATGCCGGTGTAGGTGGCGTTCTTGTAGACCTGGCCGGTCAGCCGGCCGTTGCGGATGCGACGGGCGATCTGGGTGGCGAACTGGAAGTTAAGCCGCTTGTCGTCGATGCTCCAGGTCTTGGTGGTGTCAAACAGCACGCCGTCGTCGGTGTCGGCGACCAGGTCGGCGAACGTCCACGACCCCGGCCGCAGGTTAACGTTGGTCATCCGGATCAGCGGTATCCGGCTCCATCCGTCGGCCCGCATCGCGCCGCCCGAGGCCAGCCCCAGGCGGGCGGCGGTCTCCCGCGAGGTAAGGTAGCCGCAGAACCTGCCGTTGCGGATGATGGGGATGCGCTGCCCCGGGACGCCCTCGTCGTCCCAGCCGAACGTGCCCAGGCCCCCGGGCGCGGTGGCGTCGGCGTCCACGTTGACGATTTCCGATCCGTACCGCAGCTGGTGCAGTTTCTCCAGTGTCAGAAAACTGGTGCCGGCATAGGAGGCCTCGGTGCCGAACACCCGGTCCAGCTCGATGGGATGCCCGATCGATTCGTGCACCTGCAGGGCCAGTTGGTTGGAGGCGATGATGATGTCCGATATCCCATCCGGGCAGGGCGGCGCTTTCAGCAGCAGGGCGGCCTCGCGGGCGGCTTCCCCGGCGTGCCGCGCCAGCTTCATGCCGGCGATGAATTCCCAGCCGGCCTGGCGGGTGTCCCCGAAATCGTTGGGGTAGCTCCGCGTCTGGACCTCGGGCCCGTCGATGGCGGTGGCGTGGATGCCACCGCCCGACTCGGTCCGGTCCTCGGTGACCATCGTCCCCTCGGTCGAAGCGAACGCCTTGCGCTGGCGCAGGAACCACAGCGATCCCTGTGCCAGCTTGACCTGCTTCACCGCCCGCATCTCCCGGTCGGCCTCCAGCAGCAGGGCGATCTTGCGGTCCAGGGGCACCGTGAAGGGGTCAATCCTGACCGGTGTGGCGTGGTGGCCGCGCTGGGGCGCCTGCGGCGCCAGGACCACCGGCCGGCCGGGGGTCAGGGCCGAGGCCCTGGCGATGGCCACCGCGTCGCGCACCACCCGGACAATCTCCCGCTGCTCGATGCGAGAGCTTGCGGCGAACCCCCAGCGGCCGGCCACCAGCACCCGGAGCCCGAAGCCGGAGTCGGTGCCGCGGTTGATCGTGTCGACCGCGCCGTTCTTGACGGCGATGTCTTCGGTGCGCGACGCCGTGACGCGGACGTCGGCATAGCCGACGCGGGAAGGCAGGGCCGCGAGCACCCTGGCGGCGAATTGCTTCACATCAGTCTCCGATGGCGCATATTTTCAGTATACCATATCTGCCCCCGTTTATCAAGGCAAAATGGCCGGTGAACCGCGCTGCAAAACACTTGCACTGCAATCGCCGACATGGTATGATACGGTCAGGCAATCATGAAGAGACGGCATGAAACGACCCGGCTATGGCTTGCTCGCCCCCTGGCGGACGGCGGCGTCTATGCCTATCAACTGCACGTCAGGCGGGCTGCGGTGCTGGACAATCTTGGCCGGTGGCCGGAGGCCACGGCGGTCTGCCGGGAGAACCTCGCGAACGCCATTGCCGCAAGGGACCTGCGGGCGACCGCGGAAAGCCGCGAGGGTTTGGGGTGGATGCTGCACCAGCGTGGCGAATCGCGCGCGGCGCAACAGATGCTGCTAGATGCGGCGGGCTGGTACGAGTCGGTCGGGGACAGCGCCGGCCTGTCCCGGGCGATCGGCATGCTGGGCAACACCCACATCAAGCTGGGCGAATTCGATCGCGCGGTCGCCTGCTACCGACGCAAGATGGCGATCACCGAATCGCTGGGCGATGAGCGGGGATTCGCGGCCTGTCTGGCGAACCTCTCCAATGTCCACGGCGAACTCGGCGACCAGGCGCTGAGCCGCGAGTATGCGATGCGGGCCTTCAGCATCTATCAGCGGCTGGGCGACCGCCACGGCCTGGTGGTGCTGATGGGCAACATCGGGGTGATTGAATCGGTGGACGGGCACGACGCGGAGGCCCTGAGCTGGTACCAGCGGCAGGCGGTGCTGGCGCATGAACTGGGGGATCCGCTTCACTACGGGGCGGCGCTGGGCAACATGGCCATCATCATGATCGGCCGACATGAGCTGGACCAAGCCGGTCGATTCACCGAGCAGAAGCTGGAACTCGCCCGCGGTATGGGCGATCGCCGGGGGGAAGCTGCTGCTCTGGAATGCCTGGCGGAGATAGCCAAGCGGCGCGGCGACCTGGCTGCGGCCATGCCCCTGCTCAGGCAGGCCCTGGCGATCCAGCGCGAGACCGGCTACGCCTATCTGCTGCCGGGGACGCTGCAGAGCATGGCGGAAGTCTGTTTCCAACAATCCCGGCCCGGCGATGCCCGGTTGCTGGCGGAGGAGGCCCTGGAGTTGGTGCGGTCGTTCAACGACAACAAGGGCGAGGCCGCGCTGCTGCGGCTGTTGGAGCAGATCGATCGCGGGAACACCGCTGGAGGAGCCCCGGCCGCGGCGGGTGACCGTGGGTGAAAGGAGGTCGGCCATGTGCGGACGGTTCGTGAGGAAATCGACGCTGGAGGAGATCGCCCGGGAGTTTGACCTCGAAGTCTCGGGCCTGGATTATGGCCTGGCACCCAGCTACAACGTCGCGCCGGGACAGCAGGTGGCGGCCGTGGCCGCGGCGCTGCGCCGCGAGCTGAAACTGCTGCGCTGGGGACTGGTGCCCTGCTGGGCCAAGGATCAAGCGGCCGGCGCCGGGTTGATCAACGCCCGGGCCGAGACAGTCGCGGAGAAGCCGGCATTCCGGCAGGCCTTCGCCCGTTGCCGCTGCATCGTCGTCGCCGACGGGTTCTACGAGTGGCAGCATGCCGGGAAGACGAAAACGCCGTTCTATGTCCATTTGAAAAACCAAAAACCCGTTGGTTTCGCCGGGCTGTACGAGCATTGGCAGTCTCCCAACGGGAAAACGCTCGATACCTGCACCATCATCACCACGTCCGCCAACGCGCTGATTCGGCCGATCCACGACCGGATGCCGGTGATCCTCGACCGGACGTCCTACGGCGCGTGGCTGGATCCCGGTGCGACCGATGCGCGCAGGCTGGCCGACCTGCTCCAGCCCTGCGACCCGGATCAAATGGAGTCCCATCGCGTCGGCCCGCTGGTCAACTCGCCGAAGAACGACTCGCCGGAATGCATCGAACCGATCACATGAACCGCCGTCATCCCGTCATCCCCGCGCAGGCGGGGATCCATGGTGCCGTTGTCGGCTGGTCCGCGCCCAGGGGCCGGTGCGAGGGAGCGGTATAACGATCATGGACCTCCACCAGAAGATCCTGCAGTTCCCCGAGCGCCCCGGCGTCTACCAGTTCCGGAACGTCCGGGGCGAGATCATATACATCGGCAAGGCCAAGAGCATCAGGGACCGCGTGCTCGGTCACTACCGCAACGCGGCCAATGATGCGAAAGAAGCGAAGCTGGCCGAGCAGGCCGCGGACGTTGAGTATATTCTGACCGAGACCGAGATCGACGCGCTGGTGCTGGAGGCCCAGCTGGTGCGGCGCCACCAGCCTCGCTACAACATACTGCTCAAGGACGACAAGCAGTTTCCCTGGATCAAGCTCACCAGGGAACCGTTCCCCCGGGCCTTCATCACCCGCAGTCTGTCCGACGACGGCGCGCTGCTGTTCGGCCCCTACACCGATGCCACCGCGCTCAAACGAACCCTCGGGATGCTCCGCGACATTTTCCCGCTGCGGACCTGCACACACCGGCTGCCGCAGCAGGCGCCGCCGCGGCCCTGCCTCAACCACCAGATCGGCCGCTGCCACGCGCCCTGCGCCGGCAAGATCTCCCAGCGGGAGTACCAGTTCATGGTCGAGGGCGTGGTGCGGTTTCTCAACGGCAAGAACGTCCAGCTGGCGAAAGAACTCGAGCGGCAGCGGGACGACGCCGCGAGACGGCTGCAGTTCGAGGAGGCCGCGCACTGGCGCGACCAGCTGAGCTCCCTGACCAAGGTCACCGCGCACCAGAAGATCGTGATACCGGGCGAGCGGGACGCGGACCTGGCCGCCTTCGCCCGGCAGCGGGACGCGGCCTACTTCACCGTCCTGCAGTTCCGCGAGGGCCGGCTGGCCGCCCGCAGCGACCGCACGGTGCAGGTCCCGGCCGGGTGCGTCGCCGCCGACATTGTCGCCGAGTTCCTGCAGCAGCACTACTGGCGCTCGCTGACCGTGCCGGCCCAGGTGATCGTGCCGGTGCTGCCGAGCGACCGGGAGCTGATCGAAGCCTGGCTCGGCAAGGCGCGGGGCGAACCTGTCGCGGTCGCCACGCCGACGGCGCGCGTCGAACGGAGGCTGTTGGCGCTGACGCAACAGCAGGCCGACGCCCGGCTGGACGAGGTGATCGGCGCTCGGGTGCAGTTGCCGCCCAAGACGGTCAAGCCGCTGCTGGAGGTGCAGCAAACGCTCGGGCTGGACAGGCTGCCGCGGCTGATCGCCTGCTTCGACGTCTCGCACACCGGCGGCGACCAACCCGTGGCCTCGGCAGTAACCTTCAAGGACGGGCGGCCCTACAAGGCGGGCTACCGGCATCTCAAGCTGCGCGACGACCGCGGCATCAATGACCCGGCGATGATCCGCGAGGCCGTCGAGCGTTTCCTGAACGGCGTCATGGAGCGGGGCGGCCCCCCGCCCGACCTGCTGCTGGTGGACGGCGGCCTTCCCCAGCTGAACGCGGCCTTGCAATCGCTGGCCGAAAAGGGGTATACTATACCGGCGGCCGGGCTGGCCAAACGGCTGGAGGAACTGTACACGGCGCAGGGCGAGATCGTCAGCCTGCCGCGGGCCTCGTCCGGGCTGCACCTGTTGCAGCGGCTGCGGGACGAGGCCCACCGCTTCGCCCGGAAGTACCACCACCTGCTGCGGGAGAAAAAGATTACCCGCAGCGAACTGGAGGACATCCCGGGCATCGGGCCGGCCACCGCGCGCAAGCTGCTCCAGCACTTCGGGTCAGCCCAGCGGGTCAGGGAAGCAAACAGGGGAGAATTGGAAACGATTGCCGGGAAGAAGGCCGCGGGCGCAATCAACGAGTGGCTGCGCCGGGAGCAAGAACAGGATTGATGCTTCGATGAACAAATACCGCGTCACCGAGCGCTGGTCGGCCGTCTACGACGACCCCATCATCATGAAGGCCGGCCAGGAGGTGGTGATCGACCACACCCGACCCGAGGAGGACCCCGAGTGGCGGGGCTGGGTCTGGTGCGTGGCCGACAACGCCCAGGGCTGGGCGCCGGCCCAGATGCTGGACATCTGCGAGAGGGGAGTGGACCGCTCACGGGCCATGGCCAATGCCGATTACTCAGCGCAGGAGATCGATGCCGAACCCGGCGACATTGTGTGTGGCAACGTGATCCTCAACGGCTGGTTGTGGTGCCGCAAAGAGCGATCCGACGAATACGGCTGGTTGCCGCTGCGCAACCTGGAGCCTATGGAGGGGCGGACCTAACCCCAAACCCCTTCCCGCGGCGGGAAGGGGAAGGGGTTGGGTTTATCGCAGCCCGGGTTTGTAATTGTGCTTCGACCCCGCCCCAAACCCCTCTCCGAAAGCGTTCGGGGAGGGACAGGGGAGGGTTTGGGCCAAGTTGGCGGCCCGGCGGGAAGGGATCTCACGGGCCGAGCTCGACGACCGGGCCGACAACGAAGGCGCGGTGCGGTTCTACGAACGCTGCGGGTTCAAGCCGTACGCCCGGAACATGTACCGGGAAATCTGACTGGGAGGGATGCCGCATGAAAAGGCTGATCGCACTGGTCCTGGTGCTCCCGCTGCTGGGCTGCGGATCGCTGTACCGTTTCGTCACCGACCGCAGCAAGCCGCCCGAGCTGGCCGGTCCGGCGCTGGACATCGTGGTCAAGAACGTGGGGCAGGGCCAGTGCCTGCTGCTGCGCGCGCCGGGCGGCCGCACCGCCATCATCGACGGCGGCCTCAACCGCGCCATCGGCACCAACGTCTTCCTGTTCCTGCGCGACTCGCTGGGCACGCGGCGCCTGGACTACGCCTTCGCCAGCCACTACCACGTGGACCACATGGGCGGCCTCTACACCGTGCTGGACAGCGTGATGGCGCCGTCGCGCGACTCGCTGGTCCACGGCTGCTTCGACCGGGGGCATGCCAGCCCGGACACGTTCTACGCGAGCTACCTCCAGACGGTGGGTGACAAGCGCCGCACCATCGAGCTGGGGCAGGTGTTCGACCTGGGCGACGGTGCCACCCTGCAGTGCGTCTGCGTCAACAGCAAGGTGATCTCGGGCGACTCCACGGTGCCGCCGCCCAACTACGCCGAGAACTCCCACTCGATCGGCCTGCTGGTGCGCTACCGCGGCTTCCGGATGATGATCGGCAGCGACATCGGCGGCGGCGCCAAGTACAGCGACGTGGAGTCGATCCTGGCGCCCTGCATCGGCGAGGTCAACGTGCTCTACGTCAACCACCACGGCTCGGCCCACAGCTCCAACGAGCACTGGCTGAGGACCCTGCGGCCCCAGGCCTCGATCATCTCCTGCGGGGCGGACAATCCCTGGGGACACCCCGCGGTGGCCTGCGTCGACCGGCTGGCGGCCGCCAAGGGCAACCGCATCTACCAGACCGAGAAGGGCGTGGGCGACGTCTCGCGCCAGACCATCGTGAACGGCAACGTCTGGGTCCGGGTGTACGGGAACGAGTTCACCGTGGCCGGCGACCGCTACCCGGTCGGCAGATGACCTCTTCTGTCGAAGATATGAACTTGTGAAGGCGGGAAGATGAGAAGGCTGCAGTTGATTGTCCTCTGTGCATCGCTGATCGCCGGCGCCGCCGCGGCCCAGGCCCACTCGTCCACCGATGTCAGCTACGCGGTGTGCGACAGCGACATGTTCTACGAGTACCGGCTGACCTTCTGGAAGGACAAGGACTCGCTGGTGCACCGCGGCATGCAGTTCCGGGTGCGGCCGCTGGACCCCAAGCGATGGCAGGCCAAGCCGCGGCTGGCCGACTGCCTGCCGGCCATCGGCCGGCTGTGGGACGCCGCGGCCGAGAGCGTGGCCATCGACCTGCGCTCCGTCGACGTCGGCTACCCCGCCCAGTTCCCCGACCTGCTGCGGCGCCAGATCGAGGTCTTCGCCGCATCGCCCGAGTGGCGGCAGCAGTTGCAGCGGAAGAAGCCCAGCCACGATTTCCGCACGCTGGCGCCGATCATGGCGGCAGGCAATGTCTACGGCGCGCTGGACGTGCTGCTGCAGGTGCGGGGGTACCGGATCACCGGCATCTCCACCGAGAAGCACGGGTATTTGAGGAGGGAGGACGTGGCCGGGATGGACCCGCCGCCCCGGCTGGGGGGGCTCAGGCTGCGCGACATCCCGCTGCCGTTCATCGTCACCATCGGCGTGGCCCGCGCGCCATGAAGCTCTGCTACGCGCACGTCGAGTCGTCCTTCGGCCCGATCTTCCTGATGGCCAGCGACGCCGGGCTGTTCCAGCTGGCGCTGGGCGAGCACGAGCTGCCGCTGTCGTTTCCGGCCTGGGAGGGCCGGTTCGGCTGCGAGTTCGTCCACGACCAGGGCCGGTTCGCAGACATCGCCACCGACCTGGCCGGCTACTTCGCCGGCCTGCAGGTGGAGTTCGACTACCGGCTGGACCTGCGCGGCGCCAGCGCCTTCGAGCGGGCGGTGTGGGACAAGGCCCGCCGCATCCCCTACGGGCAGGCCCGGTCGTACAAGTGGCTGGCCACCCAGATCCGCCACCCCAACGCCTTCCAGGCCGTGGGCCGGGCGCTGTCGCGCAACCCGCTGCCGATCGTCATCCCCTGCCACCGGGTGATCATGCAGGACGCGTCCCTGGGCGGCTTCGCCGCGGGCGTGGGCTGGAAGGACCGGCTGCTGCGGCTGGAGCGGGGCGAGCTGCGGATGCTGTGACTCGCTGGAAACGATCAGGTCATTCCCGCGCAGGCGGGAATCCAGGACGACTGGATTCCCATTTTCATGGGAATGACGCCACACTGCAATGAAGGCATAATGATGAAGATCATCTTCTGGGGCGCGGCCAAGACGGTCACCGGGTCGCAGTACGTCATCGACATCGGCGGGAAAAAGCTGCTGCTGGAGTGCGGCATCCGCCAGGGGCCGCGCGAGGAGAGCGAGGCCGCCAACCGCAACCTGCCGTACGACCCGGCGGCGATCGACGCCATGGTGCTGTCGCACGCCCACCTCGACCACAGCGGCAACATCCCGTCGCTGGTCAAGAACGGCTTCCGCGGCGACGTCTGCATGACCGCGGCCACCCGCGACCTGACGGCGCTGATCCTGCGCGACTCCGCCCGCATCCAGGAGTACGACACCGCCTTCGTCAACAAGCGGCGCCAGCGAAAACAGCAGCCTGCCAAGGAACCACTGTACACGACGGAAGACGCCGAGCGCGCCCTGGGCCAGTTCGTCGGCTACCCGTACGAGCGCGCCTTCTCGCCGCTGCCCGGGGTGTCCTGCACCTTCCACGACGCCGGTCACATCCTGGGCTCGGCCTTGGTCGACCTGCGGCTGGCCGAGGGCGGCCGCAGCGTCCGGTTCTGGTTCACCGGCGACCTGGGGCGCAAGGGACTGCCCATCCTGCGGGACCCGGTGCAGGGCGTCACGGCCGACGTGCTGATGACCGAGAGCACCTACGGCGACCGGGTGCACGGCCAGATCGGCGACACCAGCGCCCGGCTGGAGCGGATCATCAAGAAGGTGATCGCCCGCCAGGGCAAGGTGATCATCCCGGCCTTCTCGGTGGGCCGCACCCAGGAGATCGTCTACGAGCTGCACCAGATGTTCGACGCCGGGAGGCTGCCGCCGGTGCCGATCTTCGTGGACAGCCCGCTGTCGATCAACGTCACCGCGGTGTTCCGGGTGCACGAGGAGTGCTGGGACGACGAGTACCGGCGGCGCGCCGCGCGGGACGCCGACGGCGACCCGCTGGGGTTCGGCCGGCTGACCTACGTCGGCAGCGCGGCGGAGTCGAAGAAGCTTAACGACTTCCCGAAGCCCTGCGTCATCATCTCGGCCTCGGGGATGTGCGAGGGCGGCCGGGTGCTGCACCACCTGCGCAACTCGGTGGGGGACCCCAGGAACCTGGTGCTGATCGTCGGCTTCCAGGCCATGGGCACGCTGGGCCGGCGGCTGGTGGAGAAGCAGTCGCCGGTGCGGATCTTCGGCGAGCCGCACGAGGTGCGGGCCGAGGTGGAGGTTCTCAACGGCTTCTCGGCCCACGCCGACCGCGACGAGCTGCTGGACTACATGAAGGGATTCACTGGCGGGATCGGCAAGGTGGTGCTGGTGCACGGCGAAGAGTCGCAGACCGCGGCGCTGGCCGAGTCGGTCAAGGCGCTGGGCAAGGACGTGGTGGTGCCGAACCTAGGGGAGGAGATAGCTCTTTAGGGGGGATACTGGATTAAGTGATGTGTTCATGAAGTTGGGAATTTGCTTTATTATCTTGACAAGAGAAAGATGACTGAGGAAATAATCCATGGGATGGTATGAATACAAGGCACGTACTTGGCATTGACTGCGTCGATATACGCGAGATACGCGAAAGAGGGAATAGAAAGGACGGGAGATGAAGATATCCTGCCTGATACCAATGCTTCTCATCAATTTGTCAATAGTGGAAGCTGGAAATACCCAAATTAAGACAATTGATCGTTTGCTGTCGAGCAGTCGTGCAGAGAACAAATTCTCGCGTTTTTGGATGGGGAAAAACGCCGATGGAAGCGTTTCATTCATCAGAATCCAAAGAGCAGACAAGACGTCAGAGGATAGGGATGATTGGGTATACTACAAGATAGATAGAAACGGCGATGTTATCAAAAACAGTGTAAACATCGGACAATATACTGTTATGGAAAGGGATGGTAGCAATTTTCCGTCACGCAACTCATGCATAATAAAGAATGGCGATTGGCTTATCGTTTATGCAACGTCTGATTTTTCAGGTGGAAGCACATATATTCATGTTATTAATACAGAAGGTATAGCCAAGAAAAGGGAGTTAACACAAATTGGGAATGATTTCACAACATTTTACGGACCACAGTTGCTAGAGGGCAATAATAGAGTTTACTATATTGGTAATGGTGGTGGTCCTGGAACCGGTATATTCAGCATTCGTGAAATCTATCCAAATATCGATAACGTAGGCAATAAATTCCCTAAACCTGAGTATTGTGCTAATCTGGATTGGGATTTTTCAGCAATAGCCCTAAATACTTCTGCAATACTGATCGTTACTCGCTATAGGAATAATAATGGAAAATTCGACAATGATAGATTGATGTATTTTACGATTGATTTTACAGGCAATGTTTTACGAAAGCCAGAAGTATTGGTATTGGAGGAAGCCGCTTTTAGTTTTATTCCCGATGCATTGACGCCGGCATTCATTAACATGGGCTTAAAACCGGTTTCTGAGTATAGTACTGAAAGGGGCATACAAGGTGGCATCGATCTGACAAAGATCAATGGCGAGGATGTTATTCTAACCTCAATAAGTTTTAATGAATCAGGCGGAACCAAGTTGTATCAGGTGAGATTCGATGCCAAGGGGGAGATTGTTAAAGCTGGTAAAATCGTGCAATTTAGTTATGTAAAAATCGGGAATGCTCTCCCAGCGATCACGAAAACAGGGAAAGTTCATCATGTTTCGATGAATATTGATAAGGTTGAAGTTAAGGATTATCAGGTTTTTTGGGGATTTGATGCAACCGGTAATCTGTATTGGGACAAACTGCTGATCAAGTAGGCGAGGCAGGCCCGGTATCTATATCATGCCAATGCAACGGTATACCATCAGCACGAAAAGGATTCATTGATATGAAAACGCTAGTCGCAATAATGCAGGCGCAATTCGCTTGACTCCGGCACCGGAGTATAAATCATACCTTGCGCGCCTGTAGCTCAATTGGATANNNNAGACCGCGGCGCTGGCCGAGTCGGCCCGGGCGCTGGGCCAGGACGTGGTGGTGCCGGAACTGGGGGAGGAACTGGAGCTGTAGCTGGCCGGCAAATCTCTTGACAATCCGGCACCGCAACGGGTATAATGATCATTCGCGCGCCTGTAGCTCAATTGGATAGAGCGCCGGCCTCCGAAGCCGTAGGTTACACGTTCAAGTCGTGTCAGGCGCACCATCTTTTCCCTCCTCAACTTCGGCTAAAACCATGGTTGAGGAAATTCGAAACTCGAAATCCGAAATTCAAAACAAACCAGACAAAATTCCTAAAAACAGAAATCTGTTTGAAACCTGACAGTATGGGAAATCGGCATTTGTTTCGTACTTCGATGTTTGGATTTCGGGCTTTGTTTGTCTTCTTTCAATTCCGCAACATTGTTTCAGCGGTGACCATCACGTCACCGCTGTCATTGTCAATGAGCATTCCCATTGGAGACCCCCGCGAAATAAACATGGAAACACGAAAAAACTGAACATGTCGGCAGCAGTATCTCGCAATCGATCTTTCCCATGACTCGCATCCCGAGCATTCGGTGTTTCCGCGCTGGAAAGCACTTTTACGGCGATCTCCGGGAATCGACTCGCATGCGACTCCGCTTACCGGCGATGGCCTGGTGCGCCGCGGCGCTGCTGGCCGTGTCCGGCTGCGCCGGGCCGCGGCCGGACTCCGTCGGCATCGTGTTCGACGGCCGGCCGCTGACCCTGGACCCCAACGCCCACCGCGAGGTGGTGACGCGCTCGGTGCTGTCCAACTGCTTCGAGGGGCTGGTGGGGTTCGACCCGGAGATGCGGATCATGCCGCTGCTGGCCGAGCGCTGGGAGAACCCCGACGACTTGACCTGGGTGTTCCACCTCCGCCCCGGTGTGCGGTTCCACAACGGGCGGCCGCTGGACGCGGCGGCCGTCGTCCGGTCGTTCCGGCTGGCGACCGGCCCGGCGATCCCCCGGGCCGGCGGCCGGCTGGAGAACATCGACACCGTCTACGCGGCGGACAGCGCGGCCGTGGTGGTCAGGACCGTCCGGCCCAACGCGGTGCTGCTCAACCGGCTGACCAAGCTCTACATCGCCTCCGGGCGGCCGGCCCGGACGGTCGCCGGCGACAGCGGCGCCGTCGCGATGCTGGCCGGCACCGGGCCCTACACCATCGACAGCTGGCGGGGCGACAGCATGGCGCTGACCCGCTGGCCGGGATACTGGGGCGCGGCGCCGGCGGCCGCGGCGCTGCGCCTGCTGTTCCGCGACGGCCACTGCGGCACGGCCGAGCTGCTGCGAAGCGGCGCGGCGGACATCGCCGCCGGGATCAACACCAGCGACGCCGGCCGGATCGAGCGCCTGCGAGGCGTCCGGCTGCTGCGGCGGCCCGGCCTGGCAGTGCGCTACCTGCGGGCCGATCCCGCGGCGGCGCCGTACTCGAACCCCGCAGTGCGCCGGGCCATCTCGCTGGCATTGGACCGCCAGCAGCTGGTGGACAGCACGGCCGCCGGGTACGGCCGCCCGGCCAGCCAGATGGTGACGGCCGCCGTCTTCGGCTTCGATCCCGCGCTGCCGCCGCTGGACTGCGACCCGGACTCGGCCCGGGCCCTGCTGGCGGCCGCCGGCTACCGGTCCGGCCCGGCGCTGCTGTTGGACGTGATCGGGACCAGGCGGGAGCTGGGGGCGCTGATCCAGCGCCAGCTGCGGCGGGCCGGGTTCGCCTGCTCGCTGGCGGTCCACGGCCGCGAGGAATTCTTCCGGGGCACCGGCCGCCGCAGCCACTTTTTCCTGTCGGCGGTGGCCTCGAACTCGGGCGACGCCTCGGGCGCGCTGGCGCTGGGGAGCGCGGGCGGGGATGAGGCGGCCACGTCCGGGATCATGGACCCCGGCCGCCGGCTGGAGGCCCTGCAGGCGGCCATGGCGGCGTTCACGGCCCGGCTGGAGTTCATCCCGCTGTTCTCCGAGGACGACCTGTCGGCCGTGTCGGACCGCGTGGCATGGCAGCCGCGCCAGGACCTGCTGGTGCTGGGCAAGGAGGTCCAGCCCAAACGGCGGGACACGGATGTGCTGCGGTGAGGACAGTGCAAAACGGGAGGAAAAGTCATTATTGGTCTTGACAAAAAGCAGGGATATGTTACAATATATCTATTCCAACGGTTACGCCATATCTCATTACGGCAACAACCAACACCACAACGGAGAACGAGGGACATGAAAAAGGTAGGAATGTTGCTGGCTGTTCTGTCGCTGGCGCTGTTCGCGTCCGGCGCGATGGCCCAGGGCTCAGTCCAGATGATGGGCACGGCCCAGCAGTGGCAGAACAATGCCAAGCTGCCCGGCGCCATCCTGGACACTTTCGCCGTGTACAACGGCGCGGCCACCCTGCGCAAGTGCGCCATCGGCACTAAATTTCTGGGTTTGGCGGACGACACCATCCGGGTGGTGGCCGCCCAGTCGGCCGCGCCGCGCCGGGTGCGGATCATGACCGACACCAGCACCGTGGCCTTCGGCGCCAACAAGTTCCGGATGGACAGCTGCGCCTACGGCCTGGCCTCGGGCGGCACGGCCACGGCCCTGGCCATTGGTGACATCGACGGCGACGGATACACCGACATCCTCACCGCCAACACGGTTGCGCCGTTTCGGATTCACTGGTTCGAATGGGACGGCGGCACGCTGGCCTTCGAGGCCCGCGACTCGTTTGCGGTCAACGCTGCCATCAACGACATCATCATTTGCGACGCCAACAACGACGGCAATGCCAACGAAATCGTGTTCAACATCGCCCAGACAACCCAGTCCTGCATCATGCGGGCCCTGTGGACCGCGCCCGGCGTGATCGACACCACCCGCATCCTGCTGACCGGCACCCAGGCCACCCGGGGCGTGGCCTTCGGCGAGGTCAGGACCGACCTGCCCGGCGGCGAGCTGTACGTGGCCGGCGGCACCCTGCTGTGGATGGTGCGCTGGGACGGCGCGGCCTGGACCAGCGCCCAGATCGTCACCGGCCTGACCGCCGCCCTGGACGTGGCGGTGGGCGATATCGATCCGACCATGGCCGGCAACGAGATCGCGCTGGTGCACGGCTCGACCAGCTACCAGGTCTCGGTCACCAACTGGACCGGGACAGCCTGGGCGGCCCGGCTGTGGAACCTTACCGGCTCAGCCGGCACGGCCGACTGCGACATCGCCATCGGCGACATCTTCAACGACAACCCCGGCAACGAGGTAGCCTTGACGCTGGGCAATACGCTGGCTCCGCGCGCTTTCTGGATTTCGCCGGTCGGCGGCGCCTGGGCGCGGGCTCTGCCCCTGGGAACGACCAGCACCAACTACGGCGTGGCCATCGGCAACGTCAACAAGTACAGTTCGCTCGCCAGCGAATTCGTGATGACCGGCATGGGCGGCCGCATCGTCGAGGGCCAGCAGCGCGCCAACTCCGTTGACCTGGGCACCCAGGCCTACCGGATGACGAACGGCGCCTTCGCCAAGCAGGGCGCCACCGACACGGTCGAGGTCAACTTCTACAATGCCGGCGCCGACCCCGCTTCTAATTTCTATATCCGCTACCGGTTCAAGACCAGCGCCCTGACCGACAGCGTGCTGGTGGCCGGCCCGCTGGCCAGCGGCGCCAGCCAGCTGGCGAAGATCGGCATCCCGGCTTACGACTTCACCGGCTTCGACACCATGTATGTGTTCTCCAACATCGCCGGGGATGCCAACCCGGTCAACGACACCACCAAGCTGCACATCGAGCCCAACGCGGCCGGCGACAGCGCGCAGGTGTGGAGCGGGTTCAACACCGCCGCCTTTGCGCCCAGCAACGCGACCTACAGCCCGGTCAACCCGGCGGCCAACGAGTGGAAGGCCACCATCCTGACCGGCAGCTACAACTGGAGGCGGGTAACATCCGGCACCAATCCGACCATCGCCAACCTGGAGGGGGCCGGGATGGCCAGTTTCCCATGTTATAGCGCTACCGCGGGCTCCAGCGCCCGGCTGCGCACCAACGCCGTCGCCATTGGCGCCTCGCCGCGCAAGGTCAAGATCAAGTTCTATATGTATCACGATACCGGGTATTCGACAACCTACGACTCGGTCTACGTCCAATATTCGTTCGACGACGTCACGTGGTCCACGGCCGCCGGGTTCCAGCGCTATAACGCAGTCGCCGGCTGGCAGGCCCATGACGTCGAGATCGGCGACTTCCCGGCCAATAACAGTGTCCACGTCGGCCTGTACGCCGTGAGCAAGTATGGCAACAACATGTTCATCGATTCGGTCAGGGCCTATACTACCGACCCGACCTCGCCCATGACCGACGCCGGTGTGACGGCCATCGCCGTCCCTGGTTCTGTGGCCCCGGGCCAGCCGTTCACGGTGACGGCCACCATCCGCAACTTCGGACTGAACACGCTTACCGGGTCTTGGTTGTACTGCACACTGGGCGGGGCCGACACCATCAGAGAGGCCTGGTACGGCAACTTGGAGATAAACCAGACTGCACAGCACGCCTTCGCCCAACAGCTTACCCTGCCCGATTCCGGCAACTACACTATATATGCCGGGACCGAGCTGGCCGGGGATGAGAATCCGGCCAATGATGCGACCTCGCGCGTCATCAGGGCCTACGGCATCTACAGCCTGCCGTACGTCCAGGACTTCAACGACGCCACCTGGCTGCCAGCCGACTGCGACACCCTGCGCTACGCCTCGGGGGCGACCGTCGCCGGCATCTGGACCAGGGAGACGGTGGGCACCAGCCCCGCCTGCACCCCGTACGAGGGCGCGGCCATGGCCAAGTTCAACAGTTTCAACGCCCAGTCCGGCAACCAGGTGATGTTCATCAGCCCGCGGATCGCCACCGGAGCGGCCAACGCCGTCGGGTTGTCCTTCGCCTTCTACGGCGACCCTGGGTATCCAACATTAGGCGATTCCATTCTCATAGACATAACGACCGATGACGGCGCCACCTGGACCCGCGGCGTGGCCGGCTGGTGGCGATACGCGGCCGTGGCGGAGTGGCGTACTGTGTCCGCCAACCTCGGCGGCTTCGGCAACGACACCATCCGGGTGGCGCTGCGGGGCAAGAGCGCCTACGGCAACAACATGTTCGTGGACCAGGTCAGCATCTTCGACGCGCCGCCGGCCATCACCTACACCTCGCCGGACAGCGGGGCCGCGGACGTGCCGGTGAACGCGCCGATCGTGGTCGCTTTCTCCGAGCCGATCGAATACAATACCTTCTTCTGGAGCATCGCTCCCGACCCGTCGCTGACCGAGACCTGGAACGCGGCCTACGACACCGTCACCCTGGTGCCCATTTCCGGCGATCTGGCGGCCTCGACCGAGTACACCTTCGCGGTGACCGGGGCCAACGACCTGAACGGCAACCCGCTGGCGGCGGGCGCGCTGCCCAACCCGTTCACCTTCACCACGGCCGCTGTGGGCGACACCACGGCGCCGGCAGTCGTCTGGACGACGCCGGCCAACGGGGCCACGGACGTGGCGCTGGACGCCACGATCCAGATCGTCTTCTCCGAGCCGATGGACACCCTGTCGATCATGGGCGGCATGCTGCCCGCCGCGAATGACCAAGTGGTCTGGAACGCGACGATGGACACCCTGTCGCTGACCCACGACCCGCTGGCGTACGGCACGACCTACACGATCAGCTGGACCGCCGGGACCGACCTGGCCGGCAACCCGCTGGCGGTGCTGCCGGACAGCATCCAGTTCACCACCATCGCCAACCAGGGCCCGGCGATCACGATGACCCTGCTGCCGGGCGACAGCTACGACGGCAGCGGGCCGTTCATGGTGCGGGCGGTGATCACCGACCCGGCCAAAGCCGGCGTCGCCGCCACCGCCATCTACTATTCGGTGAACGGGACGGCCTGGAACAACTCGCCCGGCGTGCCGATGGCGGCCGACACCTTCAACTTCGGGATCTCCGGCCCGATCGCCAACGGCAGCCTGGTGAGCTACTACCTCAGGGCGATCGATGACGCTGGCGACACCACGTACCACCCGGCCAACGCGCCGATCGGCGTCCACCAGTTCCGGATCCTGGACCCGCTGCCGCCGACCGCGCTGGTGGCGCAGGGCCTGGACATGGCGGTGCAGCTTAACTGGGCGCCCCCGGCGCAGGAGCTGAACTACGCGGGTGCGGAAAATTACATCTACGACCTGCCCGCGGGCTTCATCGGCAGCGTCCGGTACACGCCGATGCACTACCCCTGCAAGCTGGAGCAGCTGACCTCGCTGTGGTTCAATGCCAGCGGCATGGACTCGGTGATCGTCCACGTGTACGCCGACGACGGCACCGGGATGCCGGACGAGGCCACCCAACTGGTGACGCCGTTCGCGATCATGCCGTTGGCTTACCCCACCGCGACGGTGGTCGACCTCTCCGGGTACAATATCGTGCTGGGCTCGGGCGAGTTCCATGTGGGCTACGAGCTGCGCACGGCGGGCGCGCCGCGCTACATAAGCGACGGCACGGCGCCGCAGGTGATCCGCAGCCTGTACTACTGGCCGGGCGACGGCTGGTACGGCGATCTGGGATATGACTGGAACCAGTCGGCGGTGGTCAGCTACTCGACCTACACCAAGGGACTGGCGCTGAAGTCATCGCACCTGCGCCGGGGCCAAAAGCCGAACTACCGCCTGGACGGCAAGGGGCTGAAGCCCGTGGCGCTGACCGACAAGCGCGAGCCGGTCTACGGCAAGCTGACCGGGGCGCTGGCGATGGCCAAGGGAATCAACTTCTACATGATAGAGCGCAGCGCCACACCGGGCGGCCCCTACGCTTCGATCGGCAATACAGGTTCGTTGGTTTACTTGGACAGCGCGGTAGCGAACGGCACGCCCTACTACTATGTGGTCTACGCGCACTACTCCGCACCGGACACCTTCAGCGCGGTCAGCAACGAGGCCACGGCCACTCCGGCGGCGCTGCCGATCCTGGTGGTGGACGACGACCTGTCGCACGAGCAGGCGTGGCAGCCCGACCGGACGCCGGTCTACACGGCGGCGCTGGATGCGGCCGGCCAGGCCGGCAACTACACGGTGTACCAGACGGCGACCGGCGGGGCCGACGGTCCCGGCGCGGCGTGGTACAGCGGCCGGACCCACGTGATCTGGTTCACCGCGGCCATGTACGAAGCGATCAACACGCTGACCGACAACGACGAAGCCAACCTGGCGGCCTATCTCGACGGCGGCGGCAGGCTGTTCCTGTGCGGACAGGACTACCTGTACGACCGCTATCCCAGCGCGGGCGCGTTCTCGGCCGGACAGTTCCCGTACGACTACCTGGGCGTGGCTTCGGTGGTCCAGGACGACATCATGGATCCCTACAACATCGCCGGCGTCGGCCTGTCGCTGGCGGACGGTCAGGCGTTCGCGGTAGTGGAGGACCCCTCAACGGGCACCTACGCCGACGACCTGACGCCGCTGGCCGGAGCGATGGGGGTGTTCGACGCCACAGGAGTGATCACCGCAACCCAGTACTCGAACGGCACATTCCGGACCGTGTTCTCCACGACGCTGTTCGAGGACATCACGGACGGCTCCTCACCGAACACCAAGGGCGAGCTGATGTACCGGATCCTGAACTGGCTGAGCACCGGCGTGGAGGCCAACCCGGCGGCGGACCTGTCGAAGCCGGCGGCCTACAGCCTGGCGGCCAACTACCCCAACCCGGTGCGGGGCGCGACCACGGTGAAATACGCGCTGCCGAAGGCGGGCCGGGTGAGCATCGGCGTATACAACGTGATGGGGCAGAAGGTGAAGACGCTGGTGGACGGGACGATGAACGCGGGCTACCATGCGGTGAGCTGGAACGGGCGGAACGAGTCCGGCCAGGCGGTGTCGGCCGGGGTCTACCTGTACAAGATGCAGGCGGACAACTTCAGCACGGCGCGCAAGCTGGTGGTGGTTCGGTAGACCATGTGACCCCACCCT
>DDXR01000062.1:832-46856 GCA_002347565.1 bacterium UBP2_UBA2255 | reverse complement strand
CGTCGATGTCGAAGGTGACCTCGACCTGCGGCACGCCGCGCGGCGCCGGCGGGATGCCCACCAGGTCGAACCGCGCCAGGGTGCGGTTGTCGCCGGCAATCTCGCGCTCGCCCTGCAGCACGTGGATGCTGACCGCCGGCTGGTTGTCGGCCGCGGTGGAGAACACCTGGCTCTTGCGGGTGGGGATGGTGGTGTTGCGCTCGATCAGCCGGGTCATCACGCCGCCCAGGGTCTCGATCCCCAGCGACAGCGGGGTGACGTCCAGCAGCAGCACGTCCTTGACCTCGCCCACCAGCACGCCGGCCTGCACCGCCGCGCCGATGGCCACCACCTCGTCGGGGTTGACGCCGCGGTGCGGCTCCTTGCCGAAGAACTGCTTGACCGTGTCCTGGACCTTGGGCATCCGGGTCATGCCGCCCACCAGCACCACCTCGTCGATGTCCGACAGCTTGAGCCCGGCGTCCTCCAGGGCGCGGCGGCAGGGGCCGACGGTGCGCTGCACCAGGTCGTCCACCAGCTGCTCCAGCTTGGCCCGGCTCAGGGTCAGGTCCAGGTGCTTGGCGCCCGAGGCGTCGGCCGTGATGAAAGGCAGGTTGACGTTGGTCTGCATGGTGGAGGACAGCTCGCACTTGGCCTTCTCCGCCGCCTCCTTCAGCCGCTGCAGCGCCATCTTGTCGGACCGGAGGTCGATGCCCTGGGCCTTCTTGAACTCGTCGGCCATCCAGTCGATGATCTTCTGGTCGAAGTCGTCGCCGCCCAGGTGGGTGTCGCCGTTGGTGGAGCGCACCTCGTAGACGCCCTCGCCCAGCTCCAGGATCGAGACGTCGAAGGTGCCGCCGCCCAGGTCATAGACGACGATCTTGTGGGCGTGGCCCTTGTCCAGGCCGTAGGCCAGCGACGCGGCGGTCGGCTCGTTGATGATCCGCAGCACCTCCAGGCCCGCAATCTGCCCGGCGTCCTTGGTGGCCTGGCGCTGGGCGTCGTTGAAATAGGCCGGGACGGTGATCACCGCCTGGGTGACCTTTTCGCCCAGGTAGGACTCGGCCGCCTCCTTGAGGTAGCGCAGCACCCGGGCCGAGATCTCCGGCGGCGAGAACACCTTGTCGCCCACCTTGATGCGGGCGTCGCCGTGCGGCCCCTCGATCACCTTGTAGGGCACCAGCTTCATCTCGCTGGCGACCTCGCTGTGGCGGCGGCCCATGAAGCGCTTGATGGAATAGACCGTGTTCTCGGGATTGGTGATGGCCTGGCGCTTGGCCACCTGGCCCACCACCTCCTCGCCCGATTTGAGGAACGCCGCCACCGACGGCGTGGTGCGCATGCCCTCCTGGTTGGGGATCACCACCGGGCTACCGCCTTCCATCACGGCCACGCAGGAATTGGTGGTGCCCAGATCGATGCCGATTACCTTGCCCATATGGATCAGACTCCTGAAAAATGGTTCATTGCCTGTGATGCTTCTCCGGGCGCGAAGGATTCGCCCCGCCACGTCGACTGAAACATCATCCGTCGGCGCCGCCCTCCTGGTGGTTCAGCGGCCCCCCGGCGCCTGTTCCCGCCTCCGTTCCGGCCGGTTCGGACGCCGGCGGTTGCGGCGACTTGGACACCGTCACCCGGGCCGGCCGCAGCACCCTGTTGTTGAACAGGAATCCGCGTTCCACCACGTCCAGCACGATGTCCGGCGGATGCTCCGCGGTCTCGACCGCCAGGATGGCGTCGTGGCGGGTGGGGTCGAAGGCCGCGCCCCGGTCGTCCAAGTGCTTCAGGCCCTCGGATTCGAGCAGCTGGCGCAGCTGGCCGTCGATCATCTCCACGCCCTGCACAAAGTTCCTGCAGGCCTCCCCGGGACAGTCGGACTTCTGCGCCTGCGCCATGGCACGCTCCAGGTTGTCCAGCACCGGCAGCAGCTTGCCGATCAGGTTGCGGTTGGCCTCGGCCTCCTTCTCCAGGTATTCCTTGGCCATCCGCTTGCGGGAGTTGTCGAGGTCGGCCAGCGCCCGCAGGTACTTGTCGAAGTTCTCCTCGGCCAGCTTCTTGTTGAACCCCAGCTGGCTGTTGAGCTCCTTCAATCGGGCCCGCAGCTTGGAATATATGGTCTTGGTGTTTTCGGTCATTCCGCTCAGCAGTCGTGAAAATGGCATGATATCGCCCGATCAGGCCGGAAAAGCTCCGCCATCCCGAAATGCACTGCAATTCCAAGGGTTAACAGATAAATATAACCATTTATAACGGTTTTGTCAAGGATTATTATAAGATGTGGGAATAATAACCGGCTATCCTGCGATTCCCGAAAACCGGGGAAACAGACGGCCCCGCCCTTCGGCGGGGCCGTGATCAAGCCCCTCCCGTTCCTTATTCGATGCGGATCAGCTTCCTGGCCGCAGACGACCCGCAGGCATCGAGCCTGGCGACATAGACACCCGCGGCGATCTCGCGTCCCCGCTCATCCCTGCCATCCCAACGCGCAACATGGAAACCCGAAGCCTGGGACCCGTCGACCAGCGTCCGCACCAGCTGCCCGGCGATGTTGTACACCTTCAAACTGACCTTCCCGGCCCTCGGTAATTGATAATCGATCGTCGTGAACTGGCCGAACGGATTGGGCCGGTTCGGCTCAAGTCGCAACCGGGTTGAATGCGGCTCGGACCCCGGCGCAGATGAGACGCCCAGCTCGGCCCAGGTGTAGCCCTTGGCGAAAATGTCCGTGCCGCAGGTGTCGTGGCGGCCGTCCTCCCAGGCGAAGTAGAAATTGCCTCCGCCCTCCGTCACTGCCGGTATTCCCTGGTAGCGCCGGGTCGGGTCGTTGTTGACCCGGAATACAGGTGTGAAGGGCGACCGGTCGGCATTGTACGCCCGCGCCATGACATCGGGATCGGCGCCGGAAATGACGTTCTGCGCCCAGGTGACGGCCGCCCGGCCCTGGCGGTCGACGATGACGTTGGTGTTCATGGGGTAGGTGTAGTTGTCGCCGACGTCGAGGCCGGCGCCCTGGGCCACGCCGTTGCGGTCGAACCAGCGCGCCATCACGTTGTAGTTGCGGTAATCGTACCAGGCCGCCAGGAAATTGCCGGCCGTGTCGGCGCCGGCGCCGCAGTAGACGGCGTTGACCGCGGCGGGATTGTCGGAGACCTTGAACGGTGCCCCGACGAAGGTGACCGTGTCGGTCCCGACCTCGGCCAGCCGGCAGTAGAGGTCGGCGTAGCTGCCGTTTTTCTGCGAATAGACCAGGGCGAAGCGCCCGGCCCCCAGCGCGACCGCCTTGGGCCGGTGGCCCTGCGCCTCCGTGCCGGCAAGGTTGACCTTGAGGTCCTGTCCGGTCCGCGCCGCAGCGCCGGGGCCGAAACCGCGGCAGTAGAGGTCGTAGTACACGCTGTTCCTGCTGTCGAGCCACGCGACGATGAACCGGGTGTCGTTGTCCATCGCCGCTGCCGGATACATCTTGGTCCAGGCGGTGGCCGTGTCGGCCGATAGCCTGATGTTGCCGCCGGTGGGTCCGGCATCGTAGGTTCCCAGAACGCCGGTAACGCTCCGGGAACCGTACCAGGCGCAGATGAAATCGCCGCCAGCGGTAACCGCGAGGATGGGCGAGAAGGCGCCGCTGCTGTTCATCAGCGTGTCGCTGAGCCTTGCTTCCCCGGTGAGGGGGCTGCCGGCAGCGTTGAACGGCCGCACATAAATGTGCTGCCGTAGATCAGGCCTGCGGTCGTCCATCCAGGCGACCGCCCAGCGGCCTGTTGAGTCGGCGGCGACTGACGGTTCGTTTTGGTTGGCCCCGACCGCATCGTCGTTGCAGCGGCTGCCGTAAGGGGTAACGTTGATGTTGCAGGCATAGACATCATACTGGCTGTTTTGTATCGCATCCCAGGCAACCACGGCGGCATAGTTGTTGGTCGGCGGCCGGTAACAGAAGGTGAAGCCGTGGTGGTTGCCGGGATAGCCGGCCGTGTTCACCAGCGCGCCCTCGCCCAATGGCGCCCCATAGATATCGTATCCGCGGTACATGATCCGGGAGCCGGCTGATAAATCCAGCCAGCTGATGTAGAGCGATCCTGTCCCGAAACCGTTCCGGACATACGTGGCCTGGGGATAGCCCTGCCAGGAGCTGCCGGCGTCGGAATTGACCTTGAAGTTCCCCCCCTGGGCCGTTCCGCTGCGGTCGAAGCGCTGGGCGTAGATGTCGTTGTTGCCGTTGCGGTAATCCTGCCAGGCCACGCAGAATTGCCCGGTGTCGCCCACCGCCAGCGCCGGCCGGCAGTTGTAGTAGTCCTGGATGACCGCGGCCGGCTCCGTGGCCCTGATGGCGGCGCTGACCGGGTTACCGGCCAGGTCGAAGACCCGGACGTAGAGGTCCCATTGGCCGTTGCGGTTGTCGAACCAGGCGAAGATGACGCGGTTTCCGGCCGCGCCGCAGGCCGTGGAGCCCTTGTTGCCGGCCGCCGAATCGGCATAGGAGTGCCCCGTCAGGCTGCCGCCGGCGTTAAAGCGGCTGGCGAGGACGGCCTGCCGGCCCAGCCCGTTGTGGTAGAGCGCCGAGGAGACGACGAACCCGCCGCCCGGCAGCATGGCGACATCCGGGTAATCATACGTTCCCGAGATGGTATCCGGACCGATGCGGAAATTCGTCCCCAGCCGTCCGCTGGGCCCGAACCGCTGGCCGAAACCGTACGGATACCGGCTGTCATACCAAACGACGACCGCGTTGCCGGAGGAATCGCAGTCGATCGCGGGGTGGTTCTGCGCCATCTGGGTCGTGTCGTCATTGACCCTGCTGTTCCCGCCGGACTTGTTCATCAGCGAGTCGTAGCGCTGGATGTAGACGTCGCCGTTGGGGCTGCGTCCATCGATCCACACCGCCCAGGCGATCATCGGCCACTGGCTGCAGGCGACCTGTGCGCGGGACTGCGAGAACGAGGAGCTGTCCGCTTCGCTGTTGACCCGGAAGTCGTTCAGGTAGGCGTCGGCTTGATACCACGGCAGCGGCGTAGACTTGCCGGCGGGCAGCCTGGTGTCGATGCCCGGACGCGCTACCAGCGGTTTTCCTGGGGCTTCTGGCCGCAGCGCTGGACCGCTTTGGGGTTGTGCGCCTGGAACAAACATGCCGGGTTGCAGGATAATCTCCTGCGATAGCAACTGGCCGCACGCCGCCAAGATGATCAGCGGGGAAAAAACATTCCTGGTTATCATCCGGGATTCCTTTCTGTTTCTTTCGTTCAGTTCCGTTTTCTGGATGGTATATTTACTTGCAAAAAACATACCAAACACGACTCATTTTGTAATGATCTATTTATCAATCAGTTACATAATAACACTTTAATGGAATTATGGATTGAGTTGCACAAAACAACAACATTCAGTCGATACTGTTATGCATTTTTATCATTTTGTCGAATCGGCAATTGCACTAGGATATACGATAACACGACACGACGGCTGAGCTATCTGCAAGTACTCGGCCTTGACAGATTGCGGGAACATGAGCAGGGATTTGGGCGACGAAAGTGCAAGCGCTCGTGAGGTGCGCAGCGCCGAGCAGCAGTAACTTTGACTGTTGGCCGATGATGTCGCTGACGCAGGGCGGAGCGATTGTCCACCCAAACAAATCCCGGCTTTCTCCAAGAGGCCAGAAACCGGGAAGGAGCCCACGGTATAGTTGGCGATCCCATTTCGCAGAGATCACGAGACAAGGGCTGCGTCAGGGGCTTGACAACTGGAATCGTTGAACGCTGCGATTGCCGGAGCAATAATATGCAATTGCGCCTGCCTACGCTGGTTGGTTGTTTCACTCTGTCTCTTTCCAAACCCTCACGGCGCTGGCCTTGAACGTCGCAAAAACATTTACGCCGCCGTCAAGCCCCAGCTCGTCCCGCGAGGCCTTCGTGACCGCGGCGATCAGCGGTATGCCGGCATCGATCGCAACCTTATACACGCCGTCCTCGAATGCCATGCCTGTGACCGGGCCTGCGAGCGTGTTGCGGGCGCTGCTGGCCAGCCTCCCCCGCGAGAGGATGATCTCGTTCGGATTGAGGCTGGCCAGCGCCTTGCCCTCAAGATCCGACACCACCTCGAAGGCGGCGGAACCGGCGCGGAACACGGCGCGACCTGCCTCGCGGACCACCTCGCCCGAGAACAAGTTATCCCTGCCCAGGAACCTCCCCCAGAACGCCTGGTCGCCCCGGTGCAGGATGTCGGCGGCCGGCCCGGAGAGGGAGATCCTGCCGTCGTTGAGGAACCACAGCCGGTCGGCCAGCCGCTCCACCTGCCACAGGTTGTGCGTGGCCAGCACGATGCGGACCCCGCGCCGCGCCAGCCCGGCGATGGCCTGTTCGATGGTTCTGGCGCTGAGCGGGTCGAGGTTGGCCGTGGGCTCGTCCAGGAAGAGCGTTTCCGGGCCCGCGGCCATCGCCCGCGCCAGGGCCACCCGCTGGATCTCCCCGGCGGACAGCGTCCGCGCCTCCCGCCGTCCGAATCCGCCCAGCGACATGCTCTCCAGCAGCTCCTCGACCAGCCGCCGCCGGTCGCCCGACGGGGCTCGCCTGACCATCGGGCCGTACCCCACGTTGTAGCGCACCGTGCCCGACAGCATCACCGCTGGATTGTGGACCAGCGCCATCCGCCGCCGCAGCGCCGCGGCCCGGGTCTCCGCGGCGCCGGCCGGGTCGCCGTCGTAGGTTATCGTCCCTTCGTCCGGCCGTTCCAGCAGCGCCAGCAGCCGCATCAGCGTCGTCTTGCCCGAGCCGTTGGGGCCCACCAGCGCGTGCACGCCGGGCGCGCCGACCTCCAGCGAGACCCCGTCCAGGACACGCCGCCGGTCGAAGGATTTCACCAGGCCGCTGGCGGCGATCCTCACCGTCCGGCCCTTCCCTGGACCGCCTGCAGGGCGACGTTGACGGCGATCGCGACGGCCAGCAGGACCAGTCCCAGCGCGATGCCCAGCTCGAAGTTGCCCTTGATCGTTTCCAGCGCGATGGCGGTGGTCATCACCCTGGTCTCGCCCTTGATGTTGCCGCCCACCATCATCGTCATGCCGGTCTCGCCCAGCACGCGGGCGAACCCGGTGATGAAGGCCGCCGCCAGGGCGAAGCGGGCTTCCCGCATCGTCCCCCAGGCCGCCTGCCGGCGCCCGGCGCCCAGCGTCAGCATCGTCTCCCGGATGCGGGGGCCGACCGCCTGCAGGGCCGCCACGGACAGGCCGGTCATCAGCGGCAGGGCCAGGGCCGCCTGGGCGGCGACCATCGCCCAGGGCGTGTACAGCAGCCGCCAGAATCCCAGCGGCCCGGAGCGGGAGAGCAGCAGGTAGCAGGCCAGGCCGATGACCACCGCCGGCACCGCGATCAGGCTGTTGACCGCGCCGATCACCGCCCGCTGGCCGGGGAATTCGCGGTGGGTGATGGCCAGCGACAGCGGCAGGGCGGCGCCGGCGGCGAGCAGCGAGGAGAGCGCGGAGACTTCCAGCGACAGCCCCACGATCGACCACAGCTCGGGATCGAGCCCCGCCAGCATGGCCAGCGCCCGGCCGGCATTGTGCATCAGGATGGACATGGTGCTCCTCTGGGCTGTTTCCGCCGCCGGCCTGGCGGCGGCGGGCCGCCTACCCGATGACTCTGGCGAACTGCCGCACCAGCTCGGGGTCGAACTGCGAACCGGCGCAACGCTCCAGCTCTTCCAGCGCGGCGGCCTTGTCCATGCCCTTGCGGTACGGCCGGTCGCGCTGCATCATGTCGTAGGCGTCGACGATGGCGATCATCCGGGCCGCCTGCGGGATGGCATACTCGCGCTTGCCCTCGGGATAGCCGGCGCCGTCCCAGCGCTCGTGGTGATACAGGATGGCGTCCGCGATGTGCCCGATTTCGGGCGACGCCTTGGCGATGCGGTAGCCGATCTCGGCGTGCGCGCGGACCGCCTCCCGTTCGCCGTCGGTCAGCGGCCCCGTCCTGCCCAGGATGGCGGGCGCGATCGACAGCTTGCCGACGTCATGGAACGATGCCGCCAGCAGCAGTTCGTCCAGCGCCGCGTCCGTCAGCCGCAGGGCCAGGCCGAAGCGGAAGGCCAGGTTCTTGACCGAGAACAGGTGCTCCTCGGCCTCGAACCCTGACGATACCAGGTCCTTCTCCAGGGTGGCGATGATGGTGCTCTGGGCGCTGCGGCTTTCGGCCAGCTTGAACTTGTACATCCGGTTTTCGGCCAGCTTCAGGACGTCATCGACGTCCTGCCGGGCCCCGTCCTTCGTGGCAACTCCCAGCGCGATCGAGACCCCGACCGGCGAACGGCCGGCCTCGACGCAGGTGCGGCGGATGCGGTCGCACAGGTCGAGCGCCGTCGACTGCGGCGTCTTGGGCAGCAGGATGGCGAACTCGTCGCCGCCCCAGCGCGCGATGATGTCCTCCTTGCGGCAGCACTGGCGGAGGATCTGGGCGATCTTGCGCAGCAGCCGGTCGCCCTCGTCGTGCCCGAACACGTCGTTGGCCAGCTTCAGGCCGTTGGCGTCGCCCAGGATGATGCTGATCGGGAACAGCCGCTCGGCGTCCAGCCGGGACAGCCCCTCCTCGAAATAGGCCCGGTTGTACAGGCCGGTCAGCTTGTCGTGGAAGCTGAGGTAGCGGATCTGCTCCTCGGCCCGCTTGCGCTCGGTGATGTCGCGGCAGTTGATGATCACGCCGGCCACCACCTGGTCGTCCAGCAGGTTCTTGCTGATGGCCTCGATGTGCCGCCATCCGCCGTCGGCGGCGCGGACCCGCACCTCCAGGCTGCGCACGGCGCCGGGCTGGGCGATGCCCCGGGCGAACTCTTCCGCAGCGCGGGCCCGGTCCTCGGGGTGCACCAGTTCGAAGATCACCGTCCCCAGCAGGCCCTCCACCGGATGCCCCAGCACCGCGGTCACCGCCGGGCTGGCGAACTTGACGACCCCTTTGCGGTTGATGATGGCGATGACGTCCTGGGCGTTCTCGATCAGGGCCTTGAAGTACTGCTCGCGCTTCCGCAGCAGATTGTCCAAATGCTTGCGGTTGGAGATGTCCTCGCTGGTGGTGACGATCGCCGTCGGCGTGCCGCGCTCGTCCTTGACCACGTCCGACAGGATCTGCACCGGGAACTCGGAACCGTCCCGGCGGACGTTGACGCTCTCCCGCCCGTAACGCCGCAACCGCTTCTCCTGGCTCATCGACAGCTTGTGCCACAGCCAGTCGGGGGCGAACACCCGAACGCTCCGCCCCTCCAGCTCGCCCGGCCGGTAGCCGTGCATGGCCGCCTCGGCCGGGTTGGAGTAGAGGATGGTGCCTTCCGGGTCGGAGATGGTCAACCCCAGCTGCATGGTCTCCACCGCCTTCTCCAGCGCCCGCCGCCGCTCGTCATCCTGCCTGCGGGCGGTGACGTCCCGGGCGCTGACGACGATGCCGCCCACGCCGGCGTGGTCCGGCAGCATGCGCCCCGCTACCTCGAGCCAGCGCCAGCCGCCGTCCTTGTGCCGGATCCGCACCACGGCCGCTTGCTCCGACCGCGGCTCCCTGGCCGCGGCCCGGTAGCGCCGGGCCAGCCCCGGCAGGTCGTCGGGATGGACCAGCTGCCTCAGCCGCTGCTTGACGAACTCCCCGGGGGTGAATCCGGTCCAGCGCTCGACCGCCGGGCTGGCGTAGGCCACCCGGGCCCGGGCGTCGATCACGAGCACGATGTCCGGGCAGTGTTCTATCAATGCGGACAAGTCGACCGGCCGCGTCCTCATCGTGCTACCTGCCGTGCCATGGGCTCGCCTTTGCGGTCATTTGCGGGAGATGATCTTGATGAACAGGTCCACCAGCCGGGGATCGAACTGGGTGCCGGCGCAGCGCCGCAACTCGGCCACCGCCTCCTTGCTGGACACTACCGTCTTGTACAGCCGCTTCTGGGTCATCACGTCGTACGCATCGATGATCGCCAGGATCCGCGCCAGCAGGGGGATCTTCTCCGCCTGCAGGCCCTGGGGGTAGCCGGCGCCGTCCCAGCGCTCGTGGTGGGACAGGATGCCCTCGGCGATCGGCGCCAGCTCTGGCGAGGCCTGGGCGATCCGGAAGCCGATCTCGGGGTGCTTGCGCACGATCTCCCACTCGTCCTCGGACAGCATTGCCGGCTTGAGCAGGATGTTGTCGGCGATGGCGATCTTGCCGATGTCGTGGAGCGCCGCCAGCATCTGCAGGTCGTTCATCTCGCTGTCCGACAGGTTGAGCGCCCGGCCGAACTCCCCGGCCAGCTCCTGCAGCCGCAGGGCGTGCTCCTCAGTCTCGTAATCGGCCTCCCACAGGGTCCGGCCCAGCGACGACACGATCGAGCTGCGGAGGCTCCTGCTTTCCACCAGCTTATGGCGGTACATCCGGTCCTCGGCCTCCATCATCACCTGGGACAGCCGCTGCGCCGGGTCGGTCTTGGTGCCGGCGCCCAGGGCGATGCTGGGACGGATCGGGTCCTCGGCCGCGGCCGCGCAGGCGCGACGGACGGCATCGCATACCTCCCTGGCCGCGTCGGGCGCCGCGCCGGGCATCAGCACCACGAACTCGTCGCCGCCCCAGCGGAACACCAGGTCGCCCGGCCTGACGCACGAGGTGATGATGGCGGCGATCCGCTGCAGGAACCGATCGCCGGCCTCGTGGCCGAAGGCGTCGTTGACCAGCTTCAGGCCGTTGGCGTCGCCCATGATCAGCGACAGCGGGAGGTGCCCGGGCGCGTCGAACTCCCGGGCCCGTTCCTCGAAGCAGGCCCGGTTGAACAGGCCGGTCAGGCGGTCGTGGAAGGTCAGGAACCGGATCCGCTCCTCGGCCGCCCGGCGCTCGGTGACGTCCCGGATCACGGTCAGCACCCGCTCCACCCTGCCGTCGATCTCCACCGGTATCTTGCGGGTCGCGGTCACGACGGCCCTGCCGGCCAGCTCGGTGGTCTCCTCGGTGGCCACCGTCACCGCTTGGTCGAGCACCCGGCGGTACTCATCCCGCACGCCCGGCGGCAGGAACGGGAAGGCCTCGAAGACGGTCTTGCCGGCGATGTCGCCGGCGAGCCCGAACTGATCCATCCATGCCGCAAACGCCGAGTTGACCAGCACGATCCGCAGGTCGCGGTCCACCACGTGCACCGCGTCGGTCATCGACTCCAGGGCCGTGCGGTAGCGCTCCTCGCTCTCCCGCAGCGACTCCTCCGCCCGCCGGCGCTCGGTGATGTCTCGCAGCACGCCCTCGTGCACCTCCACCCGGCCGTCGCCCCCCTTGACGTAGCGGCAGCTGTCCTCCACCCAGATCTCCGACCCGTCCCGGCGCTTCATCCGCAGGGCGCGGCGGCGGTCCGAGCCGTCCTCGGGGTATGTCGTCAGCCGGTCGTCCTCGGAAAAATAGAGGTCGCGCGGGATGTCGGCCTGCAGCAGCTCCTCCCTGCTGTCGTACCCGAACATTCTCGCCATGGCCGGGTTGGCATCCAGGAACTTGCCGCCGCCGGACGTGCGGTAAACCCCATCGCTCATGTTGTCGATCAGGCTGCGGTAGCGGCGCTCGCTCTCCCGCAGCACCGCGTCGGCATTCTTCCGGGCATTGATGTCGATGTTGAACTCGGCCACCAGCCACTGGCCGGCCGGGTTCTGGAACGGGATGGTGTGCACCTCCACCCAGCGCTGCTCGCGTTCCAGGAACTCCTCGGTGACCGTGGCTTTCTTCTCCCGCAACGCGGTTACGATGCCGCAGTTCGGGCAGACCTGCCGCCGGCCCATGAAGTACTCGTGGCATTTGCGGCCGGCCGGCTCGCCGTACGTTTTCTTCCATTCCGGATCGATGTAGACGACGTTGAACTCGCTGTCGATGATGTCGAACCCCGTCCTGGTCGCGCCCAGCACGTATTCGATCCGGCGGTTCAGCTCCCGCAGCGCTTCCTCGGCGCGCCGGCGCTCGCTGATGTCCCGGTGGAAACCCAGGAAGTACTTCCGCCCCCCGATCTCGACGGTGCTGCACGACACCTGCAGCGGGAACGCGTGTCCCTGCTTGTGGCGGTGCTCGACCTCGAAGCTCATCGCCTCGCCCTCCGCCAACCGCCGCAGGCGCTCCGGCGCCAGCGCCGCCGTTTCCGGCGTGTCCAGGTCATCAAGCTTGATGCCCGCCATCTCGGCCGGGCTGTCGTAGCCGTGCATCCGCGCGAACGACTGGTTGACCATGATCTCCGATCCGTCGACCGGCATGAACATGATCCCGTCCGATGCCTGGTCGAAGAGGGTCCGGTACTTGCCTTCGCTCTGCTCCAGCGCCCGGGCGGCGTTCTTGCGATCGGTGACATCCCGCGAAACGCCCTGGACCGCCGTCACCGCCCCGGCCGCATCCTTGAGCGGCACCAGCCAGGTCTCCAGCCAGCGCGGCCCGCCGGGGAAAACGCTCTCGCCCTCGATGAACAGCGGCTCTCCGGTCCTGAAAACCCTGCCCATGTTCTCCCCCTGCCGCCGGGCGGTCTCGCCCGTGAACAGTTCGGACACCCGCTGGCCGGTGAGCCCTGCGGCGCCGCGGCCGAAGGCCCGGCCGCAGGCCTCGTTGGCGTACTGCACCTCGCCGTCCGGCCCGACGACGAAGATCATGTCCGGCGACGCCTCCGCCAGCGCCCGGTAGCGCTGCTCCGACTCCGCCAGCGCCTGTTTCGCCCGCTGCTCCATTTCGACGTCCGAGATCACGCTGATGGCGCCAGCGGCTGCGCCGTCGGCGCCGCAGAACGGCGTGGCGCTGATCCCCACCCATATCGCCGTGCCGTCCTTGCGCGACATCCGGACCCGGTGGCGCTCGGCGGCTCCGGCCAGCCGTTGCCGGCTCTTTTCCCGGACCAACTCCCGATCCTCGGGCGTGATCAGCGCTTCGATGCCCACCCGGCCGCGCAGCTCGTCCTTGCCATACCCCAGCATCCGGCACAGCCGGTCGTTGGCGAACAGGATGACCCCCTCGTTGTCGGTCATCACCAGGCCGTCGCTCATGGTCTCGACCAGGGCGCGGTAGCGTTCCTCCGACTCCTGCATCGCCCGCATCGCCGCCATCCGGGCCGTGATGTCCTCGACCGTCCCCTCGTAGTATTGGGTCGAACCGTCCGCAGCGCGCACCGCGCGCGCGTTCTCCCTGACCACCAGTTCGGTGCCGTCCTGGCGGCGCCAGGAGTTCACGAAATCGCGCACCGCCCCGTCGCGTTCGATCCGCTCCTTGAATGTTTTCCGGGTGCCGGGGTCGAGGTAGCCTTCGGCGTCGATGTCGCGCTGCAGCAGACGTTCCAGGCTGTCGTAGCCCAGCATCCGCACCAGCGCCGGGTTGGCCAGCAGCACCCGGCCGTCCGGCGTCGTGCGGTAGATGCCCTCGGCCGCGTTGTCGAAGACCCCGCGGTACTGCTGCTCCGACTCCCGCAGCGCCTCCGCCGCCTGCTTGCGGCCGGTGATGTTGCGCGAGTTGATGACCACGCCGCCCACGGCCGGATCGTGCAGCAGGTTCTGGCCGGTCGCCGCCAGCGACACCCAGCTTCCCTCCCGGTGCCGGAACCTGAACTCCGCCGTGCCGGTCGACCCGGGCGTCGCCAGCGCCTCACCGAACAGCTTCAGCAGGTCCGCGGCGTCCTCGGGATGGATGAAATCGAACACCGGCTTGCCGGCCAGCTCGTCCGGCCGGTAGCCCAGCTCCCGCTCCACCGCGGGGCTCTTGTAGCGGATGACGCCTTCCCGGTCGAGAATGGTGATCACCTCCGAGGAGCGCTCGATCAGCGCCCGGAAGTGCTGCTCGCTGCGCTTGACCTGCTCCTGGCTGCGGCGGCGCTCGCTGATGTCCTCGGCGACGATGATCACCCGGTCGACCGCGTCGCCGCCGCCCTTGAGCGCGGAAAAATGCAGCGCCAGCCACCGTTCCGGACCGTCCTCCCCGCGGACCAGCAGCTCCGGAATATGGAGGGCGCCGCCTTCGCGGTAGACCCGCTGCACGGCCGGCAGCCAGCCCGCCAGCAGCGAGCCGTCGCGCTCGCCCACCAGCTCCGGCCGCCGCCCGACGATCTCCCGGATCAGCGCCTCGTCGGAAAGGCCCCACAGCCGCTTCCAGGCGGCGTTGCAGGTCAGCAGCTCGCCGGCGGCGCTCCGCACCGATATCCCCAACGGCGAGTGATCGATCACCGCCCGGCTGAACTCCTCGCTGCGCCGCAGCGCCTCCGCCGAGCGGTCGCGCTCCTCGATGTCGCGCCGCAGCTGCTCCTCGTCCCGGCGCCGCTCCAGCGCCAGTGCCGCCTGGTTGATGAAGGTCTCGACGATGGCTGGGGCCGCCAGTTCCTGCCCCTCGCGCAGCACGATCGACACCGCCCCCAGCAGCTTGTCATTCGACACCATGCCCATGGCGTGGACGGCCGTCACCCTGAACTGCGCTTCGGCGGCGCGGCACACCGGGCGCGGCACCGCCCGGAAGAACAGCTCGAAGATGCCGTCCTTCTGCCGGACCAGCCGGGCCGACGACATCTCCGCCCTGATCTCCGCCGCCAGGTCGCCATGCGTCTGGTCGAGCAGATCGAAGCCCAGCAGCTTCTCCACCGCGCCCCGGATCGCGCCGATCCCGGCCACCGCCCGGGTCCGTCCCCGCCCGGTTTCCGGGTCGAACAGCATCACGCCGACGATCGCGCCGTTCATCAGCTCGCTCAGCCGGTCCACGATGTAGGCCGGCAGGTCGGACGAACTGCCCAGCCGGACCAGCGCGCCGGCCGTCCGCGCCAGGAACTCCAGGCCCCGGTAGTAGCCCTGCTCGCGCTCCCGTTCGCCCCGGGCCTCGGTGACGTCCGCGACCATGCCCAGCACCAGGGGCTGGCGCTTGATCTTGACCGGGTGGGTCCTGATCTCGGCGTCGAACTCCCGGCCGTCTGCCGTGCGCAGGCGGAACTCGCCCGGGCCGGCCTCGAACCCGAGGGCGTTGCGGGCCAGCAGGGCCGTCAGTTCAGGCGCCTGCTCGATCGGGATCAGCTTCAGGTCCCACAGGCTCTTCCCGGCCAGCGCTTCCCGGCTGACCCCGGCCATCTGCTCGAAGGCGCGGTTGCAGTCGGCCAGCTGCCCCTTGAGATCGCACAGGAAGTAGGCCTCCGGCGCCAGGTCGAACAGCACCCGCTGCCGCTGCTCCGACTCGCGCGCCTCGTCGCGGGCCTGGCACCCTTCGGTGACGTCGCGGGCGTTGACCACGATCCCGCCCAGCAGCTGCGTCTGCGGGATGGACTTGCCGGTCGCCTCCAGCATCCGCCAGTTGCCGTCGGCGTGGCGCAGCCGCAGTTCGACCGTCAGCGCCGCTCCCGGCCGTTGCTGCAGCTCGCTCAGCAGCCTGATGGCCCGGGGCGCGTCGCTGGGATGGATGAAGTCGAACACCCGCTTCCCCAGGACTTCCCCGACCGGATGGCCCAGCACCGTCGTCAGCGCGGCGTTGGCGTACCTGACCGCGCCGTCGTCGTTGAGAATGGTGATGATGTCCTGCGAGTTCTCCAGGATCGCCCGGTACTTGTGCTCGCTGTCACGCAGCTCCCGCTCGGTCCGCTCCCGCTGCGCTATCTCTCGCTGCAGGGCCTGGGCGGAGCGGTCGAGGGACACGGCCCGCTTTTCGGCCTTGATCTCCAGTTCCCGTCGGACCCGGGCCAGTTCCTGCTCCAGCTGCGTCCGCTCGGTGACATCATCGGCCAGGGCCAGCAGGCCGTCCGGCGTCCGGAACACCCGGGCCGAGAGGTAGCGGTCGCCCATCCTGCCGGTCACCGTCTGCGGTTTTCCGGTACGCAGCGCCGCACGGTATGCCGCGACCGTCTTGGTGTTCTTGAGGCGGGGGAACACCGCCAGCAACGCCCTACCCGTCAGCTTCCCGGCGGCCTTCCCCACGAACCGGGCATAGGCCCGGTTGCAGTAGGTGATCATCAGCCCGCGGTCCAGCGCCAGCACCGGGATCTTGACGCTGTCGAGCAGCCGGCGGTGCGATGGATCTCCCGTGGTGGCGGCCGGGCGGGGCCAGGCTGGCGTCCCGTGCGCCGCACCACTCCGACGGCGAATGCCGTTCTTCTTTCCTGTCATTTGATTCTCCCCAACGGTCTGTGGCCCGGTGGCATTCGCAGTGGCCGCTAACCGCCAATTCAACCGGGTGTGCGGCATGCGTCGCACGGCGGGCGCACCACCCCTCACGGCCGCTTTCCCCGCAGGGCTCGCGCCGGATCCGCGGCCATGCTTCCCTCTGACGGGGCGGTCTCGCGGACGCATCGGGATGCTCATCAATTAAGTCATAAAACCAGCGCAAAGTCAAGCGTTTTTTCGGCGCCGCGCCGGACGCGGCCAGCCGATAACCGCTTACCACGGACGAGGTTTGCCCCTGACCCGGTTTTCGGTTGACTTTTGGGCGTGAATCCATTACCATTATTTCTTTGGCGGACAAGGTTTCGAATCCTTTGCCATCCATCCGCATCTAATCCATGCCCGGCGACAACGATCATATGCTGCTGGCCGCGGCCCGCAGCGGCGACCACCGAAGCTTCGAGCGCCTGGTCCGGAATCACCAAGCCCGCGTCTTTTCCCTGGCTCTCCGCATGCTGGGGAACCGGGCAGACGCCGAGGACGTGCTGCAGGAGACGTTCATCGCCCTCTACAAAAACCTCGACAGGTTCCAGGAGCGTTCGAAGCTGTCGACCTATCTCTACCGCCTGGCCGCCAACTTCTCGCTGATGAAATTGCGCCAGGCCAAAGCCGGGGGCGCAAGGATCGAACCGCTTGACGCGGGCGCTGAAATCGCCTCCACCCTGCCGACCCCGCTGGAGCGGGCGGAGGCTGCCGACCTGCGAAAGCAGCTGGAACGATCGCTGATGGGGCTTGCCGCGGCCGAACGGGCGGTCGTCGTTCTGCGGGACGTGCAGGGCATTGATGGTCGGGAGGTTGCCCGGGTGCTCGGCATCTCGCTGCCGGCCATGAAGTCCCGGTTGCACCGCGGCCGGGAAGCCCTGCGCCGGATGATGCTGGACCGCACCGATCCCGAGGACAGCCCATGAGCACCAAGCACGACCGCACCGGATCGCACCATTGCCGCCGCATGGCAGCGGTGTTCTCCGACTACCTGGACCGCGACCTGCGCGAGGCAATCTGCCGCAAGGTCGACGAGCACCTCAAGCAATGCCCGGACTGCCGGCTGTATCTCGACACCCTCAGCCGGACGATCACGCTCTACCGCGGCCTGGGCGGGATCCGGGTGCCCAAGAACGTGGAATCTAGGCTGTTCGCCACCATCCGACTGGCGGCCGAAAAGAATAAAAGGAAAAAGCGCGCAACCCGATAACCCACAGGAGAAGATCATGCCCCTCGTCCATCTGACCGACGCCACTTTCGACCAGGAGGTGATGAAGAGCGACCTGCCGGTGATCGTCGACTTCTGGGCGGCCTGGTGCGGTCCCTGCCGGATGATCGCCCCCGTTTTCGAGGAGCTCTCGGGCGACTACGCCGGCCGGTTAAAGTTCGGCAAGGTCGACGTCGACGCCAACCCGGCCACCGCCGGGCAGTACGGCATCCGCAGCATCCCCAGCCTGCTGGTGTTCAAGAACGGCCGGGTGGTCGACACCATCGTCGGCGCCGTGCCCAAGGCCGCGCTGGCGCAGAAGATCGACGCCGCGCTGGCCAAATAGGTCCGCCGCCGGCCCCACCCGCGAAAGGGCATTCATGAAAAGAAACGAAAGCACGCTCGACCGCATCATCCGGGCGTTTGTCGGCATCGCCCTGATCGCAGCCGCATTCGCCACCGCCGGGGCGTTCAAGATCGTATTGATCGTCGTGGGAGCGATCGCCCTGTTCACGGCGTCCACTGGCTTTTGCCTGTTGTACGCACTTTTCGGGATCAACACGAGCAACCCGGAAAAAAAGGAATAAGGTGATGCCGCTGTATGAATACCGCTGCGTCTCGTGCGGCCACCAGTTCGAGAAGCTCATGAGTTCCTTTTCGGCGAAGAATCCTGAATGCCCCACCTGCGGCGAGGCCACCGAGAAACAGCTGTCGGCCTTCGCCGCCAAGGTCGAGGGCGCCTGTTGCGGCACACCCTCAGACAGCGGCGGATCATGCTGCTCGGGCGGGTCCTGCGGCTGCAGCTAGACCATCGCTGCCGCAGTGGTGATTCAGCCATGGCCAAGAAGAACTGCTGGGAGGTCATGCGCTGCGGCCGCCAGCCCGGCGGCGAGCGGGTCCACGAGCTCGGCGTCTGCCCGGCCGCGGCCGAGATCAGGCTGGACGACGTGCATGGCGGGGTCAACGCCGGGCGCTGCTGCTGGATGGTGGCCGGGACGTTCTGCAAGGGAAAACCCGCGGGCACGATGGCGATGAAGTTCCACGACTGTATCAAGTGCCCGTTCTACGACCAGGTCAAGGCGGAGGAAGGCAGGGACTACGTCTTCGTCAGCGATCTGGCCGACAAGCTGCAGGAACCGAAGGGATAGGCGGTGATCCGATGCCCCTGCTGAAGGACGAGGACCAGCAATTCCTGCGCGAGGAGTTCGCGCGGAAGCTCGCCGGGCCGGTGAAGATCGTGTTCTTCACCCAGGCGCTGGACTGCATGTTCTGCCAGCCCACCGAGCAGATCATCAGGGAACTGCTGCCGCTGTCGGACAAGCTGTCGCTGGAGACGCACAACTTCGCGCCGGAGTCGGAGGAGGCGAAGCGCTACGGCGTCGACAAGATACCCGCCATCGTGCTGGCCGGGAAAAAGGACTACGGCGTCAAGTTCTACGGCATCCCGGCCGGCTTCGAATTCTCGACGCTGGTAGCCGACATCCTCGACGTCTCGCGCGGCGAGACCTCCTTCTCGCCCGATGCCCGGGACAAGGTCCGCGCGATCGCGAAACCCGTGGACATCCAGGTGTTCGTCTCGCCCACCTGCCCCTACTGCCCGCCGGCCGTGCGGCTGGCCCACATGGCCGCCATCGAGAACGGCCTGATCTCCGCGGCCATGGTCGAGTCCACAGAATTCCAGCACCTGGCGCACAAATACAACGTGATGGGCGTTCCACGCACCATCATGAACGAGACGATATCACTGGAAGGCGCCCCGCCCGAGCAGCTGTTCGTCGAAAAACTATTGGAAGCCGCACAATAGGCCGTCATTCATAAGGAAACCATGAACACGGGAACAACGGAAGGGTTTGCTTGAGTTTGTCGAGTACTGATAAAACCCGTGATTTTGGGATTACTCATGGTTTCCTGGCTTCCTTATAAGAAAGAACTTATGATCGTCGTTCATCCCGAATACTGTCCCCAGAACCACCGTTGCCCGGTGCTGCCGAAATGCCCGGCCGGCGCCATCTCCCAGCATGGTTTCGCCGCGCCGACCGTCGACCGGGACAAGTGCAGCGACTGCGGTGTCTGCGTGAAAAGCTGCAACGTGTTCGAGCAGGGCGAAGACCAGTCGTAACCTGCTGACACTATGGTTGATAGCCAAAAGTACGACATCGTGGTCATCGGCGGCGGCCCGGCCGGCCTGACGGCCGGCCTCTACGCCGGCCGCGGCGGCCTGCGGGCCGCCGTGGTCGAGAAGCTGATGCCCGGCGGCCTGGTGGCCAACACCGAGCGCATCGACAACTACCCCGGCTTCCCGGAGGGGATATCGGGCAGCGATCTCGCCCAGAAGATGCAGGCCCAGGCCGCCAAGTTCGGAGCGCAGTTCGTCTCGGACGAGGCCATGACGATCGCCGCCGAGCCCAAGAGCTTTATCGTGACACTTGCATCGCGGGCCCAGCTAAAGGCCAAGGCGCTGATCATCGCCAGCGGCGCTTATCCCCGGACCCTGGGCGTACCCGGAGAAAAGGAGCTGCTGGGCAAGGGCGTATCCTATTGCGCGGTCTGCGACGGGGCATTCTTCAGGGGCCAGGAGGTGGCCGTGGTCGGCGGCGGGGACTCGGCCGTGCAGGAGGCGGTCTACTTGGCCGGGTTGTGCTCGAAGGTTACAGTGATTCACCGCCGCAGCAGCCTGCGCGCGGCCGAGTCGCTGCAGCGAGTCGCGTTCAAAAACGGGAAGATCTCTTTCTCGTGGAACAAGACCGTAGTGGCGATCACCGGGGACAAGCAGGTCGAAGGCCTCCGGGTCATGGACAAGGAAAACATGAAAGAGGACGTTCTGCCCGTCTCCGGCGTGTTCATCTACGTCGGCTATCACCCCAACAGCGCCGTGGTGAAGGATCTCGTGAGACTGGATGAGAACGGGTACATCATCACGGACGAGAACCTGATGTCGTCGGCGCCCGGCATCTTCGCGGCCGGCGACGTCCGGAGGAAGCTGGTCCGCCAGATCTCCGGCGCCGTGGGCGACGCGGCCACCGCCGCGGTGGCGGCCCAGCAGTATATCGAGAACCTTTAGGGGCGACCGGCAGCGCATCGTACGGGCAATTCATGAATTGCCCCAACCAGGGACACGGCTCGCCGTGTCCCAACCAGGAGGGTATCATGGCGGAACGTTCCCAGATCTACAAGTGCGAGCTCTGCGGCAACATCGTCGAGGTGCTGCACGGCGGCAAGGGCGAGCTGGTCTGCTGCGGCAAGCCGATGAGGCTGTTCACCGAGAACACCGTCGACGCGGCCAGGGAGAAGCACGTCCCGGTGATCGAGAAGACGGAAACGGGCTGGAAGGTCACGGTCGGCTCGGTGGCGCACCCGATGGAGGAGAAGCACCACATCGAGTGGATCGCGCTCTACGGCGGCGACCGCGTCCACCGCAAGTACCTCAAGCCCGGCGACGCGCCCGAGGCCGAGTTCCGCTGCCCCGCCGATCAGGTCACGGCCAAGGAATACTGCAATCTGCACGGCCTGTGGTCGGCCAAGAATTGACCGATTTATATGGAATCCATGAAGCCAAGAATCGTTCATGAGTTCCTGGCTTCCTCATAGAATCATTCACAAGAGGGGAAGATGAAAAGCCTGAAGGGGTCCAAGACCGAGCAAAACTTATTGAAGGCCTTCGCCGGCGAGTCGCAGGCCCGCAACCGCTACACCTACTTCGCCAGCGCCGCCCGCAAGGAGGGCTTCGAGCAGATCGCCAACTTCTTTACCGAGACCGCCGAGAACGAGAAGGAGCACGCCAAGGTCTTCTTCAAGCACCTGGAGGGCGGCGAGGTCGAGATCACCGCAGCGTATCCGGCGGGTAAGATCGGCACGACCAAGGAGAACCTGCTGGCCGCGGCCGACGGCGAAAACATGGAGTGGACGACGATTTATTCCGATTTCGCCAGGGTCGCCAGGGACGAGGGCTTCCCGGAGGTCGCCCAGAGCTTCGAGCAGATCGCCAACGTCGAGAAATTCCATGAGTCGCGCTATCGCAAACTCGCCGCCAACGTGGCGGAGGGCTCGTCCTTCAAGCAGCCGACGGCGGTGAAGTGGCACTGCATCAACTGCGGCTACGTCCACGAGGGCCCCGAGGCCCCGCAGCAGTGCCCGGCCTGCAAGCATCCCCGGGCGTACTACGAGGTCCTGGCGGAGAATTACTAACTTAACGACCCCACCCTTCTCCCCTCCCCTCGAGGGGAGGGGCAGGGGAGAGGTTATCAAATATGCCTTTGACGCTGACCTGGGTCAAGGACCTGCAGTTCACCGCCGAGGACGACAAGGGCCATGGCATCGTGCTGGAGTCGAAGAGGGATGGTGCTGCGGCCGGCTTTACCCCGATGCAACTGCTGCTGCTGGCCGCCGCCGGCTGCATGGCCATGGACGTGGTGTCCATCCTGAGGAAGAAACGGCTGCCGTTGCGGGGCTTCACCGTGGCGATGGAAGGCGATCGTGCGACGGAGCACCCCAAGCGGTTCACCGAGATGCGGTTCACCTACACCGCGGTCGGCGACATCCCCCGGGCTGACCTGGACGAGGCCATCCGGATGTCCGAGGAGAAGTACTGCTCGGTCTCGGCCACGCTCAAGGGCGCGCCCAAAATGGTGATCCAAAGCGAGGTGATCGCCGCATGAGCGCCGTGCTGCGGATCGCCGTCGGCGCCGTTGCCGGCGGACTGGTGGGATTTCTATTCTACAGGTATGTCGGCTGCCGCACCGGCGCCTGTCCCATCGCCGGCAATCCCTGGATCAGCACTGCCTGGTGGGCGTTGATCGGCGGGCTGTTCATGTCCGGCTTCAAGAGTTAACCGCCAACGGAAGGGCATCACATGAAAAAGACATTCATCGCAGTCCTCTTGGCCGTGACGGCCGTCTCGGCCATCTCCTGCGAAGCAACGAAGAAGGGCGATGCGCCCAGGGCGGGAACGACCGCGGCCGAGGGGCAGTGGCTCGCCTTCGACCAGGCCCTGGCCAAGGCCAAGGCCGAGAGGAAATTCGTGGTGGTCGACTTCTACACCGACTGGTGCAAGTGGTGCAAGGTGCTCGATCAGAAGACCTACGCCGACCCGTCGGTCAGGGCGATCACCGATAAACAGTTCGTGCTGGCGAAGGTCAACCCCGAGAAGGAGGGTTCGTACCAATACCTGGACAGGACCATGACCAATGCCGACCTGGCTCGGGAATTCAAGGTCCAGGGATTTCCCACCACCGTCTATCTGGACCAGGATGGCGCCTTCTGCGGCTCATTCGCCGGGTTCGTGCCGCCCGAGCCCTACGTCAGGATCCTCAACTTCATCGTTTCCGGCGAGTACCGGCAGCAAAGCCTGGATTCGTTCATCAGCGGGCTGTGATGAAGCGCCGGCTGTGGCCCGCGATTGCGCTGCTGGCGGTCGCCGGGATCATTCTCGGCGCCGTCCGCGGCGACGCCAGGAAGATCTATGCCAACGCCCGTGCCATCTGCTACTCCTGCATCGGCCTGGAGTGACCGCACCAACTTCTTCCGAGGGAGGACCGCGATGCCCATCATCAAGATCGGCGCCAAGGCGCCGGACTTCGAGCTGAGGGACCAGCACAACGGGAAATTCCGGCTGTCGGACTTCCGCGGTTGCAAGGTGCTGCTGTCCTGGCACCCGCTGGCCTTCACCAGGGTCTGCGCCCGCCAGATGCAGTCGCTGGAAAAGCGCTTTGCCACTTTCGGGAAGCTGAACACGATACCGGTGGGGATCAGCGCGGACCCGGTGCCCAGCAAACACGCCTGGGCCAGGGCGATCAAGGTAAAGCAGCTGCGGATGCTGTCGGACTTCTGGCCGCACGGCGCCGTGGCCAAGAAGTACGGGATATTCAGGAAAGAGGGTTTCTCGGAGCGCGCCAACATCGTGGTCGACGAGCGGGGCCGCGTGGCCTGGGCCAAGGTGTACCCGATCAAGGAGCTCCCGGACGTCGACGAGCTGCTGGCCGTGCTGGAGCTGTGACGGCGCCCCGTACAAAAGAGAACGCCCCGATATCGCATCGGGGCGTTCGTCATTGGGGCCATCACATCTGCCACTCGAACCGGTAGCGGCAGCAGGTACCCCCGTTCGCGCGGCACTCTTCCTCAACCGCCGTAATCTCCCTCGCTCCGCACATCCGCAGCGCCTCCTTGTACCAGCCGATCACGGTCAGGCAATCGGGGTGAGAGTAGGTCTCGGCCCCGTGGGTGGTGAGCACGCCCGAGACCGGGCCGGTCTGGCTGTACTCGCGCCTCCCGGTGTCGTAGTACTGCCGGTAGATGACGCCCGCCTTGGCCATCAGCGCCTGGGGGTCTCCGGGGGACAGGAACAACCGGTGGATGCCGCCGAGGTTCTTCCTGGCTGACTTCGCCCCCAGTTCCTCGAAGACCTCGTCCGATCCCCCGCCCAGCACGCCGACGATCGCGTCATCGAGGCGCTTCCCCAATTCGAACTCGTACCAGCCGGTAGCCAGGATGGTTCCCCGCAGGGTCTCCCGGTCGGGATCCGGCAGCGCCGCCAGCACCTTCTCCCACGCGCCGGGGCCGAAGTGCTCGCCCACGAACTCGCGGCGCGAGGATACGATCTGCCCCTTGATCTTCATCTGTGGCAATCCCTCCGATCTTCGTCCCCGGCGGCCGGCAAGCTGCCGAGGTATTCAAGCAGTCCGTCCAGCTTGGCCCGCAACTGGCGGTTGCCGGGGTCGGCCCGGACCAGGACCTGAAGATGACCGGCGGCGCGCCGCAGGTTGCCACGCTCCAGCTCCAGATTCACCAGCCAGCCGCGGGCGACGGCATGGAGCGGCTCGATCGCGATGGTCCGTTCGAATTCGGCGATTGCAGCGCCGCGCCGGCCCTGCCGGGCCAGGTAGTGGCCCAGCCTCCAGTGGATGTCCTGCCGGTAGGGGTCGTTTCCCAGGGTGATGATCATGTGGCGGAACAGCGTCTCGCTGTCGCGCCAGATCCTGACCTGCCGGACGCTCAGCCAACCAAGTCCCAGGTTCACGACCAACAGCGCCAGGATGGCGGCGATCGACCAGTCGCGGCGCCTGATCCCGGCCAACGACAGGGCGACCGCCAGCGACAGGACAATCCCCGGCAGCAGCGAGTACCGGTCGCTGTGGTAGTGGGGGTGCTCCCAAAAACCCATCACCGGCACCAGCAGGATCAGATGCGCCGCCAGCAGGCCGCCAAGGGCCGGCAGGCGTCGTCGCAGCAGGAATGCGGCAGTGCCCAGAGCCGCCATCGCGCCGGCGCTCAGCATAAAGGGCTGCGACAGCGGATCAAACTCGACCAGCGTGGTATAGACTGGCGACAGGTCGAACGGCCAGAACGGGCGCCATAGGTAGTATGCGGCGATGTAGAGCGCCTGCATTACCCGCGGCAGCAGGCCAAACTCGGACAGGGGCACGGGCGGCTCCCACACCCCGGCCGAGGCGGCCCGGATGGCGACAGTTGTCGCTATCAGCGCCGCCGCTGGCGCCGCGAACAGGGTCTTCTCCTGCAGCGCTCGCCGCGCCCGCTCCGACCGCCAACCGACCTCGCCGCCGATCCGCCCCAGCACGGCCATATCGAGGATCAGCAAGACGGCGGTGAAGGTGGCGGCGACCGGGTGCGAAAAAAGCGAGACCGTGTAGGCGGCGAACGACGCAACGGCCGGCCAGCGCTTCTTCTTTTCTGTCGTGTGCGCCGGATCGTGCGCCCGGATGTAGAACAAGACCGACAGCAGCAGGAACGCCATTGCCTGGCAGTAGGTGCGGTCGGTGGCCCAAGCCACCGGCTCCACCCGCAGCGGATGCAGGGCCCACAGCAACGCTGCGGCCGCGGCCGAGAACTCAAGCTGCGGAGTTGTTCCGCCGCCTCGAGAGATTCGCAGCACCTCGCGGACGACCACAAAAAGAAGCGCCGCGCTGGCGGCGTGCAGCAGCCAGTTGCCGAGATGGAACCAGAAAGGGTCGAGACCGAAGAAATGACAGGTGGCCACCCAGCCCAGCAGGGTCAGCGGGCAGTATCGCATCATCGAATCGACGTCGCTGAACACCCACAGCAGCCTGGCCCAGCTGAAGCCGCCCAGGCCGGGGTTCTGGTAGATGCCGACGTCATCGTCCCACATCACAAAATCGGCGCCCAACGCGCCGCTCATGACCGCCAGCGTCACGACCGCCACGGCCCCGGCGATCAGAAAGGCGCGTTTTCCCATGGCCGGATGCGGGGTGATTCAGCGGGCGGCGGGGAAGTAGCGGCCGATCCGCGGCAGGTTGGTCTCGTCCAGCTCCGAGAACTCCGCCGGGTTATCAGAGTCGATGTCCAGCACGGCGATCAGGCCGCCGTCGCCGGCCGTGACCGGCAGGACGAGCTCTGAACGGGTGGCGTTCGAACAGGCGATGTGATCCGGTTCACGGACGACGTCGGGGACATTGATCAGCCGCATCTCCCTGGCGCAGCGGCCGCAGATGCCGCGGGAAAATGGAATGGTCAGGCAGCCGTGGCCCCCCTGGTAGGGGCCGATCTTCAGGGTTTGCTCGCCGGCCACGCGGTAGAAGCCGACCCAGTGGAAATCGGGGAACGCGGCCTTGAGCTCGCAGGCGATGGTGGCCATCAGGGCGATGGCGTCTGTTTCGCCGGCGCAGAGCGAGTCCAGCCGGCGGAACAGTTCATCGTACTGTTCCCGGGAGCGATCACCCACGGTCCTGCTCGGCGGCCTGTCCCGGAAGCACCGGCATCCGGGGGTGCTTGGCGAAGGAGAACGCCAGCTGCTCGTACCACGAATCCGAGGAGACGGCCATCCGCAGTATCTGTTTCCAGAGCTCGACCGGGGGCCCGAACTCCTTCCAGTCGACCACCATCACCCGCACGCCGCGCCGCCGCATCTCCTGGATCAGCAGCTTGTAGTTCTTGTCCAGGTGCTGCAGGTAATCCAGCGGCACACCGGCCTCCTGCTCCCTGGCCCGGGCGTTCATCCGGCGGTGGCACTCCTCGGGCGGCACGTCCAGGTAGACGAAGATGTCGGGCGGCATCACGTCGCGGCTCATGTTGCGGAACACGTCGACGTACAGCTCGTACTCCTCGCGGGTCATGAACCCGCGTTCCATGGCAGTGGTGGCGAACACCGTGTCGCCGTAGATCGGGCGGTCCTGGATCACCACCTGGCCCTGCTGGCCCCAAGCCAGCTCGACGGCCAGCCGGTGCTGCTCGTAGCGCTGGCAGAGCATGAACATCTGCATCGAGAAGCCCCCGCCGGTGTTCCTGCCGGTCCGCAGGTCGTCGTAGTAGTGGTTGAGGAAGTGGGGGAATTTCGGGTGACTGGTCGGCTCCTCCAGCACCCTGGCCGGCCAGCCGCCGGCGGTGGCGGCGGAACCGATGGCGTGGCAGGCGTTGGTTTTGCCGGCGCCGATGTTGGCGTCGACCGTTATGAACAGCCCCTGCTTGCGGGGCTGGTCGTCGGGCTTCATTCGGTCAACCTCGGTCGCGTTGCGGTGATGGTGGCGTAGGCGCGATGCCGCGCAGGGCGCGTTTCAGATCGCCCGGAACGGTCGCGGCCAGTAAGCTCATGCCTCAGGGACCGGGGCCGGCGGCTGGGAAGCGCGGTACCCTCCCTGCGAGTTCCTGACCACGTGCATCTTCAGGGCCTGCAGCCCCTCCTGCTCCTGGAGTTCGTTTTTCTTCACCGCCTTGGTAAGCTCGAACTCGAAAACGATCTCGCGGCTGGGCAGGTCAGCCAGGGGGAAATTGTTCGGCAGCTCGGACACGTGGAAGAACACCGACTGGTACGGCGATCCGGCCTTGCGGGAATCGACATCCCAGAGGTTGTCGCTGATCCTGCCCATGAAGCGCAGGAACCCGTACCCCTTGTCGGCCTTGAAGTAGTAGCACACGCCCCGCACCCGAGAACCGATCTCGCCCCACTTTGGTCCGCGCTCCAATGCCGGCAGCAGGCCCGGCACTAGGTAGCCGGAGGTGAACATGTCGGCCGAGCGGCGCAAATCGGAGGAGACGTTGTCGAAAGCGATTGCTTCCACCCTGCAGCCCCGGTTCTGCAGCGCTTGCACCACCTGGACGAAGTCACCGTCACCGGTGACCAGCACCACCCGGTCCAGGTTTTGCGACTGCTGCAGGGCGTCCACCGCCAGTTCCATGTCGGCATTCGACTTGCCGATCCGCCCCCCCTTCTCGTCAGCGTACCACTTGACGTTCTTGACGATGACCTTGAATCCCTGCTCGCGCAGCACGTCGTGGAACCCGCGCTGGCCGTCACGGTAGGCGGAATCATCCCGCGCCCGTTCGGCATCATGCACCACATAAGCGTTCAGCCGGATCGCGGCCGATTCGCCGCGACAGGCGAACTCGCGCAGGACATTGTAGTGCATGCCGTAGCCGCCGTTCTGGGCGATGTTGGCGACGTCGACGTAAACCCCCACCTGGAGACCTGGTTGATTTGGCATGGCTTCACCCTTTAATTGAATTGTCTTCTTGGTACTGCCGTCATCAGCGGTTGTCCGTCCCCCGCTGCCGCATGTTCGCACAACAAGCGACGGAAAGCAAACTATCCGTACATTATAGTGATGCGGCGCCTGTTTGTCAAGCAATTCCAAGAAAAGGAAAATATTTTACCCGAGGGGCTTGACAAACGATCGAAAATTTGATATAATACAAACGTTTGATTGATATGAAAATGAAATCTCGCGGCAAAATACCTGCTGATCCCAAACAAAGGATCTTCGACGCTGCAGCCAAGCTGTTCGTGCGCAAGGGATACGAGGCTGTTGGCGTTCGCGAGATCGTCAAGATGGCCAAGGTCAACATCGCCATGGTCAAGTACTATTTCGGCAGCAAAAGCGGCATTCTTCTGGAAATCATGGAAACGGCGTACCAGAAGTACCACCAAGCTTCCAGGGGAGCCGGCGATGAAACCAAACCCCCTGAGGAACGGACCAGGATCTTCATCCGGAACATCGTCAGGTTCTTTGAGGAGAACACGGAAATCGCGCTGGTGACCTTCAACACCATGCCGTTCGACATCCCCGAAGTTCTTTGCGTGAAGAAAAAATGGGCCGAGCTCAACTATTCTGTCCTGGGCAGCCACTTCCAGCAGCTAAGCATCGACCTCAACGACCCTGTCCACAACAGCGTCTATAACGGCTTTCTCGGTTCCATGATCCTCAACCATTTCCAGCGGCGTTACGCCATCGAACACATGAAGCAGCCTCAGGGCGACGAGCAGTGCGAGGAACCAGTGGGGCGGATGCCGAAACCGCTGCCGAAGTCTTTCAAGTTTGACGGCACGTTCTACGATCAGTATTCCGAACTGCTGGTCGACCAGTATTACTACGGCGTCCGACATGCGATCATGAAACATAAGGAAAGGAATTCCGTAGTATGAGGCAAAGGATTTTTTTTAACCCAATTTAACAAACAAACGTTTGCTTGTTTTTAACACTTTAACCTAGAGGAGGTTACATGAAATCGACACTCACTGCCGCCCTGCTGCTGGTCTCGGCTCTCTCTGCTTCCGCCGCGACCGTCGCTCGCGAGACGTGGCCGGCCCGCACGCTGCCCATGGACGGGCAACAGCGCTGCCAGCGAACCCCGCTGATCATATCGGGCTCCCTTTACGTCGCGTCCAACAATCCGGCGTCTGCCGCTGACGCCGCCGCTGCGGCATCACAACCACGGCAGAACACCGCTTCGGCGTCTACACGCGGACGGCATCCTGGCCGCACCGCGCCGGTCCAGAACGGCCCGCCGCCCGCTCCGGCACTGTGACCGCCGGGCAAAAGAAAGGAAAGACGATGAATAGACGGCTCTGCGCCGCCGCCGCCGTGGTCGCCATGGCCCTGGTCATTCTCGCCGTGGCGGGTCCGCTGCCCGGCCGCGCAAGACCCCGACCGGCCGGGACGCCACTGCGCAGCGCCACGGTCGCGCCCGCGGTGACGGATATGCCCATTCCGGACCATTTCCTTTCGGGCCGGGCCGAGCTGCCCAACTGACAGCCTGGCTGCGCCCGAGCGAAAAAACACACCCGATCGACAAGGACTGACGCCATGCTTCGCCCGATCCTGCTGATCCTCGCACTGCTCACCGCCGCCGCCGCCGCCGCGCCGGACCCGGCGCCGGTGCCAACCGTCAAGGCCGTCGAGTCCCGGCGGGCGGACCCGGCGCCCGCGATCGACGGGGCCATCGAGGACCTGTGGCTGTCCGGGGACTCGGCCACCGGGTTCGTCCAGCACTCGCCCTACGAGAAGACCGATCCCACCGAGCGCACGGTGGTCTACCTGCTGCAGGACGACGCGAACCTGTACGTCGCCTTCCGCTGCTGGGCGGAAAAGCACCCGCCGGTGGCCTGTCTGACCAAGGACGAGGATTACGTCACCGTCAAGCTCGACCCCTTCGGCAGCCGCACCAACGGCTACTTCTTCCTGGTATACGGCAGCGGGTTGTTCTGGGACGGGCTGATCATGGACGACGGCCGCACCCGGGACCAGACGTGGGAGGGCGTCTGGCAGAACGCGGTCAAGCTGTACCCCGACCGGATGGAGGTCGAGATGCGCATCCCCTTCAAGACCCTGCGCTACAAGAAGGGGCTCTCGCAGTGGGGCATCCAGTTCGCCCGCCACATCGCCGCCAGCTTTGAGGAAGACTACTGGACCGAGGTCAACCAGAAGGACGGCGACATGGTATCGCGCTGGGGCACGCTCACCGGCGTCGACGCCCGGTCGTCGGGATATTACTTCGAGCTGTTCCCCGAGGGATTCGTCCGCTACGAGCAATACCGGGACCAGGCCGACGAGGCAAAGCCCAAGGCCAGCCTCACCGTTAAGTGGGACATCACGCCCCAGACCACGCTCAACGCGACGGCGTATCCCGATTTCGCCCAGATCGAGTCCGACCCGTCATCGATCAACCTGTCGCGCTACCCGACTTTCCTGCAGGAGCTGCGGCCGTTCTTCGTCGAGGGCCAGGACGTGTTCCGGCTGTCGAGCTTCAATGACGGCGGCTGGTTCCAGCCGCTCAACATCTTCTACTCCCGTCGATTGGGACGGGCCGTGGACGGCCAGTCGGTGCCGATCGTGGGCGGCCTGAAGCTGACCCACAAGACGCCGTCCCTGAGCGTCGGCGGGCTGGCCGCCTACACCGACCGCTACGAGTACGAGCATTTCGGCATCGACGCCACCGAGCCGGCCAAGCGGTTCGGCTTGTTCCGGGTTAAGCAGCGGGTGTTCAGGAACTCGGACATCGGGCTGCTGGCCAGCGCCATGTCTCTGGACGACACGACGTACAACTACGCGGTCGGGATGGAGAACGTGTTACGGATGGGCAACCGTCAGCTGATCGTGCAGGCCGCGCGCAGCGATCGCGACGGCAAGCGCGGCTGGGCCGTGTCGTCCGGGTTCAGGGGATTCTTCGGGCAGTTCATGACCATGGCGTCCTACGAGGCGGTGGGCGACTCGTTCGACGTCCGCGATATCGGCTACGTGCCGTGGTCCGGCCGCCAGCGCTGGATGGCGATGAGCGGCCCGTTCTGGACGTACCGCTCCGGACCGCTGCGCAACTTCTACGTCGCGCCGGGCATCAACCGCACGCGCCAGCCCGGCACGCCCGCCTGGTCGACGCTCGGCTACGTCGCGGTCAATCCCTCGTTCCGGAACAACATGGGCGCGAACCTCGAGCTGGACTACGGCCGTAACTATGAGCAGGTGTACGACCTTGCGACGATGCGGAACACCACGCTGCGGTACACCTACCGCGGCCTTGGGTTCAACTTCTGGGGCCTGCTGATGGGGAACAACATCAACGGCGGCTGCAACTACAACTACAGCCTGAATTACCGCAACGGATTCTTCAACCCCTTCCTGGCCTATCAGGGCTTCAACTGGCTCACCGCCAGCTACTCGATCACCCCGCCGTGGTCCGTCACCATGAGCGTCAACGCTGTGCTCGAATGGGATGCGGACAACGAGCCGTTGGCGATGACCACCGTGCTGCGGCCGCGCAGCGACTACCGGATCACGCCGTACATGACACTCTCGGCGTTCGACGAGATGGTGCTGTCGGCACCGCAGCACCATCCCACGCTGTCCAAGCTCCAGACCAACCGGGCGGGGATGATCTACTCGTGGAACTTCCGGCCCAAGAGCTGGCTGTATGTGGCGATCAACGACTTTTCCGCCCTGCAGCCGGAAGTCGACCGCGACGGTCAATGGCAAGAACGGATGCGCCACCAGTACCTGATCAGCGCGGTCAAGGTGAAGTATCTGCTGTACTTTTAACGGAGCACCACTATGAAGCCGGCCCTGCTGGTGATCGGTATCCAGGAGCAGCTTTTCCGCGGATCGTCCGAGGCGGCCAGTTCTCTTGAGTTCGCCCTGAGCCGCATCAACATCGCCGTCAGGCTGTTCCACGACCAGGGCTTGCCGGTCGTTTGCATCAGGCGCGTCAGTCCCGGGGACGGACTGGTCCCGGGCACCGCCGGTTTCGATTGCCCGCCGCGGCTGGCGGCGCAGCCGTCCGATATCGTGCTGGACATCAGCTGCGGCAGCGCGTTCCACGGAACCGGGCTGGACCGGTTGCTGTCCGGGCACGGCGTCGACACGGTGTTCCTGGCCGGGTTCAGCGCCGAGCACTGCGTGCTCTCGACCTATCGCGGCGCCCAGGACCATGGGTTCGCGGCCATTCTGATCCGCGGCGCCCTGGCCAGCGCCATCCCCGAGAATATCCGGTTCGTGGAGAGCATCAGCGACGCGGTCTCGGTAAGCAACATTGAACACCTGCTGCGCAGTCCGTTGGCTCTCGCAGTGTAGCGCGGGTGCGTCAACCCGGCGCCCGGGAGCAACCATCAACGTTCCATACGATCGCGAGGCGCAATGACAGCCGTAAGAACGCTCACCCGCAACGATGTCCTGAACTCGCTCCGGCGGTCGCTGGAGCCAAAACGGCACATCCTGGCCATGTGGGAAGGCGGCGCCGCCGCTTTCGGCCGGGTGGACCGCTGGTCGGACATCGACCTGATGGTGGCGGCTACGGACGGCACGGTCGCTCGGGCCGCGCGCGACATCGAGCGCATCCTGCGGCGGTTGTCGCCGTTTTCGGCGCAGCTGGCAGCCAAGCATCCCAACTGGCCCGACATGGTCCACACCTTCTACAAGCTGCGCGACGCCGGCGAGTACCTGATGGTGGACGTGGCGGTGATGCCCCAGCACAGCCCCGACAAGCTGCTGGAGCCGGAGATCCACGGCGAGCCGCTGGTCCACTTCGATAAAGCGCGGATCTGCCGGCCGGCCAGGCTCGACCGTGCCGCGTTCCGGGCCGCCCTGCGGCGGCGGCGGACGCGAATGACCGCGATGTTCGCCATCGTCGGCAACTTCGCGCGCAAGGAACTGCACCGCGACAACCCCATCGAGGCCGCCTACAACTACCAGATGATCCTGGACCTGCTGGTGGAGGCGCTGCGGATGAAGCACGGGCCCCACCACTACAATTTCCGGGGCCGGTACGTCCATTACGAGCTGCCGGCGCCGGTGGTACGGCGGCTCCAGCCGCTGTTCTTCGTCAAGGACACCGCCGACCTGGGGCGCAAGGAGCGGCGGGTCAGGCAGTGGTTCCGGGCACTCACCGCTTCATGATCCCAGACCATGACCCCATTCATCCCCGACCCAACACGGAGAACGACGATGCGACGACCGACCGCCGCCAGCCTCTGGCGGAGAGAGCTGGCGCGGGAACTGGTCCGGTCCTATGCCCGCCGCCCCGGCGTCGAATTGATCCTGCTGGGAGGCTCCCCGGCCCGCGGCTGGGCCGACCGGTACTCCGACCTGGACATCGTGCTCTACTGGCGCACGCTGGATGAGCGCTGGATCCGCTCGCGGCCGCTCGAGTGGCACGGCGCCCGGTTCATCACGCTGCTGGACATGCCGGAGCACCGGGCGATGCTGGAGATCTACACCCTGGGCGGGCTGATCGTCGAGCTGGGCCACGCCACCACCGCCTCGCTGCGGCGGGAGATCGCCGGTGTGACCAAGGAGCACCGCGCCGATCCGGCGGCCATCAATTCCCTCGGCGGGTTCCTGGACGCGCTGCCGCTGTATGGCCGGGAGCGCCATCGCGCCATCGTCTCGTCCCTGCCGCCCTATCCCGACGCGCTGGCCCGCAAGGTCGTGGAGCGCAACGCCGCCTTCTTCTGGAAGGGCTGCCTGCGCCACCAGGGGCTGTCCCGCGGCGAGTCGGTGTTCGTCTCCGACGGCATCTGCGCCATGATCAAGCGGTTGGTGGCGATCCTGGCCGCGCTCAACCGGCTGTACTACTGGCCGGGCGAGCCGCGCTGGATCGACCGCTGGGCGGGACGGATGAAGACCTGTCCGCAGGGCCTTTGGCCGCGGCTGAAGCGGATGATGGAAGGCGACCGGGCGAAGGCGCTGTCGGAACTGGAGGCGTTGATCGCCGAGGTGCTGGCGCTGGTGAAAAAGCACATGCCCGAGGCCGACCTGTCGCGGGCGCGGCAGTTCGAGGGATTGGAGGTGCGGGCGACTGAGCGTCCTCCGGCGATCAACGGTGCCACCCGTACGGCACTAAACAAGAGGAGGGTCAAGGGATGAAAAAGGCATTGATGCTGCTGTCGTTCGTGGCTTTCGGCGCAGGCGTTACGCAAGCAGCTCCCATCCACGACGCGGTCGCGCAGGGCGACCTGGCCGCGGTCAAGCGGCTGGCGAAGGCCGATCCCGGCTGCCTGTCCGCCCGCAACGACCGTGGGCGCACCCCGCTCCACGTGGCCTGCTTCGAGGGCAAACCCGACGTCGTCGCGTTCCTGCTGGACAGGGGCGTGCCGATCGGGCAGCGCGATTCGGCGTACGAGCTGACGCCGCTGCACTTCGCCGCCTGGAAGGGCCATGTCGAGGTCGCCGAATACCTGCTCTCCAAAGGCGCAGACCTCAACGCCCGGGAAATGGATAACGAGACCGCCCTGTACTACGCGGCGGCCGAAGGCCACCTGCCCATGACCGAGTTCCTCATCTCCCGGGGCGCCGACCTCAACGACACCCTGAGCCGGGTTGGCAACACCGTCGTCTCTTTGGCCCTGGATCGCCGCAAGCCGGAGATTGTCAAGTTCCTGGTGGCAAAGGGCGCGACCGTTCGGATGCTGACGAGCGGGCATTACCCGGCCGGCTGGACACTGCTGCATACCGCGGCCTGGGATTGCGGCAGGGAGCTGATCGACCTGCTGGCCGATCACGGAGTTCCTGTCGACCAGAAAGCACCCGGCGGCCGCACCCCGCTCCACAACGCCTGCGCCCAGGGCAACACCGCCGGGGCGGCCGCGTTGATCGCGCGCGGGGCGGACCCCAACGCGGCCGGCGACCAGGGGCAGACGCCGCTGTTCTACGCGGTCAACCGCGGCAACACGGAGCTGGCGGCGCTGCTGGTCGACGCCGGGGCGAGGGTCGGCGGCGCCGACAGCGCCAGCGGGCTGACCCTGCTCCACTACGCGGCCATCAAGGGCTACGGGGACATCACCGGGCTGCTGGCCGCCAAGGGCGCAGACCTGAAGATCAAGGATACCCAGGGCAGGACGGCGCTCGACTGCGCCGTGCAGCACGGCCAGGCTTCATGTGCGGCGCTGCTCCGGGCCAAGGGCGCTGCGGGCGGCCGGAAGCAGCCCGCAGCCGTCAAGGCGCCCAAGGATGGCGACGCGGTCGTCTGGTACCTCGGCCACAGCGGCTGGGCGGTGAGGACCAGCGGCCACCTGCTGGTGTTTGATTACTTCAAGGGGGAGCGGGCGCCGGACGATCCGGGGCTTGCCGGCGGCGCCATCTCCCCGGCCGAACTGGTTGGCCTCAAGACGATCATCCTGGTTTCGCACGGCCATGGTGATCATTACATGCCAGCGGTATTCGATTGGCGGAAAGACGTCCAGGACCTGACTTATGTCATGGGATTCGCGCCCCGGGACAAGGAAGAGTTCGTCCAGCTGGCTAACCGGGAGACGCGCGAGGTCGCGGGCGCCGAGATCACCACCATTGTATCCAACGACAGCGGGCAGGGGTTCCTCGTAAAAGTGGACGGGGTCACCATTCTCCACCCCGGCGACCACGCCAACCGCAACCGCGACCTCGCGGGGAACTACACGCCGGAGATCGACTTCCTGGCATCCAAGGCCGGACGGGTGGACATCATGTTCGTGCCGGTCACCGGCTGCAATTTCGGCGACGTGGTGGCCGTGAGGACCGGCGCCTACTACGCCCTCAGGAAACTTGCCCCCAGGGCTACGTTTCCGATGCACGCCGGGGACGGCGGGCAGCAGTACGCCGAGTTCGCGGCCGAGGCCAGGAGCGCCGGGATCTCATGCCCGATCGCCGTTGCCCGGTTCCCCGGGGACCGTTGGGAACTGCGGGGCGGGCGGGCCGGCGGACCGGGGGCCTTGGCCCGATGATCGTGTCGACCGACGAGCCGCGCGGGCCAGCACGGTCGGCGATCGACCCGCGGGAGTTCGACCCCGACTCCTACTGCGGGCTCTGCTGCGGCGCCTGCGAGATCCTCAACGCCTACCGCACGAGCCTCGAGGCAGGGACGCCAGCGTCCTGGGACGACCTGCCCGCCCAGCTCCGTGGCCACATCCCGCGCGCCGAGGTCGTCTGCCGCGGTTGCCGCACCGACACGGTGTTCGCCGGCTGCTGCGGCTGCCGCGTGCGGGCCTGCGCGAAGGCGCGGAATGTCGCGGCCTGCGTCGTCTGCGCGGAATTCCCCTGCGCCGAGATCGAGCGATTGCAGGGGCTGGTCGACCTGGTCAAGGACCGGCTGCCGCACTCGGCCACCTGCTTCCGCGATCGGGAACTCGCCCAGGCGCGTGGTTACCGGGCCTGGGCCGATGCCCAGCGGGCCCGGTGGCATTGCCCATCCTGCGGCGCGCCGTTCACCTGGTACCAGGAGCGCTGCCGCGGCTGCGACCGGCCGCTGGGACCCGTGAAGGGATATTAGTTCCGCTGTCAATACTATTACGGGGGTATCATGTTCGATAAAATGGAACGGATTCTGTCCGCGGCCGGTGTCGAATACGCCGACATCCGCCACGAGGAGATGCAGGAGACCGCGATCTCCTTCAGCGGCCGGGAGCTGACGACGGTCTCGGCCAACACCACCGACGGCTTCGTGATCCGGGTGCTGCATCGGGGCGGCTGGGCCTCGGTGGCGTTCACCCGGGAGGATCAGGCCGGCGCCGCGGTCAGGACCGCGGTCGAGAACGCGGCGCTGTTCGCCAAGAACCAGGCGCGGCCGGTGCGGCTGGCCGCGGTCCCGGCCGTCACCGGCACCGTGATGCCGCGGCTGGGCGAGGACCCGCGCCGCGTGCCGCTGGCCGAAAAGCTGGAGCTGGTCCGCGCGTACAATGCCATCCCGCTGGCGCACCCCAAGGTGGTCACGACCAGCATCGGCTACGGCGAGGTGCACCGCAGCAAGCACTACCTCAGCACCGAGGGCAGCCGGGTGCGGGAGGACCTGCTGACCACCAGCGTCCGCGGCCTGATCACCGCCAAGGACGGCAGCCTCACCCAGAACATCCGCGTCAGCGCCGGCGGCAGCGACGGCTTCGCCGCCGTGCGCGGCCAGGAGCGGCAGCTCGAGGAGCGGACCAAGCTCGTGGTCGACCTGCTGACGGCGGCGCCGGTGCGCAGCGGCGTCTACCGCTGTGTCGTCAATCCCGACCTGGCCGGGGTGTTCGCCCACGAGGCCTTCGGCCATTTCTCCGAGGCCGACATCGTGGAGACCCTGCCGGCGATGCGCCAAAAGATGCGGCTGGGCGCCCGGCTGGGCGCGGCGGGGCTGCACATCATCGACGACGCCACGCGGCCCGGCCAGCTGGGGCACTACACCTACGACGACGAGGGCGTGGCGGTGCGGCCGACCCAGCTGATCAGGGACGGAGTGCTGGCGGGCCGGCTGCACTCGCGGCGCACCGCTGCCGAGTTCGGCGAACCCGTCAGCGGGCATTGCGTGGCCGAGGACTACCGGTTCGCGCCGATCGTACGGATGGGCACCATCTACATCCAACCGGGGACCGCGCCCGTCGGGCAGCTGCTGCAGGACATGGGCGACGGCCTGTACCTGCTGGACGCCAAGGGCGGCCAGACTGCGGGCGAGAACTTCACCTTCGGCGCCTGCTACGGGTACGAGGTGCGCGACGGACGGATCGGCCCGATGGTGCGGGACATCAACATCTCGGGCAACCTCTACCGGACCCTGCAGGACATCCGGACGGTGGGCGACGACCTGGAGTTCGCCACGGTCGGCGGCTGCGGCAAGGGGCAGACCAATATCCGTTCCTGCCACGGCGGCCCGCACGTCGTCATCGACAACCTGGTGGTGGGAGGGATCTAAATGGAACAGCTGCTGGCACTGGCCGCCAAGGCCGCCGATCAGGCCGAGGTGTTCACCCACGAGCAGGTCACGGACACCGTGACCTGCCAGGACGCCCGGCTGCACGACATCAAGACCGATTTCCTGTCCGGCGTCTCGCTCCGGATCATTAAGGACGGAAAACTGGGGTTCGCCTACACCCGGAACCTGCTCGACCGCCAGGGACTGGTCGACAACGCGCTGCGGTCGCTGGAGGGCGGGGTCGAGGCCAGGTACGCGCTGCCGGCGGCCGCACCGGCCGCCGCCCTGGACACCTACGACGACTCTGTCCGGTCGCTTACCGGCGCCCAGCTGGTGGACGAGGCCCGGCGGGTCTGCGACATCCTCAAAACCAGCACCGACGGCGAGATTATGGTCGGGGTCCAGACCAGCCGGGAATCCCTGCGGGTGCTCAACAGCGCCGGCGCCGACCTGTCCGCACGATCGTCCTCCGCCGGGACGTCCGGCGACATCATCTACCCCGGTTCGGGCAGCGGCATCGGCCGCGTGCATTACGCCAAGCGCCTGGAACCGATGCCGGACGGGACGATCGCCGAGATGGTTGACCTGTTCGGACAGGGCCGGAGAACGGTCGAGCCCGCGGGCGGCCGGATGCGGGTGCTGTTCATGCCCGATGGCATGATCACGCTGCTGTGGCGGCTGTTCAGCGGGCTGAGCGGGCGCAGCGTTTACGAGCATATCTCGCCGCTGGCCGGCCGGTCCGGGCAGCGGCTGTTCAGCGAGCAGCTGACCGTGATCGACGACCCGTTGCGGAATTCGGTCCCGGGCGCCCGGGCCTTCGACGACGAGGGCGTGGCCTGCCGCCGGCTGCCGCTGGTCGAACGGGGGGTGGTCCGGAACTTTTACCGCGACCTGAACTACGGTGCCAAGCTGGACATGTCCTCCACCGGCCACGGCTACCGCAGCGGCGACCCGGTGACGGCCCGGCCGGGCCCGGCGTTGACGCATTGCTTCATCGAGCCGGGCGCGGCGACGCTGCCGCAGCTGGTGGCGCTGATGGACCGGGGGATCATCGTCGAGGGCGCGCTCGGGCCGCACAGCGGCAACATCCCCAACGGCGACTACTCCGTCGGCGTCAGCCCGGGATTGTACGTGGAGGGCGGCCGCATCGTCGGCCGCGTCAAGGACGCCATGGTGTCCGGCAACATCTACGAGACATTGCGCGAGGTGATTGCGGTCGGCGACACCCCGCAACCGTCGTTCGGCGGCTCATGGACGCCCCCGGTGCTGTGCGACGGCGTCTCCGTGACCACCAAATCATAGCCGCGGCGCGACCGGAAAAACCCTCCCATCAGGGAGGGTTTTCTTTTGATCCGCGCTATTCGCAGTAAAATTATTCGCTTGCAATTGCCGGGTTTCGCTATATAATTACTGCCAGCACTGTACGGGAGAACACCATGGACGTAAGAACCGCGATCCGACAGCGACGGGCGTACCGCTCGCTGGCGCCGGCGGCGATCGGCGACGAGCTGATAGCCGACTTGGCCGAGTGCGCCGGACTGGCGCCCTCGTGCTTCAACAAGCAGCCATGGCGCTTCGTTTTCGCGCGCGGCGAAGGGGCGCTGTCCCGCCTGCGTTCGGCGATGAACCCCGGCAACGAGTGGACCAATGAGGCGTCGCTGATCGTGGCCGTCTGCACCAGGCGGGACCTCGACTGCGTGATGAAGGATGGCCGGGAGTACGCGCTGTTCGACACCGGCATGGCGTCCGCCAACCTGATCCTGCGGGCAACCGAACTGGGCCTGGTGGCGCATCCCATCGCCGGTTACGACCCGGTGAAAGTGCGAACGATCCTGGAGATACCCGCCGACCTCACCGTCGTCACGCTGATCAACATCGGGAGTCGCGCCGATGCGATCCGCCGGGGACTGCCGGATTGGGCTGTGGCCGCAGAATCGGCCCGGCCAGAACGTTTGCCGTTCGAGCGGTTCGCGTTCATTGACCGGTACCAAGGATAACGCGGCGGCCCAGACGGACAGCCCTCCGTCGCGCGGGGCTTTCCCCTTGCTATTTCCCCGGTCTTTGGATATCATTGCCGGGGACGGGGGGGGGAGCCCGGCCCGCAATAAGCCGGCAACAGGAGATCGCGATGTTCTGTTCCCTGATCGGTGGCGACTGCGAGCGCACCGCGGTCCCGAGCGCAGCGCCCGACGACCGCCCGGGCGAAGCGGAAACGACCATGCAGCAGTTGGGAGACCGCCTAGCTGCGGCCGTTTCTTCGTTGGAGCAATGCCGCACCAAGTACCTGCGCGACACCGGCGAAATCGACGACTGGGCCGGACAGCTGCGGCGGCTGCTGCGCTCACTGGAGACTGCACGGTTGGCGCCCAACCGGGAAGCCAGGTCCCTGGCTGCCTCGCTGCAGGAGGCGGCCGAGTACTTGCGCTCCCCGGCTGGATCCGCTGCCAACCCCGATGCCGCGGGGATCGCGGAGGAGAAGCTGGGGATCGCGGCCGCCTTGCTGGCCGAGGTTGATGCCCCGGATCTCGGTGGCAGCCTGGGAACAGTCAACCGCCTGCTGCAGGCCGAGCTGGGGCGGCAGTACCGGTCGGTGCTGCTGGCGCAGCGGGCCTACGCGGCCTTCGAGGGCGAGGACGACAGGGCCGCGATCGAACTGTTCGATCAGGCCATCGCGCTGGACCCCCGTCAGGCGCAGGCGTTCCTCGGCCGCGGCCGCGCCAGGGCCGATCTGCGGCAGCACCAACAGGCGGTGGTCGATTTCAACCGCGCCCTGGAGCTCAACCGCGCCTATTCGCAGGCCTACGTCCACCGCGGTGCCGCCTACCGCAACCTCAAGGAGTACGACAAGGCGCTGGCCGATTTCAACCGGGCGTTGGAATTGACGCCCGGCTCGCCCCATGCCCACAACGGCCGCGGCGTCGTCTACCGGGCACTGGACGATCCCCGCCGGGCCATCGAGGAATACACCAGCGCATTGGCGTCAGACCACCACTACCAGTACGCGCTGATCAACCGGGCCAACCTGCGATGGGAGCTGCGGGAGAACGACGGGGCCCTCTCGGACTTCAACCGAGCGCTGGAACTCGACCCTTGCCGCACCACGGCCCTCAGCGCCCGGGCAGAGTTTCACCGCTCCCAGGCCGAGTACGACCGGGCGCTGGCCGATGCCAATCGAGCGCTGGAGCTGGCTCCCGGCGATCCCTCCCTGCTGGTGCTGCGCGGCAAGATCCACACCGACCGCAAGCAAACCGACCGGGCGCTGACCGACTTCGAACGGGCGCTGGGGCTGCGCCCGGATTCGATCCCGGCCCGCATCAGCCGGGGCGCGGCGCTGATGCAGGCCGGCGATCACGGCGGAGCGCTGGCCGACTTCGACGCCGCCATCGAACTCGACCAGGGCAGCAGCGCGGCCTACAACAACCGGGCCGTCCTGCACTGCGAAATGAGGCGGTACGACCTGGCCATCGCCGACTACCAGCGGGCGCTGGCGGCCGGTCCCGGCGACATCATCGCCTACCTCAACATCGCCGAACTGTACATCGTGCTGGGGCGGCACCAGGAGGCGCTGCTCACGCTGCAAAAAGCCCCTGCGGTCGACTACAACATCAACGAATTGGCCGTCTGCCTGTACCTGACATGCGTGGCCAGACGGCTGCTGGACTTGGACGCGCGCGACGACGAAAAACGGCTGGACGAGCTCCTGCCACGCATTTACAACGTCAATTGGTCGTTCGCCGATATGGAGCGCTGGCTGGCCGAGGCCGACATCGATCCCGGCCAGCGGTCATACATCATCGGCCGCACCGAGGCGCTCAAGTCCAGGGCGGTCGGGCAATGATGCCCGGCCCAAAGCCGAACACCCCGCGCAGGCGGGGTGTTCGGCGACCGGTCCGATGCCCGGGTTTCATTGGTAGGCGATGTCGTACCGCATGCCGGAAGCATCGACCGACACCCGGATGTTGATGTTGCGGCCGCCCGTCAGTTCACCGGCCCGCTCCATCCAGCCGGCGATCGAGTACACATGGGCAGGGGTGGTCGTCATCCCGTGGATGGCGACGATCAGCGCGCCTTTTTCGTTCAGCAGCACCTCCAGTGTGCTGGGTTGGTAGTAGGTCTTCCACATCTCCGGCCCCTTACTGCCGAACAGCTGGGGCGACCCGAAGCTGAGGAACAGCTTGTAGATCAGGTTCAGCCCATAGTCGGCCGAATCCTTCCCCACTATCCAGCAGTACTTCGGATCACCGCCGCCGAACTCGTCGCTGACCGCCGCGTACAGCAGCGAGATGGCCTCGTGGGGGTACCAGGTGATGGGCAGAATTCGGCGGTCGAGGATCTGGCGGATCTCGTCCGGCAGGCGGGACAGCACACGCGCCCAGCCTCTCTCGCCCTGGTGGGCCTTGATGTAGCTGATCACAGGGATGATGCCTGTGCCCTTGACCTGCTGGCTCATGCCGTGATGATACTCCACACCGCTCGGTTTGTCAAGCCGCCCCCCGCCCGTGAGAGGGGATGCCCGCCATTCATCCCGATCGCCTCATGCCGCTGCTTACCTCGCTGACCTACCGTCCCCCGCGGGGGGCCGCCGCGCGGGAATTTCCGTTCTCGCTGCCGGTGATAAGGAAATTACGGGCGCTGGCGTTCGCGGCGCCGGTGACGCTGCTGGTGGGCGAGAATGGCACCGGCAAGTCCACCCTGCTGGAGGCCCTGGCCTGCGCAGCCAACTCCGTGACCGTGGGGGCCGAGAGCCTGCGCAGCGACAAGACACTGGCCCACGCCCGGGCGCTGGCCAAGCGCTTCCGGCTGGCGTGGTCGAAGAAGACCTACAGGGGGTTCTTCCTGCGGGCCGAGGACTTCTTTGGCTACGCCAAAGCCACGGCCAGGCTGCGGGCCGAGATGAACCAGCGGCTGGAGGAGATCGACGACGAGTACCAGGGCCGCTCGGAAATGGCCAGGGGATATGCCCGAATGCCCTTCGCGGGCTCGCTGCAGGCCATCGACCAGCGTTACGGTCAGGGCCTGGACGCCCAGTCGCACGGCGAGAGCTTTCTGAAACTGTTCCGGTCGCGCGTCGTGCCGGGCGGTCTCTACCTGCTGGACGAGCCCGAGGCCCCGCTGTCGCCGATGCGCCAGATCGCCTTTCTGGCGATGCTCAAGGGAATGGCCGCGGACGGCTCGCAGTTCGTGATCGCCACCCACTCGCCCATCATCCTGTCGCATCCGGGCGCGGCCATCTGGAGCTTCGACGACCCGCCGATAAAAACTGTTGCATATTCGGCCCTCGACCATGTACAATTGACGAGATCGTTCCTCAACAACCCCGAGGCGTACCTCAGCAAACTCTAACCGCCAAGACGCCAAGCACGCAAAGGGTCTTACCGCGTTCAAGATCTCTGTGCCTCTGTGCCTCCGTGGCAAAGGAAAAGTGAAATGCATACGTACTCCCCCGAGTTCATCCGCGCCATCCCCAAGACCGACCTCCACCTCCACCTCGACGGCTCGCTGCGCCTGCCGACGCTGATCGACATCGCCAAGGCCGAGCAGATCAAGCTGCCGTCCTACACCGAGGACGGCCTGCGCCAGCTGGTGTTCAAGGACGCCTACGCCTCGCTCGACGAGTACCTCAAGGGCTTCGGCCTGACCTGCTCGGTGATGCAGCAGCGTGAGTTCCTGGAGCGGGTGGCCTGCGAGCTGGCGCACGACAATTGGAACGAGGGCGTGCGCTACATCGAGGTGCGATTCGCGCCGCAGCTGCACATGAGCGACCAACTGTCGTTCGAGGACGTGATGATCGCGGTGGACAAGGGCCTGAAGCGCGCCAGGACCGAGATCAACGCGGCGCTGCCCCCGGGCGAGCCCGGGTTCGAGTTCGGCATCATCGTCTGCGCCATGCGCTTCTGCAACGAGCACTTCTCGAGGTTCTACAAGTCGTTCTTCGCGCTCCACAAGTACTCGTCGCAGCTGGAGGTGATCAGGCTGGCAAGCCTGGAGCTGGCCAAGGCCGCGGTGGCTCTCAGGGACAGCTCCGACGTCCAGGTCGTCGGGTTCGATCTGGCCGGCAGCGAGTACGGCTACCCGGCCGACGACCATGAGGAGAGCTACGACTACGTCCACAAGCACTTCATGCACAAGTCGGTGCACGCCGGCGAGGCCTACGGCCCGGAGTCGATCTTCCAGGCCATCACCAAGCTGCACGCCGACCGCATCGGCCACGGCCTGTACCTGTTCGACAGCGAGATGGTGCTCTCCAGGGACATCGCCGACAAGCAGAAGTACGTGCGCGACCTGGCCAACTACATCTCCGACGCGCGGATCACCATCGAGGTTTGCCTTACCAGCAACCTGCAGACGGCGCCCAAGCTCAAGACCATTGCCGACCACTCGCTGCGCCAGATGCTGGCCAGCAAGCTATCCCTGACCTTCTGCACCGACAACCGGCTGGTGTCGCATACCACGGTCAGCGACGAGATCGCGCTGGCGGTGCAGAACTTCGACATCCCGCCGGCCGTGCTCAAGGATATCATCGTCTACGGCTTCAAGCGCTCGTTCTTCTACCATCCCTACCCCCAGCGCCGCGAGTACGTGCGGACGGCGATCAATTATTACGAGGCCGTGGAGAAGAAGTTCGGCGTGGTGGAATAGCATGAATCCCCCTGCGGACCGGAACTGACTGACGTGATCGATCGACCAGTGAAACATCTGCTGGGCGTCCTCATCACCAAGGCCCAGCGCATGAAGCAGCGACAGGCGAAGCGTCTGGGTCTCATCCAGACCAAGCGGCTCTATGTTCAGCTGGCGGCGGCGGCCGTGACCAATTCCTACTTCCTGGCGCCCTACCTCAAGCACCTGCCGTGCCCCAGCCTGAATTGCTACGCCTGCCCGCTGGCCGCGTTCGCCTGTCCGATCGGCAGCCTGCAGCATTTCGCCATTGTCGGCGCCGTCCCCTTTTTACTGCTGGGCCTCCTGTTCCTGGTCGGCGCGCTGGTCGGCCGTTGGGCCTGCGGCTACCTCTGCCCGTTCGGCCTGTTCCAGGATCTGCTGGCCAAGATCCGGCGCACCAAGCTGGCCCTGCCCTCCTGGCTGGGCTGGGGCCGCTACGTCTCGCTGTTCGGCGTGGCGATCATCGTCCCGATGCTCACCGGTGAGCCGTGGTTCTCCAAGCTCTGCCCGGCAGGCACCCTGGAGGCCGGCATCCCTTACGTGGTGGCGGGGTTCTTCAAGCTGAAGCTCCCCGGCCAGCCCGCCCAGATCTTCGCCATGATCGGTCCGCTGTTCTACATTAAGCTGGCCATCACTGCCGGGGTTGTCGTCGCTGCGGTTCTCGTCAAGCGGCCGTTCTGCCGCTTCATCTGCCCGCTGGGAGCGATCTTCGGGGTATTCAACCGGGTCTCGCTGCTGCGGATCACAGTGGACCCGCACGCGCATCACGACCGGGCCGACTGCCGCAAGCTCTGCCCGGTGGACCTCGACATTCGGAAGGATCCGGGATCGGCCAAGTGCGTGCGCTGCATGCAGTGCATCACCTGCCCCGGCGTGTCGCAACGGATCGGATGAACGGGGAGAAAGAACAGCGAAAGCAGCTCCGAGAGGAGCCGCTTTGTTATTGAGGATTCGGCCGGGAGGCCCGGCCGCCCGATGACGTTGGCCGCGGTTCATCCTGCTTTCCCGGGTGAAAAAAGTCAATGGAACGTGGAAACATGCACTTTCCATCCGACGGATTATCGTTATGATTATGCCAGACGGGGCCGGTTCTATTGTTCGATCGACGCCGGCCCCGGTGATCATTCACGATCCGCGCAGACCAGCGCCCCCGAAGGAGAACACCATGAATATCCTGTTGCTGTACCCGGAATACCCGAACACGTTCTGGAGCTTCAAACACGCCCTGAAGTTCATCCGGAAAAAAGCGAACAACCCGCCGCTGGGACTGCTGACCGTGGCGGCGATGCTGCCGCGGGAATGGGAACAGCGGTTAATCGACTGCAACGTCGGCCGGCTGGGGGACGCGGACCTCGCCTGGGCCGATTTCGTGTTCCTGTCCGCCATGAACTCCCAGCGGAAATCGGTGGAACGGATCCTGGACCGCTGCCGGCAGCTTGGCGTCACGGTGGTGGCCGGCGGGCCGCTGTTCACCGCCGANNGGTCGACCACCTGGTGCTGGGCGAGGCCGAGATCACGCTGCCGCGGTTCCTGGACGATCTCGCTGCCGGGCATCCGCGGCACCTCTACCAAGCCGATGGCTGGGCCGACATGGCCGCATCCCCGCTCCCGCTGCTGCGCCTGGCCGACCTGAAGAAGTACGCGTCGATGAGTGTCCAGTACTCCCGGGGCTGCCCGTACAACTGCGATTTTTGCGACATCACGCTGCTGTGCGGCCGCGTGCCGAG
>DDXR01000062.1:0-825 GCA_002347565.1 bacterium UBP2_UBA2255 | reverse complement strand
GAGGTGCTGCCGGCCATCGCCGCCTGGATGGCGGAGCGGCGCTGGCCGTTCACCTTCATGACGCAGGCCTCGGTCGAGCTGGCCGACGACGACGAGCTGCTGGCGCTGATGGTCCAGGCGGGCTTCGACTCGGTCTTCGTCGGCATCGAGACCACCGATCAGGGCAGCCTGGCCGAGTGCGGCAAGGTCCAGAATAGCGGCCGCGACCTGATGGCCAGCGTCAAGAGGATCCAGCAGGCCGGCCTGCTGGTCACCGGCGGGTTCATCGTCGGGTTCGACCACGACACCGGCTCCATCTTCGACGCCCAGATCAGGTTCATCCAGCAGAGCGGCATCACCACGGCGATGGTCGGACTGCTGCAGGCGCTGCCCAAGACCGTCCTGTACCAGCGGCTCGACCGCGAGCACCGCCTGACCACGGACTCCTCGGGCGTCAACACCGACTTCACGCTGAATTTCATCCCCAGGATGAACCTGCAGGAGCTGCTGGCCGGGTACAAGCGGATCGTGCACACGATCTACGCGCCGGGCAATTACTACCAGCGGATCAGGACGTTCCTGCGCCACTACCGCCCGCCGCGGCTGAAGCAGGCGCGACTCAGCAGGGACCGCGTGTTCGCCTTCCTGCGCTCGATCGTGGTGCTGGGCGTCTGGAGCACGGAGCGCCGCCAGTACTGGGGATTGTTCTTCTGGACCATCTTCCGCCGGCCCAGGCTGTTCCCGATGGCCATCACCCTGGCGATCTACGGCCACCACTTCCGGCGGATTTTCGAGTGTTGAGCTGCTGTTGATCAAGGGTAAAGTACGTGTCTCTTATACACATCT
>DDXR01000037.1:49756-50592 GCA_002347565.1 bacterium UBP2_UBA2255 | reverse complement strand
TCCGAGCCCACCAATATGCTCAAGCTGAACGTAAACGACGCCCGCAACCAGAGGCACCCGGACATCTCAGCCAATGACAGCGCCTTCACCGTGGCCTGGCACGACTCCATCCGCCCCACCGGACGGGGCGACATCTTCGGCCAGAACATCATCGTGGTCGACCTGGCCGTGGACACCATCGCCAAGTACCGCCCCAACTACCGGATAGACAACCTGCGGAGCTTTGGCCGCACGGTGTGGTACCGGCCGAAAAAGAACTTCGACAACCCCTCCACCCCCTGGAACGAGGACCCCATCGCCGAGCCGGACTCCCTGTACATCCCGCTGGACTCGGCCTTCGTCCGGGCCTTCGCCGAGCGCAACAACGTCCCCGGCCAGCAGTTCTTCAAGATAACCGACAGCCCCATGCTGCGGGAGGACTACGTCTCCAACTGGAAGGGCCCCATCAACGGTGGCGATTACGACCTGTGCGTGATGGACCTGGGCTATCCCACCGACGCCCTGCGCTCCGGCGAGATCAGCTATGCCCAGCAGTGCTCGCTGATGAAGTTCTCGGACGAGGGCGGGGCACTGCTGTGCTCGGGCAACGACTTCGGGCAGATGTACGGGGGCACGGTACTGCACGATTACTACTTCGCCGCGGTGCATGACGGGCCGGGCAACCCCTCATCAATAGGAAACATAGACTCGTTGATGGGCGTCAGCGGCACCCTGGCACATGGCATGAAGTTCCATTATCCCTTCCAGGGGGAGGAGGACAACTCGGTGGACCGCATCAATCCGGGCTCTTACGGCGGCTTCAACGCCGATGCCGTTTTCATCAGCGAGGGGCCGGC
>DDXR01000037.1:0-49750 GCA_002347565.1 bacterium UBP2_UBA2255 | reverse complement strand
CGGGTGAACCTGGCATGGACCGCGGTCTGCGACGACGCCATCGGCGAGCCGGCCTCCGCCTACCAGCTCAGGTACAGCCGGTACAACAACAGTGCCCCGGACCTGGGCATGCTCAGTTCCGAGCAGAAGTACATCGATTCCGGCATGGTCTACTACCGCTCCTGGTTCGCCCCGGGCGCTCCCGGCACGTCGCAGAGCGTCTCCCTGTACGGCCTGCCGCCAGGCGACACCCTGATCTTCGCCCTCAAGGCCGGGGACGAGTCCACGCCCGCCCGCTGGAGCGAGCTCGGCGCCCAGCCCCGGGCGGTGGTCGCCGGTGACCGGGTGACGCCCCACTCCATCGGGCTGGGCTACTCCTACGGCTGCGTCAACGATTTCATCGCACCCGAGCGGATCGACGTCCGCGGCGGCGACACGCTGTTCTGCACCTGGGACGCCGCCAACGTCTACTTCGGCTACAGCCGCTGCGACTGGCGCACGGCCGGCGACCTGCTGGTCTACATGGATACCAGGGACGGCGGCGCCGACTCCACCGTGGACTGGAACGCCAGCGGCCAGCGTTCCGCCTTCGACAGCGGGAGGGATTTCCTGCCGGATTTCTGCCTGGTCTTCGACCGTGACGCCACGGCGGCCCTGAAGAGCTGGAACCCGGCCACCAGCCAGTGGCGCGACTCGTTCGCCGTGTACTCCCCGGCCCTGTACTCGCTGGACAGCGTCAACGCCTGCGAGTACGCGGAGATCCAGGTACCGTTCGCCCGGATCGGCAACTACGACACCACGCGGGCCTTCCGCTACCTCGCGGTCGCGCAGCAGGAGAACAGCAACGCATCCTGGAACGTTTTCCCGCTCCAGAACGCCACCGGCAAAGGCGCCAAGGTGCCGGCATCGTACCCATACTACTACGAGGTCTACGGCGGCCTGCGGAGCGGCATCGAGCCGGCCACGGTCAGCAGGCCGCTGGCCGTGGAACTCAGCCAGTTCGCCGCCATTCACAGGAACGGCGCCGTCGAGCTGGCCTGGCGCACCGCAAGCGAGACCGACAGCTACCAGTGGCTGATCGACCGCTCCACCGCACCGGATTTCGGCTACCAGAGGATCGCTGCCGTCCCCGCCCAGGGGAACAGCCCCCTGGGCCAGGACTATTCGTACATCGACGGCGCCGTGCTTCCCGGTTTGACCTATTACTATCTCCTGGGCGACCAGGATTTCGGGCAGAATACCACCTGGCACGGCCCGGTGTCGGTGACGACCGGCCCCAATGGCAAAGCCGCGGAGCTGTACATCGATTGTCACCCCAATCCTGCCAGGGAAGGATTGACGCTGAGGTATTCCCTTCCCCATGACGGCGTGGCGGAGCTGGCCATTTACGATGTTTCTGGAAGGCTGGTCCGATCCTTCGGGCGCAGCCACATGGCGGCGGGACGATACGCGGTCAGGTGGGACTGCACCGACCACGGGGGGCGCCGGGTGGCTTCCGGCGTGTATCTCTACCGCCTTGCCGGGATTGGCAACGCCGCGTTGACCGGGAAACTGACCGTGATCAGATGAGGGACAACCATGGGGCTATCGGGTCGACGCAGAAGGGGCCGAGCACCAGCTCGGCCCCTTCTGCCATGTTCCCGGGCTATTCCAGGATGGCGCCGATCGCCCTGCGGGCCCGGTACTGCGCCCTGCTCGCCTGCGGGATGTCTGCCATGATGTCTTCGATCAGTTTTTTCGCCTTGCTCAACTCATCTTGCTGTTCGAGCGTTCTCTCCTGTTGCCCGTAAAATTGGGCCTTCCAGTAATGCGCCTGAGCTTCCAGCTCCCTGGCCCCGGTGCTTTGGACCGCTTCCAGGGCGTCCTTCAGATAACTCTCAGCTTCAAGCGTCGCGCGCTGCGCCAACGATTTCCGGGCGAATAACAGGAAGATGCGGGTGAGCAGAATCCTGTCCTTCACGACTCGTCCAAGTTCCAGGGCCTCGGCCAAGGGGCCAGGCATCTCATCCAATGCCCCGGATGCCAGCATCAGGGACGCCAGGGCCAGCAGGCCGTAAGCCTTCTCGCGCTTATTGCGGGTCTCCTCCGAGATCCTGAGCGCCCGCTGGATGTATTGGTCGGCCTCGGGAAAGTTCTCAGTCTCCAGGTTCAGGTCGACCACCGCCCGTACCGCTGCCAGGATCACCTCGGGGTCGCCCGCCTGCCTGGCCATCCCCACCGCATCCATCAGTGCGGCGGAAGCCCCCACGAAGTCCCCGGCCATGACCATCACCTGTCCCTGATTTGCTTTGACGTATGCGATCATCCTCGGGTCGCCTAATTCCGTTGCATTATTCAAGCATCGGCCGATATGGTCGAGAGAATGTCCATATTTGGCTTGAAGCCCCAAGTCAATTGCCAGGGTGCGTTCTATTTCGATCTCTTCAACTTTATTAGATGCTTCTCTGGCCATGGAAAGACCGTTAATATGGTTTTCTTCGGCCTTGAAAAGATCACCCCGTTGCTGGTAAATGCAACCAATGTTGTTCTTGATGGAAATCTGCTGGTTTATGTCTTTACTCTCAATGGCAGCTTCTGATGATTTATTGAAGAAATCAAGCGCTTGGTCATAGTTGCCCATCATTGCATTAATTATTCCCATACTTCCCGATGAGAGACTCTCCACCATCTTGTCGCCAATTTTTCGAGATACTCGCAAGCTTTCATGAAAATACTTGAAAGCCCCGTCCAAGTCTCCCATCATCATTAGGGGATTACCAATCATATTGTTGTAGTGAGCCACTCCTTCTGTGAAATTTACTTCTCGTGACGTATCCAATGCCACCGTATACTTCTCCACCGCTTTAGCGGGATCGCCCATCATTTCATAGACCTGGCCTAGACTGCTGTTGATCCTGGCGGTTTCCTTCTTCTCGCCAGTTTCTCGACACAATTGCAGAGCCTTCTCGAAACCTTCAATGGCCTTGACCGGATTGCCGCTTCGCATCTCAAGGTTGCTTAAATTTGTGTAAGCCGTAATTAGTATCCTTTGATCCTTTGCTTTTTCCGCCTCACCAATAACCCGATTCAGTAGTTTAACTGTGATGCTGATGTCTCCCATGACATGATGTATGATTCCTGCCGAAAGCTGGTACTTGTGTGTTTTGTGCAGATCTCCAGCGTCCTTTGCCAGCCTTGCCGCCTGCTTGCACCTCTTCAATGCCTCTTCCATCCTGCCGACCAGCCTAAGAATGGAGCCCTCGGCCCAGAGCAGCTCCGCCTTTTCCAGAACAGTGGCTTTGTTCTCCCCGGCCTTCTTCAATACCCCGATGCCCTTGCCATAGTAGTCCAGCGCCTCGCTGTTGGCGTAGAGCCCGCGGGCCTTGTCGCCTGCCTTGTGCAGGTAGCGGACCGCCTTGTCGTCGTATTTGCTGTGGGAGAAGTGATGGGCCAGGTCCTCCAGGTGCGGCTCCAGGTCGTCCCGGAAGTCGCGCTCGAATGTCATGGCCACCGCGCCGTGCAACTCCAGGCGCCGCCCCTTGAGCAGGGTGCCGTAGGCCGCCTCCTGGGTGGTGGTGGAGTGGAACTGGTAGAGCCGCCTCCCCTCCAGCTCCTTGGAGTACAGCAAACCCTCGAAGTGCTCCAGGTTGTCCAGCCGCCGCTGCAGCTCCTCGGCCGGGGACTTGATGATATGCGCCAGCGTTTCGCGGTCGAACTCACGGCCGACCACCGCGGCATACTGCAGGGTGCGGCGCAGGTCCTCGGACAGCCTGTCGATCCGACCCAGCACCACGCCGGCCACGGTGCCCGGCAGGGCCATCGTTCCGAAGCGCTTGGCGGGGACCAGGCTCTCGCCCTCCCGCCGCACCAGCCGCCGCGACAGCAGGTGCCGGACGATCTCCTCGATGAACAGCGGGTTGCCCTCGGTGCGCTCGGCCACCCTGTCCAGCACCTGGTCGGCCACGTCAGCGGTGCCCGCCAGCGCCGTGGCCATCTGGAATACCTCCCGGCGGTCCAGCGGCGCCAGCAGCAGGCTGATGCACCATGGCTGGGCGATGAACGGCAGGGCCAGCTCCGGCCGGTAGTCGCAGCAGATCAGGATCGGCCTGCCGGCGACCGTCCCGGCCAGGTGCTCCAGCAACTCCAGCGAGAGCGAGTCGGCCCACTGCAGGTCCTCGAACGCCAGCGCCAGCGGCTGCCGGGCCGCCTCCTTGTGATAGAGCGCCTCGAACCCCTCGAAGGTCTTGCGCTTCCTCTTTTCCGGGTCCAGATCGGCGATCTCGGGATAGGATATCCCCAGCAGCGAGCCCAGGAACGGCTCGAAATCGGACAGGTCGAGCGACTGGAGCTTCTCCAGCAGCCGCTCCCTCTTCCTGGCGGGCGGGTCGCTCTCCGGGACGCCCAGCAGCAGCTGCAACTGGCGGAGGAACGGCAGGTAGGCGACGCCGGTCGAATAGGAGTAGCACTTGCCCTTGACGAAGGCGAATTTCTCATCCCGGGCCAGCAGCTCCAGCTCCTTGGCCAGCCGCGATTTCCCCAGCCCCGGCCCGCCGGTGATGGCCACCACCTGTCCGGCGCCGTCCCTGACCCTGGCGACGGCGGCGCGCACCGAGTCCATCTCTGCCATCCGGCCGATCATCGGGATCGAGCCGGCCCGCAGGCCGGCGGCGGTCTCGGCCGTCTCCGCCCGGCCCAGGATCAGGTAGACGTTCTGGGGCTTGGATTTCCCCTTGACCATCACCGGCTTGAGCTTTTTGAGCCGGATCTTGCCCTTGACCTGGCGATAGGTGTTCTCACCGATCACGCACTGCCGGGCGGTGGCCACCTTCTCCAGCCGGGCGGCCAGGTTGACGCCGTCGCCGATGACCGTGTACTCCATCCGGCCCTTGGATCCGACGTTGAGCGCCACCACCTCGCCGGTGTTGAGGCCGATGCTCATCGCCAGCTCCATCTTGCGCTCGGCGCTGAACCGGTCCATGGCCTCCAGCATCTCGACCGCCGCCAGGCAGGCCCGCAGCGGATCGTCCTCGTGCGCCACCGGCGCGCCGAACAGCACCATCAGGGCGTCGCCCATGAACTTGTCGATGTGGCCGCCGTAGCGCTCGGCGATCTCCACCATGGTGTCGAAGTACTGGTTGACCACCTCCACCACCTGCTCGGGGTCCAGGCTCTCGGACATGGCGGTGAAGCCCGACAGGTCGCCGAACAGCACGGTCACCGGCCGGCGCTCGCCCTCGACCCTGACGCCGTCGGGATTCAGCAGGATCTTGTCGGTCACCCGCCTGGGCAGGTACTGCTGGATGGCGCTGATGATCTTCTCTGCCTGGTCCAGCCGCCGGAACACCGCCGGCTCGAGCTCGGCGTCCGCCACCGGCTCGGTCGACCCGGTGACCTGGTTCAGCCGGTCCAGCACCCGGCGCAGCAGCTCCTGCTTGTCCATCCTTCCCTCCCTTGTCGGTCCGCGGGCGGACCGCGGCCCCTATTTCTTGCCTTCGCGCTTGCGCTGGTCGTTCTCCAGCGCCCGCAGCAGCTTGTGCATCTGGTACTCCTGGCTGGCGAACTTCAGCTGCAGCTTCATGGTCCATTTGTCGATGCGCTCGGACAGCTCGAACACCTGATCGGCCGTCAAGTGTCCGTTTTTCTGCCCGTCCAGGATCCGGTCCAGCAGCTTGGGCGCGATCTTGAGGTCGTCCTCGCGCTTGAGCTTCTCCAGGATCTTGGCCATTTCCAGGTAATAGTCGTAGCGGTTGTCGCCGTGGTGCCCGCCCTTGGGCTGGTGCGTCCGGTGCTCGGTCATGTNNGGTCTTGACATCGAAGTGGGTTTCTGCTATCCTTTGGCTGCCGCCGGCGCTCCGCCGCCGGCGTAGTTGATCGCCTTGAATTTTTCGTCCGCGGCCCGCAGCCGCGAGAAAACTGTCTTCAGCAGGGCGATCAATATCTTCGAGGTGATGCCGGGATCGGTCTCCAGCATCTGGTCGAAGGCCTTCTTGGTTATCACCACCAGCTCGGCGTCGCGGACCACCCGGGCCGATGCCGACCGCGGCTGGGCGTCCAGGATCGACATCTCGCCGAAAAAGCTCCCGGGCGCCAGCGTCGCCAGCGTTATCTCCTTCCGGTCGGTTCCGGTCTTGATGATGGCCACCTCGCCGGCATGGATCAGGTACATCACCTCGCCCGTCGTCCCCTCGAAGAACAGGGTCCGGCCCTCGGGATAGGCCCGCAGGAAGATCAGCTTGCAGATGCGCTCAAGCTCGGCCGCTGTCAGGTCGTGGAACAGGGTGTTGCCCTTCAGCGCGTCGATCAGGTCGGTCATGTCGTCCTCCACTGTCGTACAGCCAGCTAACGTTGCGAAAGGCGGAAACCCGATGGAAAGCCTCAATTACCTGCGGGACTGCGTGCTGCTCCAGGAACTGACCGACGACGAGTTGTTGCGCCTGTCGCAGATCATGTCCACCGATGCCGAAAACTTCATGCCCGGCGCGCTGATCGCCCAAAAGGACATGCCCGGCGACAGCATGTTCCTGATCAAGAGCGGCAAGGTCCAGATCAGCCTGCCGGCGGACCAGACCGATGTCATCCTGGCCGAGCTCGGTCCGGGCAAGTTCTTCGGCGAGATGTCCCTGCTGGACAAGGCCCCCCGCTCGGCCAACTGCGTGGCCCTGGAGCAGACCGAGATCTTCGTCATCACCCGCAAGCACATCGCCTACCTGGTCGAGAAGGACCCCAAGATCGCGGCCAAGATGATGCTGGCCATGTCGCGCATCCTTTCGGCCCGGATCCGCGTGCTCAACGAGCGGATTCAGGCGATCTTCTCGGCCAGTTGACGGGCCGGCCGGAACAGGTCGGCGTCGGTCAGGCCGCAGGCCGCCGCCAGCGACAGCGAGTGGTCCAGCCGGCACACCTGCTCCGGCCGGTGGGCGTCCGAGCCCAGCGCGAACGTGACCCCGGCCGCCGCCGCACGGCGGATGGTCCCGGCCGATGGCACCTGCCAGCGGGAGCTGATCTCCAGCGCGAAGCCGTGTTCCAGCGCCAGGCCGATCAGCCGCTGATCCCAGCGGGAATCCAGCAGCGCTGACTGGCGGGAACGCAGGCTCGCCGGCAACAGACCGGGATGGGCCAGGATATCGAAATCGAATATCCTGGCCTTTTCATCGATGGCCGCCAGGATGCCGTCGAGCAGCCCCGGAATGTCGGTCCATGCCTGCGCGCCGTCGAAGAAATCCCGCCCGCCCAGGGAATGGACCCCGCCGATCAGGTAGTCGCAGCGCTTCAGGTTTTCCCGCGAGACGTTGATCTCCCGGCCCAGGTCCAGCTCGACCGACCGGTAGACCGGGTGCCGCGACACGGCCTCGAAATAGCGCCGGAACCTTTCGTCGCTGTCCAGCTGGAAGCTGCCCGGGCCGCAATGGTCGGCCACCCCCACGGCCATGCCCGCCGAACCGGCGATGGCCGCGATCTGCTCCAGCGTCGTCGTGCCGTCGGAGAAGGTCGAATGGGTGTGCAGGTCGGCCGGTGTCAATTCCATAGAAAACAATGATAAACGGAATGCGCCCGGTTGTCAATCCCAAAATCGCCGCTGATGGCCAGGTTCCAGCAGACGGCGGTCTCGTTCAGGCCGGTCCGCCGCGATCCAACGCGCCGGTGGTCTGGGTGATGGCCGGCGCCCAGCTGATCACCGGCAGCACCTACCTGGTGGTCAAGCTGGGGCTGCTGGAGTTCTCGCCCTTCGCGCTGGGCTGCATCCGGTTCCTGATATCGGCGGCCATCTTCGCGGCGCTGCTGGTCCCCCGCCTCGGGATCCGCTGGTTCGACCGGGCCGACTGGGGGCATTTCCTGGCGCTGGCGGCCCTGGGCGTGCCCCTCAACCAGGGGCTGTTCCTCTACGGCATGAAGTACGCGCCGGCCGCGCACGGCGCCCTGCTGTACGCCTCGACGCCGGTGATGGTGCTGTTCCTGTCCTGCCTGTTCCTGGGCGAGCGGCCGACCTGGCCCAAGGTCGCGGGCATCGCGCTGGGGTTCGCCGGCGTGGTGCTGGTGCTGTTCGACAAGGGGCTGGCGTTCGCCAAACGGACCATCGGCGGCGATCTGCTGGTGCTGGCCGCCGTGGCCACCTGGGCGGTGTACACCATCTACAGCAAGAAGCTGCTGCGGCGCTACCGGCCGCTGGAGGTCACCGGCATCTCGCTATCGATGGGCGCGCTGCTGTTCCTGCCGGTGGGCCTGCCGTTCATGGTGTGGCAGGACTACGGCCGCGTCACCGCCACCGGGGCGTTCTCGGTGCTGTACCTGGCGGTGATGACCTCGGTGGTGGCTTACCTGATCTGGGCCTGGGCCCTGTCGCGGATGGAGGCCAGCAAGGTGGCGGTGATCTCCAACCTCCAGCCGGTGGTGGCCGCCGCGCTGGCGTGGATCGTGTTCCGTGAGGCCGTCACCGTCCGGTTCGTGATCGGCAGCGCGGTGGTGCTGGCCGGCGTGGTGCTGGCGGAACGGGGGTGAGGGCGGCAGGGCGCGCCGGGGAGAGAGGGCCGACGCGCAGGCGCCGGCCCTCAGTTTTTCCCGGAGCGCGGCGCCCCCAATAAGACCGTGGCCGACGCTTGACAAACCGCCCGGGATCTGATATATTATTAGTAAGAATGATTACTAATAATAAACCAACCCGGCGCAGAAGCGCCCAACGCGAACGGATCATGCGGATCGTCTCCGAGAGGAGCGATCACCCTACCGCACATTCCGTCTATACCAAGCTGAGACGGGAGAAACCGAACACCAGCCTGGGCAATGTCTATCGCAACCTGTCGATCCTGGTCGAGGAGGGCAGGGTAGCCCGGCGGAAATTCCGGTACGGGGTCGAGCGTTACGACGCCATGGTCGGGGACCATTGCCACTTCATCTGTGAGCAGTGCGGGTCGGTCAGCGATGTTGACATGCCGCTGCCTGCGGGGATAGCGGCTCAGGCACGGCGTCGGACGCGTCTCACCATCAGGAGTTATGCGGTCCAATTGTATGGCCTATGCCGCCGGTGTGCGATACAGCGCAGAAAGATGTAAATGACCGGAGGAAATTGCCCTGTAAGGAACGACGCGTTGATCACCGCACTGAACTCGCTGCTGCATGGACGGCTGGCTGTGATCAAACGGCACATGGGCTGCGCAAAGAAGAGAGACAATCGAGGCTCGGGAAACTGCGCCAGCACACTCACTGGTGAACGATTAACTATAGAACATGGAGGTGCCCTGTGAAAAAGAGACTGACCACCGACGCCGGCGTCCCGGTCGGCGACAACCAGAACGCGCTGACGGCCGGGCCGCGCGGGCCGCTTTTGGCGCAGGACTGGCAGCTGTTCGAGAAGCACGCCCATTTCAACCGGGAGCGGATCCCGGAGCGGGTGGTGCACGCCAAGGGGTCCGGGGCCTACGGCGCGCTGACCATCGACGGCGACATCACCAAGTACACCAAGGCGGCGGTGTTCAAGCCGGGCACCAGGACCGAGTGCTTCTTCCGCTTCTCCACCGTGGCCGGGGAGCGGGGCGCGGCCGACGCCGAGCGCGACGTGCGCGGCTTCGCCATGAAGTTCTACACCGCGGAGGGCAACTGGGACATCGTGGGCAACAACACCCCGGTGTTCTTCATCCGCGACCCCTACAAGTTCCCGGACTTCATCCACACCCAGAAGCGCGACCCCAGGACCAACCTGCGCAGCGCCACCGCCGCCTGGGACTTCTGGTCCCTGTCGCCGGAGTCGGTGCACCAGGTGACCATCCTGTTCTCGGACCGCGGCATCCCCAAAAGCTTCCGCCACATGCACGGGTTCGGCTGCCACACCTTCAGCCTGTTCAACGACAAGAACGAGCGGTTCTGGGTCAAGTTCCATTTCCGCACCATGCAGGGCATCCAGTGCCTGAACGACGAGGAGGCGGCCCGGATCATCGCCGCCGACCGCGAGAGCAGCCAGCGCGACCTGTTCGAGTCCATCGCCAGGGGCGACTTCCCCAAATGGAGGATGCAGGTCCAGATCATGCCCGAGCCGGACGCCGAGAAGGTGCCCTACCACCCCTTCGACGTCACCAAGGTCTGGCCGCACAAGGATTACCCGCTGATCGACGTCGGGATCGTCGAGTTGAACCGGAATCCGGAGAATTACTTCGCCGAGGTGGAGCAGGCGGCCTTCTGCCCCAAGGACGTGCCGCCGGGCATCGGCCACAGCCCGGACAAGATGCTGCAGCTGCGGATGACCTCCTACGCCGACGCCCAGCGCTACCGGCTGGGGATCAACTACCAGAGCCTGCCCGTCAACAAGCCGCGCTGCCAGGTCGACAATTACTACAAGGACGGCGCGATGCGGTTCGACGGCAACGGCGGCGGCGCGGTCAACTACGAGCCCAACAGCTTCGGGGGGCCGGCCGAGGACCCGCGGTTCAAGGAGCCGCCGCTGCGCATCAGCGGGGACGCCGACCGCTACGACCGCCGCGCGGGCAATGACGACTTCACCCAGGCCGGCAACCTCTACCGGCTGATGCCGCAGGACGAGCGCGACCGGCTGCACCGGGCCATCGCCGGGTCGATCCGGGACGTGCCCAAGGAGATCATCGAGCGGCAGCTGGGGCATTTCCACAAGGCCGATCCCGCCTATGCCGATGGCGTGCGCAAGGCGCTGGGAGGCAAGTAGGGTTTGATTTCGCGGCACGGGCCATGAAACGGCGGCTGCTGGCCGCCTGCGGGTTGGCCGCGACGGGGCTGGGGGTGGCGGGGTTGTTCCTGCCGCTGCTCCCGGCCACCCCGTTCCTGCTGCTGGCGCTGTACTGCTTCGCCCGCAGCTCGGCGCGGCTCCACCGCTGGCTGATGAACAATAGGTTCGTCGGCGCACATTTGACGAACTACCTGAAATACCGTGCGGTGCCACTTTCGACAAAACTCTGTACCCTGGCTATACTTTGGTTCTCACTGGGAGCTTCACTTATCATGGTTGACAAGCCGTGGGTGGACATCCTGCTGTCAGCTGTCGGCGTCGGGGTCAGCGTACATTTGCTGTCGCTGAAAACACTACCGCCATATGCCGGCAACAAAAAGGCCGTCGGGACAAAACCGGACTCCGTTGTTGAGCATGCCTTGTGATTCCCACAGCCCGAAAATGGCAAGAAAGAGGCAATCCGACGGATTGCCTCTTTCCTATTCCAATGGTGGCTGGGGGACAGGGATTCGAACCCCGATACCATGGTTCAGAGCCATGTGTCCTGCCGTTGGACGATCCCCCAGTTATGGGCGTAAAGTATAATTATACCTAAAACCTCGTTGTTTGTCAATTGCGATAAAATAAATCGCCCCGGCACGAGGGGCTTGACAGCGACGGGGGAAATGGTATAAAATTGGGTGTATCGGGACATACGGCGCTATCGTCTAGTGGCCTAGGACGGATGGTTCTCAGCCATCAAACCGGGGTTCGATTCCCCGTAGCGCTACCAAGAAGCCCTGCCGGACGGCAGGGCTTTTCCCGTGCCCGGCCGACAACGGCCGCGCCTCCATCATGACCGCGGTCGCATCCACTGGCGCCCGCATGGTGTCCGGTACGGGCAGTGGGGACACTGCGTATCGGGATCGGGAGCCGGATGGAACGGCGTGTCCGGATCGAGCATCTCCTCGACCAGCGCGACGATCGCCAGCTGGTAGCGGTCCATCAATGCTTCCCGGTCGTCGTCCGCACTGAAGAGGCGCTGCTCCTCAATGGCCGCGCCGCCCAGCAGCAGCAGCGCGCTGTTCGCCTCCCGCGCCGCCGCATCCGGACGGTGGTGCCGGTACAGCAGCAGGTACAGCGGCAGCTGGAACGACTTCGCCGTCCGGTGCCAGTCAGCCCGATGGCCGGGATCGAACCGGCGGTGGTTGGGCCTGCCCGCCGCAGCGCCCGTCTTGTAGTCGATGATCACGATGCCCTCGGGCCGGCGGTCGATGCGGTCGATCCGGCCGGCCAGCGTCACCGTGCCGCGCTTCGTCAGCAGCGGCGCCGTCAGCGTGCACTCGCAGGCCTCGACCACCGTTGTCCCGCCGGCGGCCGCTTGTTGCGCCAGAAACTCGGCCAGCCGGGCCTCGACCTGGTGGCGCACCAGCTGGAGAGCCCCGTCCTGGTGGCCGCCGAACGACGCCCGGAACCGCCGCCGGCAGATCGCGGACAGCTCCTCCCGGTCGCGGCCGGACAGGTCGAGCGGCCGGCCGGTCCGGGCGGCGAAGAACTCCTCCAGCGTCTCGTGGACCAGCGTCCCGATGCGCCGCCGGTCGATGCCGCCGGAATCCGCCCCGGGCTCGCCCAGCCCCAGCAGATGGCGGTAGCGGAACGCCAGCGGGCAGTGCAGGTAGCGGTCCAGCTTGGAGGCGGAAAAGGTCAGCGACCGCAGGATGCCGGCCATGGCCTCGCCCTTGGGAGCCGGTTCGGGATCGCGCTGGCCGAAGTCGCTGGCGAAGAATACCGGCGCCGGCCGTTCCGCCTGCGGAGCCCGGACCTGCCGCTGCCGCTGCCACAGCAGCCGCTCGACGAACCTGCTCCGCTCATGGGCGGCGCCCTCGCGGTAGTAGCAGTGGACCGAGGAGGCGCCGGCCACCAGGTTCTCGAAGTAGTACCGGGCGCCGTCGTCCCGCTGGCGCGGCCCCGGCAAGCCCAGCTCCCGCCGCAGCGCCAGCGGCAGGATGCAACCCGGCACGCTCCGGCGCGGCAACGCGCCTTCGTTGCAGTCGAGGACATGGAGGTCGCCGAACCGCAGGTTGCGGGTCTCCAGAAAGCCCAGCACCTGCAGCCGTTTCAGCGGCGTTCCGTCGAACGGCACCGTCTCGGCCGCGAGGGCCCCGGCCGCCAGCCGGAAGTATCCGGCAGCGCCGTCCAGCGTCTCGGTGGCCAGGCGCGAGCACCGCAGCCGATCCAGCGACCGGATCATGGCTTCGAGAAAGGCCGGGGCGAACGGATGCCGGTTGGCCGGGCTGTGCTGTGAGATGTGCGACAGGGCATCCAGCAGCGAGGCCGCGAACCCGCCGATGTCCGGCGGCCGCTCGAACGGCCGCAGCAACAGGCGGTGCAGTAACGTCAGGTGCGCGGCGGCCTGGGGGCCGCCGTCGCCCCGGCCCGGGGATTCTGCCGCGCTCGCGGCTTCGCGCTCGATCTCGACCGGATCGACGTACCGCAGGCCAGCCGCCTTCACCCGTTGCTCGACCGAATGCATCAATATCCGGGCCCGCTGGCTGGAGCCGGCCAGCGGGATGTTCTTGACGTAGGGATGCAGCAGCAACCGCAGGTAATCTGGCGCATAATAGCTGCCGTCCTCTTGTCCGGCCTGGGCCGCGGCCATGATCTTCAGCAGCGAGAAGGACGGCGTCCGGTCCAGGGGATAGCCCAGGGAAATGTTCCAGTCGCCACCGAAGGACGGCAGCACCGACTCGACCACCGGAAACAGGGTCTCCGCCAGCGGCAACACGACCGCCGGATCGCCTTGACCGCCGCCGGTCGCCAGGTTGCGGGCCAGCGCCATCACCTGCCCGTGGGCGTCGGCCGCTGAGACGAAATGCACGACCGGCGCCGGCACCGGTCCGCCCGTCCGCTCCGGTTCGATTCCCAGGCCGCCGATCAGCTCCCCTATCCCCGGCCCATCCTGGATGATGATCGTGGCACGGTCGTCGGCCAGCAGTCGCCTGAAGATGACCCGCTCGCAAGCGGTCAGTCCGTAGAAGCCCGCCAGCACGATTGCCTCGCAGCCGGCGACGCCGGCCATGCCGCTGTCGCCGGATACCGCGGCATAGCGCATCGATCTGGTGGACAGACGTTCAGCCGCCAGGGCCTCGTAGAACGCCTGGTACAACCCGGCCAAGTCGCCCAGCCGCCGCTGCAGCCTGACTGGCAGCTCCTGCTGGGCCAGCGCCTGGACCGACCGCAATCGGTCCGGCAGGACGCCCTCGATGGTAAGTTCCTCGAAAGCGGCAAGGAGCTCAAATCCCCACGGCAGGAATTCATCGAGCCCCAGGCCGGCGCCGGGGGCATCGGGCAGCCCTGGCCGCCGCTGCAGGGCGAACAATACCGCCATGGCATCGGCGGGGCCGGCCGGCGCCGCTTGGGGTTCCAAGCGGGCATGCCACTCGGCGACCAGGCCGTCCATCGCCAGCACCCGGGGCGCCCGGAAGGGCCTGCCGATCCTGCCGGCCAGTTCCCGCAGCAGAAAATGGCCCGGCCGTTGTCCCGGGAACACCGCCAGGGAGCGTTCCAGCGCGGCGCCGGCCCCCAGCAGCGTATCGGCCGCCGCCGCGATGACATCGCCCCCGGCCGGCAGCAGCAGGGCGCGGCTCATGCCACCTCCTCGATCAGGCCCCGGTCGACATGGGCGACGAAGGCCGCAATCGTTCGCCCGGGATAGACGGCGGAAAGGATCTCGCGGTAACAATCGACCTGCGCGCGGTGGTCGGCCGGCTCCCCGGTCTTGAACTCGATCAGCGTGGCCTGGCCGGGGTCCAGCACCACCCGGTCCATCCGCAGCCGGCGGCCGCCGACACCGACGAACTCGGCCTCGCGCAGCACCTCGCGGCCGGGCTTGGCGGTGAACCATCCCCTGGCCGGCGCCAGTTCCAGGAATGCCGCAACGGACCGTTGCACCCACCCGGCCTGGCCGTCGTCCAGGCCGGCCAGCGCGCCGCCGGCCCGCAGCCGCCCGATTGCGGCCGCCACCTCGCCGCCGGCGCCGCAGTACTCGATCGCCGCCAGCGCCGCATGACAAGCCTCGCCGGTCCTGGCGTCGCGCAGCCGTTGCCGGCTCCAGCCTTCCCCGCCGGCAGCGGCCTCCGTCCAGCCCGATCCATCGCCGCCGGCCGGCGGCAGGAAGGCCGGCACCGGCCGTTCGTCAGCCCNNCGGCTCTCCTCGTAGATCGCGGCCAGCGCCGGGCTGGCCGAGCGCAGGCCGGCCGGCAGGTGGTACAGACAGACCTCCTCGCCTTCTGCCCTGAAATACTCGGTTTCCCCCCTGATCGGGCTGTCGTACAGCAGGTTGACCGTCACCGGGAATCCCAGACCTTTCGCCTTGTGGAAGGTAAGCAGTCTCACCGCGTCATTGTACTCTGGCAGCTCCTGGGAAAACAGGTCGCCGGTTTCGCCAGCCACCCGGTCCAGAAACCGCCCGATGGTTGCCTCGCCCTCGCCCTCCAGCCGGTTGGCCGTCTCCAGCAGCCGGATCAGCGCGCCGCTCTCCCCCGGGAAATTGTCGAACACCCGGAGCAGGCGGAGCGCCAGGCACAGCAGCCCGTACAGGGGATAGTAGCCCGACCGCTGGTAGAGCGGCTCAAGGCAGCCATCCCACACGGCACGGAAGGTGGGATGCTGCCGGAACGACTGGTAGGCGTAGGCCCCCGAGCGCTCGGCCATCATCAGGAACAGCCCGGCCGGATCGATATCGACCCCCAGGCCGGCCGCAGCCCGCCTGGCGATCAGCCCGCTGGCGAAGCCGAAGAACGCCGTGTCGTCGATCGGGGAGTCGAGGAAAGCCAGCAGGGAGGCGATTTCGGCAACGACCTTGCGGCTGCGGATATCGAGCGCGCTCGACGACGCCACCGGGATGCCCGCGCCGTTCAGCCAGTCCACGGCGCGCTCAAGGTGGAGGTTGCGGCCGGCCAGGACCGCGATGCCTCCGTACCGGTGCCCGCGCGCCCGGGCATCCCGCACGATGGCCACCAGATCTTCCCGCACCCGCTCGTCCACGGCCTGACCGCCGTCGTCTTCGCCGTCGGACGCGCCGGCGATGTAGTGCCGCACCCGGACGTATCCCTCCGCCCGCCGGGACCCTGGCGTCGCCTGGGCAGCGGAGCCCAAGCCGGTGGGATCGGGACCGGCGCCGAACGCAGCCGGCAGGTTCTCGCGGAACACCCGTCCGACGTAGTCGACGATCGCGCCGCCGCTGCGGTAATTGGTGTCCAGCGTCGCGGTCCTGGCGCTGGCGGCGACGCTGGCCGGCACCTCGCGCAGGGGCCGCCTCCCCGCGATCTCGTCCAGCAGGCCGGCCATGATGCGGTAGTCGGCGCGGCGGAACATGTAGATCGCCTGCTTCAGGTCGCCGACCAGGAACAGCGACCCGTCGCCGGCCAGGGCCTCCTCCAGCAGGGGCCTCAGGGCGCGCCACTGCAGGGGGGATGTGTCCTGGAACTCGTCGATCAGGAAATGGTACAGCCTGCAGCCCAGCCGCAGGTAGACCTCGGGCAGGGCCGCGGCATCGAGGTGCCGGCCCAGTGCGGCCGCCAGGTCGTCGATATGGACCACGCCGCTGCGCCGCTTGACCCCCTCCAGCTCCCGCTTGAACAGGGCGAACAACGGCCCGAAGGCGCTGGCCCGGTTGAGGGAGCAGGCCTCCGCCAGCTCCTGCAGCCGCCCGGCCAGCGACAACCACCGCTCGACCAGGCGATCGGCGGCTGGGTCGCCCTTGCGGCGGCCCTTCAGCGGCAGGGTCCTGGCGCTGATGGCCTTGGCGCAGGCCCCGGGGTAATCGCGGCGCTTCAGGTCGCGCAACAGCGGTGACTCGCCCGTCATCAGTCCCTGCGCCGCCCCGTCGGCGATGACCGCCTCCGCCCTGGCGATGATGCCGGCCGCCAGCCGCTCGATCTCGCCGGCCCGGTCCCGGAAGACCAGCGTCCCGGCTTCCCTGGCTTCCGCGTCCAGCAGCACGGCGAACCGCCGCTCCAGCGCCTGGCGCGGGTCCCACAGGTACGCCGAGCCGCCGGCCCGGTTGACTGCGTCCAGAAAATCGCGCACCATCCGGTCGAACTGCGGATCGCGTCCGCACGGCTTCAGCAACAGATCCAGCGCCGGAGGGATCATTTCGGAGTAGTCGAAGACCAGGTCGAAATCCGGCCGCTGGCCTGATTCCTGGCCCGATGCGGCGAACAGCATCCGGCAGAAGCTGTCGATGGTCTGCACCTGGAAGTCGCCGTAACGGTCAAGGATCTCGTCCACCGCGGCCCCGGCCCGGGAAGCGATCTCGGCCTCGGTGCCCGCCACCAGCCCGGCGGTCTGGCGCATCAGGGAGTCGTCCGCGCGCAGGGCCAGCGCCTTGAGCCACGACAGGATCCGCTCCTTCATCTCCCGGGCGGCGTTGTTGGTGAAAGTGACCGCCAGCAGATGCGCTAGGTCGCGGTGGGGAACGCGCTGCGACAATAGGAACTGGATGAAGCGGCTGGCCAGGGCCTGGGTCTTGCCCGATCCGGCCGAGGCCGCCACCGCCAGCAGGTGGGGGAACCGGTAGTGGTCGTCCGGGGGCAGCACCCGGGATCCGGACGGGCGTGCGCTCTTGCTCATGGTCGCATTATACCGCAGACGGGCGACCGAAAGCAAACGGGAACTGCTGGTTCCCGTTGTTCCGGAATGCGAGCGGGCCCGTCCTGACGGACGGGCCCGCTGCCGGCGTCGCGCCGCTATCGGACGATGATCACCTTCTGCACCTGGCGCAGGCGTTCGCCCAACGCCGCCTCGACCAGGTACACCCCAGGCTTGTACCCGGCGGGCAGCGCCATGGTGACCCTGGTCAACCCCGCCGGGATGACGCCCATCTCCTTCCGGAGCTGCATCTGACCCAGGATGTTGTAGAGGCTGACGGTCAGCGGACCGGACGAGGGGACCGATATGTCGAGCCCGAGCTCACCCCGCACCGGGTTGGGATAGGCCATCACCCGCAAGCCGGGACGGGACGCGGCCGGCCCCGGCTCGCCGGACACTCCCAGCGCGACCCCGAACCCGTTGCTGGCGCCGGCATAGGTGCGGCCGCCGATGGCGCGGGCGCAGAACACGGTGTCGCTGACGAAGGCCGAGGCCACCGTCACGCTGCCGGTCCACACACCGGCCGAGAACAGGCCGCTGGAATCAGGCGTCAGGGAGCCCGTGGCATCCCACAAGCCGACTCGTTCGGCGAATGCGGACGCCGTGTCGCCGTAGAAATCCAGGGCCGAGACCGACACCGGGAAGGGCACGCCTGGTGTCTGGGGCCCGATCGGCGCAATCCAGAACCGGAAAAGCCCGCCGTTGACCACCGCGAAGGTGTTGCTGACGCCGGTGGTGTCGCCATCGGAGACGATCAAAGCGGTGGCGGCCGTGTCCTGCGCAATCGCCACCATGGCCGAGCAGACGCCGGCGCTGAAATGCACAACGGTGGGCGTGGCCGACCCGGTCCAGTCGGAGAGGGACGCGCCGCCGCCGTACGATGTCATCACCGTGTCGCCCGGCGCTGCCATGGCCCTGATCACCACCGGGAACGCCACGCCGAGCGTCTCCGGGCTGGCGATTGCATCGAAAACGAAATAGTGCCCCTGGCCCGCCGCCGTGGTATCGCGGTATGTCACCACCGCGTAGATGTGGTCGACCGAGAACAGGGTGGCGGTGCGGGGCCGGAACTGGACGCTGAGGTCGGCCAGGTCGCCCCAGGTCCAGGGGGACCGCTGGCCGGTGATGTCGAAGGAGCGCGTCACCTCGACGGTGCCGAAATTCATGCTCCCGGAGGCGGTGCCGGCCGCGGCGCCGAAATATGGCACGAGCTGCACCTTGGCCCGGGCCCGGCCCGAGTAACCCGTGAGGTAGATGATCACCGAACTGATTTCCTTCCCCGCCGTGTCGGCGCAATCCTCCAGGCCGACCCGGTAGTTGTTGTTCCCGTTCGCCGCCCCCGTGCCCGTCGTGTACAGCCCGTCATCGCCGTAGCTGTACGGCACGTTGGCCCAGGCGCCTGCCGCGGCCAGCGAGTCGTTGGCCGGGAGCGCGACCGTGGCGGCATACACCGAGCCAGCGGTCATTATCATAAGAATGACTGGCGCTAGCATCGACCGGACAAACATGTATATTTTTATCATGATGGCACCTCCTTTGATATGTAAATATACCCATGAAACAGCTTTTTGTCAAGGACTTAAGCGGATTGTCTTTCATCGCATAAACGGGAAACGGCGCTGAACCGCTGTTCAGCGCCGTTTGGGGACAGGATTGCCGTCAGTTGCCGTTGACCACCATGCAGGTCAGGGTGCGGTTGACGCCCTTGGTGCCCTGGATCTTGCTGATGATCAGCCTGGTCAGGTCGTTAAGGGACGTGGCCTCGACGTAGGCCACGATGTCGTGCAGGCCGGTGACGACGTGGGCCTGCTTGACGCCCTTGATCTTGCGCAGCTGCTTGACCACCTGCTCGGCCTTGCCGGCGTCGCAGTTGATGAACTCGTACGCGGCGAACATGCGTCTGGTTCCTCCTTGGTTGGTTGATGTTTATCGCCCGGCGCGGCGCTCCGGCCCAACGGGCGGTTTTCCGTCAAACGTATCATAATCAATCCGATCCCCCATGTCAAGCGATTTCCGTCACAGCTCGTCCCCCTTCTCGATGCGGTCGAACCTGCCGCCGCATTTGAGGTAGGCCAGGATGAACCGGTCGATCTCTCCATCCATCACCGCCCGCACGTCACCGGTCTGCTCCAGGGTGCGGTGGTCCTTGACCATCTGGTAGGGGCAGAAGACGTAGGAGCGGATCTGGTTGCCCCAGGCGATGTCGGTCTTGCCGGCTTCGATCGCCTGGCGCTTCTTGTCCTCCAGGGCCTTGTAGTGCTGGTACAGCCGCGACCGCAGCACCTTGTAGGCATTGAGGCGATTCTGGTGCTGGGAGCGTTCGTTCTGGGAGCAGACCACGATGCCGGTCGGCAGGTGGGTGATGCGGATGGCCGTCTCCACCTTGTTGACGTTCTGGCCGCCGGCCGAGCCCGCCCGGTAGACGTCCACCCTCAGGTCGGCCTCGTTGATCTCGACCTTGATGTCATCGTCCACCTCGGGATAGACGAACACGGAGGCGAACGAGGTGTGGCGCCGCTTGTTGGCGTCGAACGGCGAAATCCTCACCAGCCGGTGCACCCCGCTCTCGGCCTTGAGGTAGCCGAAGGCGTATTTGCCCTTGACCTCCAGCGTCGCGCTCTTGACCCCGGCCTCGTCGCCCGGCTGGAGATCGATCGCCTTGTACCCGTAGCCCCTGCGATCCAGCCAGCGGGAGTACATCCGCAGCAGCATCTCGGCCCAGTCCTGACTCTCGGTGCCGCCGGCGCCCGGGTGGATGGTGATGATTGCGTCGCGCTGGTCGTCGTCGCCCCGCAGCATGTGCCGGAACTCCAGCTCCCCGATCCCCGCGGCCAGGGCCCGCAGGTCGCCCCCGATTTCGGCCAGCGACCCGGCGTCGTCATCCTCGACCAATTCCAGCAGGGCCGTCGCATCGTCGCTCTGGCGCTTCAGCGCCGTCCAGGCGTCCACCCAGTCCTTGCGCCGGTTGGCCTCGGCGATCACCTCCTTGGCCCTCAGGTTGTCCCCCCAGAAGTCCGGCGCGGACATCCGCGCCTCCAGCTCGGTCAGCTCACGTTCCAGAACATCGAGGTCAAAGATACCTCCGCAGGTTGCGCAGGTTCTCGGCGGCGGCGGCGGCCTGGTCCTTGAGTTCGGACAGCGTCATGGTGGTGTTCCCCATCGTTCTTGTTGCAGGTGATGCGGCAGGATGCCNNCGCTTCAGCGCCGCCGGGTCGCCGGCGTTGTCGATCACGATGTCGGCCTCGCGCCGCAGGCGCGCCGCGGTCGGCTGCAGCGCCATCATCTGCCGCGCCCGGCCGGCCGGAACGCCCGCCGCCGCCAGTCGTGCCAGCCGGATCCCCACCGGGGCGTCGACCACGATCAGGCGGTCGAGCTTGCGGTGCAGGCCCCAGGGCACGATCAGCGCGGCGTCGATCACGGCCAGGCCGCGGAACCCCCCGCGCCGCAGCTTGAGGACCTCGAAGGCGATCTCGGCCAGCAGGTGCGGATGGACGATGCCGTTGAGGCGCCGCAGCTGCCCGGCGTCGGCGAACACGATGTCGCCCAGCGCCCGGCGGTCGATCCGCCCGTTGGGGTGGCGAATGCCGCCGCCGAAGGCCGCCAGCACTTCGCCGAAGCAGGGGGAGGCCGGCAGCAGCAGGGCGTGGCCGATCCGGTCGGCGTCGATCACCTCGGCGCCCCAGCTGGCGAAGATCCGGGCCACGGTGGTTTTGCCGGATCCGGCGCCGCCGGTCAACCCGGCCAGGATCATGCCGTTATCGGACCGCCGGTACGGCATGGCCATCCTCCCTGCTGCCGGCGGCCCCGCGGCAGCCGCCGTAGCGCCGGCAGCCCAGCAGGCTGATCCCGCCCGCCAGCGCGAACAGGCCGAAGGCGACAGCAAAGTTCGACATGAACCCGAACCGCGACAGCAGCCAGTATCCCGCCAGCGGCCCGGCCACACCGCGCAAACCGGTCAGGGTCACATGGAACCCCTGGTAGATGAAGGCGTCCGAGCCGCGGTCGAAGTGGAGCGACCCCAGGTTCCACAGCACCTGGATTCCGGTCAGCCCCAGCGAGAAAAAGGCCAGCCCGCCATAGGCGAACCCGCGCAGCATGGTCTGGTGCGAAACGGCAAACAGCAGCGGGTATCCCAGCAGGACGGCGATCGAGGCGGCCGCCACCTTCCACGGGTCGGCCCGGTCATACAGGGCGCCGGCCAGGGGCATCAGCAGGATGATGAAGATCTGCGAGTAGAATCCGCTGGCCTGGGCCATCTGGAAATAGGAGAATTGGAGCTTGTTGATCAGGAACAGGGGGACCGCCGGCACCATCACCATGAAGGCCAGGCCGTAGACCATGAACATCGCCTCGAACAACATGAAGTCGCTCCGTCCCAGCATCTGCCGATAGGAGCGCAGGGCGTGCCGCACCCGGCCGGCCTGGTCGGCCCGGTAGGCCGTCATCCTGTCCATCGCGATGTACAGCAGGTACATGACGCTGCCGGTGGCCGCCACCGCCGCCAGCACCGGCTTGTACAGCGACGGGTCGGCGTCCAGCAGGCGGCCGCAGGCCAGCGCCGCGGCCATCGAGAACGCCAGGGTGACGGTCCGGGACAGCCCGAACACGCGTCCCCGGTGGCGCGCCAGGTGTCGCTGGAAGAAGGAATTGAACACCGGGCTCTGGATCGACCACGCCGCGTGGTAGGCGAACAGCAGGGCCATGTACCAGTTCGGCGTCTCCACCAGGAACGCCGCCAGGAACACCAGCCGGCCGGCGACCAGGCTCGCCGCCAGCAACCCGGTCTTGCTACGGCCGGAGAAGAACAGGCCCACCAGCACCGAGAAGATCATCGTGGCCGTGGCGATCACGCCGATCATGGTCACCTGGAAATCGGACGCGCCCAGCGCCTTCTTGGCGATGGTCTCCTGCAGCAGGATCACGCCCTGGGTCAAACCGTCGAACACCGAGGAGCCCAGCAGCAGCCAAAACATCCGCCGCTCGCGGGCGTCGAACGATCGGTAGAAGGCGAACGCCCTCATGCCGGCGCTGGCTGGCCGCCGCCCGGCCCGGTGATGCGATCAGTCTCCATAGTCCCGGCGGTCATCCTCGCGCTGATCCTCTCGTTCGCGGCGGTTCTCGTCCCAGTCGCCGTCATCCTGGTCTAGTTCCGACTGGTAGTACTCCAGCGACCAGTAGTCGCGCTCGCCCTCCGGCAGCATCATCGACTCGTAGTCGATGGTATCGACGGCCGCCGTGTCCGTTGGCGCGGCTGCCGTCTGCATGACCGCCGCTGGGGCCGGGGGCGCCGGCGGGGCGGCCTGCGCCAGCAGGGCCGCCAAGGGGAGCAACAGCGCCGCGCCCGCCGCAACGCCGTACCGCACCGGACCGCTCTTGGAACTCATGCACGCCCCCGTTTCATGTTTCAGAATTCACGGTTCACTCGTTCAGTGCGCCTCGAACCAGTTCTTCCCCGTCCCGATCTCCACCACCACCGGCACCGACAGCTCGATCGCGCCCTCCATCTCGCGTTTCACCATCTTTTTGACCGCGGCCAGCTCGTCCTGCTCGACCTCGAACAGCAGCTCGTCGTGCACCTGCAGCAGCATCCTGCTCCGCATCTTTTTCTCGGCGAACAGCCGGTCGATGTTGACCATCGCCAGCTTGATCAGGTCGGCCGCCGTGCCCTGGATCGGCGTGTTGACCGCGGTGCGCTCGGCGAAGGCCCGCCGTTGTCCGTTGTCGGAGCTGATCTCCGGCAGGTGGCGCCGCCGGCCCAGCATGGTGCAGACGAACCCGTCCTTCCTGGCCTGGGCCACGGTCAGCGCGATCCAGGCCTGCACCTGCGGGAAATTCGCGAAGTACTGCGCGATGAACTGCGCCGACTCCTCAACCGGGATGCCCAGCTGCTGCGACAGCCCGTACGGCCCCATGCCGTAGACGATGCCGAAGTTGATGGCCTTGGCCTTGCGCCGCATGTCCGGGGTGACTTCGTCACCGTTCACGTTGAATACAGCCGAGGCCGTCTCGGTATGAATGTCCCGGCCCGCCTGGAACGCCTTGTGCAGCGCGCCATCGCCCGACAGGTGTGCCACCAGCCGCAGCTCGATCTGCGAGTAGTCCGCGGACAGCAGCACGCAGCCCTTCTTTGCCACGAAGCCCTTGCGGATCTCGCGGCCGACACCCTCGCGCATCGGGATGTTTTGCAGATTCGGATCGGACGAGGACAGCCGGCCGGTCTCGGTCACCGCCTGGTTGAAGGTGGTGTGCAGGCGGTGGGTGCCCGGGTCGGCTGCCAGCGGCAGGGCGTCCACATAAGTGGATTTTAGCTTGAACAACTGGCGATAGTCAAGCACCAGCTGCGGCAGCTCGTGGGTCGCGGCCAGCCGGGTGAGGACGTCGACGTCGGTGGAGTAGCCGGTCTTGGTCCTGCGCGGCTTGCCGATCTTGAGCTTGTCGAACAGGATCGCGCCCAGCTGCTTCGGCGAGTTGATGTTGAACTCCTCGCCCGCCTGGCGGTAGACGGCCTTCTCGATCCTCTTGATCTGGCCCTCCAGGTCCTTCGACATCTCCTGGAACAGCGGAAGGTCGAGCAGCACGCCGGCCGTCTCCATCTTGGCCAGCACGCCGGCCAGCGGGACCTCGATCTCGTCGAACAGCTTCCGCAGGCCGGCGGCGGCGAGCTGGGGAGCGAACTGCTCCTTGAGCGCGGCCACGGCGTCGGCCCGGCGCGCCAGCAGCTGGTGGGTCTGCTGCTCGCTGGCCGCGAAGTTGAGCTCGGTCTGTTTCCTGCGGCCGTCGGCCGGCAGCTGCAGCGACACGCCCAGGTGCTCGCCGGCCAGGGCCTCCAGCGAGGCGTGGTTCCGTCCCGACGGGTCGATCAGGTAGGACGCCAGCATGGTGTCGAAGGCGGGGCCGGCCAGCTCGACGCCGGACCCGGACAGCAGCTTGGCCGCCCGCTTCAGGTCGTGGACGGTCTTGGCGACCTTGGCGTTCTCGAACAGCGGCCCGAACTTCGCCAGCAGCCTGGCCTCGGCGATCCACGGCTTGCCCGCGGCGAACACGGCCATCCGCGCCGCCGCGCCGTCCCGGTCCTCCAGCTCGAAGCACAGCTCGCCCGCGCCCTTGACCTTGGCGATCAGCATCTCGGCCTCGGAGGCGGTGCCGACGGCCTGCGATTCCATCTTCTTCACCGGCCCGGCCGCGAACTCGCGGTAGAGCGATCCGAACTCCAGGTCCTTGAACAGCCCGGCCAGCCGGCCGCGGTCGGGCTCATGGGTCTTGAGGTCGGCCAGGGCCAGCCCGGGCAGCTGGGCCAGGTGCAGGGTGACCAGCTCCCGGGAGAGTTCCGCCTGCTTGCGGTTCTCCTCGAGCAGTTTCCGGATGCGGGGCTTGGCGACCTGGTCGAGGTGCTGGTAGACCTCGTCGAACGAGCCGAACCGCGTGACCAGCTCCACCGCGGTCTTGGGGCCGATGCCGGGCACGCCCGGCACGTTGTCGCTGGAGTCTCCGGCCAGCGCCAGCACGTCGACGATCCGTTCGGGCGGCACCCCCCACTCATCCTCGACCTCTTTGGGCCCGAAGACGGTCTCCTCCGATTTGCCGCCCCGCGGCCGCACCACCTTGATCCTCTCGCCCACGATCTGGAGGAAGTCCTTGTCCCCGGTGACGATGTAGGTGGTCCAGCCCTTGCGCTCGGCCTGCTTGGCCAGACCGGCCAGCACGTCGTCGGCCTCGAAGCCCTCCTTCTCCAGCACCGAGACGTTCATGGCGCCCAGGATCTCCTTGATCCGCGGGATCTGCGGCCGCAGGTCCTCGGGCATCGGCGGCCGCTGGGCCTTGTACTGTTCGTACTTCTCGTGGCGGAAGGTCGGGGCGTGGACGTCGAATCCCACGGCCAGGTAGTCCGGCTTATGCTCCCTCAGCAGCCCCAGCATGATGGAGGTGAAGCCGTAGCTGGCGCTGGTGTTCTCCCCCTTGGAGTTGATCAGCGGGCTGCGGATGAATGCGTAGTAGGCGCGGTAGGCCAGGGCCGTACCGTCGATGAGCATCAGTTTGGGCATTACTGTCTAAACCATGAAAGATTCGAGATGGAAAAGGTCATTGCTCGGTGCCCCGAGATATCAGATCAACATATTCCTTGAACAAGTATTTTTTATATCTTTTTTTACCGGTTATTTCTTTAATAATTCCGACATGCTCGAACTTATTGAGAAGCTGAATCGCAGTTTCCTTCGATATGCTCAATTGCCGACCGATTTCGTTTGAACTAATCAACGGCGCAGTGAACATGTGGTTCAACAGTCTAACCGCATGTGGGCTGGACACCGACTTTTCGCAGAGCAGCGTGAATAAACGTTCCTTGAGGCCGATGATCTCTCGCGCAGTGTTAGTGGCCTCCTCGGATGTTTCGGCGACGCCGGAAAGAAAGAACTTGATCCACTCCTCCCAAGCGCCCTCGTGCCTCACGTTCATCAACAAGTCGTAGTATCGTTGCCGGTGCTTTTTAAGGTAGATGCTTAAATACAGCAGGGGCTTGTTCAATATACCCTGCCAAAACAGGTAGTAGGTTACCAAAAGGCGGCCGATGCGGCCGTTGCCATCCAGGAAAGGATGGATGGTTTCGAACTGGGAATGTATGAGCGCTATTTTAACAAGGGGCGGTGTATTGTCTTTTTCATATAGATATTTCTCCAACAAGCCCATTGCTGCGTTTGTTTCATCCGGCGGGGGCGGAACATACGTCGCCTGGTTCAAGGGCGCCCCTTTGGGACCGACCCAATTTTGGGATCGCTTGAATTCTCCCGGGGTCTTGTCGGCGCCCCGCACCCCTTCCATCAAAGTCCGGTGGATTTCCTTGATCAGCCGCAGCGACATGGGCAATGTTTTCAACCGATCCATGCCGTGGTTCATCGCCTGAATGTAATTGAAAACTTCCCGGACTTGGTTGATGTCTTCCTTCAACGGCATATCGGCTTCAAACTCTAATACGCCCTCCAACGATGCCTGGGTACCTTCTATCTGCGAACTCAGCAGCGCTTCTTTTTTGACATACATCGCTATAAACAGATCGGGATTGGGCAACACTGACGTCACACCGTCCAGACGCGCCAAGGTCCTGTCTGCTTTTGACAGCAAACTATGCATTTCGTCATCAAAAACAATAACCGGGTTGGGCGGCAATGGGTTTGGTATAAACGCCTTGTAGCCCAGCGGCTGTTGTATGTATTTCCCAGCTCTTTCGTTCATTGCAGACAACCGTTATACAAAGTTATAATTTTTAAGTAAGGTTTTGCTGACTTACTATTTTTTTTTATTTTTAAGTCAGATTTGTTGAACTTAAAAACGTGTTTTGTGTTTTATGCTAGATAGTTTTTCTTGGCAGAGAGCCAGCATTTTGAGCTACTTGAGCCTTGCCTGGCTCCATGAGTACCACTATCCGCGGTAGGCCAGGGCCGTGCCGTCGATCAGCATTAACTTGGGCATCTTGCCCCTAAGATGGAAAATGCAAGATGCAAGATGAGAGATGCAATGGTCACTCGTTCCCCAGTTTATTCCGTTTGGCGGTTATGACGGATTTCGCGATGATGTTGACGAGACTTGTCGCCTCTTCGGTCAACGTTCTATCATCACTTTTTAGCAATGATGATTTCCCAGCCAGCCTTAGCCAATAGAGCGATTCCTTAAGTTCCTTCAATACTATCTGCAGCTTGTGGATGAAATCGGCCCGGCTTTCGGCGCCACAGGCCTCCTCGTAATTGGCCCCTGCGGAACATGCGGATCGCAGCAGTTGCCCAGCGATATATTTCCCGGCATATGTTACTGTCAATGTCGCTGACAATTTGATGCTGGCAGCCGCGAATGCGAGCAATCGCTCCGACAAATCGAGTTTATAGTTTGACAATCTGGGATCCTGTATTTTGCATTTTCATTTTTGCATGTTGCATCTTGCATTAATGTGTAATAGCCCATTCCGCGCGGCCTCGGATCCTCATTATGGTTTTTTCTTGAACAACCCCTTCAGCGCGTCCGCCGCCTTCTTGGCCGCCTCCTCGGCCTCCTTCTTGGCCTTGTCCTCGAGCTCCTTCTTCTGCTGGTCGATCTTGGCCTGGGCCTCGGCCTTGACCTTGTCGATCTCCTCCTGGGCCTTGCCCTTCAGCCGCGCCTGCGCCATCTGCGTGTCCCACGATACGCCTGGCTTGGGCGATTGGCCTTTGACTAATAGGTCGAGCACCATCCGGCCGTCCTTGTCGGTGAACAGCGCGGCCGCGTTGCCGGCCTTGCCCTTCATCCGGTCGGACTCCTCTTTCGTCAGCCTGATCGAGGCCCGGTAGTCGAGGAACCCGGTGAAGCTGGAGTTGCCCGACAGGTTGATGTCCCCGAACTTGCTGGTCATCAGCAGGTCGTCCAGGTAGACCTTCTCGTCTGCGATGCGGAAGCCCATCGACAGGCTCTTGAACGAAACCTCTTTCGAGTCCCCCATCTTGCAGAAGGCCAGCACGTCGGCCAGCACCTGGTAGTTGACCAGCTTGCCCTCGCCGCTGGCGGCCTTGCCCTGGCCCTTGAGCGTCTTCTTGACCAGCACCGTGTCCGGCGCCAGGCCCGAGAACTCGCCCGTCACGTCCAGCTTGGTGAACAGCCGGTCCTTGAACGGCGTCAGCGCCGAGAGGAAATCGTTGGCCTCCAATTTCGACGCGTCGGCGGTGAGCCGGTAGGCGATCTTCTCCATGTCATTGAGGTCGGCCCAGACGTTGCCCGCGACCTTGCCCGAATAGACGTTGACCGAGCCGTCGAGGTCGGCCTTGCGGTCGGCCAGCTTGAGGTTGCCGGCCAGGTTGTCGAAGTCCATCTTCAGGTACTTGACCTTGGCCACCCGCACCGTGCCGTTCATCAGCATGTCGGGCAACGTCAGCATCGGCTGCGTTGCCGTTTGGGATTTCGGATTTGCGATTCCGGATTTCCCGCCGCCCTTGGGCGGCGGCGGCAGCATCTCGTCGAGGTCCAACAGCGGCGAGGTCAGCGCGAAGGTAAGCTGGGCCTTCCCTTGTTTCGGGAGCGCCATGGCGGGCTTGCCCTTGGCTTGCCCCGAGCCCGGCCGAGGGGCCGCCGGCTGTTCCGGCACCAGGCTAAGGAAGTTCTTGACCTGGCCGTTGAAGGCGATCGAGGATCTCCCGATCTTGCAGGAGACGTCCCGGATGTCGATCAGGTTCTTGGTGAGCAGCACCAGCCCGCCGCAGTCGCTCACCGGCTTCAGCAGCGCCGGCGTTGTGGCGCCGATGCCCGCCAGCCGGATCTTCCCGTCCATGCTGAACGAGTTGATGTCGCGCACCTTCCCTTCGGCCTTGAAGTCGGCGTCGATGGTGCCGGAAAGCGCCGTGCCCTCCTCCAGCGGGGCGTAGTCCTTGATCTCGCCCAGGTCGAGGCCGCCCTTGAGCGCCGCCTTGACAAAGGGATTGTCGAAGTCCCTCACCAGGCACGACAGCGCGAGCCCGGAGCTGCCCAGCCTGGCCGTCAGCGACTTGACGTTCAGCGAGTTCTCGGTGAAGGCAATGTCGCCGTTGATCCCGGTCACCGCCTTGGGCAGCGCGGTGTACTTGACGCCGATGTCGCGCAGGCCGACGAAGCCGTCGATCTTGGGCTTGGATTTCGGGTCCCGGGGGTCGACCCGCCCGGTGACCGTCAGGCCCAGCTCCAGCTTCCCGGTGGCCTGGACATCCTTGGCCTGCGACCTGAATTCCCGGGGAATGGCCGCGAAGGCCTGCTTCATGTCGATGGCGGCCGTCTTCAGCGCCAGGTCCAGCAGCGGCATCGAGTCGAAATCGGATACCGTGCCGGCCAGGGTCAGGGCGATGCCCTGCGGCGCCACCGTCAGCTCGTGGATGGCGATCTTCTTGCCGGGCAGGTCCACTGCCACGTCATGCCGGACAGAGACGAACAGCCTGCTCAGCCTGAGCGCCGCCATCGCCAGATCGATCTCGCGGACCTTGAGTTCGCCACTGGTCCTGATATTTTCCATCCTGCGGTCGGCCGACAGCGACAGCTCCTGGCTGATCCCGGCGGCGCGGACCTTGATCCTCCCCTGCCGGTCGTCGAACTCGAACGAGCCGTCGCTGATCCGGAACGATTCCACGGCGAAGGATACCGGCATGGCGCCGGGGGCCGCCGGGGGTGGCGTCGCCTGCCCGGCCGGCGCCGGCTTGGCCAGGTCGGCGAAGTTGAAGGTGCCGGCGATGTCCTTCTCGATCAGCACCCGGGGCCGGTCGATCACCAGGCTGGAGACCGCCAGTTGTCCCTTCAGCAGCGCCAGCAGGTTGACCTTCAGCACCACGGCGTCGATCGTTGCCATCGGCCGCTGGTCGAACCCCCGGGCGTTGGCCAGCTCGATGCCGGACAGCTCCACGCCCAGCCCGGTGAACACCTTGAGGGAGAAGCGGTCGATCCGCACCGGCCGGCCGGCCGCCTGCTCGATCTTCGGCATCAGCACCGCCCGCAGCTTGGCCGGCGGGAACATCAGCTTGAGGGCGATCCCGGCCGCGGCCAGCAGCGCGATGATGGCGGCCAGGGTGATCAGGGCTGCTTTCAGGAGCTTGGACATGGCATGCCTCACGATCTTCGGTTGCAGCGTTGCCTTGCTGTTGGCTTGATTGATGCGCGCGGGCCGAGTGCGGCCCGGATCCGGCCGATCTGTCCCCTTGCCTGCTCCGCGCCCGGCGCGTCGTTGATCTCCAGGCGAATCGCCAGGACGCGTTCAAAACTGGCCAAGGCTTGATCCGTCGATCCCGTTTTCAACGCTATTTCGCCGATCATGCCGAAATCGAACGCCTGGCCGCGCAAGTCCCCCATTTTCCGGTTGAGCTCCAGTGCCTCCTGGAACATGGCCAGCGCTGCCTGATGGTCTCCCCCGTCAAGTGCCGTCCCGGCGGCGTTGTTGAGGGCGTCGGCCAGGCTGCGCAGGTTGCCGCGTTCCCGCGACAGCCGGATCGCTCTGGCGTACTGTTCCTCCGCTTGCCGGCGCTCTCCCCGCGCCGCCAGGATTTTGCCCATTTCCCCCATCAGTATTGCCGCCTCGCGGTGCAGCCCGGCCTCCAGGAACACTGCCAACGACCTTCGATAGCAGCCCATCGCCTGCCCGCCGTCACCCTGTTCCCAATGGATGCTGCCGATGTTCCAGATCGCGAGATGCTCGCTGACACGGTTCCCGGTTCGCGCGTAGTGGTCACGGGCGAGGCCGTAGAGCAGCAGCGCCGATTCGAAATCGCCGAACCGCGCCCTGAATCCCGCCAGGTTGTACCTGCAGTTGGCGATGTCGCGATCCAAACCGGATTGCTCGGCCTCCGCCAGGTTCTGTGCCGCGACCGCCGCGGCCCTGTCCCAGTGCCCGGTGTGAAGGAGGGTCGTCTCCCTCCTGATCTGGACCTGGATGGGGTAATACCGCCGCCCACCGCCCCCGTCGTCCCAACCGATCCAGTGCTGTCTTGTCCGGACGCGAACGTTCGCCACTCTGATAAACGATAGCACAGTCGAAGGCAAAAGACAAGCGAAAACACCTGGCGTTCCGCCCGGAGCCGCTTGCAGCTCCGGGACCGTACCGGCCGGACGTTACCCGGTGCGGGATCGGCCCCGGCCCGGGAACCACGCACCGGCGCCCCTCGTCATGCAGCCGAAGCGGTGGACCGTGTGGTACGCCCCGGCCGCGATCATGGCGAGGCCCGGGACCGAGTGCCACGTTCCGAGGTTGAAGGAGAACCGCGCCAGCAGCGCCGGGTAGGCGTAGACCACCCCGGTGGCCGCGGTCAACAGGAACGACAGCGCCAGCACCCAGTTCCACGCGGCCTGCAGCGGCAGCGTCAGCCGCTTGTTCCGCGCGCAGAGCAGTTCCGTGGCAACGGCCAGGGCCAGCACGATGACAAAGACCTGCCACACGGGATAGCGCTGTTGCAACGGCCGCGGCCGTGAGGGTACCGGCGCGGGCGCGGGCGGACTGGGTGCCGGGATGGGTTCAGCTGGGACGATCTTCACCGGGTCTTTATTCCCAGGCGATGACCGGCGCACGGGTTCCGGCACAGGGACGGCGCCGGCCGTTCGGGCAGCCTCTACGGGCGCTGCCTTTTGTGAAAGGTCGCAGATGCTGTCCCCGTCCTCGTCCTGGTACAGACCGCACTTGCCGGGCTCGTGGTCGTTCACCTGCCCGAACGGGCAATCATCGGCGACAGCCAGCGGGGCCGCCAGTGCCGCGGCCGACAACATGATGGACAAGAAGTACTTGCGCAATGCTGGATCCTTTCGTTCCACTACCGATCGTATTCAACGACATAACGATACCATAAAAATGATGATTCCGCAATACCCTATCACCGGAGCCGTATGGTGAGGGTGTGAAACAATCATCGTCCCGCCGACGTACTATCCATGAAACCAAATCATACGGAGATAATACGATGGCCTCACCGTTCGATCGCAAACCCGGCAGGCAGGTCCTGAGCGTCTTCGGGGTCCTGTTCCGCGCGGCGACCTACCGCAACCTGGCCTACCTGGCGCTGGCCTTCCCGCTCGGGCTGTTCTACTTCGTGTTCCTGGTGACCGGCCTGGCGCTGGGGTTCGGCCTGTACATCATCGCAGTCGGACTGCCGCTGCTGGTGCTGGTCTTCCTCTGCTGGCGGCTGTTCATCGGCTTCGAGCGGCTACAGTCGCGCTGGCTGCTGGGACAGCAGTTCGGTACCGAGCCGGTGCGGTCCTGGCGCGGCGACCGCCGCCCCTGGCCCTGGCTCAAGTCGCGGCTGGCCAGTCCGGTCAGCTGGAAGGGCCTGCTGTTCCTGCTGCTGAAGTTCCCGCTGGGGCTGGCGTCGTTCGTGATCGTCGTCACCATGGGGGCCCTGTCCGGCGCCCTGCTGCTGGCGCCGGTGCTGTACCCCCGCGTGCCGTTCGAGGTGCTCGACACCACCGTCGCCACGGCCGGCCAGGCCTGGCTGCTGGCCGCCATCGGCCTGATGCTGGGCCTGCTGTCGCTGCACCTTTTCAACGGCGTGGCCTGGGTCTTCCGCTGGCTGGCCGGCAAGCTGCTGGCCGTCCCGGCGCCGGCCGCGGCCTGAACCGCCGACCGGGACCGCCGGGATATCGGCAGAAAGAACGGGCCATCCGATCGGATGGCCCGTTTCCGTTGGCACCCGGTCAGAGGGACTTGACCGGCACGCAGATGTCGCACTCCCAGCGTCCGCCCGGCAGGCACTGGTGCTCGTCGCCGTACCGCTCGAAGCAGGGCCGGTCGTCGCACTGGTAGCCGCTGGCCGGCAGCCAGTCGCGGTAGATCGCGGTCCAGGCCCCGCCGATCTCGCGGTCCGTGCCCCGGAACCGCAGCACGGCGTACTTGCCGCCCGGGATGTCGGCGACGTTGACGCCGGGCTGCTCGCGGAAGCCGTCCGGCACCCGGACGCAGGCGTCGTAGCGGCACTTGTCGGGCGTCGTGATGCTGGGGTCGTCGTGGCTGATGCCCAGCTTGACCGATCCCGGGCCGGACAGGTCGCGGGCCCCGGCCCAGGTATTGAGCTTCTTCCAGTGCGCCGAAACCGCCGGCCCGTACGGCCCGATGTGACGCATGTAGGCCACGTGGTAGCCGGGCAGCTGTTTGATCTCCACTTTCACGGTCTTTCTCCTGCGTTGCGTTGATGGCTGAACGTTCGACGCAGGAGTATACGATATCCGCGTAGGGTTGTCTTTCCCCGCCTTGCGCCGGGCTTGACCGGCCTTGCGCTGCGTGTTGCCGCCCTTGCGGTGGCCGCCGGCCCGCCAGCCGCTGGCGCTCGTCCCGAACCGTTCGCGGAAGGCCCGGGCGAAAGCGGCCGAGGACCCGAACCCGCAGCGCAGGGCGATCTCCGTGACCGGCAGGTCCGGCCGGTCGCGCAGCAGGATGGCCGCGGCCTCCAGCCGTCGCCGGCGGATGTGGTCGCCCACGGTCTCCCCGGCCAGCGCCGCGAACATCCTATGGAAATGGAACGGCGAGAAGCAGGCCACCCGCGCCAGCTCCTCCAGCCGCAGCGGGCCCTCGAGGTGCGCGCCGATATGATCGATCACCCGGTTGATGCGGGTTTGATACTCTGCTCGCAATTGCTCACGGTTATGCACGGCCGGGACCTGTTGTTTTCAAGTGAAGAGCGCGAGCGCCTGCAGGTACCCATACTTGTGAATCGCCGGGAAATGCCGCCAGCACATCCGGTCCAACCGGTTGAACAGCCCGGCCCAGTAAATGTTTCGCGGAAAGAAATAGCGGGCCACCAGCCGGAACAGCACCAACTCCGGCACGACGACCTCGACCCGCTTGAACTCCCTCCGCAGCAGCGCGATCTTATCTTCTCCCAGCGGCCGCTCGGTTCCATCGCTGCGGCGCGGCAGGCCGAACCGGCCCACCAGGCTCCGCCGCGCCAGCATCAGCAGGGGATTGCGCGCCGAGTTCTCGATGAACACCGCCCGGCCGCCCGGCGTCAGGGCGCGTCGCAGCAGCGAAACGAAATCCCCGAACGGCTCGATGTGGTGCAGGATGTACCGTCCGGTGACCAGGTCGAACCGGCCCAGCGCACCGAGCGCACAGGCGTCGGCCCGGACGAACCGGACGCCCGGCACGCCGTTGAACGCCGCCTGGCGCCGGGCCGCGTCGATGGCGCCGGCCGACCGGTCGACCGCGGTCACCCGGGCGCCGGCCCGCGCCAGCAGCACGGCCAGGTCGCCCTGGCCGCAGCCCAGGTCCAGCGCCGATTTCCCGCGGACGTCGCCCAGCAGGTTCCAGAAAACATCCGTGCTGACCAGCGCCCGGTCGACGACATGCGACGCCGTTGCTGTGTAATGGTCGTCCCACTCGATTCCCGCCGGTTTTACCACGGTTCCCTTCCTCAATTGAACGATGGCCGCCCGGGAATACCGGACGACCCCGCCCAGTATAATACATTGTCGGCCGGTTGTCAATCGCGGTCCGCCGCGTGGCGGCATGCCGCCCTTTTCCCTTGACTACCGTTCCGGTTCGCGCTACAATTATTGAAACCAACCGACAGGAACGCATGAGATCTCCATTCAGGATATCGCTACCGCCGCTGGCCCGCAGACTGCTGCGCTGGACGCTCTATGGCACGGTCTTCTGCCTGGGCCTGGCCGCCGGCGCCTTCGCCTTTTACAGCAGGGGGCTGCCGTCCACCAAGGCGCTGGAGGACCTCCAGCCGCGCCAGGGCACCAAGGTGTTCGACAGCAACGGCGAGCTGATCTACGAGTTCGCCGAGGAGCACCGGATCATCGTGCCGCTGTCCCGCGTGCCCCGGCACCTGATCGACGCCACCATCGCCATCGAGGACCGCGGGTTCCGCTCCCATCGCGGCATCGACCTGCTGGGCTACGCCGCCGCCGCCAAGGACGTGCTGTTCCGCGGCAAGCGCCTGCGCGGCGCCAGCACCATCACCCAGCAGCTGGCCCGCAACCTGTTCCTGACCATGGACCGCACGCTATCGCGCAAGATCGCCGAGGCCATCCTGGCGCTCAAGATCGAGCGGATGTATGGCAAGGACAGGATCCTGGGGCTGTACTTTAACCAGATCAACTACGGCCACGGCGCCTACGGCGTTGAGACCGCCTCCCTGATGTACTTCGGGCAGCACGTCGACAGCCTGAGCCTGGAGCAGTCCGCCCTGCTGGCCGGGATGCCGCGCGGCCCCTCGCTGTATTCGCCCTACGACCGTCCCCAGGCCGCCATCCGGCGCCGCAACACGGTGCTGGACGCCATGGCCGCCACCGGCGCCATCTCCCGGCAGCGCGCCGATTCCGCCAAGGCGGCGCCGCTGGTGATCAGGCCGCGCGAGCTGCGTCTCAACGACGCGCCCTATTTCGTGGAGGAGATCCGCAAGCACCTGGAGGCGAGGTACGGCGCCAACGCCATCTACCAGGGCCAGATGGCGGTCTATTCCACGCTGGACCTGCGCCTGCAGCGCATGGCCAACCAGGCCGTCGAGGACGGGATGGCCAGGCTGGAGGAGGCCCACAAGCTGGCCCCCCGGCGCCAGGACGTCAAGCTGCCCAGGAACGGCGAGGGCATGGTCAACACCCCCTACCTCCAGGCCGCGCTGGTGGCCATGGACCCCCACAGCGGCAAGGTGCTGGCCATGATCGGCGGCCGCGACTACCTGGCCAGCAAGTTCAACCGCGCCGTCCAGTCCCGGCGCCAGGCGGGGTCGACCTTCAAGCCCTTCGTCTACGTGGCCGCCGTTGACAACGGTTTTTCGCCCGGCGACGTGATGGTGGACGCCCCGATCGTGATCGAGGACGACGGGTCCGGCATGCCGTGGTACCCCCAGAACTACGACGGCAAGTTCGACGGCCCGATCTCGCTGCGCAAGGCGCTGGCACTGTCCAAGAACCTGGTGGCGGTCAAGCTGATCCAGAAGGTGGGCCCCAGCACCGTGGTCAAATACGCACGCCGGATGGGGATCCGGACGCCGCTGCCGGCGGTGCTGTCGCTGGCGCTGGGTTCGGCCGACATCTCGCTGCTCGACATGGTCAGCGCCTTCGCCGTCTTGCCCAACCGCGGCACCCGGACCGACCCGATGCTGTTCACCCGCATCACCGACAAGGCCGGGACGGTGATGGAGGAGCTCAAGCCCTATTCCGAGCCGGGCGCCCTGTCGCCCCAGACCGCATACGTCGTCACCAGCATGCTGGAGAGCGTCCTCAACGGCGGCACGGCCTTCGCCGCCAGGTCCGCCGGTTTCACCCGTCCGGCCGCAGGCAAGACCGGCACCACCAACGATTACACCGACGCCTGGTTCATCGGCTTCACGCCCGACCTGGTGTGCGGCGTCTGGGTGGGGTTCGACCAGAAGAAGTCGATCGTCAGGGGGGCCACCGGCGCCGGATTCGCCCTACCCATCTGGACCGACTTCATGAAGCGCGCGACCGCCGGCATGCCCGCGACCGCCTTCACCGCGCCCGGCAACATCAGCTGGCTGACCATCTGCACCGAGACCGGGCTGCTGGCCACGCCAGCCTGCCCCCATCCCAAGAAGGAGTGCTACGTCACCGGCAGCGCGCCGGACCGCACCTGTGACCTCCACAAGCTCCAGAGCGTCAACATCCAGTCCCGCGACTGGAACTTCGAGCAGATGGACAAGGGCTCGCTTTCCAGCCCCGACTCGCTGCGCTGAACAATGCCGGCGCGGAGGACATGACACTCGACCAGGAACAGCCTCGCCGCCGGCGGGGTTGTTTCGTCGGCGGCGCCGGTGCCGATGCTTTGCGTATTCAACCGATATCGGAGACCGTATGATCGTCATTCATCGCTTACTGATGTTCGCCGCTGTCGCGCTGCCGCTGGCCGCCGGTTGCTGCAAGGACGACCCACAGGAGCCGCCGCAGGAACAGGACACCACCGCCCTGAACCTGCCGACCATCCAGCAGGTCCGCACCGCCCGCTCCGACCGCTTCATCGTCGACCTTACGACGGTCGACGCCGGGCATCCCTTCAAGGGCCGGCGGGCCAACACGCCGCACCAGGGCGCCCACGTCCACTGGAACAACTCCGACACCGCCTGGCCCGCCGGCGGCGCCGCACCCGCCAACTACCCCGCGATCTACGCTGCGGTCGACGGCGTCATCCACCGGGTCGACACCTCCTTCCACTACGGCGCGATCGACCGCTACGGCGTCGAGATCGCCTTCGCCAGGAACGGCGACACCCTGTTCATCCTCTGCTACGGCATCGAGCCGATGATCGTCGAGCCGTCGGCCGGCTTCTACCGGCAGTTCATCAACGTCGCGGCCGGCCAGCGGGTCCGCAAGGGCGACATCATCGCCCGAATGTATCTGCCGCCCGGCGCCGGGATCGGCTGCCACGTCCATTTCCATGTCGGACAATCGATCACCAACCGGTTCCTGGCGCCGGCGCTGTTCCTGCCCGCCGTGACGGACAACTTCCGGAGCCGCTGGGGGATTTTTTCCGACGACAATGGCGTGCCGATGCCTTCCTGCTTGGGATACCTGCTCGACGCCGATGAGAACCTCTACGAGTTCCTGGCCGTGGACACCCTGCGCTGACCGTGCCGGGATCCCGAGCCCAGCAGGACGCCGTCAAAACGATACGATCGGAGCCGCCTCGATGAATGGGATCGGAAACACCCCGTTGTTCAAGCTGGACCGGCTGTCCCAGCCCGGCTGCGCGGACATCTACGTCAAGTGGGAAGGCGCCAACCCCACCGGCAGCATGAAGGACCGGATGGCGCTGGCGATGGTCGAGGGGGCCGAGCGGCGGGAACAGCTTGCGCCCGGAGGCACGGTGGTCGAGTACACCGGCGGCAGCACCGGCAGCTCGCTGGCGATGGTCTGCGCCGCCAAGGGCTACCGGGCGCACTTCGTGTCCTCGGACGCCTTCGCCGCGGAGAAGCTCCGCACCATGCGGGCCTTCGGCGCGGAGCTCGACATCGTCCCCAGCGGGGACGGGTCGATCACGGCCAGGCTGATCGACTCGCTGGTCGAGCGCGCCCGTGAGCTGAGCCGGCGTCCGAACACGTTCTGGACCGACCAGTTCAACAACGCCGACAACCGCAACGCCTACCACGCCATGGCCCGCGAGATCATCGGCGCGCTGGGGACCGGCATTGACGAGTTCATCACCGGGGTCGGGACCGGTGGCAGCTTTTCCGGCAACGCGGAAGTGTTCAAGGAGAAGATCCCTGGCATCCGATGCATCGCCATCGAACCGTTGCAGGTGCGCTCGCTGTCGGGCGGCGACACGACGGGCACCCACAAGCTGGAAGGGATCGGCGCGGGATTCGTGCCGGCGATCTGCCGGCTTGACCTGGCGGACGGGATCATGCAGGTGTCGGACGAGGACGCCTATGACACCGCGCGGAAGCTGGCGCGGATGGAGGGCATCTTCGGCGGGACCACCTCCGGGGCCAACGTTTGGGCGGCGCTGCAGCGGGCAAAGACCATCGGTCCCGGCAAAAGGATCGTGACCATCGTCGTCGACACTGGTTTGAAATACCTCGACGGGGACCTGTACCGGTGATCGGCGACATCGCGACGCAACGCGATCGAGCGGCGGGACGGTGAGACGGATCGTCGACACCGAGCCCCTGCCGATCAAGCTGTGGCTAGATGACATCGAGGCGGGCGCGCTGCAACAGGCGAAAAACCTGGCCAACCTGCCGTTCGCTTTCAAGTGGATCGCCGTGATGCCCGACTGCCACCAGGGCTACGGCATGCCGATCGGCGGGGTGCTGGCGGCGCGGGACGTGGTGGTGCCCAACGCCGTGGGCGTGGACATCGGTTGCGGGATGTGCGCGGTGCGCGCGTCGCTGCGAGGGATCGACCGCGAGGCGCTGAAGACGGTGCTGGCCGGCGTCCGCTCGCGGGTGCCGCTGGGATTCGCCCACCACAGGCACCGGGAGGAATGGTCCGGGTTCGACCGCGCTCCGGACCTGCCGGTGATCCAGCGGGAGCTGGACGCCGCGCGCTTCCAGCTGGGGACGCTGGGCGGCGGCAACCACTTCATCGAGCTGCAGCGCGGCCCGGACGGGGCCGTCTGGATCATGCTGCACTCGGGCTCGCGCAACTTCGGCCTGAAGGTGGCGACCGAGTACCACCGACAGGCCCGCCGCCTTTGCGAGTCGCGCGGCTACTCGCTGCCCGACGCCGACCTCGCATATTTACCGATGGATACGAAGGAAGCGAGCGACTACCTGGCCGCGATGAACTTCGCGCTGGACTTCGCGAAGGAGAACCGCTTCCGGATGGTCGAGAACGTCAAGCAGGCGCTGCTCGACGTCCTGCCGGCCTCGTTCGGCGAAACGATAAATATCCACCACAACTACGCGGCGGTCGAGACGCACTACGGCGCGGAGGTGGTCGTCCACCGCAAGGGGGCCACCGCGGCGGCAGCGGGCCAGACCGGCCTGGTCCCCGGCTCGCAGGGCGCGACCAGCTACGTGGTGCGGGGCAAGGGCAACCCCGAGTCGTTCATGTCGTGCTCCCACGGCGCCGGCCGCCGGATGGGCCGCAACCAGGCCCGGCGGCAATTGAACCTGGAAAAGGAACAGCGGGACCTCGACCGGCGCGGCATCATCCACTCCCTGCGCGGGGTCAAGGACCTGGACGAGGCCGCCGGCGCCTACAAGGACATCGCGCAGGTGATGCGCGACCAAGAGGATTTGGTGGAAGTCGTGACCGAGCTGACGCCGCTGGCGGTGATCAAGGGGTAATGGGCTTTCATTACTAAGAGACACTTATGAGCGCCGAACAACTTCGCCAACAGCTGGTCAATATTGCTTTGGAATGGCAATCCAAGTATGGCGTAGCACCCGCCATCACCTCGGCCTTATCTGAATACGATGCGGCAGTTCTTGTCGGCATGCCACTAGATGAATACTCTGACTTCATGAGAGGTCGTAGCGCCGTATCAAAAGGGGCCGACATTATTTGGAAAGGCATCAGATACCAGATTAAAGCGAACAGGCCAAGTGGTAGACCGGGAAGCCAAGTAACATTGGCACCTAAACCTAAAAACATCAATTGGGATAAGTTGATTTGGATTCTGTATGACACTGATTACTGCATACAAGAAGCCTGGATGTGGGATATTGCCGAATACAATGCACAGTTAGCGCAACTGTCTCGATTGAGACCCAAAAACATGAGAATGGGCAAATCATTGATCATCCCACGCTGATAGCCGCATTGAACTATAAACGAAGAAGCCCCGCTCATCGCGGGGCTTCTTCATATCTGGATTCCGGCCTTCGCCGGAATGACACGACCGATCACTTGGGCTTGGCTTCGATCCCCAGCTTGGCCTCCAGCTCGGCGATGCGCTTCTCCATCCGGTTGATCTTGTTGAGGTACTCCGGCAGCATCATGGCCGCGGCCTCGCGCCGCCGGGCCTTCATGTGCTCCAGCGCCGGGTAGCCCGAAACGTTCATGCCGTCGGGCACCGACTTGGTGATCCCGGCCTGCGCGCCGATCATCACGTCGTTGCCGATGCGGATGTGGCCGTGGACGCCGACCTGCCCCGACATCACCACTCGGTCCCCGACCGTGGTGGATCCGGCGATGGCGCTCTGGGCGATCAGCAGGGTGTCCTCGCCCACCGTCACGTTGTGGGCCACCTGCACCTGGTTGTCCAGCTTGGTGCCGCGCCTGATGGTGGTGGGGCCGAACACGCCGCGGTCGATGGTGCAGGCGCAGCCGATCTCGACGTCGTCCTCCAGCACCACGGTGCCGACCTGGGGGATCTTGAACTGCCTGGCACCGTCCTGGGCGTAGCCGAATCCGTCGCCGCCGATCACGCTGCCGCAGTGGACGATCACCCGGTCACCGATGGTGCAGTTCTCGCGGATGGCCACGTTGGAATAGACCAGCCCGTCCCGGCCGATTTTGGTGTTGCGGCCGACGTAGACCAGCGGGTAGACCACCGTGTTGGGGCCGATCACGGCGTTGGCGTCGATCACCGCGTGGGCGCCGACCGTGCAGGTGGGGTCGATCGCAGCCGAGGGGTCGATCACCGCCGTGGGATGGATGCCGGGCACCGGCTTGACGCGGATGGTCTCGGCGTAGAGCGCGATCACCTTGGCCCAGCACAGGTAGGGGTTGTCCGTGACGATCAGCGTCCGGCCGGCCGGCGCGTGCTGGACGTGCTCGGGCCGGACGATCACGGCCGAGGCCCTGGTCTCGGCCAGGAACTTGGCGTAGCGGGGATTGTGCAGCACGGCCAGGTCGCCCGGCCCGGCTTCCTTCAGCCCGGCCAGATTGGTGAGCTCGACGTCGGGACCCTCGAGTCGCGCGCCGCAGTGCCCGGCCACCCGGCCGGCGCTGAGACTGATCACGGCTGGCCGGTCCTGGCGGTGATCTTGGCCGCCAGCCGCTCGCAGGCCGAGGCCAGCCCCTTGTCGTCGGGCGCGATCTCCTGCTCCTCGGCCACCAGCAGGTTGCTGTCCACGCTGAACAGCCGGGCGGTGACGGTGATCCGCCCGCTGCCGGCCTCGGCCGCGACCGCGTTCAGCACGAAGAAGCGGGCGTTGAGGATCCGGGCCAGCTCCAGCCCCCGGGCCTGGGTGACCTCGGCGCGCTCCATCCCCTTGTCCTTGAGCAGCTGCTGCAGCTGCTGCAGTGCCACCGGCCTGGCGGCCCGGGTGCGGTCCAGCGCGCCGTGCAGGTAGGGCAGCAGCGTCTTGCCGTAGCTCTTGCGGACCGCCTCGGCGTCCGCCTCCTTGAAGGGGTAGATCGCGATCACCGGCAGGGACCGCGCCGCGCCGCCATCCTCGCGCTCCAGTTCCTCGATCACGTCGGCGGTGATGTCCAGGTCCTTGGCGGCGTAGACCAGGGCGCCCGCCGCCGCGTCGATCACCATCTGCAGGCCGCTCTCCAGGGCCACCTTGCGCACCGCCGCGCCGATCCGGTCGACCATCGGCTTGGACAGCTCGCGGTTCTTCTGGTCGGCCTTGCCCTTGGGGTCGTAGATCTCCCGCACCAGCGCCTCCAGCTCCTGCCGCCGGGCGGCGATCTCATCTTGGCGGGCCTTGCGGCGCTCGCTGGAGACCACCAGGAACTGGTCATCCAGCGCCCGCTGCAGCGAGTCGATCTGCTGACGGCGGGCCGCGATCTCCTGGTTCCACACCGCCTGGGCGCGGACCAGCTCCTGGCGGATGTCGGCGGCGCCGCGGTAGCGGGCGAACAGCGAATCGGAATTGACGTACCCGATCTTCTGGGCGCCGCCCGTCCCGGCCCACAGGCAGGTCAGGCAGGCGGCCGCGGCGAGCAGGGTCAACCGGCGTTTCATGTGCGTCCCCCGGAAGGCGTCAAGGATGCGGGTGGTGGCGCGGCCGCGCCGCGCGGGAAATCCCCGCGGATCAGAATGTCGTCCCGATCTGGAAATGGAGCTCCCAGTTGTCCTTGTAGCCCATCCATTTGCGGTCGAAGCCCCAAGCCCAGTCCAGGCCCAGCACGCCCAGCATCGGAACCTCGGCCCGCACGCCCAGCCCCGCGCCCTTGTAGAAGCTCTGCAGCGAGCTCTTGCGCAGGTTGGTCCATGACTGGCCCGCGTCGGCGAAGGTCAGCAGGTAGACGCTGGGATTGAAGCTGTACTTGACCTCGACGTTGCCCACCAGCATCGCCCGGTTGATGACGCTGCGGTTGAGGCTGCGGTCCGGATAGCCGCGCACGCCGTCGTCGCCGATGCCGCCGATGAAGAAGGCCTCGTCCAGGGGCACCGAGGACGGGCTGCCGTAGCCGTCGACCAGGCCGCCCCGGGCCCGGGCCATCCCGACGAACTTCCCGAACAGGGGCTGGTAGCGGCGGTGCTCCAGGACGTACTTCTGGAAATCGACCTTGCCCCCCAGCACGCCGCCGGCGAACTGGCTGGAGGCCACGGTGCGGGTGCCCCGGTTGGCGTTGAACGGCCGGTCACGGCTGTCGCGCACCAGGGTGACGCTGGTGCGGGAGCTGATCTTGGGATAGCCGGTGGTGGAAATGTACTGCTGGTACAGCTGGTCGACGCTGCTGATGTTGATGCGCTCCAGGGTGTACGACCAGTAGGCCCTGGTGTAGTCCAGCCACGGGACCGGGCGGCCCAGCCGCAGGGTGCCGCCGGTGCGCCGCTGGTCGTAGATGTCGTAGCTCTTGTAGGTGTGGAACAGGTCGAAGCCGGCCGAGGTCGGCGTGTCGAACAGCCAAGGCTCGGTGAACCCCAGCTCGAAGTTGAATTTTTTCCTGCTGAACTCGGTCCGCCAGTTCAGCTCCTGCCCCCGTCCGAACAGGTTGGGCCAGGAGATCTGGACGAAGCCGACCAGCTTGTCGACCTGGCCGTAGCTCATTCCCACTTGGAACTGGCCGACCTGCTTTTCCTTGACGTCGAAGATCAGGTCGATGTTGCCCAGGGTGTCGGCCCGCTGGGAGCTGATCCGCACGTCCTCGAAGTACCCCAGCGAGTAGATCTCCCGCTGGCTGCGCATCACCGGGGAGCGCCGGAACAGGTCGCCGGGCTGGACCTTGAGCTGGCGCCGGATCACCTTGTCCCGGGTCCGGTCGTTGCCATTGATGATGACCTTGTTGATGTAGGCCTGCTGGTTCTCGGTGACGGCGTAGCTGACGTCGACCGTCGAGTCCCGCAGCTCCTCCTGGGGCGTGATGCTGCAGTAGATGTACCCTTCCTCGGTGTAGGCGGCGTAGAGGCTCTCCAGCGTCTTGTCGGCGTCGTCGGCCGAGTAGACGGCGCCGGGCTTCAGCTCGACCATCCGGTTCAGCAGGTCGGCGGGCAGCTTGTCGTTGCCGGCGATGGCGACGCGGCCCACCCGGTAGCGAACGCCCTCGGCCACCGAGTAATGGGCTGTCACCCGGTCGCGCGAGGCGTTGTAGGACAGGGAATCCAGCGCCGCCCCGATCTCGACGTAGCCGTGGTTCTTGTACAGCCGCTGGATCCGCTGCTCGTCGTCCCGCAGCGTGTCCGGATGGAAGCTGCCGCTGCGCCACCAGGGGATCACCTTCAGTGTCCAGAACCAGCCGCGGGGCTTCGATTTCATCGCCTTGACGATCTTCCCGGGCGCAAGATGGTCGTTGCCCTGGAAGTCGACAGCGGCCAGCCGCTGCTTGACGCCCTCGGCCACGGTCAGCCGCACCACGTAGCGCTTACCCGACTCGATCAGGGTGTCGGCCACTTCGGCGCTGTAGTAGCCCTTCTCCTGGTAGAGCGACTTGATGTGCTCCCGCGCTTCGTTGACGCCCTTGCGGTCGAGGAAGCTGCCGGACCCGATCGGCAGCTTCTCCTCGATGTCCTTGGTCTTGACCTTCCTGTTGCCCAGGATCTCCACCCGCTCGACCAGGGGCTTCTCGGCCACCTCGAAGGTCAGGACCACGCCCCCGAAGGCGGTGTCGGCGTGGGCGGACACGTGGGAAAAGTATCCCAGGCCGTAGATCTTCCTGATCGATTCCGACACCCGCACCGGGTCGTACTCGTCGCCGGAGATGATCATCGAGCTGTTGATGATGGTCGCCTCGTCGATCCGGTCGTTGCCCTCGACCCGCAGCGAGGAGACCGTGGCGGCGCCGGCGGTTCCCAGCAGCAGGAAGAGCGCCCAAAGGAGCGGGAGCGCGGAAATTCTCATTAGTTTGGTCCTGGCGGTGGTTGTTGAATGATGATTATAACACCCCCGGCGGCAACAGTCAACCGCAAAACGCCGGGGGCCCGTGAACTGCGGGCCGTACGTATCAATACGAGAAGCCGGAACGGTTTGTTCCGGCTTCACTCGCCTCCCCACCCCGGTCCTGGGCGCGTTACCCCTGCTTTTTCCTCCCCGCCGCCGGACGGGGCCTGGCCGGACGGAACGCCAGCGCGTCGCCGGCGGCGGCGATCTCGACCAGATCGCCCGGCTTGACCGTCCCCTTCAGCAGTTCATCGGACAGCGGGTCTTCCAGCATCCGCTGGATGGTCCGCTTCAGCGGCCGGGCGCCGTAGGCCGGGTCGAACCCCCTGCGGACCAGCAGGTCCTTGGCGCCGGGCGCCAGCCGCAGCCGGACCGCCTTCTCGGCCAGCCGGCCGGCCAGCTGGCCGGCCAGGATCTCGACGATCTGCTCCATCTCGGGCCGTCCCAGCTCGTGGAACACCACCACCTCGTCCACCCGGTTGAGGAACTCGGGGTTGAAGGCCTTCTTCAGCTCGGCCAGCACGGTGTCCTTCATGTGGGCGAAGGACCTGGCCTGGCCGGCCCGCTGGAAACCCAGGCTGACTCCTTTGCCAATCTCGCGCGCCCCCAGGTTGGAGGTCATGATCAGCACCGTGTTCTTGAAGCTGACCTTGCGGCCGTAGGAGTCAGTGAGATGACCGTCCTCCAGCACCTGGAGCAGGATGTTGAACACGTCGGGATGCGCCTTCTCTATCTCGTCCAGCAGCACCACGGCATAGGGCCGGCGCCGCACCTTCTCGGTCAGCTGCCCGCCCTCCTCGAACCCGACGTACCCCGGCGGCGCCCCCACCATCCGGGACACCGCGAACTTCTCCATGTACTCCGACATGTCGACCCGGATCAGCGCNNCCGGTCGGTCCCAGGAAGATGAACGAGCCCATGGGGCGGCGCGGGTCCTTGATGCCGGCCCGGGTGCGTCGCACCGCCCGCGACACCGCCGCCAGCGCCTCGCCCTGGCCCACGATCCGCTTGGCCAGCTCCCCCTCCATTGCCAGCAGCCGGGCCGACTCGCCCTGTTCCAGCTTGACGATGGGGATGCCGGTCCAGCGCGACACCACGTAAGCGATGTCCTCTGCCGTGATCGTCACCCGCACCTGGTCGCGGCTCTTCTTCCAGGCGGACTGGAGCCGCTTGATCTCCTCCTTCTGGGCCCGCTCCCGGTCGCGCAGCCCGGCCGCGCCCTCGTAGTCCTGGTTGTTGACCGCCGCCTTCTTGGCCTGGATGATCTCGGACACGTCGCGCTCCAGGGCCCTGATTTCGGGCGGGGTCTCGCTGACCGACAGGTTGGCCCGCGAGCCGGCCTCGTCGATGACGTCGATGGCCTTGTCGGGCAGCCAGCGGTCGGTAATGTAACGGTCGGACAGGGCCACCGCGGCCTCGACGGCCTCGGCCGTATACCGCACTCGGTGGTGCTCCTCGTACTTCCCCTTGAGGCCCTCCAGGATGGCACGGGTCTGGTCGACCGTGGGCGGGTCGACCATGATCATCTGGAAGCGCCGTTCCAGCGCCTTGTCCTTCTCCACGTGCTTGCGGTACTCGTCCATGGTGGTGGCGCCGACGCACTGCAGCTCGCCCCGGGCCAGGGCCGGCTTGAGCATGTTGGAGGCATCCAGCGCTCCCTCGGCCCCGCCCGCGCCCACGATGGTGTGGAGCTCGTCCAGGAACAGGATGGCGTCGCGGGCCGCCTTGAGCTCGTTCATCACCGCCTTCAGCCGCTCCTCGAACTGGCCCCGGTACTTGGTGCCGGCCACCACGGCGGCGAGATCGAGCGCCAGCACCCGCTTGCCGGCGATTTGCTCCGGCACCTCGGCCGTCACGATCCTCTGGGCCAGGCCCTCGACGATGGCGGTCTTGCCCACGCCCGCCTCGCCGATCAGCACGGGGTTGTTCTTCTTGCGGCGAGACAGGATCTGGATCACCCGCTCGATCTCCCCGGAACGGCCGATCACCGGGTCCAGGGCGCCCTCGCGCGCCAGGCCGGTGAGGTCGCGGCAGAAGTAATCGAGCGCCGGCGTCTTGCTCTGCGGGTCGGCGCCGGACCGGGGCAGGCCGGCCGGGGCCGGTTCGCCGGCCAGCAGGCGCAGGATCTCGGCCCGGGCCCGGTCGCTGTCGACTCCGAAAAAGCCGAGGGCCCGTCCGGCGATGCCGTCCGGCTCGTCCAACAGTCCCAGCAGCAGGTGCTCGGTGCCCACGTAGTTGTGGCTGAGGCTCTTGGCCTCCTCCACCGCGTACTCCATGGCCCGGCGGGCGGACGCGTTGAACGGCATGTCGCCGGCCATCAGGCTTCCCCCGGCCGGCGGCGCCAGATCCTCGACCCTCCGGCGCAGATGGTCGAAATTGACGCCCAGATTCTGCAGCACGGCCGGCGCCACGCCCTCTCCTTCGCGGATGACGGCCAGCAGCAGGTGCTCGGTGCCGACGTAGTCATGCTGCAGGCGCCGCGCCTCCTCGCGCGACATGAACAGAATCCGCTTGGCCCGGTCGGTGAACCGGCTGTCCTTGGGATGGCTCATGCTTCCTTCCGATTTATTGTGCGTGCCGGGACTCCGGCATCACGATCCGGGCGCCCGGGGCCGGCCAGCGGCTCCGAATTCGCGGCGCGCCAGTCCGGCCCGTTCCTGGTCGATCTCCCTCGCATCCAGCGCCCGGCCCGCCCGCAGCTGCAGGTGGGCCGGGCCCGTCTCCGCCAGCAACCGGTTGAGCGCCGGCAACGCAGGTCCGCCTGCCAGCCCCAGCGCCAGGCCCAGCCGCACGGCCGAGCAAAGATTCAGGTGCTCGTCGCCGCCCAGGATCCGCGCGCTGGACAGGATGGCCGATGCGCGCCAGGCCTTGTCCTCCGTCTCGGCACGCTCCCGTTCCGCCAGCTTCTGGCGCGCCCGGCGCTCGCGGTCGGCGATCTGCCGGACGGCCCGTTCCACCAGCTCGATGATCTCCAGTTCGGTGCTGCCCAGGGCGGACCGGTTGGCCGCCACGAACAGGTCGCCGGCAGCGCCTGACCAGCCGGGGGCCAGAGCGGCGCCGCTCTCGGCCGCGGTCTCTCCGGCGCGCTCCAGCGCGCCGGTCAGCACCAGCGCCGGCAGATGCAGCAATGCCGAGGCCCGCAGCCCGGTGCCGGCGTCGCCGGGGTCGGCGGCCAGGAACCCCATGGTGTCGTCGAACGCGAACCCCAACAAAGCCGCCAGCTGGTCATCCAGCTGGTCAGCCATGCGAAAGGCTTCGATCAGGTCGAACCCCGGCACCAGGCTTTGGAAGCTCAAATGGTCCCCGCCATTGACTGCCAGCGACAGGCTCTGGCCGGGATCGACCACGACGCCGCTGCCCGGGCGCTCGCCGCCCCAGCCCGGGCTCACCAGCCGGCGCTCTGCCAGCGCGGCCCGATCGACCGGCGTCAGGTCCTCACCGGGCCAGTAGGCGCCGCCAGCCAGGAAGCCCGACCGGCGGGCGGCTTCGCGCACCATCTGCCGCACCTCGAGCCGGGCGGCGTCGCCGGCCCGTCCCGGGAACGGCCGGCCGGCCAGGTTCCGTACCAGCCTCACCCGGCTGGCGATTACGACGTCATCCGCGCCCCCCTTGTCGCCGAACCAGGACGCCGGCCGCGCCAGCAGGCCGGCGACGCCGGAATCCGGCAGGATCACGCCGCGACCTCCTGCTCCAGCTCGCGCAGCTTGTCCCGCAGCCGGGCCGCCAGCTCGAATTCCTCCCGCTCGACCGCCTCGTCGAGCCTCCGCCGGAGCGCCTGGCAGCGGCGCCCGTCCAGCAACGCGGCGCCGCTCCGGGCCGGGGCGGCAGGTTTGCCCAGATGGCGCCCGGCGCCGTGGACCTTCACCAGCATCGGGCCGAGGATCGTGGCAAAGGCCCGGTAGCACTCGGGACAACCAAGCCGTCCGGTCCGCCGGAAATCGGCCACCGCGCATCCGCACGCCGGGCACTGGCCAGCCGGCTGTTCCTGCGCACGCTCCCGCAGGCAGCGGATGGCGTCCGAGACCGCGCCCCCCAGCGACAGCACGGTCCGCTCCAGCGGGTCGGCGAAGCCGGCGCTGCGGGCGCAGTCTTCGCACAGGTTCCTGGTATGCGACGCGCCGCCGCGGATCTCGGTGTAGCGGATGGTCGATTGGTTCTTTTTGCAGTTGTCGCACAGCATGGGGATGTGAAATCAGGATCAGGTGGCTGCCGTCACCAGTAAATATAGCCATAAACGCGCCGTTTGTCAACCATCATCGGAAGGCAACCGCGATGGGCCGTTCGCCGGGCCGGAATCGCCCCTATTTTTCGCTCGATCGGCTTGACAGCCGGGCCAGCGGTTTGTGCCGGAACGCCGTGTGCCTCCACCGCCTGATCGCCGGGGCCGGCAGCGCCACCGCACGCCGGTCGTAGTCAAGCAGCGGAACGGCAGGATGCGAACGCCGGGAGCCCCGCCGTTCGGCTGTGCTCCCGGCTGCCCCGAATGCGTTGCTATTGGATCGGAGAGGTCTTTGTGCCTTGGCGCCTTCGTGTTTTGGCGCTTGACTGAGGGCCTGCTTGCGCGACAGAGCTAACGGAAAATCCTCGCCATTTCAGACGAGGATTTTCCCGATTCACCGGAAAAGCATTCTTCGTGCGTTGTGCCCCGTCGCCAGAGTTTATCCTGATTTTGCCGAAAGGCTCAGGGCATGCTTCGTGGTTCGGTTCCTAGCTCAGCGCCTGCTTGCGCGACAGCTTGACCTTGCCGTTGTCAGGGTCGACCCCGATCAGCTTGACGGTGATGACCTCGCCCTCCTTGACCACGTCCTCGACCCTCTCCACCCGCTTGCGGTCCAGCTCGGAGATGTGCACCAGCCCCTCCTGCCCCGGCATGAACTCGCAGAACGCGCCGAAGTTCATGATCTTGACCACCTTGGCCTGGTAGATCCTGCCGATCTCGGGCTCGGCCGTCATGGCCCTGATCCGCTCGGCACAGGCCTCGGCCCCGGCCACCCCCTCCAGCCCCACTGACGCCACGGCCACCCTGCCCGAGTTGTCGTCGTCGACGTCGATCTTGACCTTGTACTCCTCCTGCAGGGCGCGGATGGTCTTGCCGCCCGGGCCGATCAGCAGCCCGATCTTGTCCGGCGGGATCATGATGCCGATGATCCGCGGCGCGTAATCCGACAGCTGCGCCCGCGGCGCGGCGATGGTCTTCTCCATCACGTCCAGGATGTGCATCCGCCCGCGCCGGGCCTGCTCCAGCGCCGCGTTCAGCACCTCCCGGGTCAGGCCGGTGACCTTGATGTCCAGCTGCAGCGCCGTGATGCCGGCCCGGGTGCCGGCCACCTTGAAGTCC
>DDXR01000038.1:1731-87247 GCA_002347565.1 bacterium UBP2_UBA2255 | reverse complement strand
CGGATGGTCAAGTACCTCAGGCCGGCCGCGGACGGCTGAGCCGGCGATGGGCATCACGGTCCTGCCCCGGGGCGGCCTGGGATTGAAGGCCAAGTTCACGCTGTGGCTGGCGGTGTTCGTGCCCGGAATGATGTCCGCAGCATACCTGTACTTCTCCCGCCATGAGCAGGCGGCCCTGGCCGCCGAGATCCAGCTGCGGGGCCGGGCGATTTGCAGCAGCCTGGCCTCGGCCGCGGAGGACCCGCTGGTGATGAGGGACGACCTGGCACTGGCCAAGCTGGTCACCGACGCCGCCGCCCGGAACGAGGGGGTGGTTTCCTGCTTCATCACCGACGCCGGGAACACCATCTGGGCCCATACGGACGTGGCCCTGGTGAACACGGTCCATCGCGAACCGGCGGGTTCGAAACCTGCGGCCGGCGGCCCGGCGGGCATACTGGAATACCGGACACTGCAGGGCACGGAGGTGTTCGAAATCGCCCTGCCGATCGCCGTCGGCAGCACGGTCATCGGCCGGGCCCATGTTGCGATCAGCCGGGAGTCGATCCGGCAGGCGATCGCCCGGGCCAGGCGGGGCGTCGCCCTGATGACGGGCGCGATCATGGCGGTCGGCCTGGCCGGGCTGCTGCTGCTGGTATCGCTGATCATCGGTTCGCTGCGTCAGGTCACGGCCGACATCGAGGCCATCGGCAACGGGGAACTCGACCGGCCCATCGCCACCAGCCGCCGGGACGAGGTCGGCAAGATCGCGATGGCGGTGAAGGCGATGGCGGTCAAGCTGAAGCGGGCGCGCCGGCAGCTGATCGAGCAGGAACGGATGAAAAGGGAGCTGCAGATCGCCCGCGACATCCAGACGGCCCTGCTGCCCGGCGCCGAACCGGCCCTGCCGGGACTGCGGGTGGCGTCGTTCTACCGGGCGGCCGCCGAGGTGGGCGGCGACTATTTCGATTTCATCGAGACCGGCGGGGGCCGCCTGGGGCTGGTGGTGGCCGACGTCTCCGGCAAGGGCGTGGCCGGGTCGATGGTGATGACGATGCTGCGGAGCATCATCCGGCTGGAGGCGGCGCGCTGCGATTCACCCCACGGCCTGATCAGCGCGGTCCACGCGGCGCTGCGGAAGGACATCCCCGAGGACATGTTCGTCACCCTGTTCTACGCGGTGCTCGACCCGGCGGCCGGACGCATCCGCTACTGCTGCGCCGGCCACAACCCAGCGTACCTGTACAACCCGGGGAACGGCACCATCCGGGCCTTGAAGACCGCGGGCCAGCCGCTGGGCGTCTCTTTCTCCGACGAGCGGGCATTCGGCGAACGGCTGCAGGAAGCGTCGGAGGCGTTCGGCGAAGGCGCGGTGTTCGTGGCCTATACCGACGGCGTGACCGAGGCGGTCGGCCCGGGCCAGGAGCAGTTCGGCGAGCGGAGGGTGGAGGAGATCATTCGCGGCAGCGGCAGCGAAGGCGCCGCGGCCATCAAACGCGAGCTGGCGGCCCGGCTGGAGGCGTTCACCGGCGGCCAGCCGCAGGCGGACGACATCACGTTCGTTATCGCCCAGAGGATTGCGGACGGAGCAGACCGATGAGAAAAATGACCGGCATGGTCCTGTGCGCGGCGGCGCTGGCCGGCTCGGCGGCGCTGGCCCTGCCGTGGACCGTCGAGACCGTCGACTCATCTGGCGGCGCCGGCCGGTTCGCAGCGCTGGCCATCGACGCCGCGGGCGGGCTGCATGTCTGCCATTACGATTCGCTGCACGGCGACCTGCGGTACGCGCGGCGAACCGGCGGCGCCTGGAGCCTCGGCGCCATCGACACGGCCGGAGACGTCGGTCGGTTTTGCGCGATCGTTGTCGGCCCTGACAACAATCCCCGGGTCAGCTACTACGACTCCACCAACCGGTCGCTCAAGTACGGTTATTTCAACGGGGCCAGCTGGACCCTTGAGACGGCCGACCCCGGCCCCGGCGTCGGCCTGTACACCTCGATCTGCCTGCTGGGGACCACGGCCTTGATCAGCTACTACGATCAGGCGAACCGGGACCTTAAGCTGGCCACCAGGACGGCTTCATGGGCCCTGGCCAAGATCGACACCGCCGGCGACGTCGGGCGCTACACTTCGGTGGCCAACAGCGGAAACAACCAAACCCGCATCAGCTACTACTCGGACACCCAGCGGCAGCTACAATTTGCCCGGCAGCAGGGCATCAACTGGGTCAAGGAGAATCCGGACCCTGCCCTAGACGCCGGCATCTATTCGAGCCTGGTGTTGAGCGGCGACGTCCCCGCCATCGCCTATTTCGATTCAGCGGCCGGAGGCATCAAGCGGGCGGTCAAGCCCTCCGGGTGGGTGGTGGATACGGTCGACAACACCGGCGCGGCCGGCGGGCATGTTTCCATGGCCCTGGGCCCGGGCGGCCAACCGCTGGTAAGCTACCATGATCGCATCGGCGGCGATCTTCGCCTGGCGCGTTACGCCGGCTCGGCCTGGCTAACGGAGGCGGTGGATACAGCGGGCATCGTCGGCCTGCACACCTCCTGCAAGGTGCGCAGCGACTCCACGGTCTTCATCGCCTACTGCGACCTGACCCGGGGACGCTTGAAGCTGGCAAGCGCGTTTCTGGACATTGCGCCGCCACTGGTCGCCGCCATCGCCGTGGCGCCCGATACCGTCTGGCAGGCGGGCCCTGCCGTCCTGACGGGGCGGATCACCGACAACCGGATGGTGGCCGGCGGCGAGTATTTCATCGACAGCGTCGGACCGAGCGGCACCGGCCGGCCGGTCCACCCGGCCGACAGCTTCGGCGGCCCCGAGGCCGAAATCTTCGACACCATACTCACCGCTTCACTGGCCGCTGGCCTCCACCGGGTCTACCTCCACGGGCGCGATGCCGCCGACACGTGGGGCGCGTTCGACTCGACGGTTTTCGTCAAAGCCGGCGCTGACACCATCCCGCCGACGTTCGCCATCAAGCTGTCGCCGGCGGCGCCGGCGGTGGGCGCAGTCCTGTCGGTGTCCGCAGAGCCCAGCGAACCGCTCCATCCCGATTCGGCGGCCGCCTGCACGCTGCGGACATCCGACGGCGCCCTCCGGCCGGTCGTCCTGGTCCGAGATTCCGGCGGCTACGCGGCCAGCCTGCCCACCGCCGGCTTCCCGGCCGGCGCCTGCCGGCTGACGGTCGCCGGCTACGACCGCTGCTCGAACCGCGGCTCGGCGTACAGCGATTTCCGGCTTGATGCCGCGGGTTCCTTCCTTCCGGACGAGCTGGTCTACGCCTGGCCCAACCCGGCCCGGGCCGACCGGGTCCACTTCCATTACTACGTCAATGCCAATGCCCAGGTCACGGCCGAGGTGTACACCATCGCCGGTCGGCGGGTCGCCCGCCTGACCGGCCGGGGCGAGGGCGGACGCCCGCCCCACCAGGCTTCCTCGAATGCCATCGTCTGGGACATCACCGGCGTTGCCAGCGACGTCTACCTGCTGCGGTTGACCGCGACTGCCGACGTCGGCGGCGAGCAGCGTTCGGTCAATAAGAAATTCGCCATCGTCAGGTAGGGAGCGATGAAGCGAACGCTCTGCGCACTGACGGTCTTGGCGCTGGTACCGGCGGCGTTGCGCGCCGAGGGCACGGGCAGCGGCGCCTCGTTCCTGTCACTTGACGCCGGGGCCGGTGCGGTGGCGATGGGAGGGGCGGTTGTTTCGCACGGCGGCGCCGTCGGCGGCGTGTTCTGGAATCCCGGCGGACTGGGCTGGCTGCGCGGGACCGAGATCACCATGGCCCATTCGGAATACGGCCAGTCGATCCGGCATGAAATACTGGCCGCGGCGTACGGCACCGACCGGCTGGCGCTGGCCGTTTCTGTGCGGGGCCTGTTCCTCGGCGGCCTGGAGGAACGGATCGTCCCGTCGGCCGTCCCGCTATCATCGTTCAGCGCCGTCGGATTGGCCCCGGCCGTCTCGGCAGCCCGTTCGTTCGGGCGGCGTTGTGCGGCCGGGGCCACGATTCGCTACCTGCACCAATCGATCGGCGCAGACCGGGCCTCAGCGGTGGCCGGCGACGTGGGGGTCAGCGTCATCAGCGGCATCAGGGGGCTGCGGGCCGGGGCCGCGCTCGCCAACGTGGGCAGCGGGATCAAGTTTGCCGCCGTCTCTTCTCCCCTGCCCGCCCGGTTGCAGGCCGGAGCCAGCTACGTTTTGCCGGGCGATGCCCTGCTGTTCTCCGGCGACATGGTGGTGCCGTTCCGCGGCCAGCCGCCGTTCGGCCGTCTCGGCGCCGAAGGCGTCATCCGGGAACGTGTCAGGCTGCGGGCCGGATACAAGGGCGGCCTGGCAGCGGCCGGAGGCCTGGCCGGATTGACCGGGGGCCTGGGCGTCAGGGTGAGGGGATACGACGTGGAGTACGCCGTCGCCTCCCATGGTGCGCTGGGCCCGGCCCATCATTTCTCGCTGTCGTTCCGCCCCGGCCGGCCGTCGCCCGGTGACCGCGGCGAGGGGATCATCGCCGCGGAACTGCAGCGGCGGGCGCGGATCACAGCCGAGACGTTCTACCAGCAGGGACTGGCCCAGGCGCGGTCGGACAAACAGGAGGAGGCCCTGGCAAGCTTTGACCTGGCGCTGATCTGGGACCCGGCCTACGGCGACGCAGCGCGAGCCAGCGTCGAGACCCGGGCCGCGATCAACGAGCGCGATGCCGGCCGGCACCTGGCCTCCGGCTTGGCCGATTACCGGGCGGGGAAGCCGATCGACGCCATCGCCAAGTTCAGCCGGGCGCTGGAGATCAACCCGGACCACCCTGTCGCCCGGGAATGGCTGGCCAAGGTCTCCGATGCCCTGTTCACCGTCCGTCCCACCGGCGGCGAGCCGGGCGATTCAACGGCCGTACTGGTGGACCGGCGCCTGCGGGCCGGCGCGGCCGCGCTGTCGGCCAAGGACTATGCCCGGGCAATCGGGGAATGGAGCGATGCGTTGGCGCTGGATCCGAACCACGCCCAGCCCCGGGCCTGGATCGAAATGACCAGGGCGCTGCAGCGGCGGGAGGTCGAAGAGGCCATCCAGCAGGCCGATCGCTTGGCGGCGCAGGGCAGGTGGTCCGCGGCCCTGGCCCAGGCGAACCGCGCCCTGTCCCTGGATCCGGGGAATGACGATGTCCTGGCCAAGAGGCAGGACATCACGACGGCGATGCGGGAACTCTCCGGCGCCTACGCCCGCAACGGCATCGGCCTGTACGACCGGGGTAGTTACGGCCAAGCCGAGGTAGAGTTGAAGATGGCGCTATCCCTCGACAAGGACAACAAGGCCGCCGCCGAGTATCTGGCACAGGCCGTTTCACGGTTGGCCAATGCCAGGAAACGGGACGCCGGCGACTTGTACCTGAAGGGCATCAGCGCCTATACCAAGGAGGAGTACGAGCAGGCCCTCTTCTATTGGCAGCGGGTACTGGTGATCGATCCCGGACACGCCAACGCCCGGCGCAACATCGAGCGGGCCAGGGAAAAGCTGAAGATCATGGGCCGCTGAGCCGGAGCCCGACAACGCAAAAGGCAACCCTTGGGGTTGCCTTTGATCGTTCTCTGGTGCGCCATGAAGGACTCGAACCTTCGACCCGCTGATTAAGAGTCAGCTGCTCTACCAACTGAGCTAATAGCGCGCTGCCGGTAATTATACAAGAAAACCCGGGAAAAGTAAAGGCCCTCGTTGGGCCCGGGTGACGGACGAGGATGACCGGCGCCGGGCCGCGGACTGCCGGCGGCTATCGGTTGGGATGCCAGCCAACGATGGAGGTGCGAACGATGATTGGGCGGGTATTGGCGCTGTCCCTGCTGACGGCGGCCGTGTGGTCGGCGCCGGCCCGGGCCGGCGCCGGCGCCCGGCTTTTCGATCCGGACGAGCCGTTCGCCCACCTGTCGTGGTCGCCCGACGGCCGCTATCTGGCGATCGGGCGCCAGGATGGCGCGACGATCCTGCTGCATGATGCACGGACCGGCGAAACCACGGACTTGAACACCGGGCGGGCCTCCGGGAACCAGTTTGCCTGGTCGCCTGACGGGAGGAAACTCGGGTACAAGCAGGTCGACTGCGCCGTCCAGCGCGCGATGGTCCGCGATGTCGCCTCCGGTGCGGCCGAGGTGGTGGCCGCCGGCCCGCTGGTGGGCCAGGTTGCCTGGCTCGACGATACGTCCGTAGTCGTCACCAGCGGCAGCCGGCTGGAGCTGGTATCGGGGAGCACCCGGCGGGGATGGGATATCGGCGGTTACGTAAACCAGATCGCCGTCGACCGCGGCGGCAGCCGGGCGGCATTCTGCCGCGGCCAGGAGGCCGTGCTGGTGGACCTGGCGAATGGCGAGCAGCGGGTGATCGCCCGGGCCGGGGCGGATCTTTTCGGCCCCCGGTTCTCTCCCTCCGGCGGCCGGCTGCTGGTCTGTGCCAATGACGGATCGGTGCAGGTGATCGAGCTTTCCGCCGGCGGCATGACGAACTTCGGCAGCGGCAGTTCGCCAAGCTGGCTTGACGGCCGCACTGTGCTGTTTACCCGCAAGCGCCACCAGGCGATGGCGCTGGCGGGGTCGGAGCTGGTCGCGGCCGATGCGGAATCGGGCGCGCAGGCGGCCGTGGCCGCCGACGGCATCGCCTTCCCCGGCATGGCCGCGTCCACGGTCGGCAGGATCGCGCTGGCGTCGCTGGGCGACGGGTCCTTGCTGGCGGGCGAACTCGGGGTGCGGGGCGGGGAGGTGACAGGGGCGGCGGCGCTGCCGCTGGATTCCCTGACCCTGCCGCGTTGGGAGCGCTTCACCGATGCCAGGGCGACGAAGGGCATGGTGCCGGGATGGATGCCCTACATTCACCAGGTGTACGACACGCCCGACTCGTTCGACGGCAGCGCCGCCTGCGGCCCGACTTCGTGCCTGATGGCCATCGGCTCCTACCACCGGTATGCAGTCTGGAACGAGACCATCCACGTCGGGGCCAACCCGCCGGGCACGCACGTCTCGCCCTACGGCAACTACGACAGCAAGATCTACGCCTACGGCGGCTACGTCTTCGACGACACCTGCTCGCCGCCGTCCGGCCCGCCGGCCCACGGGGCCTACGGCCATTGCTGCGAGCACGGCACCGGCGCCGGGGCCTACAAGTGCCAAAGCTACATCCAGAAGCACGACCTCAGCTCCGAGTTCGACGGGTCCGTCTCCTGGTCCGACATTACCGCGCAGGTCGACGCCGGCCACCCGGTGGTGCTGTCGACCAGGATCACATCCGCCGGCCACCTGATGTGCGTGCGGGGCTACATCGACGGTCAGCACACCATCGTCGTCAACGACCCGGCCGGCAACCGCAACCACGGGGCGTACTGGAACTACCCCGGCGACAACGCCCGTTACGACTGGCCGGGCTACAACAACGGGTACGTCAACATCAACACGGCCTCGTGGCTGGTCACCGCCCGCGGCCGCCACACCAGGCTGTCCCTGGCCGACTACCCCGACACGGTGGACGCCGGGCACTACTACACCGTCACCTTCCGCGACACCACGTCGCGATACCAGACCAACAACACATTTACGGTCGATGTCTGCGACGGCGGGTCCGGCGCCGTGCTGTTCTCGGCGCAGCGGGCGGGGCTCAACGACAGCAACGGCGGCATCTGGAACGTCTTCAACCTGACCGCGCCCCGCACGTCGTCCTCGATCTACTTCAAATCGTACCTCAGCCCGGCGGGCGGCAGCTACGATACCCGCTACATCAGCGATTGGACCGATGATGCGCCCACCGTGGTCAAGCCGGTGACGGTCCACGGGGCCCTGACCAACCCCGGCCTCGAGTCCGGCACCGCCCCCTGGGCCGACACCGAGAACGCAACCCTGGCCTGGGATACCGTCCACCATTCCGGATCCCGGTCGCTCCGGGTCACACCCCGGGTGCTCACCGACTACGTGCCGGCTGTGGCGCACCAGGACGTCGCGGTCACGCCGGGCCAGCCGTACTGCTTCTCGGGCTGGGCCCGCAAGAACGACGGCGCAGGCAACCAGGTGCGGCTGTGCCTGATGTGGTACGCGGCCGCGGACACCCAGATCGGCAGCATGGTGTCCAGCGCCTGGCTGACCGCCGACGATCCCGCCTTCCACTTTCTGCGCACCGATACCGTGGCCGCGCCGGCGGGCGCGGCCTACGCCTGCCTGCGGCTGTACGTCAAGGGATACGCCGCGGCGGGGGACAACTTCGACGACCTGTCGTTCGGCCCCGGCACCGGGGTGGCGGGGGAGCCGCCGGGGATCGAGGTTGCCGGCAGATTCCTGCTCGCGCAGAACCGGCCCAACCCGTTCGGGCGCTCGACGGCGATCACATACCAGTTGCCAGCGGCCGGCATCGTGCGGCTGGCGGTCTACAACGTCGCGGGTCAGAAGGTCAGAACGCTGGCCGACGGGCCCTGGGCGGCCGGACGGCACGAGGCCCGATGGGACGGACGGGACGAGCAGGGGGCCGAGGTCGGCGCCGGGATGTACTATTACCGGATCGAAACCGGCGGCCGGAGCGATACCAGGCGCATGCTCATCATCCGCTGACCGGCCGCCGGTCGCGCAAAAAAGCCCTCCGTCAGGAGGGCTTTTCGTATGTGCGCTGATCAGTGCTCGCCGTGCTCATCATGCTCGTGCTCATGGCCGGCGGGCTTGAGCTCGATCCCGGGCCGGCCGTGCTTCACCAGGTAGTCGTTGATGGCCGAGCGGATGCCGTCCTCGGCCAGCACCGAACAGTGCATCTTCACCGGCGGCAGGCCGTCCAGGGCCTCGGCCACCGCCTTGTTGGTCACCGCCAGGGCCTCGGCGATGGTCTTGCCCTTGACCAGCTCGGTGGCCATGCTGGAGGTGGCGATGGCCGCGCCGCAGCCGAAGGTCTTGAATTTGACGTCGGTGATGACGTCGTCCTCGACCTTCAGCATGATCTTCATCATATCGCCGCAGACCGGGTTGCCGACCATGCCCTCGCCGTCCGGGTGCTCGATCTCCCCCATGTTGCGGGGGTTCATGAAGTGGTCCATCACCTTTTCGCTGTACACGTCGCTGCTCCTTGCGCGTTGTCCGGGGCGTCGATTCTATACAATTTGATGCAGAAAGTCAACCGAGGGATTCGTGCGCCAGGATCAAGCCGCGCAATTCCCGCACCGCCGCTGCGACGTCCGGCGCCGTGGTCACCGCCGTGACCACGGCCACCTTGCGGGCCCCGGCCTCCAGCACCTGGCCGATGTTGTCCCGGTTGATGCCGCCCATCACCGTGAAGGGGATCGTCAAATGGGGTGCCACTTCGCGGATGGCGTCCGGTGTGCGGGGCGGGGTGGGGACCTGCTTCGTCCCGGTCGGGAAGATCGGACCGATATTGATGTAGTCCGCACCGTCCTGTTGGGCGGCCAGGGCCTGGGGCAGATCGTGGGTCGACACGCCGATGATCAGCTCCGGCGCCAGTTGCCGCGCGGCCGCCAGCGGCAGGTCGTCCTGCCCCAGGTGGACGCCGTCGGCGCCGCAGGCCAGCGCCACGTCCAAATGGTCGTTGACGATCAGCAGCAGGCCGGCCGCGGCGGTCGTCTCGCGGAACCGGCGGGCCAGCGCAAACAGGTCGCGTTTCGACAGATGCTTCTCGCGCAGCTGGACGATCCGCGCCCCGCCGGCGATGATGCCGTCGAGGATCTCTTCATCGCTCCGGCCAAGGGACTGCGATGAGTCGGTGACGGGGTAGAGGTCGACGGCGGCGAAGGCCGACAGCCGTTCTGATCGCGTGTTCATGCCGTGCCCGTTTCGAACCCGGCGTCCCAGTCCTTCCACACCGGGTCGTAGCCCCTGGCCCTGATGGCCGCCGCCACCTCGGACACCGGCCGCTCGTCGCAGACCGCGAACTGACCCCCGGCGCCGCCTTGCCCGTCGCAGTAGCCGCCGGGCGCGGTCCTGGACCCGGCGCTGATCCTGGTGACGCCGATGCCCACCATATTGTCCCGGAACTGCGGCGACTCGCGGGTGGAGAGGACCAGCCCGGCGTCCGGCAGCACCAGCCGCAGGGCGCAGATCATCTGGGCCAGCTCCCGGTCCGACACCGGGCGGGGGGGCTGGAAGCCGCCAGCCGCGGGCCGCAGCCGCGGGAATGAAACCGACACCCGGCTGGTCCAGCACCGCTTCATCAGGTACTGCGCATGCCGCGCCAGCCAGTAGGCCTCCAACCGCCAGTCGTCCAGGCCCAGCAGGGCGCCGATGCCGAGCTGGCGGAAACCGGCCCGGCCGCCGCGCTCGGGGGCCGCCAGCCGGCGGTCGAAATCGCGCTTGGGTCCCGAGGGGTGGACGGCGGCGTACGTGCCGCGGTCGTATGTTTCCTGGTAGACGGCCAGGCCGTCTACCCCGGCCCCGGCCAGGGCCCGGTATTCGTCCGTTTCCATCGGATAGACCTCCACCGCCAGCGAGGGGAACAGCGGCTTGAGGGCGCGCGCCATCCGGCACAAGGCCGCGGCATCCGCATGACGCGGGCTTTCACCGGTAACCAGCAGCAGCTGGGAGATGTGCCGGTCCCGCAGCAGCTGTGCTTCGGCGAGGACCTCGTCCGGCGTCAGCGCCCGGCGCACCACGTCGTTGCCGGCGTTGAAGCCGCAGTAGACGCAGGCGTTGGCGCAGTGGTTGGAAACATACAGGGGGGCGTAGAGCGAGACCGTGCGCCCGAAGCGGCGCAGGGTGATGCCGCGCGCCCGCCGGGCCATCGGTTCCAGCAGCGCCGCGCCCGCCGGCGACACCAGCGGCAGGATCGCGGCGGCAGCCAGCGTCGCGTCGCCGTCGGCCCCGGCGATCGCCCGCTCCGCGTCCGCGGCGGAGGCCGAAGCGATCGCCTCCAGCAGCGCCGCCCGGTCGGTCGATGCCAGTTCGGCGGCGAAGCCGCTCACCGCAGGAAGCCGGTCAGAGGGCTGGAGGCCGCAGCCCGGTCGTGTTCGTCCATCGGCCCCGCCGTGCGGCACCGCAGCGATGCGTCGACCGCCAGCCGGAACGCTTCGGCCATTTTGACCGGGTCTGCGGCGGCGGCCACAGCGGTGTTGACCAGCACCGCGTCGGCGCCCAGCTCGAACGATCGGCAGACGTGCGAAGGCAGCCCCAGCCCGGCATCCACCACCACCGGCACCGCCGCCTGCTCAACGATGATCCTGATCTGGTCGGCCGTCCTGACCCCGCGGCCGGTGCCGATGGGCGCGCCCAACGGCATCACCGCGGCGCAACCGGCGTCCTGCAGGCGCAGCGCCAGCACCGGATCGGCGTTGATGTAGGGCAGGACCACGAACCCCTCTTTGATCAGCGTTTGGGCGGCGCGCAGCGTCTCCACCGGGTCCGGCAACAGGTAGTTGGGTTCGGGCGTGACTTCCAGCTTGAGCCAGCGGATGCCGGTCGCCTCCCGGGCCAGCCGTGCCACCCGCACCGCTTCGTCCGCATCGCGGGCGCCCGAGGTGTTTGGCAGCAGCAGGTACCGGTCCCGGTCGATGTGTGACAGGATGTCGTCCCCGGGGTCGCTCAGGTCGACCCGGCGCAGGGCCACGGTGACGATCTCGGCGCCCGAGGCCTCCAGGGCGGTCGCCATCACGGCGCCGCCGGAGAACTTTCCGGTACCCATGAACAGTCGCGAGCGGATCTCTCGCCCGGCGATGACCAGTGTGCTTGATGCCATAGTATGACTAGCGGCTGCAGCATTCATCAGTGTTGTTTTCCCGAGACCGCGCGGACGTCACCCGCCGCCCACCAGCCGCACGATTTCGACGCGGTCGCCTTCCCGGACGGCCGTCGAGGCGTGGCGCGGCCTGCCGATGACTGCGCCGTTGACCTCCACCACCACCCGGGCGCCGGCCAGGCCGAGGGACTCCAGCAGGCCGGCCAGGGACGTGCCCGCGGGCAGGTCCCTGCCGTTGCCGTTGACGATGACATTCATGTGCTCGCTGCGCGGTATGGGGCCATAGTATACGATGATTGGCGCTATTTGTCAACCGCCGCCGTGGGCGCCGGGCAACGAACAAGCCCCCCATCGCTGGGGGGCTTGCCGTTGCTGCGAGCGGTTACTTCACCACCACCAGTTTCCTGGTGGCCGTGGACGCTCCCGCGTCCAGCCGGTAGAGGTAGACGCCGGCCGAGAGTTTCCGTCCGCGGTCGTCGCGGCCGTCCCATTTGAGGTTGTAGTTGCCGGCCGGCTGGCGGCCGTCGACCAGGGTGCGCACCGCTTGCCCGGCCACGTTGTAGATCGTCAGGCTGACCGCGGTCTCCCCCGGCAGCTGGTAGCTGATGACGGTCCCGTCCCCGAAGGGGTTGGGCCGGTTCTGCGACAGGCTGACGCGCAGCGGCTGGGCGGGACGCCAGGGCTCGCCGGCCACGCCCAGGAACGTCCGGTCGTACACCGTCTGTGCCGTATCGCACATTTCCCAGAAGCCGGCGGTGCTGGCGCCGGCCACGAAGGCGAACGCCACGGTCGTCGAGTCGCCCGAGCTCAGCGTGAACGGGCCGGCCGAGACGAAGGTCGAGTAGTCCGCGGTGTCGGCAGTGGCCAGGGCGCTGGGCCGCTTGATGGCGCCGCGCAGGAACTTGTAGGCGGTGGAGTCGTTCCACAGGTTGACGGTGCTGTAGACATACCCCGGCCGGGACGCCGACACGTGGTTGTTCTGCAGCATCGCGGCGTTGGCGTAGGTGCCCTGCAGCAGCTTGATGCCGACGCAGGGGTTGTCTGTCGACTGCTGCCGCTGGTAGGCGGCGTAGCGCACCAGGGTGTCGGCCTCGCCCAGGTTGGTGGCGGCCGAGGTGCCCATGTCGAAGTCGGCCACGATGCCGGCGTACATGTTGGCCAGATTCGTGCCGCCCCGGTTATGGAGCTTGTACTTGAGTATCACGAAGTCGTAGGGCGCCTGCCAGGCGAAGCCCTCCTGGGTGACGGTCAGGCCCTTGGCCGTGGACGCGCCGCCGTAGTAGGCGCTGGAGTCGTTGAACTGGGCCCAGCTGTCCTGGGTCGAGACCACCGCGCCGATCGGCGTGACGCCGCTGTCCGGCCGGGTGAGGCACTTCCAGTCGGTGTTGGCGCTGTCCGACCCGGTGAAGCCGGTGTTGGGGTAGAACCGGTCGACCACGTAGTTGTTGGCGTTGCCGGCCAGGAACGAGGCGTGGTACAGCCACTGGGTGGCCTGCGGGTACTTGAAGCCGTTGCCGCCGGAAGCCACGTTGAGGAAGCCCAGCGAGCCCCACTTGGTGACCGTCAGCAGCACGTTGCCGACGTTGTGGTCGTAGGTGGCGTAGCGGGCGATGCCGCACACCAGGTTGAAGGCGATGTTGGCGCTGTCCCCGGCCGCGTCCTCCCAGTGCAGCACGAAGGGGATGGTGGTGCCCTCGGGCGTGGCGGCCGACATCGTCACCAGGAAGTTGTCGCCGGCCGAGCTGCCGCCGCCGGCGACGATGGTGCCGTAGTCGGCCGTGGTGTCGACCTTGGTGACGTGGGCCGAGGCGGTGCGCAGCTTGGCCGTGACGCCGGCGGCGTCAACCGGGCCGCTGTTGACCAGCACGATCCGGATGGAGTCGGTCTCGCCCGGATCCAGCTTGGCGTTGGGCCGCGACTGGCCGGCGTCGATCACGGTGTTGGACTGGATGCCGATCAGCGGCGCCGGGGTCCAGGACAGCGGCCCGGACACCGGGCCGGTGATGGCCAGGGCGTAGGGCTGGGGGCCCTGCGGCGTGTTGCGGGCCGAGACCCGCAGCGTCCAGGTGCCGGTGCGGTAGGCGGCCCGGTTGCGGCGGACGTTCTCCTCGACGTTGACCGTGTCGAACGTGGCGTTGGTGTTCGACTGGCTGGAGGTGAAGTTGTTGCCGCGGTAGGTGGTGCCGTAGGGGTCGATCACCGTCAGGTCGAGGTCGTTGACGATCATCCGGCCGGCGCCCGGCATGCCCGGGTAGTCGGTCCAGCAGAGCGCGGCGCGCAGGATGCACAGGCTGTCCGGGATGGAGATGCTGTATTCCTTGTACTGACCGGTCTGCAGCCCCACCGCGTCGTCGATCACGGCCAGCTTGCGGTAGTCGCCGGAGAAGTACAGCGAGCTGTCGAGGTCGACCCGGCCCCAGCCGTAGCGGGTGTCGGGGATCACCGGCGTACCCTTGTCGGCGCCGGCCAGCAGCACGGCCTTGAGCAGCGCGCCCGATGGGACGAAGGCGTCGGCGGGGGTCTTGACGCCGGACGGGTACCAGCCCTCGGTGAAGTACTGGCGGGCCAGCACCGCGGCGCCGGCGGCCGCCGGGCAGGACATGCTGGTGCCGGACATCGTGGTGTAGCCGGTGTTGTTGGCGCCGTAGGCCGAGTTCAGGTTGTTGCCCGGGGCCACCAGCATCGGCTTGCGGCGCTGGTCTTGGGTCGGCCCGTAGACGCTGAACGAGGCCAGCGTGGCCGCGCTGGTGCCGTTCATGGTGGCGCCCACCGACACGCAGTTCTTGGCCACCGCCGGCGAGCCGACGTACTGGCCGCCGTCGGTGTTGCCCTGCGAGAAGAACGGCAGGAAATCCTTGTTGTTCCAGGTGTACTGGTCAAGGGTCTGGCACTTGGTGTCGTAGGGCATGGGGCCGGTGGTCTGCTGCGAGCCCCAGCTGTTGGACATGATGTAAGCCCGGGTCTCGGGGTAGCCGGCGACGCCGCCGTGGGGTGGGCCGAACAGGTAGGACAGGTCGCTCCAGCCCCAGATGCCCGAGGTGGAGCCGCCGCCGTCCATGAAGTACAGCCGGGCCTTGATGGCCATGCCGTCGTAGGCGCTGGCGCCGCCGGTGACCGAGTCGTCGCCGCACAGCGTGCCGCCGGTGTGGCTGCCGTGGTAATAGTTGACCGACTCGTCGCCGAAGGTGGCCTCGCCGATCTGCTTGTAGGCGACGATCTTGCGGTGGGTGGGGTAGTCGCCCCAGGTGGTCAGCGAGACGGCCGGGTCGTTGAACATGTTGTGCGTCACGCGCACGCCCGAGTCGCTGGAGGACAGCACCTGGCCCTCGCCGCGGATGCCCTTGGCCCAGATGGTGCGGCTGCCGGCCACGCCGTCCTGCACCACGTACTGGCACAGGTCGTTCATCAGCCGCAGCGGGTGCCAGGGCTCGATCCACGACACCGCGGTCAGGCTGGCTATGCGGTCCCGCGCGGCCAGGTCGATCTCGGCCTTGATCAGCTTGCTGTGCTCGGAGGCAGTGGCCTCCAGCACCTCGGCCCCCAGGGCCTCGAGGTCGGCCCGGGCCTGTTCCAGGCTCTCGTCGTAGTGCAGGGCGATGACCGCGGTCAGGCGGCCCGAGGTGGCCTTGAGCCCGGGCTGTCCCGAGATCTTGTAGGCGGGCTGGTAGGGTCCGACCCAGCGCACTGCCGAGTGGGCCAGCACGCCGTTGCGGGAGGCGGCGTCCATCCGCACCACGAAGGCGTAGTTCGGGAGGTAGGACAGGATCTTGGCGCCGCGGGCCTCCAGGTCCCGCTTCCAATCCTGCTGCACCGGCCCGGAGAACTGCACGATGTAGTAGCCGGCCCCGCGCTGGGCGTCGCCGTCGATGGTCAGGCTCGCCGGCAGGTCGGGCTGGCCCAGGTCGGTGTTGATGACGATGCCGTTGGAGAACGTGATCAGCTCGGCGCCGCCGTAGGCGGCCGGCGTCTCGTAACCGGACGAGGACGGCATGCCGGACCGGGCGGATGCCGGCTGGCCGGCTGCCGGCGCGGCGCCGGAGGGCGCGGCCAGGCAGGGCGCTGCCGCCAACAGCAGGCAACCGGCGGCGACGGCCGCGATGCGGATGGGACGGGACATGGGACCTCCTTGCATTGGTTGTTGGTGCGAACAAATATGATAGTATATTCGGCGGGCTTTGTCAAGAGAAGAAAAACCGGAAATGAGCGCGCCGCCGCCGGCGGCGCCACGGAACGCCGCCGGCAAACGCCGAAAAAGGCTTGCATTGGCAATAAATCAATGGTAATATAGGCTTTAACCGGGATGGCGCCCGTGCCGGCGCCGGCTGATCCCGCCAACCAGGAGCAGAACCGGACATCGCCAGGACAAGGAATCCCATGAGCGCCACCATCAAGCTGACCCTCCCGGACGACAGCGTCCGGGAGTACCCGGCCGGGACCACCGCGGCCGAGGTGATCAAGTCCATAGGCCCGGGCCTGGCCAGGGCCGCGCTCGCCGCCTCGCTGGACGGTACGCCGGTCGATCTCGGAACGCCGATCGGCCATGACGCGAGGTTCGCGGCGCTGACCTTCGACTCCGACCAGGGCAGGGAGGTGTTGCGCCACTCGGCCAGCCATCTGATGGCCCAGGCGGTCACCGAGCTCTACCCCGGCACCAAGGTGGCCATCGGCCCGGCCATCGAGGACGGGTACTACTACGACTTCGACCGCGAAACGCCCTTCGCCGCCGAGGACCTGAAAAAAATCGAAGCGCGGATGGCGGAGATCGTGCTCCGTGATCTGCCGGTCACCCGCCAGGAGATGCCGCGCGACCAGGCGATCGAGCATTTCAAGCAGCTGGGCGAGACCTACAAGGTCGAGCTGATCGAGGCGCTACCGGCCGGCGAGACCATCTCGTGCTACCGGCAGGGCGGCTTCATCGACCTCTGCCGCGGGCCGCACGTGCCTTCCACCGGCCGGATCAGGCACTACAAGCTGCTGTCGGTGGCCGGCGCCTACTGGCGGGGCGACGAGCGCAACAAGATGCTGCAGCGCATCTACGGCACCGCCTTCGACAAGAAGGAGCAGCTGGACGCCCACCTGGCCAAGCTGGAGGAGATCAAGAAGCGCGACCACCGCCGGCTGGGCAAGGAACTCGACCTCTTCTCCCTGCACGAGGAGCTGGGGGCCGGCCTGGTGTGCTGGCACCCCAAGGGCGCGCGGATGCGGTCGATCGTCGAGGACCACTGGCGCAAGCGGCACTTCGCCGGAGGCTACGACATCGTCTACACCCCGCACCTCGGCCGGGAGTGGGTCTGGCAGACCTCGGGCCACCTCAAGTTCTATCACGAGAACATGTACTCGCCCGTGGACATCGACGGCGACAAGTACTACCTCAAGCCGGTCAACTGCCCGATGCAGATCATGATCTACAAGTCGGGCCACTACTCCTACCGCGACCTGCCCCTGCGCTGGGCCGAGCTGGGCACGGTCTACCGCTACGAGCGCAGCGGCACCCTGGCCGGCCTGTTTCGCGTCCGCGGGTTCACCCAGGACGACGCCCACATCATCTGCACGCCGGCCCAGATGGACGAGGAAATACTCAGAGTGCTGGACTTCTCCCTGTCGATCCTGTCCGACTTCGGCTTCACGGACGTCAAGATCGAGCTGTCGGTGCGGGACCCGGCCCGCCTGGACAAGTACGCCGGCGCCGACGAGATGTGGGTCAAGGCCGAGCAGTCGCTGGTCAAGGCGCTGCAGGCGCGCGGCATCGCGGCCGAGCGGATGGAGGGCGAGGCGGTGTTCTACGGGCCCAAGATCGACATCAAGATCCGCGATTCGCTGGGCCGGCTGTGGCAGTGCACCACCATCCAGTTCGACTTCAACATGCCCGAGAAGTTCGACATGACCTACGTGGCCGAGGACGGCGCCAAGCACCGGCCCTACATGGTGCACCGCGCGCTGCTGGGATCGCTGGAGCGGTTCTTCGGCATCCTGATCGAGCACTACGCAGGCAACTTCCCGCTGTGGCTCGCGCCGGTGCAGGTGGCGGTGCTGAACATCACCAGCGCCCAGGGGGAGTACGCCCGCAAGCTGGCGGGGGTGCTGACGGCCCAGGGGTTCCGGGTCACGCTCAACCCGGGCGGCGAGAAGATCGGCGCCAAGATCCGCGACGCCGAGATCGCCAAGGTGCCCTGCATGGCCATCGTCGGCGCCAAGGAGGCCGAAACCAACAGGGTTTCGCTGCGGCGCCACGGCAGGGGCGACGTCGGGCAGCTGACGGTGGACGAGCTGGTGGCGCTGCTGCATAAGGAAGTGGCCGAGCGGGCCTGATTTTTGCCACGGAGACACTGAGGCACGGAGGGACGTTGCTGTGTGTCATTCCCGAGAAATCGGGAATCCAGACGGAATAGTCGGCTCGCAGGGACGGCCTGAGAACGGATACCGAACACGGACGCCCAAACCAACCGACAATCAAAACAGGGAGGAAGGACGATGCCGAAGATCCGCCTGACAACGCTGCTCATCCTGATGGCGGCGGCCAGTTTTCTGACCGGGATCATATCCAAGGTTGGGATACTACCCCGGGAGTTCCTGGACATCAGGCACAACACGTATGTCGACATGGCCCAGTTGTTCCTGCTAGCGGCCATCGCCGTGAAACTCTGCCTCGTCAAGGCACAGGCGCACAAGGACGGCGGGCCCTGCTGCAAGTAACCACTGACCGATGGACGACGGCGGCCGGTAGCGATACCGGCTGCTTGGTTTGATGGACGCCGACGCACCCGTCACCATCATCGAGCCCCGCAGGGGCTGGATTCCGATCGACGTCCGGGAGCTGTGGCGCTACCGGGAGCTGCTGTACTTCCTGACCTGGCGCGACATCCTGGTGCGCTACAAGCAGACCGCGCTGGGCGTGCTGTGGGCGGTGATCCAACCGGTGGTGACGATGGTGATCTTCAGCCTGGTGTTCGGCAGGTTCGGCAAGCTGCCCTCGGGCGGTGTGCCCTACCCGGTGTTCACCTTCTGCGCCCTGCTGCCGTGGAACCTGTTCGCCGCCGCGCTGACCCGCGCCACCAATAGCGTGGTGGGCAGTTCCGGCATGGTCAAGAAGGTCTACTTCCCTCGCCTGCTGATCCCGGTCTCCAGCACCCTGTCCCCGCTGGTGGACTTCGCCATCTCGCTGCTGGTGCTGTTCGCCCTGATGGCCTGGTACCGCATGCCGTTCGGCTGGGGGCTGCTGCTGCTGCCGTTGCTGGTGCTGGTGACGCTGTCGGTGGCGCTGGGGGCGGGGCTGTGGCTGTCGGCGCTGAACGTCCGCTACCGCGACGTGGGCCACGCCATTCCGTTCATGATCCAGGCCTGGATGTTCGCCTCGCCGGTGGCCTACTCGCTGATGCTGATCCCGGCCCAGTGGCAGCCGCTCTACGCGCTCAACCCGATGGTGGGCGTGATCAACGGGTTCCGCTGGGCGTTCCTGGGCACCGGCCTGATGCCGCTGAACACCATGCTGGTCTCGCTGTGCGCGGGGCTGGCGATCCTGGTGAGCGGCGCCTTCTATTTCCGGCGGATGGAGAAGACCTTCGCGGACGAGGCCTGATCACCGACGTTTTAACGTTGTAACGTTGGAACGTTAGAACGTTCGAACGACAGGATTCAACAATCAAGGGTTAATAGAAATGGGCACCTTCAAGCGGTTCGAGGACATCGAAGCCTGGAAGACGGCGCGGGAACTGACCAGGGCGGCGTATGCGATCTCCGGCAGCAAGGCGTTCAAGCGTGATTTTGGACTGCGCGACCAGATCTGCCGTTCCGCGGTCTCGATCATGTCGAACATCGCCGAGGGTTTCGAGAGCCAGACGAAGCCGGGGTTCATCCGCTATCTCGGCATCGCCAAGGCCTCCTCGGGAGAGTTCCGGTCCCAGTTGTATGCCGTGCTCGACCAGGAGTACATCAGCCGCGACGATTTCGCGGTCCTGTTCGACAAGGCCGAAAAGTGCAGCAGCCAGATCAGCAAATTGATAACGTACCTTAAAAACCAATAACGTCAACGCGTTCGAACGTGATAACGTCTCAACGCTCCAACGTGCAAACGGAAGTAATGTCAGATACCGTGATCAGGGCCGAGAGCCTTGGCAAGAAATACCGCATCGGGGCGCTGCATAAAAAGCACGACACCCTCCGCGATTCCATCGCTTCGGCGTTCAAGCGTCCGAACGTTCAAACAAGGCAATGTTCAACGGACAATGAATTCTGGGCCCTCAAGGACGTCTCGTTCGAGGTCAAGCAGGGCGAGGTGGTGGGCGTCATCGGCCGCAACGGCGCGGGCAAGAGCACGCTGCTGAAGATCCTCTCCAAGATCACCGAGCCCACCGCGGGCCGGGTGGAGCTGCGGGGCCGGGTGGGGTCGCTGCTGGAGGTGGGCACCGGGTTCCATCCGGAGCTGACCGGCCGCGAGAACATCTTCCTCAACGGCGCCATCCTGGGCATGGGCCGGGCCGAGATCCGGCGGCGGTTCGACGAGATGGTGGCCTTCGCCGAGGTGGAAAAGTTCATCGACACGCCGGTGAAGCACTACTCGTCGGGCATGTACATGCGGCTGGCGTTCGCGGTGGCGGCGCATTTGGAGCCCGAGATACTGCTGGTGGACGAGGTGCTGTCCGTCGGCGACGCACTGTTTCAAAAGAAATGCTTGGGGAAAATGAGCGAGGTCTCGCGGCAGGGCCGCACAGTCATTTTTGTCAGCCATAACATGGGCGCGGTGTCCAGCCTCTGCACCAAAGGCATTCTCCTCGAAAATGGCACGTTGACAGCCACCGGCGAGATCGAAGAGGTCATTTCCAGATATCTGATCCTGAATGCCGGCGAAATCAAGCAGGCATGGAGCGGTCAGGCCGGCGACGGACATCTGTCGTTGCTTCGGACATGGATTCAGCCCAAAGACGCCCAGCGGACCTTCCACACTTCAAGCCCGCTGGAAATTGGCTGCGAAGTATACGTGCACCAGAAGATACACGGCTTGATTGCCGGTTTTACGCTCTTTTCCGAATATGATTACGAAATTGCATATGTAGTCCATGACGACGACAAGTTACCACCAGCGCTGGAAGCGTTACCGGGAACATACACCTTCAAATGGGTAATCCCGTCAAATACATTGGCAGCCGGCATGTACCGGATTGAATTCGACATCGGGATTCACATGGACCGCAGGATCATAAAACAGGACGGGAGCCTATTGTTCAACCTGGACAACACAGACGGACTGGGCAGACGGTACCCGCTGGTCAACCGAAAGGGCTGGACGTCGCTTTTCCGCCCGTTCTGGAGCGTTGGATCATGAGGCGATCCCGACCAATGGTACTCTTCAATCCGGGCGGCGTCGAAGCAAAAATCACCTTCACGACGAGGTGCACGGCTCGCTGTACAACATGCCTGAATCACACCATCAGGCAGCCACTGGACCTGGGGTGGGACGCTTTCCAAGCGTTCATAGCACAGATCTTGAATGTGGAACAACTGAAGAACATCAATTTTTACTCCATCGGTGAAAGCTACCTTCACCCGCATTTTATTGAAATGGTCGAATGGGCGCTGCCGCTGTGCCGCGAACGTCACATTGCCACGACCATAGTAACGAACGGCTCCGCGGTTACGAAGGTGCCCAAAGGCATAGATAATTTCTTCATCAGCTTCAACGCCGGCAGGAAGGATACGTACGAGAGAATTACCGGACTGTCGTTCGACAATGTTGTGGCGAGAATCAAGCAGCTGGGCGACGAGGGGGAGTTCCGCAAGGCGAAGAACGCGCAAATACACATGCTGGCTTTTGAAGCCAACCAGCAGGAGGTGATCGATTTCATCAATACCTTTTCCGAGATCGAAGGCATCACCCTCAGGGTGAGCTATAAATTCGATAACCAGCAAGGCAAGACAATTGACCGGGGATTGGTGAAACGTACGTCGCGAGCGGCCTGCGACTACCTCACCAACATGATCGTGCTCTATCCTAATGGCGATATTGTTCTATGCTCACACGATTTTCAGGGAAGCGTCGTCTTTGGGAACATTGGGAAGGAGAGTTTGGAGGATGTCCTCAGGGAACCCAAACGGATGGCATTGATCGGTAAGCACAACCGCGGTATTTTCCCCGGCCTTTGCAGGGACTGCAACTATAATCTGGATAATGTCGGCGGGCTATTCAAGTATTATACACCCAGAGGCGCGGAAAACTGTAAAATGATGATCGCGCGCTGTCTTTCACGAATCGCGAACAGGCTCTCGAGAGTGTTCAGATGAAGGTCGCATACGACGGCCAGATTTTCGGCATGCAACGGTATGGCGGGATAAGTCGCTATTTTTTCGAGATCATCAGCCATATGCGATTGCTGGGCGTGGATATCCAGATTCCCCGTTATTACGGACAGAACCAATATGCGGCTGACGATGGCGCACTGGGACGGTTGCAGATGGAGATTCCCTATCCATCTTTCAGGAACAGGATCCGTGCTGTGTTTGGCGGACCGAGATATGTGAGTGATCGGCTTGCCGAAAACCGCCGACTTGCTAACCGGTGGTTGGCAAACAACCGGCACCGCTATGACCTCTTCCATCCAACCTACCACGACCCCTACTTCCTGCCAGCGATCGGAAGGAAGCCTTTCGTCCTCACGGTTCATGATATGTTCCAAGAAACGTACCCTGAATATTCACTCCAAGACCCGTTATTGTTCTATAAACGGGATTTAATCAACAGGGCCAACCATATTGTTGCCGTTTCGGAGAATACTAAAAAGCAAATTATAGATTTTCTGTGTGTCCCCCATCAAAAGATAACCGTGATACACCATGGGGTATCCTTGCAGAGTCGGAGAGGAAATGCGCCGACAGGTTCTCAATATCCACGCAAGTATTTCTTGTATGTCGGAAGAAGATCGGGATACAAGAATTTTCATTTCCTATGCCAAGCGATACGACCGCTCCTGTCCGGCAGCAAGCCGTATCTATTGGTATGCGCGAACGAAAATCCTTTTTCAGGGATAGAACGATCCTATTTTTCCGGGCTTGGAATCGCCGAGAATGTCATTCAGGTTGCTGCAAACGACCACATGCTTGCAGATCTCTACACCAATGCTGAGTTATTGATCGTGCCTTCGTTGTACGAAGGTTTCTCTCTCCCCATCGCTGAAGCATTCCGGTGCGAATGCCCAGTTGTTGCGAGCGAAACAAGCTGCCATAGGGAAGTTGCGGGTGATGCGGCTGTCTTCTTCCCGCCCAAGGACCCTAGCGCACTGCGAAGTGCAGTTAATACAGTGTTACACAATCAGCACAAACGGGATGAATTGATAGAGATGGGCAAGGCGCGATCGATGCAATATGCCTGGGAAAAGGCCGCCAAGTCAATGCAGCGGGTTTATGAATCGGTCATTCAGGAGAGCATTTGATAGGCCCAGTTATCTGAGATGGCGAAACCCGCCGTCATTTGCCTGACGCCCGTCCGCAACGAGGCCTGGATCATCGGGCGCTTCCTCGCCTGCGCCAGCTTGTGGGCCGACCGCATCATCGTCGCCGACCAGAATTCCAGCGATGATACCGTCGCCATCGCGAGCGGGTTCCCCAAGGTCACTGTGCTGGACAACCCGGACACCAGCCTGTACAACGAGCACGCCCGGATGTCGCTGCTGATCGACGAGGCCCGGAAACAGTCCGGCCCGCGCATCCTGGCGCAGCTTGATGCCGACGAAGTCCTGTCTGCCGAAGTGTTCGGCACGGATATCTGGAAGGGCGTGCTGGGCGCCGCGCCGGGGACGACGGTCGCGCTGCCCTGGGTGAACCTGATGCCGGGCCTGGCAACGTTTTGGCGGGCCGCGAACAACAAAGGGATTTTCTATTCAGACGACGGCCGACCGTATCAGGGCGGACTCCAGCATGGCGACCGGCTGCCCAAGAACCCTGATCGTCCGATCGTGACGATCGACCGCGGGGCGGTGCTGCATTACCAGTACGCCGACTGGGACCGAATGAAAAGCAAGCACCGCTGGTACGTGTGCCTGGAACAGCTGCGCGACCCGCGCCGGTCCGCGGTCGACCTCTACCGCCAGTACCACCACATGGACGCCGTCGCCGCCGGGCAGATCAAGCCGGTCGGGCCCGTCTGGTTCGCCGCCTACGAGGCAGCCGGGATCGACATGCGGACGGTGACAAAGGACGATGTCTACTGGTTCGACCGCGAGGTGCTTGGCTGGTTCGGGAAGCACGGGGCCGGGCATTTCTCCCAGCAGGCGATTTGGGACGTCGACTGGGACGCGATCGCCCGCAAGACCGGCCAGACCGGAACGTTCAGCGATCCTCGGAACGCGCTGGAGAAACTGACGCACCTGTGGCTGAGATCCACGCAGACAAGGACCTATCATCCGCTGGTCAGGTTGGGCGACCGATTGCTGAAGGCGGCGGGATGGTGATGGCCAGCGTATCCGACCTGCCGGCCCCGCCGCCGGGCAGGACCGGCTGGCCCTGGACCGAGGGCTGTGATTCGCCGCCGCCGGCCATGGCGGACGGTTCGCCCTGGCCGCGCATCACCATCGTCACGCCGTCCTTCAACCAGGGGCAATTCATCGAGCAGACGATCCGCTCGGTGCTGCTGCAGGGCTACCCGGACCTGGAGTACCTCGTGATCGACGGCGGCAGCACGGACGGGACCGTTGCGATCATCAAGAAATACGCGCCGTGGCTGGCGTTCTGGGTGAGTGAGAAGGACAACGGACAGAGCCACGCCATCAACAAGGGGATGCGGCGGGCGACGGGCGCGGTCGCGGCCTACATCAACTCCGACGACTACTACCTGCCCGGCGCGCTCCGAACAGCGGCCGAGGCATTGCGAAAGGAACCCAACGCCGCGATGGCCTACGGCGACTGCGACGGCGTCGACGAGGGCGGGAAGCGGACCGGGGTGATGCACGCGGCCGACTTCGACCTCGAGGCGATGCTCCGCTGGTTCCACGGCATTCCGCAGGCCGCGGCCTTCTTCAGGGCCGGCGCGGCGCGGGAGCTGGGGTGGTTCGACGAGTCGCTGCACTACGTGATGGACTACGACCTGTGGCTGCGGCTGGGGATGCGGCACCGGCTGGCGCGCCTGCCACAGGCCCTGGCGGCGATGCGAACGCACGAGAGTTCCAAGACGACGGGATCGCGCGCGGCATGGACCAGGAAGTTCCGCAGGGAGCGGCTGGCGCTGAAGGGCAAGACCCTGGCCGACCCGGCGGTCCCGGCCCCGCTGGCGGCCCGACGGGGACCGATCCTGCGCCGGGCCGCCGGCAGCATGGCGCTGGAGTGCTTGCGGATCGGCGACGGCGCTGAGGCCGCGTACTTCATGTCTCGGATGATCGTCCCGCGATGAAAGACAGGAACACCGCTTGCTCGAACATGTGGGATCAGTACGGCGCCGGGCGGCTGCTGTCCCGCAACCGTTTGATCTTCTACCATCACCGGCTGGTGATGGAATACTTCCTGTCGTATTTCCATCGCCTGCCGACCGGCCTCAAGGTGCTCGACGCCGGCTGCGGCGACGGGTTCTTCCTGGAGCACCTCAGGAACCTGGGTTTCACCGACATCCACGGCATCGACGCGTCGCAGCCATTTGTCGACATCTGCCGGTCCAAGGGGCTCGACGTCGGGCAGGGCAGCGTCTATCTGCTTCCGGGAGACGGGGCATTTGACGCGGTGCTGTGCTGCGAGGTGCTGGAGCACCTGGACGATCCAGCGCTGGCCCTGCAACGGATGGCGGGAGCCCTGCACGGCGGCGGGTTCATCTTCATCACGGTGCCTATCGCGTCGTCCCTGCAGCAGCGGTGGCGGCGGATGATGCGCGGAGAGACCGCGCTCGGGCAGCTGCGGCAGATCGACGAAACGCACCTGCATGTCTTCTCGGTCAAGCGGCTGCGCGCGCTGGCAGAACGGGCGGGCCTGCAGGTCACGTCGGTTTGGGTGGGCAGCAATTCGTTCCCCGGGGACGATCTCATGAAACGGCACGGGATGACGGCCCTGGCCCACTGGCTGCAGCGGCGGACGTTGCACGGCACCTGCGGGGATTGCCTGGCGATGGTCCTCACCAAGGGGCGGTAGTGCGCAGGATACTCTTCGTCAAGCCGGTATGGGCCTCAGGCGCGTCGTTCGTGGGCAGGGACCGCGAGATGCTGGCGACACGGCATCGGCTGGCCGACCTCAGCTACCGCGCCGGCGACCCGCTTTTCCCCTTGCGCGCGTTCCGGCACCTGATGAACGCGGACCTGGCCTATGTCTGGTTCTCCGGCGCGCATGCGTTCTGGGTGGTGGCGCTGGCAAGGCTGATGGGCAGGAAGACGGCGATCGCGGCCGGCGGCTACGACGTGGCGCATATGCCGGAGATCGGCTACGGCCTGCGCGCCGAGGGTGGACCATGGCGCCGTGCCTACTGGGCGCTGGGCCACGCCGGCCGGGTGCTGGCCTTCTCGGGATTCAGCGCGAGCGAGGTCCTGCGGGCGTCGCCCGGCGCGAGGGTCGTGGCGGTCCCCATGGGATTCGACCCGGCACGATACCCGGCCGGAGCGGCCAAGGAACCGCTGGTGCTGACGGTCTGCCACCTGAAACGCGACAATGTCAGCCGCAAGGGGCTGGATACCTTCATCGCCGCGGCCCGGCTGCTGCCGCCAGTTCGGTTTGTCATCGCCGGCCGCGACGTCGACGGCACGGCCGAAAAGCTGAGGCGCGAGGCTCCGGCCAACCTGGAGATCACCGGGTACCTTGAGGAACCCCGGCTCCTGGAACTGATGGGCAAAGCAAAGGTCTACGCCCAGCTCTCGGCCCACGAGGGGTTCGGCTGCGCCCTGGCCGAGGCCATGCTCTGCGGCTGCGTGCCGGTGGTCACCGGCCGGGGGTCGTTGCCGGAAGTCGCCGGCCCCGACGCGTTCTATGCGGAGTACGGCGAAGCGGAAGCCGCCGCCGCCAAGATCAGGCAGGCGCTGGAATGTGAGGACGGCGGCCGGTACCGCTCTTGGATCGGGAACAACTATTCGCTGGATAAGAGGCGGGCCGCCGTCCAGTCCGTCATGGAAGAGCTGATGGAAAAGGGATGATCGAGGGATACACCATAGTTTGCGACTCCAATATCCCCTGGAACCGCAACCGCTACAGCAAGCACCACATCATGTCCCGGCTGGCCAAAAAGAACCGGGTCATTTTTGTCGACCCCCCGCGGCCGCTTGACGCGCAGGTCGGGGAATACGGGCTGGCGGCGCTGGCCGGGCGCGCCTGGCGGCCCGGGAACGAAAGCCTGACCGTGCTGTCGCCCTCGGAACTGCCGTGGAAGAACAAGTTCGATTTCGTCATGAACACGGCCGATCCGAAGTATTTTGTCGCACAGATCAAACACGCCCTGGGCCGGTATGACCCGAGCAAGCTGATACTGTTCCTGGGCAACCCCTGGAATACGTTTTTGCTGGACGCCTTCCCCGATGCTGCCTGCACGGTCTATCATTGCTCGGATAATTTCCCCGAAATCTACTCCGGTCAATTCCGTTCAGTGATGGAGAACAGGGAAAAGGCAATGATCACGAATGTAACCGTACCATTGGCTATTACCGAGGCATTGTTTGATAAATGCAAATCGATGAACACCAATGCCGTGTTGTTTAAGCATGGTGTTGACGAACATTTTTACTTGCAGAATCAACAACCGCTATCTGTGCCAGAGGATATCTCGCGAATATCACCCCCCATTATCGGTTATGTTGGCATGATCGATGCCGGCTTGGATTACAATTTACTAGAATACGTAGTCTCGCAAAACGCGGGGAGGAGTTTTGTGTTTATCGGACCGGTTACGGACGACTGTCGAGAGCGTTTGAAGCTTCTGATTGATGGCAATACAAACATGCATTACCTTGGGGCAAAGCCATGGACCTCATTGCCAGCCTACTTGAAGCCGTTCGCTGTCTGTTTGATACCATGGATATGTGATGGCCGATATAAGGAATTTGTGCGCTCCAGATTTCCACTGAAACTGCTTGAATATAAAGCTTCCGGGAAAATGGTGGTTTCAACAGTACCAGTGGATGATTCATTGAAGGAACATGTTATGGTATCGCAGGATCGAGCCGTCTTTTCGCGGTACATCGACGCATGTCTGACACCGGTCGATCGGGCAGCAATACAGGCCCGCATTACCGGGCAGGTGTCTGGTTGGAGCTGGGGTGCGAGAGTGGAGGAACTATGCGACATCATCGAAAGGTACGTTGCGAAATGAGCCTCAAGTATAATCTGGAAAAGGCGATCATGCTATTCTACGCACTTTTCCTGAAGGATTTACCGGCACCCCGTGATGCCAAATCTTTTGGTTCCAGAGCTCGGGTCGCTTTTCTGCGCTATTTTGTCGGGAAGATGGGGAGAAATGTGAACATACAGCCAGGCGCCCAATTGAACTACTACTGGAACATTTTTATCGGCGATAACTCAAGCATCGGTTTGAATGCGATCTTGAACGCCGATGAAAAAATAGAAATAGGCCACGACGTGATGATCGGCCCAGGGTTGATGGTTTTTACGAATGAGCATGGCATCAAGAGAAGCACAAAAATGATCTTGCAGCAGCCCCTGATCAATAAGCCCGTCAAGATAGGGAATGATGTTTGGATCGGCGCAGGTGTGATCATTCTTGCTGGCGTGAATATTGGGGATGGCGCAGTTGTCGGTGCTGGTGCCGTTGTGACAAGGGATGTAGAACCCTATGTTATTGTTGGTGGTGTGCCAGCGAAGAAAATCGGGCGAAGGATCTGATGTCCGAACTGCCGTACATCTCATGAAAATCCTCGCCATCCAGAACTTCATGCGCCAGCGCGACACGGGCGGCGCCGAGCTGCTGTGCCACGACATCTTCACCGGCCTGGCCCGGATGGGGCACTCCGTGGACGTGCTGACGGCCGGGACCGCGAAGTACGAGGAACGGTACCGCGTCGAGCCGCTGATGTCCTCGAACCCGCGCGTGGAGCAACGCCGCCAGATGCGGACCCTGCTGGCCAAGTTGCGGTGGATGGGAGTGGCGCGCCGCAACTATCGCATCGTGCAGCAGGCCGTGCGCAAGCACCGGCCCGACGTGGTCTACGTCCACAACCTGGAATGGACGACCCTGTCCCCGCTGGCCGCGGCCCTCGACATGGGGGTCCGCACCGCGGTCCATTGCCACAACCATTACTACGGCCATTACTGGAAGCATCACCGCCATTCGCCGTCGCTGGTCCAGCGGCTGTCCCACACCGAACCCGCCCTGGAACGTGCGCGTATGATCGCCGTCTCACAGGCCATCGCCCGGCCGCTGGCGGGGCACGGATTCCCCCCGGACCGGCTGCAGGTGGTCTACAACGGACTGCCTGATGAAATTCTTGACGGCGCCGTCCCGGCACAGCGGGAGCGCAAGCTGCTGTTCGTCGGGGCGGTCTCGCGGCACAAGGGGACGCATGTCGCGCTGGAGGCGCTGGCCCTGCTGCGCGACCAGGGGCTGGTCCTGCCGCTGGAGATCATCGGCACCGGGCGCTCCGCCCGCTACCAGGGCCAGCTGGTGACGTTCATCCGCCGCGAAAAACTGGGCAAGCAGGTGACGTACGCCGGGGCCCTGCTGCGGCGGGACGTCTGGGCGAGGATGCGCACGGCGGAGATCGTCCTGGTCCCTTCGCTGTGCCTGGAGGCCTTCGGCCTGGCCGCGGCCGAGGCCATGGCCTGCGGCGCGATCCCGGTCGTCTCCGACCGCGGCGCGCTGCCCGAGGTGGTGGGGGACAACGGGTTCGTGGCCGAGCCGACAGCGCAGGCCTTCGCCGGCGCGATCCGGAGCGCCATAGGGCTGACGCAGCAGGAGAAACAGGAACGCCGGGAAAAAGCCCGGGAACATGTTCGCGGCAGTTTCCGGCTGTCCGTCATGGTGGCACAGGTCGAGAAGGTGCTGATGGCCGTATGAAGATCGCGCTCCTGAACTGGCCGGTCGCTATCGTCAAAGGCGACCTTTACGGCGGGCTGGAAACATCGCTGGTCGACCTGAAGAAAGGCCTGGCCCGGCACGGGCATGATGTGTCCCTGTTCGGCCGGGTTGAGGGCGGCAGCGCCGAGTTCCGGAACGTCCCGTATTCCTCCCTGCCGTACATCGGTCCGGACCGCTACTACCGTGGTTTCATGCGGCGCAACCGGGACGCCGACGTCTGCCACTTTCACAATTGCCCGCAGGGCGCGCTGTACCGGCCGGAGCGGTCGGTGGCGGTGTTCCAAAATGAACTGCACCTGGACTATCACCGGATCGTGCCGGGCAGGTACAACCGGGCCACGTTCGTGTTCGTGTCGGAATACCTGAAGAACGCGGTGCTGGCGCGGCATCCCGGGATCAGGCCGCGCCGCTGCCTGGTGGTCCACAACGCGGTCGATACGGGCCTGTTCACGCCCGGCCCACGGGGGACAAGCGATCCCATGCCGGTCGTGACCTTCGCTGGCCAATGGAGCGCCAAGAAAGGCTTTGACGTCCTGCTGGCGGCCAAGCGGCTGCTGCAGCAGCGGGGAGTGCGGTTCGTGCTGCGGCTGGCCGGTGGCGGCGACCTTTGGCCGGGGCGGTCGGGTTTTTCGCAGGAGGAAATTGGATCATTGCTCGGCGGTCTATCCGACGTTGAGCTGCTGGGAAAGATCGGCCAGAACGACCTGGCAGCGGCGCTGTCGCGCTCGACCCTGGCCGTGGTGCCCTCGGCGTGGGCCGAGCCGTTCGGCAAGGCCGCCATCGAGGCCATGGCCTGCGGCCTGCCGGTGATCGCGACCCGGGCCGGCGGTTTGCCGGAAATAGTGCGGCATGGCGAGACCGGCCTGTTGGTCGAGCCCGGTGATGCCGTCGCGCTGGCCGACGCCATCCAGCAACTGTTCGAGAGGCGCGAACAGGTGAAGTTAATGGGGCGAAAGGCCAGGATCGACGTCGAACAGCGCTTTTCACTGGACAAGTGGATCCAACGCTTTGACGACCTGCACCAGGAGATTCTGAGCGATGGCTGACCGTTTCGCCGTCAGCGTCGTGGTACCGACGTATAATCGCCGTGACCAGCTTGAACGGTGCCTGCGGGCGTTGCGGGAACAGGATTTCGACCGGACGCGGTACGAGATCATCGTCAGCGACGACGGCTCCACCGACGGCACGGACGAGATGATGCGTGCGTTCCCGGGCGGCCTGCCGGCGGTCCGGTACGTGACGCACCAGAACGTGGGCCCGGCCGCCAACCGCAACATCGCCATCGGGGCCGCGTCGGGCGAGATAGTCCTGTTCATCGACGACGACGTGGAGGCCGGGCAGGGGCTGATCGCGGCGCACCTGAAGGCCCATGCCGAGGCGAAGGACCGCATGATCGCGGTGCTGGGGTACACGCCCATCGTCGACGACAGGGGCGGCGGGCCCGTCATGAGATATCTTGACGATTTTTGGGAGCGGGTGTACCGCCGGGCGGCCAGCCCGGCCCGCCGCGATCGGTGGGGGCTGTTCATCTCCAATAACCTGTCGTTGCGCCGCTCGCTGGTCGTCGCGGCGGGGATGTTCGACGAGACGCTGCCCAGCCCGAACTACGAGGACAGCGAGCTGGGGTACCGGCTGTGCCAGCGGGGGGTGCGGGTCCTGTTCGCGCAGGCAGCGCGGGCCGGGCACCATGTCATCCTTTCGTTCGATGACCTGTGCGCCCGGGCGTTCCAGTCGGGCCGGTCGGCGGTCATCTTCTGGCGCAAGCATCCCGAGCTGGCCGGGACGCTGTCCATCCGCTCCGCCGGAAACTATCACGGCCCGGACCGGGCCCCGCGGGCCTGGCACGCGATGAAGCGGGTGCTGTACAATGATCCGGTCATGTCCATGATCAAAGCCGCGGCCGCCAGCCCGTTCCTGCTCATCCCCGATGCCGCCAGGTTCTCCCTGATATCGCTGGTGCTTTGGCACCACACGCTGGCGGGCATGAACCGGGAACTGGGGAGCGGGTGATGCATGCGGATCGGCATTGACATCACGGCGAGGTCCGGCGGCCGGGGACCGGGCCGGTACGTCACCGAGATCGTGTCGGCCCTGGCGAGGTTGGACCTGGCGCGTGACGCGTTCTTTCTCTACAGCCCGTCCCGCGAAGCGGCGATGGACCGGACCGGGCTCATCGCCCGCCATGTCCCGCCGCAGCGCGGCCGTCCCTGGCTGAACTGGACCCTGCCGCGGGCGGTTCGAAGGGACGCGATAGACCTGATGTACTTCCCGGCCAATGATATCTGGCTATGGCCGCACGTGACGACCGTGGCGACGGTCCTGGATGTCGCCCCGGCGACGGCGTTGCGCGGGATCCGCCGTTCGTGGGCCGACCGGATCCAGAACAGGATGCAAATGGCCAGGATGGAAAAGGTGGCATCGAGGGTCATCACGATATCCAGGTATTCTGCCGGCCAGATCCAGCGGTTGTCTGGCATCCCGGCCGCCAGGATCAGCGTGATCCCGTGCGGCGTTTCCGCCGGGTACGCGCCGCCGCCGCCCGGCGAGCCGAGGGACACGTTCCTGCTCTTCGTCGGCGCTTTCGACCGGCGCAAGAACCTGGAACGATTGCTCGACGCCCATGCCATCCTGCGGCAGCAGGGGTTCGCCGGGAAACTGGTCCTGGCGGGACAAAGCCGGCCGGCCAGCCCCGGGGGCCTCTACATCGACATCCGGGCATTGGTGATGTCGAAACATCTGGAGGGAAGCGTGGAGATCATCGAGAACCCGTCCGATGATGACGTGATCCGCCTGTACCGCACGGCGGCCCTGTTCGTGTTCCCCAGCCTGGTCGAGGGATTCGGCCTGCCGGTGCTGGAGGCCATGGCCTGCGGGTGTCCCGTGGTCTGCAGCAACGTGGTGTCGCTTCCGGAGGTGGGCGGGGATGCGGTCAGGTACTTCGATCCCCTCGATGCCGCCGACATCGCCCGGAAGGTGACGCACCTGCTCAATGATGCGGGCCTGAGACTGAGCCTGGGCAACAAGGGGCGCGACCGCGCGATCCGGTTTTCGTGGGACGAAGCGGGGGAGAGAACCTATCAGCTGCTGATGGAGGCCTCATGCCGGTAGAACCGGGACAGCGATTCCACCGGGTGCTCCGCAGTTCATCGCTGTTGCGCGACCTGCTGATCGCCGGGGTCGCCATCTATCTGGGCAGCAGCTATCTCTACCGGTACCTGTTCTACCCGACCTCCAGCCTGGCGCCGATGATCGCGCTGGCGTTCGGCGGCGTGATGATCCTGTGGCGGCCGGTGTACGGCACGGCCCTGCTGTTACTGACCTATCCGTTCGTGCCGCCGTCCGGCGGCATCGGCATCGTCAAGGTCGGCGTGGCGCTGCTGCTCGGCTACAACCTGGCGCTATGGCTGTGGACAAACGCCCGACGCGGGCGGCATCCCTGGGCTCTCCCGGAATACCGGTGGATTTTCGTGTTCACGATTTACCTGGGGGTGTCACCGCTGCTGGGCATGAAGTACGGCTTCACGCTGTCCGACTGGCTGCGCGACATCGCCCCGCTGCTGATGCTGCTGATGATCCCAGTGTTGGTCGACCACTTCGGGGAGAAGGGATCGCGCTGGCTGATCTATCTGGTTGTTGTGCCGGTGGCCGCCGGATTGCTGCGCGATATCGTATTCATTCTCAACCGGCATCTCGGTCTGGGCATGGGCTGGGTGGCCGGCGTTCCTGTCCGGTTGTCGACCCTGCACCCGCCGCTGATGTTCATGGCAGGGCTGGCGCTGTTCGCCAGTCGAGCACCCCGGCGCAACCGCTGGCTGCTGCTGGCCCTGCTGGCCCTGCTGGCTGCCGGCCTGACCCAGACCCGCACCGTATGGCTGGCAATGGCGCTGGCCGTGCCGATGATATTGTTTTTCTTCACCAGGTACCGAGCCCAGGCAGTGGTGCTGATGGTGTTGCTGGTCATCGGCACGCTGATCGCGCTGTACAACACCAAGGCGACCGAACAGGTGCTGAGCCAGCAGGAGGAGCGGTTCCGCAGTCTAGTAGATTACCAGCACGACATCTCGTTCCAGAACCGCAGCGCCGAGTTCGCGCAGGCGGGAAGGCTGTTCCTCGAGGCTCCGCTGCTGGGAGTCGGATACGGGTTCCAGTACAGGTTCTACCGGTTCATCGCCGGGATAGGGATGGGGCACCTCAGGACGAACTTCACCCACAACGACCTGATTAATGTCGCCGCCAAGGGCGGGCTGGCCGGCCTATTCCTGATGGCGATGGTATTCCGCGGTCTGCTGCTGCGGCTGCGGATCAGGGCCGCGACAAACGCCGAGCATGCGACGGGGGCTTGGGCGGTGGTGGCGATGATTGCCTGCTACTTGGGGCTATTCGTCGGGCTGTCCACACCGGTGCTGCAGACCAGGGAGGCAGTTTTTATTCTGGCGGTGGTAATCGCCCTGGGCTTGGGCTACGGCGGCGAAGGTGGCGGTGGTGGCCATGGCTGATCTCGCAGTCGTCATCGTCAGCTACAACGTGCGCACGCTGCTGCTGGACTGCCTGCGGTCGGTGATCGACGAGTGCCGCGGCATGGCCGCCGAAGTGATCGTGGTCGACAACGACTCCGGCGATGGCAGCGCCGAGGCGGTGCGGCAGGAGTTCCCTGGCGTGACCATGGTCGCGAACCAGGTCAACGCTGGGTTCGCCAAGGCCTGCAACCAGGGCGCCGCGGTCGCCACCGCGCCCTACCTGCTGCTGCTGAATCCCGATACCGTGGTGCGGCTGGGAGCCATCCGTTACGTCCGGGAGTTCATGGAACGGACGCCCGACGCCGGGATGGCCGCCTGCCGGCTGATCGAGGCCGATGGACGGCCGCAACCGTCGATCGGATATTTTCCCACTCTCGGCCGGATGGTGCTGCAGGCGCTGCTGATCGACCGCTGGGTGCTGCCGGGGTACCGGCGGGCACATTATAGCGCTGGCATTGCCCGCCCGGTCGATTACCTGAGAGGCGCCTTCATGATGGTGCGGCGCGCCGCGGTGCCAGGCCCGGAACTGCTGCGGGAGACGTACTTCATGTACGCCGAGGAGAAGGACCTCGCCCGGCGATTGTCGCGAAACGGGTACCGCTGCTACTACGTGCCGTGCGGCGACGTCGTCCATCTCGGTGGCAAGAGCACCGAGGCAAGGCCGTTGGACAACTTCCTGGTACTGCACCGGAGCCAAGTGACGTATTTCTGCCTGCACCATTCCGGCGCAGAGCGGGCTTCCCTGATCATCCTGTACGGTCTGTTCCTGGCGGCCACGACCCTGGCATCGGCATTCACGGTGTTCTCCCAGCACGGACGGCAGCGGTTCGCCCTGTTTCTGGCATCGGCAGTGCGATATCCCCTGCTGGCGGCCCGTGTCTGCCGTTCCGTCACGGCCCCCGGGAGCGCGAGCGCGAGCTGACGATGGCGCGCAACGATCGATACGCGCACGAACGCGATTTCTGGAACGAATTCTCCGCGACCAGCCGCCGATACGCGGCGACGGCGTTCGGGAACAAGGTGGACGAGGGCTACATTCCGCTGGGGCACCCGTGGGCCGACAGCAGGGCCTTCATTTATCGGCAGATCGGCGATGTGGCCGGGAAGCGGGTGCTGGATTGCGGCGCCGGAACGGGATGGTTGTCGATCGTGATGGCCCGGCGGGGCGCAGCGGAGGTGACCGCCATCGACGTCTCCGACAGGATGTTGGAACTGCTGCGGGACCTGGCCCGGGAGAACGGTGTCACCGGTCGCATCAGGACCCGGGCGACCGCGATCGAGACGGCGGAGTTCCCGGCCGGCAGCTTCGATGTCGTGGCCTGCGTCGATGTCCTGCACCATACCGACGTCGGGAACGCTGTTCACAGGATCCATGGGTGGCTGCGGCCGGGCGGCATCGCCGTGATCAGCGATCCGCTGGCCGACAGCCGCACGGTCGAATGGGCGAAGGGGATCGTGCCGGTACGGCGGATGGGGACCGAGACGGAACGCGGCCTGCGGTTGGCGGAACTGCTCGATGCCTGCCACGGCTTCAGCCGGATCGAACACCGGGAGTTCCAGTTGTTCTCGCGCCTGGACAGGCTGGTCCACCATCGCACCGTGCGCGGCGCCCTGCTGCGGCTGGACGCGGCCCTGCTGGCCGCTTTCCCGCCGTTGCGCCGCTTCGCCCGCATCACCGTGGTCCGGGCGGTAAAATAGGAGATTCCGATGATCTCGCGTTTGCACATCGGGCCTTACTGGCGGTGGGCGGTGCTCAGGCGTTTCCTGCCGCTCCGCCCCGGACAGCGGGTGCTGGATGCCGGCTGCTCCGACGGCTACGTCAGTCAGGAGCTGGCGAAGTCCGGATGCGATGTGCTGGGGATCGATGTCGCGGCCAAGGTGATCGAGCAGAACAACAGGCGCTGCGCGGGGGAGCGGCACCAGCGTTTCCTGTCGATCCCGATCGAGCGGTTAACGCCGGAGCAGGTCTCGACGTTCGACGCCATCGTCTCGCTCGATGTCCTGATGCACCTCGATGATCCCGAGGCCGGATTGCGGGCACTGCGGCGGCTGATTCGGCCCGATGGGTCGCTCTACATGACGATTGTGCTCGGTGAATACGCCGGCTGCCGTTGGGCCACGGCAGAGGAAGTCCAGGCTGCATGCCGACGCAGCGGCTGGAGGATCGACAAGATGCAAAAGATCTATTATTCACCGTCGTTCGACCTGGCGAATCGCATCCAACGGGCGTTCTTTTCGATCGGGTACTCCCGCCGGCGCAGCGGCCCGGTCGTCGATGACTTCTCGAAGACACGGGCCTTCGCCGTCAGCCGCAAATATATCATGCTGCTGCGGGCATACTGGATCCCGGCAATCATGCTGCGATTATTGGCGGGGGCTGATGCCGTGCCCTTCATCCAGGGAAAGAGCAACACCATCGCTGTGAGGGCCCATCCACGATGAACGGGACCCCCTGCGTCCTCTTCCATGCGGTCTGTCCTCCCCGCTCGGGGAATCTCTATTCGGTTACGCCCGCCAGACTGGAGGAGCACCTGCGTTCCATCGCCGCCCGGGGGTGCCGGACATTAACGGTCGAGGAAAGCATCTCGGGGAACGACGACCGGACGGATCAAGTCGTGATCACCTTCGACGACGGCAGCCGGACGAATTTCGACCACGCCGCGCCCCTGCTGGAACGGTACGGCATGACCGCCACGTTCTTCGTTATCGCCGGCAGGATCGGGGCGGGTGGCAAGATGGATCGGCCGCAGATAGCTGACTTGGCGCGGCGGGGTTTTTCGATCCAGTCGCACGGGCTGACCCACATCGACCTGTCATGCGTTGATGACCGAACGATGCGGGACGAGTTACGGGAATCGAGGGCGATCCTCGAGGAGATCACCGGCAAGCCGGTGACGCATTTTTCCGCACCGTTCGGCATGGTCGACCGGCGACTGGTCCGGGCCGCGCAGGACGCCGGGTATCGGGCGTTATGGACCAGCGATTTCGGAGTCAATGACGGTGCTGCCGATCGGTACCAGTTGAAGCGGATTCTCGTCACGAAGAACATGACGGCGCGACAGCTGGCCGAACGGATGACGCCGACCCCTGCCGCGTTACAGCGACTGCAGATGCAGAAACGCCTCCGCGATGTTCTGGTGCGAGTGCTCGGCCGACGATCCTATGATCGGATGATGATGGTGTTTTTTGGAGCGTATCGGGAAGGGTGACATTTCGCGTGCTGCAAGGGACCGACATCGTCTGCTTCTCGTCCGACTGGGACCAGGACCCGCTGTCCAAGCACCATATCATCCGGCGGCTGGCGGCGGGCAACCGGGTGCTGTGGGTCAACTCCATCGGCTTGAGGCGTCCGGCAGTCAATAGCCGCGACGCGCAGCGGGCGCTGGCCAAGCTGGGGCGGTTCTGCGGGCGGCGGACCCGGGCCGTTGCCCCCGGCATCATTGTGCTCGACCCGCTGGTGTTGCCGTACCATGGGAACCCCGTGCTCGACCGGTTCAATGCCCGGTGGCTGTCGCGCCAGGTGAACCGAGCGGTCGCCGGGCTGGGGTTCGGCCGGCCGGTCCTGCTGACGTTTCTGCCCAGCATGGCGGGCGTCTGCGGCCGGCTGGGCGAGTGTTTGGCCGTCTACTACATCACCGACGAATTCACCAAGTTCACCGGGCACCCCGCGGCAGCTATCGAGCGGATGGAGGGCGACCTGATCCGCCACGCCGATGTCGTGATCGCCAGCGCGAGCGAGCTGGCCGCGGTGAAATCCCGCCATGGCAAGCCGATCACGGTCATTCCCCACGGGGTCGACCATTCGCATTTCTCGGCCGCGCTGAAGATCCGGGCGGGGCAGTTCCCGGATGACGTCAGGGGGATCGGGCGCCCGGTGATCGGGTTCTATGGCGAGATCAACGATTGGATCGACACCGACATGCTGGCCGCCCTGGCCAGGCTGAGGCCCGATTGGTCGCTCGTGCTATTGGGGCGGATCGCGGCCGAGGCGGGCAATCTTGATCATTTACTGAAGCTGCCCAATGTCCGTTGGCTGGGGCACAAGCGGTATCGGGAACTGCCGGCGTATTGCGCGGCCTTCGACGTCGCGCTGATCCCGATGAAGCTGAACGAACTGACCCGCTCGGTCAATCCACTCAAGCTGCGCGAATACTTGGCGGCCGGCGTGCCGGTGGTGTCGGCGCGGCTGCCCGAGGTGGAACCGTACGGCGACGCGGTCAAGTTCGCGACTACAGCTGAGGAATACATCAAGGCTATCGAGAAGTTGTTGAAATCGGACCGCACAACATTGGCGCCGAAACTCAGTGCGCGCGTGGCCGGGGAAGGTTGGGACGCCCGGGCGGCGGAGTTCGGGCGGCTGGTAGAAGCGGCGCTGGCGCGCAAGGCAGGGTCGGGATGAGCCGCGTCTCCCGCCATTGCGTGCCGGTCGTCATCGGCGTCTCCCTGCTGGTGCAGCTGGCGGCGGGGCGACTGCTCGGCGAGTTCGAGCCGCGTTCGGTGCCGCTCGATTATCTGAACCGCTACCGGCCGCAGGCCGAGACGATCCTGGCCGGCGGCGGGATGCTGCTGAACGGCGAGCCGCGCACGCCGCCGGCCTATCCGCTGGCATTGGCCGGCGCCATCGCCCTGTCCCGCGGGCACGGCATCGGGCCCGATGGCGCGGCACGGCTGCTCAATCTGGTCCTGATGGCGCTGGCCGCCGCGCTACTGACGGCGGCGGTGCGCCGCGCGATGGGGGGACGGGCCGCGCTGTTCGCCGGGCTGGCGTTCGCCACCTACCCCTTCGCGGTCTATCTCGGCCTGGCGCCGGGACCGGAGCCGCTGTACCTGTTCAGCCTGGCGCTCACCGCATGGCTGATCGTCGCCACCATGGGGCGGAATCCATGGTGGGCGGCGGCGGCGGGTGCGCTGGCCGGCTATTCGATGCTGGTCAAGCCGATCGGCATCCTGCTGCCGTTCTTCTACGCCGCGGCGTACGCGGCCGGCCGGCAGGGGCAGCGGCCGCCGGGGTCGCGGCTGCTGCGGCCGGCGCTGCTGATCTCCGCTTCCTGCATGACGATCCTGCCGTGGCAGATCTACCTTTCGTCCCGCATCGTTCGCCCGGTGGTGCTTTCTTCCCTGGGCAGCGGCACGGCACGCGAAGGCTGGACCTACGGGCTGTCGACGGGCGCCGGCGGCGACAGGGCGAGACTGCCCGGCGACGTCATCGCGCTGATGCAGCAGGTGGCGCGCGAGGGAAGCGGGGTTTCGGCGACACGGCTCTACCATGCCATCGCCCGCGCGGGGGCCGGGCGGCCGGCGGCGCTGGCCAAGCTGGCGGCGCTCAAACTGCTCAGGCCCTGGTACGCCACGGATGAGCAGTGGCATGAGCCGGCCATCGCGATGGTGCAGGCGTTCTATCTCCTGCTGGCCGCCGCCGGGTTTGCCGTCTGGCGCAGGGAAAGGAGGGGCGGCATCCTGGTGCCGGCGCTGCTTGCGATCGCCTTGTGCCACTGGCTGATGGCTTTCGCCACGTTTTCGATCCTGCGCTACATGATGCCGGCGTCGTTCCTGATCGCCGCGCTGGCCGGGACCCTGGCTGACAGGTTGCTCCCGCATCAACGGCCGAACGCAGCCAATGGCTAGTCCCTCCGTCTCGATCATCGTGCCCGTGCGCAACGAGGCCGCGCACATCGGCCGCTGCCTGGAGTCGGTGCTGGCGCTGGACCTGCACGGCATCGACAGCGAAGTGCTGGTGGTCGACGGGATGTCCGATGACGGGACCATCGATCAAATTCAATCTTCCAAATTCAAAATTCCAAATTGTAGGATTATACTCAATCCAGGAAAAGGCGTGGCGGCGGGCAGGAACATCGGCATCAAGGCGGCGCGGGGCGACGTGCTGGTGATGCTGGACGCCCATGCCCGCTATCAGCCCGACTACGTCAAGCGCTGCCTGGAGGTGATGGAGCGGACCGGCGCCGCCAACGTGGGCGGCCCGGCGGTGGCCCTGCCGGCCCGCGGGACGGCCGTGGCCCGGGCCGTGGCGCTGGCCCATCACAGTCCGTTCGGGCTGGGCGGCGGACGGTTCCGGAACCCCGGCGCCGAGGGGTTCGTCGAGACGGTGTGGCCTGGCTGCTACCGGCGCGACGTGTTCGCCAGGACCGGCCCGCTGGACGAGCGGCGGTCGCGCACCGAGGACCTGGAGTTCAACGCCAGGCTGCGGGCCGCGGGATTCACCATTTACTTGTCGCCTCTGATCAGGGCGTGGTACTATTGCCGTACGACGCTGGGCGGGACCTGGCGCCAGCGCTGGGCCGACGGGTACGAGATCGCGCACTTCCTGCCGGACAACCCGTCCGCGCCGAAACCCAGGCATTATGTCCCGTTGGTCTTCGTGTCGGGCCTGCTGCTGTTCGGAGCCTCGGCGCTGGTGTTGCCGGGGCAATCGCCCTGGGCGCGCCTGGCGTCGGCCGTCTTCTGGACGACCGTCGCCGCTTACCTCTTGGCAGCATTGTTCTTCACGCTTCGCGCCGGCACAGGGGATCCGGGCCCAGCGACCGACGATCCCCGGCGACCGTCGCTGCGGGCCCTGGCGCTGCTGCCGTTCGTGTTCGCCACGCTGCACCTCTCCTACGGATTGGGTTCGGCCTGGGGCTTGCTGGCCATGCCCTTCCGCCGGCGGAAACCCCCGGTGCTGCCATGAGCGCGAAGAAGGTGATCATCGTCGCCGGCGCGCGCCCCAACTTCCCCAAGGTGGCGCCGCTGGTCAGGGCGTTGCGAGCGCTCCCGCCGGGCCGGCGGCCGCAGGTGGTGACCGTCCACACCGGGCAGCACTACGATGCCCTGATGTCCCGTGTGTTCCTCCGCGAGCTGGGGATGCCGGGGCCGGACCACTGCCTGGGCGCGGGCTCGGGCAGCCATGCGGCGCAGACAGCGGCGGTATTGGAGGCATTCGAGCGGGTGCTGTTCCGCGAGCGGCCCGACCTGGTCGTGGTGGTGGGCGACGTCAACTCGACCCTGGCCGGCGCGCTGGCGGCGGCCAAGCTGGGGATTCCCGTGGCCCACGTCGAGGCCGGGCTGCGCAGCCGCGACCGGTCGATGCCGGAGGAGATCAACCGCATCGCCACCGACCACCTGTCCGGCCTGCTGTTCACGCACTGCGCCGACGCCGACCGGAACCTGCGGCGCGAGGGAATTGCGGGAGCGAAGGTCGTCTTCGCCGGCAACGTGATGATCGACTCGCTGCGGACCGGATTGGCCAAGGCGCGGCGCCGGCCGGTGCTGCGCCGGCTGGGGCTGGAACGCGGCGGCACGGTGCGGCCCTACGCCCTGGCCACCCTGCACCGGCCGGCCAATGTCGACGACCGCGCCGCGCTGGCCGGGATCCTGTCGGCGCTGGCCGATATCGCCCAGGAGCTTCCCGTGCTGTGGCCGGCGCACCCGAGGTCGCTGGCCAGCCTCGAGCGTTTCGGCTCGCTCGGGAGGTTCGTTCGGATCGGGCACGATGGGTCGAAGATCCGCGCGGCCGGCCTGCACCTGATGCCACCGATGGGATACCTCGACTTCATCAGGGCCGAATCCTGCGCGGCCTGCGTCTTCACCGATTCCGGCGGGGTGCAGGAGGAGACCACGTACCTGGGCGTCCCCTGCTTCACGGTCCGGACCAATACCGAACGGCCGGTGACGATCGCGCACGGCACCAACCGGTTGGCCGGGACCGACCGGGCGCAGATCCTCGGGGCCTGGCGGGCGTGGCGCAGGGGCGCGACCCTGGGCGCCACGAGCGCCGGCCGGCCGGCCGCCCCCTGCCGCATTCCGAGGTGGGACGGCCGGGCGGCGCAACGGATGGCCGCCGCCATCGCCGGATTTCTGGGAACGCGGCGGTAGCGGGCGGCAACAGGAGGATGGACCATGCACCATGACATCATCGTGACGGTCGTCGCGTTTGCAGCAGTCCTGGCCTCGCTGCCGCTGGCCCGTCTGCTGGGCCGCCGCCTGGGCGCCTGGGATACTCCGGACGAGCTGGGCATGCACCGGGCGCCGGTGCCCCGCAGCGGCGGGATAGCCATCCTGCTGGGAGTGGTGCTGTCTCTGGAAACGATGAAGCTGCTGCCGGGAACCGGCGGCTCCGCCCGGCAGTCCGCGGCCGTCACCATCGGCACGCTGGCGTTCTTTCTGGTGGGGCTGCTCGACGACCTGCACGAGATCCGGCCATATCTCAAGGCCATCGGCCTGGTGCTGGCCGCGCTGCTGTTCGCCATGCTGTCGCCGTACGCCAGGATGACCGGCTTCGAGCGGTTGGACGTCATGATCGCCGTGCTGGCGCTGGTGGGCGGGGCCAACGCCCTGAACTTTATGGACGGGCTGGACGGCCTGGCCGCCGGCATGGCCGCCATCGCCGCCCTCGGTTTCTGCGCCCTGTCCCGGACAGCCGGACTGGCGCTGGAGGGATCCTGGGCGCTGGCGCTGGCTGGCGCCTGCGCCGCGTTCTGGCTTGCCAACATGCCGCCGGCCCGGATCTTTATGGGGGACTGCGGCAGCCTGGTGCTGGGATTCAGCCTGTCCGGCCTGCTGCTGACCGTCGGAGCCGGCCATCCGGTCCGGCTGATGGCCGGGGCGATCATCCTCTCGCCGCTGATCCTGGACACCGGTCTGGCGATCGTGCGGCGCCTGCTGCTGCACCGCGATGTCTTCACCGGAGACCGGCGCCACTTGTACGACCTGGTCTACCTGCGCACCCGGTCGGTCTGGAAGACGGACATATCGATGTACCTGCTGGGCCTGTGCTTCGCCGGATTGGGGGCGGCCGCGCCGTTCCTCGACCCCTGGGCCGTCGCATCCTTGGCCGCCGCCGGCTGGCTGGCAGTGTCGGCGTGGGCGGTCCGGCTGGGCATGTTTTCCCCGGTAACCAACCAGCGCAACGGAACGTAGTTGAACCATGATCAAGCTCGCCCATCCGGACATCACGGCCCGCGAGATCGCCGCGGTCGCGTCGGTGATGCGGTCGGGGACTCTCAGCCTCGGCCCGGAGATCGTGGGGTTCGAGCGCGCCTTCGCCCGCAGCGTCGGCCGGAAGCATGCCGTGGCGGTCTCGTCGGGGACGGCGGCGCTGCACCTGATCGCGAGGACGCTGGGCCTGGGGCCCGGGGACGAGGTGATCACCACGCCCTACTCGTTCGCCTCCTCGCTCAACTGCATCCTGTACGCCGGGGCGCGGCCGGTGCTGGCCGACGTCGATCCGGTCAGCTTCAACATCGACCCCGACGAGGTCCGGCGCCGCCTGACCCGGCGCACCAAAGCGGTGCTGGCGGTGGATGTGTTCGGCGTGCCGGCCGATTACCCGGCGCTGGAGGGGATCTGCGGCCGCCGCGGCCTGCGACTGATCGAGGACTCCTGCGAGGCGCTGGGGGCGTCGCGCGCCGGCCGCGCGGCCGGGTCGTTCGGGGATGCGGCCGCCTTCGGGTTCTACCCCAACAAACAGATCACCACCGGCGAGGGGGGGATGGCGGTGTGCGATGGCGACGCCCTGGCGGCACGCATCCGCAGCCTGCGCAACCAGGGCCGGACAGCGATGGGCGGCTGGCTGGCCCACCATCAGCTGGGCTACAACTACCGGATGTCGGAGATGGCGGCGGCGCTGGGCCGGGTGCAGCTGTCGCGGCTCCGCCAGCTGCTGGCGCGCCGCCGCCGGCTGGCGGAGTCGTACCGGACCCTGTTCGCTCGAGCGCTGCCGGGGTTCACGGTGCTGCCGGAGGTCCCCGGGACCAGCCGCAGCTGGTTCGTGTTCGTCGTGCTCGTCCCCGAACCGTTGGCGGGCAAAGCGCGAGACCGGTTGATCGCCGCCCTCAACCGTCGCGGCATCCAATGCGCGCACTACTTCCCGGCCCTGCACCTGCAGCCCTACGCCCGGAAGCTGCTGGGCCATCGCCGGGGTGATTTCCCGGTGGCCGAGGGCATCGCCGACCGCAGCCTGGCGATACCGTTCCACCATCGGCTGACCGTGGCGGACCAGCAGACCGTGATCCGGGCCATCAAACGGCTGGCGTGACCGCCGCGGCAGGCGGCCGCCGCCGAAAAAAGTTGATTTTTCCTCCATTCCACGTTACAATAGAACGGCGCACCCCGCCATCGTACCAGAACAACGAAGTGATGAAGGAGCGGACATGTTCAAGAGGATACCCGCCGTGGCGTTGATCGCCGGGACGCTGCTGGCGCTTTCGTCCTGCGGGACCAAGCAGGGCCTGATCAAGCTTGACGCCGAGGACCTGCTCGGCCGCGGCAGGACCCGGTATGAGGCAGGGAAGTACTCGCGGGCGGCGGATGACTTCAAGGAGGTGCTTTACAACTACTCCGGCACTCGGATCGCCGCCGAGGCCGGCTTTTTGCTGGGAGAGTGCCACTTCAAGATGAAGGAGTACGAGACTGCGGCCGAGGACTACCAGCTGTTCCTGGCCGATTACCCGGACGCCGCCCGGGCCGATGAGGCCCAGATCCGCCTGGCCCAAGCCTATCTCAAGCTGTCCCCGCACCACGCCCTGGACCAGCGCGAGACCGGGGAACGGGCGCTGGAGGCCATCGACCGGTTCTTCGATAGGTTTCCGGACAGCAAGCTGGCCGACCGTGCCCGGTCGGTGCGGGTGGAGATCCAGGAGAAGCTGGCCCGGAAGGAGTTCGAGGCCGGTAAGTTCTACGCCAAGCGCAAGTTGTTCCGCTCGGCCAGGATCTATCTCGAGGGCATCGTCAACGAGTACCCAGACACCAAGTGGGCCGCCGAGGCCAGAACGCTGCTGGCGGGATTGCCCGCGGCCGCGCCGTTGCCGGGGACGGCCGATACGATGCGGGCCGTTCCCGGGGGACGGAACTGAGCGCGTCCGCCGTCCCGCGCCGCAACGAAACCCATGGCTGCCATGGGGATTTGGCGGCAGCCTGACGGCCAAGTGGCACCGCCGCGGCGCCGACGGATAGGCGTCTTCGGCGGCACGTTCGATCCCATCCATGTCGGCCACCTGATCGCCGCCCGGGAGGCGGCGGAGCGATTGGGACTGGACCTGGTGCTGCTGGTGCCGGCCGGCCGGCCGCCGCATAAATGCCGGCGGCGCCTGGCGCCGGCTGCCGACCGGATCCGGATGGCGGCGCTGGCGGTGCGGGGGGATCCGCTGTTCCGCGTGTCCCGGATCGAGGTCGATGCCCGCTGCGTCTCCTACACCGCAGAAACGCTGCAGCGGCTGCGCCAGGACGATCGGCGGCCGCGGCTCTATCTTCTGATCGGGGCCGATCAGGCTGCGCTGTTGGGCACCTGGCGGGACCCGGCGCGGTTGTTCCGGCTGGCCGCGGTCTGCGCGCTGTCCCGGCCGGGCTACCAGCCTGAGTGGATCCATCCGCGGTGGCGGCGGCGCCTGCGGTTGGTCCCGGTGCCCGCCATCGAGATCAGCGCCAGCGACATCCGGCGGCGGGTCGGGCGGGGACGGGAGATCCGCCACTTGGTCCCGCCGGCCGTCGAACGCTACATCATGCAGCACGGATTATACAGAAGGTGAACGGAGCTACCGGCGACAGCGGCGCCGGGCGGCGCCCGGTGTGGGAACTGCTGGGGGAGAAACTCGACTTCTCCCGGGCCCGTCCCCAGGTCAGGCCCGGTTTCGAGGAGGCGCGGTTCGAGGACGCCGCCGGCAGGCCCTACCACGTGCTGAAAGCCCCGGGCGGCGCCGGATACATCAAGCTGGGCGACAACGACCGTTTCCTGTTTTCGCTGTTCGACGGCAGCCGCACCGTGCAGCAGGCGCTGGTGGAGTATTTTCGCCGCTACGGCGCGCTGGCGTTCTCCCGGGTGGGATCGCTGGTGCAGCAGCTGTCCGCCGGCGGTTTCCTGACGCGGCGACCGGTCGGACTGTACCGCCGGCTGGCGCGCAAGCTGGCCCTGGCGCGGCCGGCGGCGCGGGCGGCGGACTTCATTCGCCGCCTGCCCCAGCGGCAGTGGCCGATCCCCGGTTTCGACGCACTGGCGGGAACCCTCTACCGGAACGGCTTTGCCCTGTTCTTCTCGCCGGCCGTGATCGCGGTCACCGCCCTGCTGGCCCTGGGCGGCGCGGCGGCCTTCGCCGTGGTGATGCGGTCGGGACACTACTCGGTCCTGAAATCGTCCGGCTCCTACCTGTGGGGCCTGCTGATCCTGGTTCTGTTGAACTATCTGGCGGTGATCACCCACGAACTGTCGCACGCGCTGGCCTGCAAGCGGTTCGGCCGGTCGGTCAACAGCGGCGGCACCATTTTCCGCCTCGGTTTCCCCGCATTCTACGTCGACACCACCGATACCTGGCTGCTGCCCCGCCGCCAGCGGATCCTGGTCACCATGGTCGGGCCCTACACCCAGTTCTTCCTGGCCGGCGCAGCATCGCTGGTGGTGTGGTGGTCGCCCCTGCCGTTCCTCAGCCCCCTGCTCTACAAGTTCGCAGCGCTGTCCTACCTGTCGGTGTTCCTGAACGTCAACCCGCTGCTGCCGTTGGACGGGTACTACGTCCTGGTCGACTGGCTGGACATGCCCGGCTTGCGCGAAAAGGCCACCAGGTTTGTGCGCCGCGAATTGTGGGCCCGCCTGCGGCGCGGCCAGACGCTGTCGGGCGAGGAACGCGTCTACGCCTGGTTCGGGCTGGCGGCGTTCGCCTGGTCGGCACTGGCCTTGGGCATCGCCTTTCTGTTGTACCGTGAGCAGGCCCTGGCGGCGCTGCGCCGCCTGGCGCAGGCGTTGCCGCCCGGGGTCATGGCGGCGCTGCCGATGGCCCTGGCGGCGGCAGCGGTCGCCTCGGCCGCGACGGCCCGCCGACGGATCGCCGCGGCGCTGGCTGCGGGCTGGCAGGCGGCGCTGCGGTTCGTGGACCGCCGGCCGCAGGCCGCCGGTATTGCGCTCACCGTGCTGGCATTGGCGGCGCCGTGGCCGGCAGCCGCCGCCCGCGGATGGGCATACTGGATGGTCGCCGCCCTGGCCGCGACGGCCGGGATTGCCCTGTTCATGCGGGTCAACCGCTACTACCGCGGCTCGCACCTGTCGCTGACATTGGCCAGCCTGCTTGCGGCCATGCTGTGCGCAGCCGGACTGCGGCTGTTCCCCGGTCCGGCGCGCGTCTACCCCCTGCTGGCCGGCTCGGCGGCGGCGTTCCTGGCCGGCTACAGCCAGTTCTCGTTCACCAGCCTGCGCCGCTGGCGCTCGTGGCAGCGCCTGCTGTGGGGCCTGCTGTGGTTCGGCTCGCTGGCGGTGATCGGCCTGACCGCCCATCTGGCGACCTACCAAAACCTGGCCCTGCTCCTGGCGGCGGCCAACTTCCTGATGCTGCTGTCGCTGGTCTGGAACAACCGCGGATCGAGCCTGCAGTACTTCTGGGTGCTGTTCCTGCTGGGCGGAGCCGCCTGGGGCCTGTGCGTCATCGATCCCGGGTCCCGGGTGTGGGGCGCCGCAGCGGCGCTGCTGGAGCTGACGGCCATGCTGTGGCTGTACCTGGTGATCAAGAGCACCTCGTGGTCGCCCGGGGCGTCGGCCTACGAGCCGGCCGCCTCAGAACGGCGGCGGATGCGCCAGGCCGCGGTCAGGATTTACAAGACGGCCCGGGCCTACTTCACCGCTTTCTTCGGCGACGCCGCGGCCCGGGCCATGGACGACCGGCTGAACTTGATCCTGATAGCGCGGGAATGGCCGATCCGGCTGTACGGCGACCGCAGCGAGGAGCGCTTCGAGCGGAGCGCGGGGATCGTGGAGCGGGCGGCCGCCTTCCGTGGTCTGCTGGACGCCATGCACGCCTACCTGGGCGCCGAGGGAGGGCACTACTTTGCCGGCAACGCGTTCAGGGCCGCCTACGAGAGCCTGTACTGGGAGGAGCGGGAGATCGCGCAGCAGTACTTGATGCCGGGCGCCAGCTGGGCGCCCGGCCTGGCGCTGTCCCGCCTGGGGCGGGAGCGCCGGGCCGCACAGGACGTGATCGAGGGCGTGGCGAAATTCTGGGAGCTGGCCGAACCGGAAAAACAGGCCCTGTCCTCCCGCCTCAAGGAGGAGCGGCGCCGGGCCGGCGAGACCATCATCCGCCAGGGGGAGCAGGGCGACACCTTCTACCTGATCAAGTCCGGCCGAGTCGAGGTCTGGATCCGGATGCCCGACGGCGTCGAGCACCTGGCGGCCACGCTGTCCCAGGGTGACTACTTCGGCGAGATCGCGCTGGTCAAGAACGTGCCGCGCACCGCCACGGTCAAGGCCGTGGCCGACTGCTCGCTGCTGACCCTGAACCGGGCCGACTTCGCGATGCTGCTGTCGCAGAAGATCGATCTGGCCTCGCGCATCGACCGGCTGATCGAGAACCGGGGGTTTCTGGCCAAGCTGCCGCTGTTCGCCGAGTTCGCGCCGGGACAGATGGCGATGGTGGCATCGCGGCTGATCCCCGAACGCTACCAGGCCGGGCAGCGCATCTTCTCGCAGGGCGACCCCGGCGACAGCTTCTACATCATCAAGCAGGGCCGGGTCGACATCCTTGTGGCGAAGGACGGGCAGGAAAGCAGGGTGGCCGAGCTGGGGCCGGGCGAGTATTTCGGCGAGATCGCCCTGCTGCTGGACGTGCCCCGCACCGCCGGCGTGACGGCGCGGAGCGACTGCCTGGTGCTCCGCCTGATGCAGGGGGACTTCATGGAGCTGCTGGGCGAGCAGCTGTATTTCTCCAAGAGCCTGGAGCAGGCCTCCAGCCGGCGGATGAAGGACACCCGGTACAAGATCAACGCGGAGTGAACCGCCGTGCCCGTTGCGCCGCAGTCGGCCGCCCCCTGCCCGAGGAAGGCTTTCGCGCTGAGAAGGCTGTGGGTGTCGAAGGCCTCAGCCGCGGGCGTGGCGTTCCTGCCGACCGGCATCCTCTATGAAAAAGGCTACCTGCTGGAAGGCGGCAACAGGTTCGATGAGGCAGCCGCGATCTACGACGATGCCCTGGCGTGGCTGAGCACGGCTCCGGCGGGGCTGGAAACCGCCAAATTCAAGATGCGGTCGGGGTATTGCACTGGCGTCGTTGGAGACCCGGCCAAGGGCGTTGCGCTGCTCACCGAGGCCCTGGCATTGGCGCACGAGCTGGACGCCAAGGAATGCGTGTGGCGGGCGCTCAATAACCTGGGCATCGTCAGCTTTAATGCCCGGGCGTTCGACCAAGCGCTCTACTACTACCAGCAGCAGCGCATGGTGGCGGAGGAATGCGGGGACTTGGAAGGGATCGGCAAGGCGCTGCTCAATTCGGCGAACACCCGCATTCAGCTCAAGGAATACGAGGGCGCGGACGAGGCCTATCTCCGATCCATCGAGCTGTTCGACGGCCTGGGCAAACGGGATACCCGTCTCAATGCCAAGTTGGGGCAGGTCAACGCGCATTTTTTCCGTTCGCGCTACGCACAGGCACGGCGGCTGTGCCAGGAGATACTGGAAGAAAACCGGACCGTCAACAGCCCGATACTGGAGGGCCAGACCTGCCTGATGCTGGCCAACATCGAGTTCGTCGAGGGACGGTTCGCCGCAGCGGTGGTGCGCGGCAGCAGGGCGCTGGAGGTGGGGCTCCGCACCGGCGATCGCCTGCTCCAGATCAGCGCACTCAACAGCAACAGCGTGGCGACCCTCTACCGGGGCGATGCGGACGGAGCACTCGCATTCTGCGAACAGGGGCTCGCGGTCGCCCGGTCGGTCCACCCGCTGTATACGGGCATCACCCTGGTCAATAAAAGCAATGTCTTGATCTTTCAGGAGCGGTTCGAGCAGGCGACGGCCTTGGCCGGCGAGTCGGCGGAGATCGCGAAAGAATATGGGGACGGCTATACCGCGGCCAACGCCACGGGAAACCTGGGCACCATCGATCTGGAACTGGGCCGCTACCATCAGGCAAAGGCTCTGCTGGACGAAGCGTTGGCGACCTTCCGGTCGCTGGGGGACGAACGGGGCATGGCAACGATCGAGGGCATGCTGGGGAACTATCATTACAACACGGGCGAATATGGTGCGGCCCGCGAGATCTATCAGCGGGTCGCGGCCGCCGCGGAGCGGCTGCGCGATCCGGTCATGACCGCGACGATCGAGAATTGCCTGGGCAGGCTGTCCCGGGAAACGGGCGATCCCGCGGTGGCGCAACGGCACTTTGATCGGGCAATCGCCGGCAGCCGGGAGATCGGCTTCCAGCACCTGTTGGCCGACGCCTTGCATGACAGCGCCGACCTCTGCTTCAGACTGGGCCGCTGCGATCAGGCCCGCGCCCTCAACACCGAAGCCTTGGCCATCGCTGATGGAATGGGCCGGATCGAGATGCAGTTGCGCTGCGGCTTGCTGGACGCTCGGCTCAAGGCGCGGTGCGATGCCGGCGCCGCAGTGGCGCAACTGAAAAAGCTCTCGCAGCGGCACCAGCGACCGGAAAATATCGCCGATATCGCGTATGAAATGTTCCAGATCACCAAGTCGAAAGACCAGCGGCAGCGTGCAGCGGGATTGTATGCCGGGCTGTTCGCCGCGACCCCCAGGATCCGTTACCAGACGCGCCGGGATGAGCTGCTGCAGGTATAATGACTGTGGGTTCCGGCGTGTAGCGGCAGCGCTGGCGCTGTTCCCGTTCCATCGTCTGGAAATCGCCACATACCACGACAGGAGAGAACCACATGGAATGCTGGCATTGCGAACGGCCGGCCAACGCCGTCTGCAGCTTCTGCGGCCGGGCGGTGTGCAAGGAGCACGCCCGCAAGCTGCCCAACCTGATCACGGTCTACCGGACGAGGGACCAGAAGCTCAAGGGCATCGCCACGGCGGACGCGGTGTTCTGCGGCGTCTGCCATCCCAAGAACGAGCCGGTGGAGCTGGAGGAGCTGGACTGATCAACCGTATCCCCGCGAAGGACGCGAACTGCGCGAAAACGGTTTAGCGTACGTAGCGTTTTTGGCGGGGAGGAGATTCAGCCATGACGGATAAAGACGTCCAGCTGATCCTCGACCGCGCGCTCGCGGACGACGAGTTCCGCCGCCGGCTGGAATCCGACCTGGAGGGCACCGTCGGAACGCTGGGGCTGAATCTGTCAGACGAGGCGTTGGCCGAGCTGATGGCCGCGCTGGACGAGGGCGGCAATTTCGCCACCGGCCTGGACCAGCGCCTGTCGCAGAGCGGCATCTCGCTGAACCCCGCGGCGCTGCTCCGGCAGAGGACCGCCAGCGGGAAGCGGGCCCCGGAGAACGAAGCCGCCAGCGCGGGGGCCATGCCAATCACCAGGCGAGCGAGGAAAAAACAACAAGCTTCCCGGTTGTTCGATATGCAAGACGCCATCACTGTTCCATTGCCGAATAATCCTTTGGAAATCGATGAGATCGATATTGAAGTGGAGACAGACTGATGATATAAAAAACAGCAATGCTAGACAGTAATAGATATGAAAAATCATAATGTCATTGGTTGTTTCCATAAAGATATCATTAGTCAACCATTTGATAAATAATGAATTATAGATATCGGTGTGTTTGGCATGGCTATTGCAAGATTTAGTCGTTATACACATCTCCTAGAAAGGGAGCAACCATGAGAAATCGGACGATCGGCATCATGGCGGTTTGTTTGCTCATTCCCGCCACGTTGTTGTCGGCAGCCAGTTATGGCGTCAAGAAGCAGATCATCGTGGGCGCCACCGGACCGCAGCTGCTGAATCTCGGCTTCAGCCCGGCCAGCAACCGGATGTACTGCGCCGCCAACGCTTACAACATGGTGCTGGCGGTGAATTGCGCCAACGATTCGTCGCTGGGGCAGCTGCCTGGTTCGTTCATGACCGGCCCGATGGTGTACAACGCTGCCGCCAATCTGCTTTACATGAAAGGCAATGACGAGCTGTGCGCCATCGACTGCGCTGCCAACACCGAGGACACGACCGTGGGCGGGTTCCAGGGCGGGCTGGCGGTGGAGTACAACCCGGACAACGGCAAGATCTACCTGTTCGACGACTTCTCGGGGCAGACCCACGTCTACAACTCCGCGGGCTACACCTACAACGCCGCCATCAACGGCTTCGCCGGCCCGATGCTGTACTACCAGCCGACCAACAGCGTCTACATCCCCTGGTACAGCGGCGACTCGCTGGGCGTGTTCAGCGGCGCGACCAACGCCAAGGTCGCGGCCCTCGAGATCTCGGGCCTGGCCTCCGGCAACAAGCGGATGGGGGCGAACCCGGCAATCAGCCGCCTGTACGCGGCCCTCTCCCTGGTCGACCGCGTGGCGATCATCAACACCGCCAGCAACATGCTGCTGGCCAGCCCCATCGTCGGTGATAACCCGGCCGGGTTCGCGCTGTGCCCGCTCAATAACAAGATGTTCGTCGCCTGCAACGGGGCCAGCAGCCGCTCGTTGTACGCCATCGACGAGCTGGGGAACGCCGACTCGGTGGCCGTGGGCGACTCGATCGCCGCCATCGTCTACAACCCGTCCGACTCGCTGATCTACTGCGCCGACTGCAACAACGGCTATGTCCGGATCGTCGACCCCCGGGGCGCCAGCCCGCTGCTGGCGGCCAGCGTTTACCTGGGTGCCGCCTATGCCCGCCCGGTGGACCTGAAGGTGGACAACGGCGGCGACGTCTACGTGGCGGCCAGCGGCCTGGATTGGGTGCCGGTGATCGGCAAGGTGCCAGGCCGCATTTGGCGCAGCGCGACGGCGAGCGGGCAGTGGCTGGCGCCCTCCTCGTGGGAGTACTCGGACAACGGCGGCCTGACCTGGGGCAACCCGGACAGCCTCTGCCCATCGGGCGTCGGCGACAGCATCGTCACCATCCAGGCCGGCCATGCCATCATCCTTGACATCGGCGGCCCGGCCATCACGATCGACCAGCTGCGCGTCGAGGGCACGCTGGCGCAGCTGGGATCCGACCTGACGATCGCCGACGGCCTGGGAGACGATCTGTTCGTCAGCGGCGTCTACCAGTTCTCCGGCGGGAGCTTCACCCAGTCGCCGGGCGCGACGCTGGTGTTCGACGCCTACAGCCAGTACACCCATGCCGTCAACGGCGGCGCGATCCCGACGGCAGACTGGAGCCCCTTCTCCACGCTCTACATTGCGGATGTCCAGAACCTGGCTCCCGCGGGGATGAACCAGTCCTTCGGCGAAATCCGCTGGTACTGCCCCGACCAGTCCGGCGACATCGTTCTACCCGGCGGGCCGGCATTCGCCCTGCGCGGGCTCGAGGTGATGTCGACGGGGGGAAGCCGGCTGTTCCTGACCAGCCCGGCGGTGCCGGATCTGACCATCAACGGCGATCTCCTGCTCCAGGGGAGCGGCAACGAAGTCGTCCTGGGCGGCGGCGGGATGCGCTCGGTCACGGTCAACGGAAGCTTCACCGTCTACGATCCCGCCTGGCTCCACCTGACGGACACGTCCAGCCCCGGCATCTCCACGCTCTTCCTGCGGGGCGATTACTATCACCTTGTGGCCGGAATCGCCGGCGGCGGGCCGGACTCGACCACCATCGTCTTCTGCGGTGCCGCCATGCAGCGCTACTCCGCCAGCGGCGAGATGTTGACCGGCCACGTCAACTACCGGGTCGATCCCGGCGCCTTCCTGGTGATCGAGCAATGGAGCAACGTCGGGCAGAACAGCCTGGGCTGGTTCCAGCTGCTGCCTGGCGCCGCGCTGGGGATGACCGACGTCGAGGGACTGCATCCGCCCGGCCAGGACCTGGGACCGGTGCGGGTCGGAGGCGCCCGGCAGTACAGCCAGGACGCCGACTACTTCTTCTATTCGCTGTCGACCGGCCCGTATCCGACCGGCCCCGGCTTCCCGGACACGGTGCGACAGCTGGTGGTCGAGAGCTCCGGTGACAACGTCATCCTGACGCGGAACCTTGCGGTGCGGGATACGCTGAAGCTGAACGCCGGAGCCCTGCGGGTCGGCGCCCGCCGCCTGGCGCTGCTGGGGCAGATCGGCTACTTCGGCGGCGACCTGCTGGCGGACAGCACATCGCGGCTGGCCGTGGCCGGCAACGATCCCGCGCCCATCCTGATCCCGGCAACGGTCTCCGGCCTCGACACCCTGGTGCTGGATCGCACTGCCGGCGTCAACCTGGGCGCCCCGCTGCCGATCAGGGGCGCCTGCGTCCGGCGGAGCGGGGCGGTCAACAGCAACTGGCTGCAGTACCGGCCGGCGGCCAGCCTGGTCTATGAGCTGGCCGGCGCCGGCATCACCGGCGAAGGCGAGTTCCCGGTCAGCGACGGGCCCCGCAACGTCTCGGTCAGCACCGGCGGGCCGCTGACGCTGCACGCCGACCGGACGGTCGCCGGGAACCTGTCCCTGGCCCAGGGCGCGTTGGTCACCGGCGGCCGCACGCTGACCGTCGACAGTACGGGTTCTGTCACCCGGGCCGGCGGATATATCGACGGCACCCTGCGGCGGTACATCCGGACCAGCGACACCCTGGTGGCCTACGACCTTGGCACCGTGGCCGCCGGCTACTCGCCGGTCCAGCTGCAGCCATTCAGCCCCAGCGCACCGGGCTACGTCAGCGCCGGCGTCAGCGGCCAGCCCCATCCCATGGTGTCCAACGCCGCGGCCTGCCTGCGCAAGCATTGGACGTTCGCCTCCACCGGCATCGCGCTGGGCGGGTTCGATCTCCGGTTGTCCTATACCCCGGCCGACTTCAACCCTCCCGGCTTCACCGAAGCGGCGCACGAGGCGGCCATGGCCGCCGGCCGCTACCGGCGCGGAGCCCTGCCGGGCTGGTCCGGCCCGGCCGTCGCGCAGCGCAACCCCGGCGCCGCCGCCGACGGCGGAGCGATCGTGCTCGGCCACGCCGGCGCCTTCGCGGACTCCTTCGACTTCACGCTGGGCCGCGATTCATTTGCGATATGGGCGCCCTTCGACAGCGGCGCACCCGCGGTCGTATCCCTCTCGCCCGCCAACGGCGACACCGGCGTCGGACTGACGCAGGACGTGGTGATCGGGTTCTCCAAGGGCGTGACGGACACCAGCGTCACCTTCGTCTGCAGCCCGGCGGTGTCCGGATGGTCCCGCAGCTGGAACGCGGCCGGCACCTACCTGACGCTGTCCCACGCCCGGTTCGCCCCGGCGACCGAGTACTCGTTCACCGTCACCGGCGCCCGCGACAGTTCCGGGAACCCGCTGGCGGGGGTCGCCGGTGCCATATTCACGACGGCCAGCCCGCAGGCGGTCACGACCCTTTGGCCGGGACGCCGCTACCAGCTGATGTCGATCCCGGCCATCCCGGCCGAGTCGACCGCGGTGGGGGCGCTCGGACCTTCGCTGGGCTCATACGGCAGCGCCAGCTGGCGGATGTTCGGCTACAGTGCCCAGCAGGCCCGGTATGTCGAGCGTCCGGCCGTCCATAACGGCCGCGGCTACTGGCTGGCGACGGTCGACACCGCCACGCTCAGCGTCAGCTGCACCCCGAACACCAATCCCCAGACGGTGCTGGCCATGGAGCCAGGCTGGAACCTGTTCGGGGATCCCTACCTGTCGGCGCTGCAGCTGGGCGGGCTCGAGGTCAGCCGCGACACCGGACCGTCGTACCGGTTCGACGACAACAGCGGCGCCGTCAACAACACCATGCTGCGCCAGCGGGTGTGGACGTACACCGACAACAGCCCCGACCTCTACAACAACGGCGTTTGGGACACGCTGACGCCGTTCAACGAGAGCTCGCAGATCCAGCCCTGGGGCGGCTACGCGGTATACGCGGTGGGAAGCTGCTACCTGCGTTTCTTGGCGGCCAAGGCGCAGCCGGGGGTGGGATCGCCGCCAGCGGCTGATCAGCTGTGGCAGGTGCGGATCGACGTCGAGTCCAACGCCGGAGCGGACCGCGGGCTGGTGATGGGCGTCTCTCCCCAGGCCGCCGCAGGCTACGACCGGCTGGATGCCGAGAAGCCGCCGCTGGTGTCGGACGCCGTCTCGGCCGAGATCCCGCACCCCGAGTGGGGTCAGGGGCCCTGCGCGGCCTACCACTACGATTTCCGGCCGCCGGCCGCGCACCTGGAGTGGCCGCTGGTCGTGCGGCAGTCCGATCCCGAGGCCCGGGCGACCATCCGGCTCGAGCCCAGCGGCGCCCTGGCCGCCGGCCAGCGCGCGTACCTGGTCGACCGCAAGCTGGGCACGGCCACCGAGATCTCCGGACCGGTCGCGGTCACCCTGACTGGATCGCGCGAGTTCGCGGTGATCTGCAGCGACCGGCCGATCGGCAGCCTGGACCTCAGGCCGCTGGCCTTCGGCCTGGAACGGGTCTCGCCCAATCCCTGCGCCGGCAGCGCGGTCATCAGCTATCAGCTGCCGCGCACCGGAAGGGTCGGCCTGAAGGTCTACAATGTGGCCGGCCAGCTGGTGCGGACCCTGGCCGAGGGGCGCCAGGAGGCGGGGTACTATGCCGCGCGCTGGGACGGGACCGACAACGGCCGGATGGCGGCCGCGGCCGGCCTGTACTTCGTCCGGCTGGAGTTCGATGATCAGGCCCGCACCCAGAAGCTGGTCCGGGTGAGATAGGAGGCGCCGCCATGACGACCAAGAACGGACCCACGACCCGACACGCAGACGCGAGGTGGACCATGAAGATGACCCCCAGCCGGCCGGCCGCCGTGATGCTGCTGGCCGCGATGCTGCTGTCGCAGGCCGGCCCGGCCCTGGCCGAGTTCAAGCCGACCCAGGCCAAGCTCAGCTTCGTCAAGGGCAGGGTGGAGATCCAGCGCCGGGGCTCCAACGACTGGATCCCGGCGGCGCTGAGGTCCCGGCTGTATCCCGGCGACAAGATATCCTCGGAAGCCGAGGCCGAGGCCGAGATCACACTGGATGACGGCAGCATCGTCAAGCTCAAGGACAAGAGCCTGCTGGTGCTTGACCGGATGGAGCGGCAGCGGAAGCCGGCCGCGGCGGTCACCTCGATGCGGGCCATGAACGGCAAGGTGCTGGGGTGCGTCCGCAAGCTGGCGTCCAAGGACAGCAAGTTCACGGTGACCACGCCGACGGCTGTGGCCGGTGTGCGGGGCACGGTGTTCGGCATCTTTGTGGAGGGCGATTCCACCGAGCTCGACGTGCTCAAGGGCGAGGTGGCGATCGCCGGCGAGCGGGGCGCCGAGGTGCTGGTGGGCGAAAAGATGATGACCACCGTCCCGCGGGGCGGCGCGGCCAGGAAGCCGTCGGCCATGACCGCCGCCCAGGTCGGGTTCATGATGCTGTGGGGCGGCGCGGCCATCAAGGTCGGCAGCCTGGGCGCGGCCGCCTCGACCGCCTGGTACGCCTCGGCCCCGGCGCTGGTCGCGGCCTCGGCGGTCGCCGTGGCCGCAGGCACGGCGACCGCCATCGCCATCGCCACCAAGAAGGGCGATCCGCCGAGCGGCGGCGGGCCGACCAACATCCCCGGCCCGCCGGGCCTGCCGTAGCAGCAGTGAACGGGCGCCAGTTCCCGGTATCCCATTAATCTTTTCCGGCGATCGCTTGATATGCAACCGGCATTCTGCTAGTATTTCCCCGGAAAGAGACACGGCATGACCGGCAGGGTCCGTGGCTTTCCGGGAGATCATATGCGACTGAACGTCGGCAATCGATGGTCCTGGGATTTCCGGAGGAGCGCTGTCGCGATCACGCTCCGCAGAGGTTTTTCTTGCCATGTCGCCCGCACGAAACCGTCACCAACACAACACGGGAGCACCACCATGCGCTTCACATTGTTGGCCATTGTCGCGTTGGCCCTGGCGGGAACGGCCCAGGCAGCCCCGCCGCTGATCTACCTGAACTACCAAGGCTACCTGGCGGGAGCGGCCGATACCCTGCCCCTCAACGAGGCGGTCGACATGGCCGTGCGGATCTATGATGTCGCGGTCGGCGCCTCGCCGCTGTGGCAGGAGGTGCATGCCGCCGTTCCGGTCACCAAGGGTTTCTACAACATCGTACTGGGACAGTCGGAGCTCCTCGATCCGGATCTCTTCGAGCTGGAGCAGTTGTTCCTGGAAGTGACGGTCAATGGCGAGACGTTGTCTCCGCGCAAGCTGATCACCCACGCGGCCCGTTCGGTATGGTCGTACCAGGCTGCCTTGGCCACCAGCGCGACGAATGCCACCAACGCGACCAACGCAACCAATGCCACGAATGCCGGTCATGCCACCCGGGCCGACAGTGCCACCTATGCCACCACCGCCGGCAGCGCACCGCTGGCTGCGCACAACCACATCGGCCAGCGCTGGTCGGTCAATCCCGGATCGCTGGGCCTGTCGCTGCGGGTCGACGCCGCCAGCGGCTCGGCGGTGTACGGCTATGTCGATACGGTCTACAACACCGGCGCCGGGACGGCCAACGGCATTGCCGCGAACGTTTATGGCAACAATGCCACCGGCCTGCGCCGGGCCATCTATGGGTTGGCCGACAACGGCGGCGCGGGTGCGGCATATGCCGGCGATTTCCAGACGAATGGCAGCAGTTCCGGCACGGGTGAACGGCGGGGCGTGAATGCCTATGCGTATTTATTCTACAATGGCGGACCTGTTTATGGCGTGAAATCATGGGCCACAACCAATGTGGATAACTACGCCGGGTTGGTATACGGCGGACATTTCTCGGCCGATGGTGGCACCAGTTCGTCGACCAAGTACGGCGTGTACGCCACCGCTTCTGGTTATGGCACAAACTACGCCGGATTTTTCGAGGGCAACGTCAAGATAGACGGGAAACTGAATTTCAAATCAACCATAGCGCCTCCCTCGGGAAGTTATCCCGGGGGCGAGGTGGGAGACGTCACCTACGACAATAACTACCTCTACATCAAGACTGCATCCGGCTGGAAGTGGATTCCACTTACTGCCATACCCGGGAAGTGAGTGTAACAATGAAGATAATACTACCAGTGATGTTGCTGGCGCTGCTGGCGGCCTCGCCGGGGGCCGCGCAGTTCCTCTTGCTGCAGGACGGCTTGTCCGGCGGCTCCGCCAAGGCGGCGTCCGCGTCCTATTTTCTCGAGCATTCGACCGGCTTCCCCTTCGGCGGAATGGCCGCCAGCGCGAGCTACCACGAGGCCGGCGGGTTCTATCCCATCGGCGCCGGACCCGCCGGCGTGGCGGCGAACCAACAGGGCGGGACTGCGCAACCTCTCCCCAAAAACCTGACCTTGGACCGCCCCTGGCCCAACCCCGGTCTGCAGCCCACCATCAGGTTCGGCCTGCCGCGCAACGATCGCGTTTTGCTGCGGGTCTACAACATCATCGGGCAGGAGGTCTCGGTGCTGCTCGACGGCGACCGGCCGGCGGGGTGGCACTCGGTGCGCTGGAACGGCCGGGACGAGCGCGGCCGGACCGTGGCCACCGGCGTCTACCTGCTGCGGCTGACCGCAGCGGGACGGAGCCTGACCCAGAAGCTGACCGTGGTCAGGTAGGTCCCGCGACAGTCCAGCGATAGTCCCCGCAGCGAGCCGCCCGGCAGGGCGGCTCGCTCTTTGGCCGGTCGCAGCTATTTATCCTTGATTTTCCTCATTTATTGGGAGTATAATTACCATTCCAGCGAAACGATGCGATCATGCAGCCCTATAAGCCCGACAACACCTTCGACAAACTGGTCTCGCTCTGCAAGCGGCGCGGTTTCGTGTTCCAGTCCTCCGAGATCTACGGCGGCGTGGGCTCCACCTGGGACTACGGCCCGCTGGGCGTGGAGCTGAAGAACAACGTCATCCGCGCCTGGTGGCAGGCCGTGGTCTACGACCGCGATGACATGGACGGCCTGGACTCGGCCATCCTGATGAACCGTTTGGTCTGGCAGTACTCCGGCCACGAGGCCACCTTCACCGACCCGCTTCAAGATTGTAAAAATTGTAAGAAGCGGTATCGTGCTGATCAAGTTACCTACAACTCTGTCAGAGAATTCAGTAGTGAGGGTATATGTGTCAAGGCGATATCAAGAGTAGTGCGAATCGTTGATGAGAACAATGACAAGTACTTAAAAGTAGGTCTTATCGACATAACAAATGCAACCGGCTCTGTTGTTAGGATCGAAGACGTTAAACTTTGCATTAACAACGATGTTGTGATTCCAATCACACGGAAAGCTAGACCGGGTGAATTCCCTTATTATGATCCAGCAGTAGGCATGGAGCTAGAGTCGTCATCTGGCCCAATATTTTTTGCTTTTAACCATCTATCAATGCCATTGTATAGTCGAGGGACTTTATGTTTGGTTGTAGGGGGTAAGAAATTCAACATCGAAGTCAAAGCATATCAAGTAGAACAATTAGAGTTATACCTAGAAAAAACATGCCCGGAGTGCGGGGGCGAGCTGACCGCGCCCCGGATGTTCAACGGCATGTTCCGGACCCATGTCGGGCCGGTGGAGGACGAGTCCGGCCTCACCTACCTGCGGCCCGAAACCGCCCAGGGCATCTTCGTCAATTTCCTCAACATCCTGCAGTCCTCGCGGCGCAAGCTGCCGTTCGGCGTGGCCCAGGTGGGCAAGGCCTTCCGCAACGAGATCACGCCCGGCAACTTCACCTTCCGCACCCGCGAGTTCGAGCAGATGGAGATCGAGTACTTCTGCAAGCCGCCGCGGTTCCTGAAGGATGGCGAGAAGAACGACGAGCAGCTCCACGAGGAGTGGCTGCAGGCGCGGTTCCGCTGGTACGTCGGCCTGGGGATCGACCCGGCCAGGCTGCGGCAGCGGGAGCAGGAGCCGAAGGAGCTGGCCCACTACGCCAAGCGCACGGTGGACATCGAGTACCTGTTCCCGGGCAGCCTGGGCTGGAGCGAGATCGAGGGCGTGGCCAACCGCCAGGACTACGACCTGACGGCCCACAGCCGGGACGTGCCAGATGACGCCCTGGCGCGGCTGAAGCTGGCCAGGAACGGGCACTCCACGGAGAAGCTGGAGTACTTCGACGAGTCCTACGCCGATCCGCAGACCGGCAAGAAGGGCGCCAAGTACGTCCCGTTCGTGATCGAGCCGTCGGCCGGCGCCACCCGGGCCACGCTGGCTTTTCTGTGCGAGGCCTACGGGGAGGAGCAGCTCTCGGCGCCGGCGGAAGCGGCCCTGGCGCCGCTGCGCGAGGCCGCCGCGGCGGCCCTCAAGAACATCGCCAAGCGGATCGCCGAGGCGGAGAAGCGGCCGGCCGAAGCCGTCCCGACGCCGGGGCAGCTGCGGACCATCGAGTCGGCGCTGGCCGCCGCCGTGGCCGGGCTGCCGGACTCGCTGCTGCAGGTCGACGGCGCCTGCGGCCTGCCCGGCGCCGACCGGCTCGACCTGGTCAAGAAGGCCAGGGCGGCGTGCGCCAGGCTGTGCGACGAGCACACCCGGGTGGTGCTGCGGCTGCACCCGGTGCTGGCCCCGGTGACCGTGGCGGTGCTGCCGCTCAAGAAGAACGAGCCGGCCATCGTCGAGACGGCCCAGCGCGTCAAGAAGCGGCTGCAGGCGGATTTCCGCGCCGTGTACGACGACACCGCCGGCATTGGCAAGCTCTACCGGCGGCAGGACGAGATCGGCACGCCGTTCTGCGTCACGGTCGATTTCCAGACCCTGCAGGACGGCACGGCGACCGTGCGCGACCGCGACACCATGGCCCAGGAGCGCTGCGCCATCGACGCCCTGGCGGTGCTGCTGCGGTCTCGGATCGCCGGCTGGCCGACCCCGGCCGTCCGCCAAGAAAACGCTTAACTTTTTCCGGCGGTTGGGGTATAATCCCGGCGGCACCGGCGACGCAACGCAGAGGCGGCAATGAAGAAGATTCTGATCGTCGACGACGACGCCAACATTCTGTTCCTGATCTCCGAGGTGCTGACCCGCAACGGCTACGAGCCGCTGATGGCATACAGCGGCGCCAGCGCCCTGGAGCTGGTGAAGAACCATCGGCCCGAGCTGGTGGTGCTGGACATCATGATGCCCGGCATCGACGGCTTCGAGGTCTGCCGCGCCATCAAGGCCGACCCGGGGCTGGCCGCGGTCAAGATCATCCTGCTGACCGCCAAGATCGAGAGCGCGGACATCCAGGCCGGGATCGCGGCCGGGGCCGACGCCTATTTCACCAAGCCGTTCAAGATCGCCGAGCTGCTGGAGAAGATCCGGGAGCTGGTCGGCTGAGCCGAACGGCTGTTGGTCGTTCGCGATTGGCGGTCCGATGCCCGCGACAGGGTCGTGCAAACATTGTCGCAGAGTACAGATAAAGGGAAGACGATGGAGAAGAAGACACCGTTCTACGACCAGCACCTGAAGCACGGCGGCAAGGTCGTGCCGTTCGCCGGCTTCCTGATGCCGGTGCAGTTCTTCGGGATCATCGACGAGCACCGCCACGTCCGCGCCAGGGCCGGGCTGTTCGACGTCTCGCACATGGGCGAGATCGAGGTGCGGGGCCCGGACGCGCTGAAGTTCGTCTCGTTCGTCACGGTCAACGACCCGGCGGCGCTGGCGGTGGACCAGGTGCAGTACTCCGCCATGTGCTACCGGGACGCCGGCATCGTCGACGACCTGCTGGTCTACCGGTTCCCCGACCACTTCTTCCTGGTGGTCAACGCCTCCAACGTCGACAAGGACTTCGCCTGGCTGCAGGAGCAGGCGAAAGGTTTCAATGTCACATTGAAGAACACCAGCGATCAGGTCGCGCAATTGGCCTTGCAGGGGCCCACGGCCGAGCAATTGCTGCAGAAGATCTGCGACCTGAAGCTGTCCGAGATGAAGTTCTACTGGTTCAAGGTCGGCAAGGTGGACGGGATCGAGATGATCGTGTCGCGCACCGGCTACACCGGCGAGGACGGGTTCGAGCTGTACTTCGACGTCAAGTATGCCGATCAAATCTGGGACGCGCTGTTCAAGGCCGGCGCCGAGTTCGACCTGAAGCCCATCGGGCTGGGGGCGCGCGACAGCCTGCGCTTGGAGATGAAGTACTGCCTGTACGGGAACGACATCGACCAGACCACCACGCCGCTGGAGGCGGGCCTGGGCTGGATCACCAAGCTCAAGAAGCAGGGCGATTTCAACGGCAAGGACGTGCTGCTCAAGCAGAAGGCCGGCGGCGTCAAGCGCAAGCTGGTCGGCTTCGAGGTCGAGGGCAACGCCTTCCCGCGCCAGCACTACAAGGTGATGAAGGACGGCAAACAGATCGGCGAAGTGACCAGCGGCGTGTTCTCGCCCTCGGTGGCCAAGGGCATCGGCACGGCCTACGTCGCGACCGAGTTCTCCAAAACCGGCGATTCGTTCGAGGTCGAGATCCGCGGCAAGGGCGTGCCCGCGAAGGTGGTGGAGACGCCCTTCTACAAGCACGGGACGCACAAGTAGGCCATCAATCGCACAATAGAATAGGAGTTCCGGTCATGAACTTCCCCAAGGACCTGAAGTACACGGCCAGCCACGAGTGGGTGCGGATAGAAAACGGCGTGGCCACGGTGGGCATCACCGACTTCGCGCAGGGCGAGCTGGGCGACATCGTGTTCGTCGAGCTGCCGGCGGTGGGCGCCACGGTCGGCGCGGGCAAGCCGTTCGGCACGGTGGAGGCGGTCAAGGCGGTCTCCGATCTCAACGCCCCGCTCTCCGGCGAGGTGGTCGCGACCAACGGCGACCTGCAGGGCTCGCCCGACGCGGTCAACAAGGACGCCTACGGCAAGGGCTGGATGGTCAAGATCAAGCTGTCGGACCCGGCCGAGGCCGCAAAGCTGATGGACGCCGACGCCTACGATAAGATGGAGAAGCACGGCCACTGATCCCGGACGTGTAAACGTTTGTAACGTTTACAACGTTTAGATGTTGAGGACGAAGAATGGCTTTCATACCGAATACTGACAGCAACCGCGCGGACATGCTCAAGAAGATCGGCGTCAAGTCCTTCGACGAGCTGATCGCCGACATCCCGCCGGAGATCCGGTGCAAGGCCGAGCTTCGGCTCCCGGCAGCGCTGTCCGAGATGGAGGCGGTCAAGCACCTGGGAGCGCTGGCGGCGCAGAACGCGCCGGCGTCGTCCGCGGTCTCGTTCCTGGGCGGCGGGATCTACGACCACTACGTCCCGGCTGCCGTCGACCATATCCTGCTGCGCTCCGAGTTCTACACCGCCTACACGCCCTACCAGGCGGAGGTCAGCCAGGGAACGCTGCAGGCGATCTACGAGTTCCAGAGCCTGGTCTGCGCCCTCACCGGCATGGACGCGGCCAACGCCTCGATGTACGACGGCGCCACCGCGCTGGCCGAGGCCGGGACGCTGGCCTGCAACCATACCAGGCGGAAGCGGCTGGTCGTGCTGCGCTCGGTGCACCCCCACTATCGGGAAGTCCTGGGGACATACTGCCGGGGGCTGGGCGTCGAGATCAAGGAGATCGGGTGGCGCGACGGCCAGGCCGACTTGGACGCGCTGGCGACCGCGGTCACGGACGGCACCGCCGGCGTGCTGGCGCAGCACCCGAACTTCTTCGGCTGCCTGGAACCGGTGGAGCAGATCGGGGAGATCGCCCACCGGCGGGGGGCGCTGTTCTGCGTCTCGGTCGACCCGGTCTCGCTGGGCATCCTCACGACGCCCGGCTGGTACGGGGCCGATGTCGCCACCGGCGAGGGCCAGCCGCTGGGGTTGGCGCAGGGATTCGGCGGGCCTTGCCTGGGGTTGTTCGCCGTCAGGAAGGACTTCCTGAGGCTGATGCCCGGCCGGATTGCCGGACTGACCACCGACGCTCAGGGCCGCGAGGGGGCGGTGCTGACCATGCAGGCGCGCGAACAGCACATCCGGCGGGAAAAGGCCACCTCCAACATCTGCTCCAACGAGGCGTTGTGCGCGCTGGCGGCCACGGTCTACCTGACCCTGCTGGGCCGGGAGGGCCTGAAGCGCGTGGCCGAGCTGTGCCTGCAGAAGAGCCACTATTTGGCGGAAAGGGTCAAGCCGTCCTTCGGGGCGCCGTTCTTCAAGGAGTTCGCGGTGGAGACCGGAATCCCGCCGGCACGGCTGATCGAGGAGCTCGGGCGCCAGGGGATCTGCCCCGGCCTCGACCTGGGCCGCTTCTATCCCGAGCTGTCCGGCCGCCTGCTGGTGGCAGTCACCGAGAAGCGCACCCGGGAGGAGATCGACCGGCTGGCGGGCGAGATCGCCCCGTGAGACGGCGCAACCGGCGACGCCGCCCCGGTCGCCGGGGCGGCATTGTCGCATAGAGGCACGCGATGCTCTACCTGATATCGTTCTTCGGATCGTCGGTGCTGGCCCTGGCCGTCACGCCACTGGCGCTGGCGCTGGCCATGAGGTACCGCGCGTTCGACCGGCCCGGCCTGCGCAAGGTCCATGACAAGGCCGTCCCGGTGCTGGGCGGGGTGGCCATCGTGCTGTCGGTGCTGGGAGGCATGTGGCTGGCGCGCCTGACCTGGCCCGCCGCGCTGGGCCAGGACACGGTGAAAATGCTGGCATTCACCGCCGGCGGCCTGGTGGTGTTCGGCATCGGGCTGTACGACGACCTGCGGGACGCTTCGGTGGGCGTCCGGTTCCTGGCCCAGTTCGTGGCGGCCGCCATCCTGGTGTTTGCCGGGTTCAACATCCGGGTCCTGCCCAGCCCGTTCGGCGGCGTGTTCGAGCTGGGCCTGTTAAGCTATCCCTTCACCATGGTCTGGATAGTTTTCTTCATCAATGCCATCAACTTCATCGACGGCCTGGACGGTCTGGCCGGCGGCATCACCGCCATCGCCGGGCTCACCATCTTCTTCTCCGCAGGATCCCACGGCGAGGCGTTCATTTCGCTGCTGGCCCTGGTGACCGCCGGTTGCATGCTGGGGTTCCTGCCCTTCAATTTCCATCCGGCGCGGATCTTCATGGGCGATTCCGGCGCCACCTTCCTGGGGTACGCCCTGGGCGCGATGACCGCGCTGGGGACCATGAAGAGCATCGCCACCATCGCCCTGCTGATCCCGATCGCGGCCCTGGGCGTGCCGATAGCCGATACGGTGGGCGCCGTGATCCGGCGCACCTGGCGCGGCCAGAAGTTCTACCTGGCCGACAAGGAGCACGTCCACCATCTGCTGATCACCATGGGCTTCACCCACCAGGGAGCGGTCGCGTTCCTTTACGGCGTGTCGGGGTTCTTCGGCATCCTGGCCATCCTGCTGTCCTCGGCCGACCGCCGTTTGATCTCCATCCTGGTGATCCTGTTCTCGGCGCTGGTGTGGATCTTCCTGAAGAAGCGCCACGGGGGCCGAGAGTGACCGTCGCAGCCCCGTCCGCGCGGGACGCTGGCCGCACGGAACGGGCCCAGGGGCGCTGGCAGCAGGCGCAATACGGCGAGCTTGCGTGGTGGCGGGCACGGTCCGGGAGGATAGATCCGGGCGTCTGCTACGCTGCCGCTCGTGCCGAGGAGCTCCCCTGCCGCCCCCGGACATTCTCCCTGGCTGTCTGTGACAACGTGCTGGACCATTGCGAAGATCCGTCTCGGGCATTGGTGCAGATCAACCGGGCGCTGCGGCCCGGCGGGCTGCTTTACTTGCGGGTCAGCGTGTTCAACGCCTGGGGGTGGTCGGTCAGGCGTGCCGCGGAGCTGCTTCGGATCGACGAGCGGCACCCGGCCTCCTTTACCATGCGATCATTGCGGCGGATCTCCGCGGAATGCGGTTTCCGCATTGTCGCCGTTCAACGCCACGGACGCGTCGGTCTCTGGCTGCGCCAGGTAACGTCCGGGCGGCTGCGGCAGATCGCTGCGGCAATGCTGTTCGTGGTGCAGCAGCCGGTGGCCCTGTTGCTGGAGGCGGATGGGTAGCCGGTTCCCTCCCCCGGGTTCCGGCCGGGCGGTGCTGGCCCCCATGGCCGGCATCACCGACTCGCCGTTCCGCCTGGTGTGCCGCCGGCGCGGCGCGGCGATGGTGTGGTCCGAGATGCTGGCGGCAGAGGCCCTGGTCCGCGACCATGGCAAGACCCTGCGAATGGCGGCGTTCCGGGAGGAAGAACGGCCGGTGGTCCTCCAGCTGTTTGGCACCAGACCGGGGGCCTTCGCCGACGCCATCGCCCGGCTGGAGCCGCTGGCCGCCGACTGCTACGACCTGAACTTCGGATGTCCGGCGCCCAAGATCGTCAAGCACGGCGGCGGGTCGGCCCTGCTGCGGGAGCCGAGAGCGGTCGAGGCCATCGCCCGGGCCGCGGTCGCGGCCGCCGGCCGGCCGGTGCTGGCCAAGATCCGCTCCGGGTGGGAGGTGGGCGCCGAGAACGCTGCGGAGATCGCCCGGCTGCTGGAGCAGTGCGGCGTTGCGGCGGTCACGGTCCACGGCAGGGCCGCCTCGCAAAAATTCTCCGGCACGGCCGACTGGGGGGTGATCGCCCGGGTCAAGCGGGCGTTGTCCATCCCGGTGATCGGCAACGGCGATGTCCGCTCCGGCGCCGACGCCCGGCGAATGCTCGCCGAGACCGGGTGCGACCTGGTGATGGCCGGCCGGGCAGCGCTGGGCAACCCCTGGCTGTTCACCGAGGTCGCTGCCGCGGCGGAACGCGCGGCGCCGGGCGTGCCGGTTCCCTGGCCGCTGCGGCTGGACGCCATCCGGGAGCATTTCGACCTGATGATCGCCGACAAGGGCGAGACCAGGGCCGTCCGCGAGATGCGGAAGCACCTGGGCTGGTACATCAGGGGGATCGATGGCGCGGCCCACGCCCGCCGCGACATCATGTCGGCGGCGACGCGGCGGCAGGTGTTCGAATTGCTGGAGCGCCTGGCCGGATGAATACGCGCCGCATCGCGGCTGCTGCCGCGCTGGCATCCCTGGCCGCCGCCGCCGCGGGCGACGGGTGGCTGCTGCCGATCAACGCGGCCGACCGCCGGTGCTGGAGCGAGGTGCGGCTGACGCCCATCGGACGGTTCGGCATCGAGCGCCGAGCCCGACCGAAGATACCGGCGCACCTCCACACCGGGGTGGACATCCGCCGTCCGCGGGGCTCCGGCGGGGAGGAGCCGGTTTTTCCCGCGGCGCCGGGCGTGGTCGTCAGCGTGCGAGACGACGGTCCATTCGCCCAGGTGATCGTCGAACACCGGCTGCCGGACGGGCGGGGGGTGTGGTCTGTCTACGAGCACGTGGCAGGGATCGCGGTCGCACCGGGCGACACGGTGTCGCCGCTGGTGCCGATCGCCCGCTTCCTGAACCTTGGGGAACTCGACCGCCATGGCCACCAGTTCGACCACCTGCATTTCGAGATAATGCGCACCCCGCCGACCGCGCTGCCGCCCGACCCCGGACTGCCCCGGCGGCGGTTCGCCACCAGGGCCCTGGAGTGCCACGACCGCGCCCTGCTGGAGCGGCATTACTTCGATCCCCGGGCCCTGCTGGAGGCGCGCTGGCATGAAGCCGCCGGCGAGTAGGCGGCGCGCGCCGTCCGGTCCGGCCCTGGCCGCCCTGCTGGCCGCGCTGACACTGGCGCCGGCGCTGGTCAACTGGGTCGCGCTGTGGATCCTCCACGACAGCTGGGCGGCGATCGCGCTGTCGGCGATCGTGTTCTACGGCGGGGCCTATTGGTCGCTGACGGCGTTCGGGCTGTGGCGCCGGGTCAAGGTCCGCCCGGGATCCTGGCTCAAAACCGCCGGTTGGGGGCTGGCCGCTGCCGCCGCGGTCGCCATCGCCATCGTCGGCGCCGGCCACATCTTTTTCCAGCAGGCGATGCCGGGCAACATGCTGCAGGTCTGTGCCCAGCGGCTGCGCGACAGCCAGGCGCTGCGGTACAACTTCTGGCTGTTCTTCCTGTTCGTGGCCGTGGTGCTGCCGGCGGGCGAGGAGATGTACTGGCGGGGCGGCCTGCAGGGCCTGCTGGAGCAGCGGTACGGCCCGGGACGGAAGGTGGCGCTGTCCTCGCTGCTGTTCACGGCCTACCATTGCACGACGGTCGGCTACCTGATGCCGTCGGCGGCCGGTGTTCCGCTGGTGGCCAGCGTGTTCCTCGGCGGCCTGCTGTTCGCCGGGCTGACCCACCGGACCGGGAACGTGTGGGCCGCGGCCATCTGCCACGGCCTGGGCGCCTGGGGGGCCACGATCTACCTGGTGTGGAAGTTCCTGCGGTAGCCCGGCGTCGTGCGGTGCCATCGAACCGACATCCGAAAGCGAGCGCATCATGAAACTGGGCTGGACCTACATCGAGGACATCGGACAGCACGTCGGCCGGACCGTCACCGTCAAGGGCTGGCTGTACGCCAAGCGCTCGTCGGGCAAGATCCATTTCCTGCAGCTGCGCGACGGCACGGGGGTGATCCAGGGCGTGATGGCCAGGAACGATGTCGATGAAACAACCTTCGAGCTGGGCGGTTCGCTGACCCAGGAATCGTCGGTCGAGGTCACGGGCCCGGTGCGCGAGGATTCGCGCGCGCCCTCTGGCTACGAGCTGACGGTCACCGGACTGAAGGTCGTGCAACTGGCGAAGGACTACCCGATCACTCCCAAGGAGCACGGCCCGGCCTTTCTGATGGAGCACCGCCACCTCTGGCTGCGCTCGTCGAAGCAGCACGCGATCCTGAGGGTGCGCGATACCATCGAGCAGGCCATCCACGGCTACCTGCATTCGCAGGGATTCATCCACACGCCGGCGCCGATCCTGACGCCCACGGCCTGCGAGGGCACCACCACGCTGTTCCAGACCGACTACTTCGGCGAGCCGGCCTTCCTGTCGCAGTCCGGCCAGATGTACATCGAGGCGACGGCCGCGGCCTTCGGCAAGGTCTACACTTTCACCCCGGCCTTCCGGGCGGAGAAGTCCAAGACCCGCCGCCACCTCACCGAGCTGTGGATGATGGACGCCGAGGCCAGCTACTTCACCCACGAGGAGAACATGCAGTGCCAGGAGGAGATGGTCTGCGCCGTGGTGGGGAAGGTGCTGGCCGAATGCCAGACCGAGCTCAAGACCCTGGAGCGCGACACGGCCATGCTGGAAAAGATCAGGGCACCGTTCCACCGCATCTCGTACAAGCAGGCGGTCGAGCTGTGCAACAAGGCCGGGGTGCCGATCGAGTACGGCGAGGATTTCGGCGCGCCGCACGACACGGCCATCGCCGGCAGTTTCGACCGGCCGGTGTTCGTCGACCGTTTCCCGACGACGATCAAGTCGTTCTACATGCAGCCCGACCCCCGGGACCCGTCGGTCGTCCTCGGTTCCGACCTCTACGCCACCGAGGGCTACGGCGAGATCATCGGCGGCTCGGAGCGGATCCACGACCTGGACCTGCTGCTCAGGAAGATGGAGGAGCACCAGGTGCCCTACGAGCCCTACAAGTGGTACGTGGACCTGCGGCGCTACGGCAGCGTGCCGCACGCCGGCTTCGGCATCGGCATCGAGCGCACGGTCAGCTGGATCTGCGGGCTGCAGCACATCCGCGAGGCCATCCCCTTCGCCCGGATGCTGGAGAAGATATACCCGTAACATGCCGCCGGACCCGACGGGTCTGGAAACGAAAAGTGGGGACATGGCGCGCCATGTCCCCACTTTAATTCTGGGACGGTCACGGCTCGCCCGCGGCCTGCGGCGGCCCGCCCCGCGCCAGCCAGTCGAACGCCGTCAGCGCGGCCTTGGCGCCCTCGCCGGCCGCCACCACGATCTGCTTGGCCGGCACGGTGGTGACGTCCCCGGCCGCGAACACGCCGGGACGCGAGGTGCGACAGGCGCAGTCGACGACGATCTCCCCGCGCTGGTTGAGGTCGACCAGGTCCCGGAACGGCTCGCTGTTCGGGATCAGCCCGATCTCCACGAACACGCCCGATACGGCTATTGTTCGTTGTCCGTCGTTCGCGCCGTTCGAAACGGTGATCGACTCGACCTTGTCCGTGCCGTGGATCTCCAGCACCGTGGTGCTCATCAGGAACTCGACCTTGCCGGATTTCCGTAGCGGCTCCTGCAGCACCGCGTCGCCGCTCAGCGCCGCCATGTTGCTGATGACGTAGACCTTGGCCGCGTACTTCAAGAGGTCGCCCGCCGAAGTCAGCGCCGAGTTGCCGCCGCCGACCACGGCGGCGGTTTTGTCCTGGAACAGCGGCGCGTCGCAGGTGGCGCAGTAGGCCACGCCGCGGCCGATCAGTTCCTTCTCCCCGGGCACGCCCAGGCTGCGGTAGCGCTTGCCCGTCGCCAGCAATACCGCTTGGGAGAAGTGCTCCACGCCTGATTCCGTGACGATCCGAAAGCGGCCGTTCTGCGGTTCGATCCGCGCCACCCGCTGGCCCTGGGCCACCGCGATGGGGAACTGCGCCACCTGGGCCTTGAACTTCTCCACCAGGTCGCGGCCCTGCACCAGGTTGTAGCCCGGGTAGTTCTCCACCGACGATGTCCACAGCACCTGGCCGCCCAGGTCGTGCGTCACCATGATCGCGGGGACCCGCTTGCGGGCCGCGTAGATGCCCGCGGTCAGGCCGGCCGGCCCGCCGCCGACGATGGCCAGGTCGTACGCGCCGCCGGGCGCGACGGCCGGGAAGTCCGTCTGCCGCAGCGCGTCCAGCGAGAGGTTGAGGGAGGTGAGTTCCATTATCGCCTTTTCGGGTGTTGATGTGAATCGTATGATACACAATGTCGGTCGGAATGTCAATAAACACTTCATCCGTCGGGACTTGGACTCCCCGTTTTCGCTTGATTTTTCGCGGTTTTTAGTGTATCCTTTATCGGTTATGAATGGCGGGGCGTCAGTAAACATCGTCCCGCGCTGATGTGCAGCCGTGCATTTGTCCGAAAGAAGATCGGATCAGACCATGAGCGACAAGGTCACCACCAGCACGCTGATCAGGATGAAGCAACAGGGGCGGAAGATCGCCTCCCTGACCGCGTACGACTACCTCACCGCCCGGATGCTGGACCAGTGCGGCATCGACATGATCCTGGTGGGCGACTCGGCGGCGATGGTGTTCGCCGGCTACGAGAACACCCTGCCGATCACCATGGAGGCCATGCTCTACCACACCGCGGCCGTCAAGCGGGGCGTCAAGCGGGCGCTGGTGGTGGCCGACATGCCGTTCCTGTCGTACCAGACCTCGATCGCCGACGCCGCGCTCAACGCCGGAAAATTCCTCAAGGAGTCCGGGGCCGAGGCGGTCAAGCTGGAGGGCGGCCGGGTGGCGGCGCCGATCGTCAAGAACCTGGTGGAGCGCGGCATCCCGGTGATGGGCCACCTGGGCCTGACCCCGCAGTCGGTGCACAAGTTCGGCGGATACAAGCTGCAGGCCCGCGACAAGGAGTCGGCCGAGCGCCTGCTGACCGCGGCCAAGGCGCTGGAGGCGGCGGGCTGCTTCGCCATCGTGCTGGAGAAGATCCCGCACCAGGTCGCGAAAAAGGTGACAGAGGCGCTGGCCATCCCCACCATCGGCATCGGCGCCGGGCCGCACTGCGACGGGCAGATCCTGGTGGTGGACGACATGGACGGCCGGTTCGAGGACTTCACGCCCAAGTTCGTGCGCAAGTACGCCGACATCGCCAAGGCCATGCGCGGTGCCTACACGTCGTACATCGACGATGTGCGCCAGGGCGCGTTCCCGTCGATGGCCGAGAGCTTCTCCGACGAGGAATAACCACCGAACGCCAAGACGCGAAGACGCCAAGACCATCACGGGTTTTCCTTTGTGTCTCAGTGTCTTTGTGTGAAGAAAATGAAGATCGTTAAGACGATCCCCCGGCTCCGACAACTGGTCGCCGCGCAGCGAATAAAGGGCCGCGGCATCGGCTTGGTGCCGACCATGGGCGCGCTGCACCAGGGGCACCTCTCGCTGATCCGGCTGGCGAAGCGCACGTCGGAGTTCGTCGTGGTCTCGATCTTCGTCAACCCGGCCCAGTTCGGGCCCAAGGAGGATCTCAAGAAATACCCGCGCGAGCTGCAGCGCGATGCGGCGCTGTGCAGCACCGCCGGCGCGGACCTCATTTTCGCGCCCCGGGTCCAGGACGTCTATCCCGACGATTACCGCACGTACGTCACGGTCGAACGACTGACCGATGGGCTGTGCGGCGCATCGCGGCCCGGGCATTTCCGGGGCGTGGCCACCGTCGTCTCGAAATTGTTCAACATGGTGCGTCCGGACGTCGCCGTGTTCGGCCAGAAGGACGCCCAGCAGGCCGCGGTGATCAGGCAGATGGCGCGGGACCTGGACTTCCCGGTGAAGTTCGTGGTCGGCCCGATCGTGCGGGAGAAGGACGGCCTGGCGATGAGCTCGCGCAACGCCTACTTGACGCCGGCCGAGCGGGCCCAGGCCCCGGCGCTCTATCATGCGCTCAACCTGGCGAAATGGCTGGCGCGGTCGGGCCGGCGTGAAGCGGGAATGGTGAAACGTGAAATGACGAAAATGCTCGCACGCGAGGCGCCTCTGGGCGAGGTCGACTACATCGGGATCGTGGACAACCGGACGCTCGAACCTGTCAAGAAGATCACGGGCGATACACTAGTCGCGCTGGCGGTGAGGTTCTCCAGCGCACGGTTGATAGACAATATTATTATTTAGGTGTTTCAATGCCAACAGATCCAAAACAAGCTGGTGATATAGCGAAAGTACATGGGGAAATACTTCAATTAGTAAATCAGAGAGTAGCATTATCTACAGCTGCTATTAGTGCTGTCTGCGTGGTCCTAGCATGGGTAACGCCGAAGGCTTTGATAAATGAAAACCAATCAATACACAACTATGTTTTCTTTGTCACGACTTTTTTATACATACTTCTCGGCATGATATATTGGTTAAGTTGTAATATGAAGATTAACTTACGTATACTTAGTTCGTACCTCATTGCTGCAAGAAAATCGAATTGGGAGATTGATTGGAGAAACTACAGAAGTAAATTCACGATCAAAATGTACACATATTCTCAGACCGCGCTGTTTCTGATTTTAGGGATAATAATTTCAATATACCCTTTAGTTTTACTATGCTGTTATAAACTGTCTTTGATCTATCTGGTTGGATGGAACATTCATTATTCTTTTGCAGTTATATATTTTATCGCAATGATGATTCTTCGGCATTATAGTAACGACTCGGTAGAAGATGATTTTATAAAGAACTGGAAAGTAGTAATCGCTAGTAGGAACAGATAATGCTTAGAATCCTCTGCAAGTCCAAGATCCACCGGGCCACGCTGACCGACGTCAACCTGCACTACGAGGGCTCGATCTCGGTCGACGAGAAGCTGCTGGCCGCGGCCGACATCTTCCCCAACGAGATCGTGCAGGTGGTGAACGTCAACAACGGGAACCGCTTCGAGACCTACGCCATCCGGGGCCGGGCCGGGTCGGGCGTGATCACCCTCAACGGCGCGGCGGCGCGGCTGGGGATGCCGGGCGACAAGGTGATCATCATCTCGTCCTGCTGGCTGTCCACCGCCCAGGCGAAGCGGCACAAACCCAGGATCGTCTGCGTGGACGAGCGCAACCGCATCAGCAAGAAGACCAAGCTGTGAGCGCCCCGGCCCTGGTGGTGATGGCGGCCGGCATCGGCAGCCGCTACGGGGGCCTCAAGCAGGTCGACCCGGTGGGGCCGGCCGGCGAGATCCTGATCGAGTACTCGCTGTACGACGCGGTGCGCGCGGGGTTCGGCCGGGTGGTGTTCGTGATCACCCGCCAGATCGAATCCGTCTTCCGGGAGCGGGTCGGCGCCAAGGCGGAGCGGGCGGTCGAGGTGCGCTACGCCTTCCAGGAGCTGGCCGACCTGCCCGCCGGGTTCGCGGTCCCGGCCGGCCGGACCAGGCCGTGGGGCACGGGCCATGCCGCCTTGGCGGCACGACATGACGTCGACGGCCCGTTCGCGGTGATCAACGGCGACGACTTCTACGGCCGGCGGTCGTTCCAGGCGATCGCGGGCTTCCTGCGCGACGCGCGCGACGACGCGAAATGCCGCTACGCCATGGTGGGCTACCCGGTGGAGAACACCCTGACCGAGCACGGCCACGTGGCCCGCGGTGTCTGCACGGTCGACGCGGACGGCAACCTGGCGGGCATCACCGAGCGCACCAGGATCCAGTCCTTCGACGGCGAGGCCCGCTACACCGAGGACGGCGAGTCCTGGCATGCCATCCCCCGCGGAACGCCGGTATCGATGAACCTGTGGGGCTTCACCCCCGGGTTCATGCACGAGTTGGAGCGGCGGTTTCCCGAGTTCCTGCGGACGATGCCCGACCCGCTCAAGCCCGAATACTACCTTCCCGGCGTGGTCGACGGGCTGGTGCGCGAGGACAAGGCCGCGGTGGCGGTGCTGCCCACTGACGACCGCTGGTTCGGCGTCACCTACCAACAGGACAGGGCGGCGGTGGCCGCGGCCATCGCCCGGCTGGTGGCGGCGGGCGCGTACCCGGCTCGGCTGTGGGGCTGATCTGATGCCGAGGATGGCGATGATCCCCCTGCTGCTGGCCGCGGCCCTGCTGGGTGCCGGCTGCAGCGTGTCCCGCGTCGACGGCTGGCCCGACATCGGCGACCTCGGGCCCCGCCAGGCGGTGGCGTTCTCCGAGAGCGAGGAGGGGCCGGCATCGTTCGGGCCGGTCGAGCTGGCGGTCGGGAAGGGCCGGGTGGTCCAGCACGGGAGGCGGATCACGATGCGGATCGAGGTGCTGGGCGACCGGGACGCGGTCGTCCGATCCGGGGACATCAGCTTCCTCTACCCGCCGCTGAACCCGGGGCGCCTGGGCGGCATCCCCTGCATGGTGGCCTCGGGCGAGGTGCCGCCGTACTTCTTCCCCTGCGTGGCCGGGATGCGCGTGGGCGGCGTGCGCCGCGTCGTCCTGCCGCGCACTAGCGCGCCGCCGGACACCTCCCGGCGGCGGTTCGCCGACGCCGCCAGCGGCGCCGTCGTCGCCGAGGTCCCCGCCGACCGCGACGTCGCCCTGCGGGTGACCGCCTTGGCGGTGCGGCGGCCGGCGATCGTGGTGCGGACCACCTACTCGGTGCCCGCCATGCGCGACCGCCGGGTCGTTGAGCTGTGGAGCCGCTGAACAGAAGTTGATCCATCCACGATGCCGACGAGACGCACGCAAAAATCCGCGACGGGCAGATGGCTGGTGCCGGCCGTCCTGCTGCTGGTCATGGTCTGCGCCGTGACCGGCGGGTCAGTCTACCTGCGGTGGAGGGAGAACCGCGACATCGAACGCCAGATGAAGATCCGCCAGATCCGGGTGGAGGTGCTCAACGGCACCCGCAAGGAGGGGCTGGCCCAGGCGGTGACCGACCGGCTGCGCAAGGCCGGGTTCGACGTGGTCAACATCGCCAACGCCGAGAACGACAGCTTCCCCGAGACCGTGGTGGTGGACCGGGCCGACAACGCCCGCGAGAACGCCGTCCTGGTGGCCCGGGCGCTGGGCTGCAGGAACATCCTGCCGCAACTTGAGCCAACTTCACTATTGGAGGTCACAGTCATCATTGGCAACGACTACCTCGCTCCGAAGAAAAAAGGGTTCCCCGGCCTCCCGTTTTAAGGCCGGGTCGAAGCCCGCGCCCGCCAGGGCCAAGGCCCCGGCCAGGAAGAAAACGGCCGCCCCCCGGCCGAAGAAGCTCGGTCCGGAGCTGTCGCGCCGCCTGGCGCGCCGGGCGGCAGAGCTGGCGCTGTCCAAGAAGGCGTTCGACGTGGTGGTCATGGACGTGCGGCAGGTGTCATCGGCCACCGATTACTTCGTGATCGCGTCCGGCGCCACCGAGATCCAGGTGCGGGCCATCGGCCGCGCCGTCGAGGACGGACTGCGGGCCCAGGGGGCCAGACCCCTGCACCGCGAGGGCGAGTCCTCCTGCACCTGGCTGCTGCTGGACTACATCGACGTGGTGGTCCACGTGATGCAGCCGCGGGTGCGCGACTACTACGACCTGGAGGGCCTGTGGGCCGACGCGCCGCGCGAGGAGGTGAAGGACTGACGGTGTCAGCCGCACGGAGCGCCAGCTTGTTCTCGCCGCAGCATTGATGATCAAGGATTATCTCCGACAGCAGACGCTGCGGGCCCTGCAAAGGGCCGGCGCGCAGGCCGACCCCGCGCTGGTCGGCTTCGAGCGGCCCAAGCAGGCCGCGCACGGCGACTGGTCGACCAACGTCGCCCTGGCGCTGGCCAAGCAGCGCAGGGAGAACCCGCGCCAGCTGGCCGAGGCCATCGTCGCCGGCATGGAACTCGATCCCGATCTGGTCGAGAAAACCGAGATCGCCGGGCCGGGGTTCATCAACTTCCGGCTGTCGCAGCGCTGGCTCTACAGGGAATTGGCGGGGCTGCTGGCCCTCGGTCCCCGATATGGCCGATCGGACATCGGCAACGGCAAGAGGGTCCAGGTCGAGTTCGTCTCGGTCAATCCCACCGGGCCGTTGCACGTGGGGCACGGCCGCGGGGCCTTCGTGGGCGACGCCATCGCGCGGCTGCTGCAGTGCACGGGCCACGACGTCCAGAAGGAATACTACGTCAACGACGCCGGGAACCAGATCGACAAGCTGGGCCGCTCGGTGCTGGCCCGCCTCAACGAGATCTGGGGCAGGCCGTTCGAGTTCCCCGAGGGGGGCTACCAGGGCGAGTACCTGAAGGCGTATGCCAAGGGACTGGATTCCGACCAGGGCGGCCGCTTGCAGGCGCTCCCTCCGGGGGAGCTCCTCTCGGAGGTCACCAGGATTTCCCGGGAGGGGATGCTGGCGCAGCTCAAGTCGTCCCTCAAGGACCTGAAGGTGGAGTTCGACAACTGGTTCTCCGAGACCAGCCTGGTGGAGTCCGGGGCCATCAAGGGGTCGCTCGACGAGCTGGAGCAGAAGGGATATATCTACGAGCAGGACGGGGCGGTGTTCTTCAAGGCCACCGAGTTCGGCGACGAGAAGGACCGGGTGGTGGTCAAGTCCGGCGGCGAGCACACCTACTTCGCCGCCGACATCGCCTACATGAAGGACAAGTTCGGACGCGGCTTCGACCGTTTGATCTACGTCTGGGGCGCCGACCACCACGGGGACGTCCCCCGCATGAAGGGCGCGGCCCGGGCCATGGGCCACGACCCGGACTCGCTGGAGTTCATCCTGATGCAGATGGTGCGGCTGATCGAGGAGGGCCGCGAGGTCAAGTTCTCCAAGCGCAGCGGCGTGATCGTGACCCTGGACGAGCTGCGCGACGACGTCGGCCCGGACGTGATGCGCTACTTCTTCCTGATGCGGCGCAGCGAGAGCCAGTTCGACTTCGACCTGGACCTGGCCCGCAAGCACTCCGACGAGAACCCGGTGTACTACGTGCAGTACGCCCATGCCCGGATCCGCTCGATCCTGGCCCACGCGGCGGAAAAGGGCGTGGCGCGGGCCGCGGGCGAGCTGGCCCTGCTGCAGGAGCCCGAGGAGGCGGCGCTGATCAAGGCGCTGCTGGAGTTCCCGGAGCTGGTGGCCGGCGCGGCGGCAGCGCGCGAGCCGCACCGCATCCCCACCTACCTGCAGGAGCTGGCGGGCATCTTCCACAATTTCTACCACCAGCACCGGGTGGTCACCGACGACGCCAAGCTCTCCAACGCCCGGCTGGACTTGTGCGACGCCACCCGCACCGTGATCGCCAACGGGCTGGCGCTGCTGGGCGTGTCCGCGCCGGAGAAGATGTGAGTACGAACCGGCTTACGCCAGTTTGACCTCACCCCTGCCCCTCTCCTAACGCATTAGGAGAGGGGAGTGAAAAGAACAGAATGGTTGTCATAAACCCGGGCGTTAGCACTGGCCGCCGGATCAGGGATGCCAAGCTCGATCTGGCGAAGAAAATGCGGCGGGAGATGACGCTTGGCGAGCGCTGTTTCTGGAATGCGGTCAGGGGCCGCAAGCTGCACGGTTTGAAGTTCCGCCGCCAGCAGGTCATCGACGGGTTCATCGCCGACTTCTACTGCAACGAACTGCGGCTGATCGTAGAGATCGACGGCGGTGTCCACGAGGTCCAGAGGGATTACGATTCGCTGCGCGACCGGATCATCGCCAGGAACGACATCACGGTCATACGGTTCGCGAACGACGATGTCGTCAACCGGTTCGAAGGCGTTGCCAAACGGATCGAAAGCCTGCTGCACCCCTCGCCAGATTCATCTGGAGAGGGGCAGGGGTGAGGTCGGAACCACGGTGAGCGGAGGTCATGTAAACGTGAACAAAGCGAATCTGTCTCGCATCCGATTTCTTGACGGCAAACGCCTGTTCCTGACGCCTCTGGCGGAGTGCGACCTGGAGAGCACCTACCGCTGGTTCCACGACAAGGAATTCGTCGACCTGGTCGGTTCGTATCTGCAGCCGGTCTCGCTGGCGAAGTTCAAGGATGGGTTCGACAAGCTGTTGATGAGCTGCGACGGAAAAACGAGGGTCTTCCTAAGCATCATATTGAAATCGAGCGGTACATACATCGGGAACATCAGCCTCGACGGCATCGACCCCTACGAGCGTAAAGCGGCGTTCGGCTTGTTTATCGGCGATGCAATCAATCGCCGCAAGGGGTTTGGATCCGAGGCCGCAAGAATGCTGTTGCGCTTTGCTTTCGAGGATATGGGGCTGCGACGTATCGAAGCGACGAGCCACGGCCTTAACAAGGGCACACCATCGTTAAACGAAAAACTCGGTTTCGTCAAAGAAGGCATCGCGCGGCAGCAGTTCTTCTACGGCGGCAGATACGTCGACTCGATTAAGTACGGCATGCTGCGGCAGGATTATGAACGAGCGCGAGAAAGATAAGGTGATGACGCACCCGTCGCCAGATTCAACTGGAGAGGGGCAGAGGTGAGGTCGGAACAGTGACGCTGAAAACCGACTACCCTGGCCATGACCGGCTGTACCGGCAGCGCAGACAGCAGGGACAGCGCGGATGGGACGACGATGCCCAGTGGCTGGTCTGGAAATCGGAGATCGAGCGGTCGATCGCGGACCCATCGTTCCCGCGGTCGGGATCGATCCTCGAGCTCGGCAGCGGCGCCGGCGACGTGGCGTTGCTCTTCGCGGAGCGGGGATACCGGTCCGCTGGCATCGAGATATCCCCCACCGCCGTGGCCTGGGCCAGGGAGAAGGCCATACAGCACGGCCTTGCGGTCGAGTTCGTTCAGGGCAGTGTCACGGACCTGTCCCATTGGGATGAGGATTCCTTCGACGCGGTGGTCGACGGGCACTGCCTGCACTGCATCATCGGCGATGACCGGAAGAAAGTATTATCCGAAACCTATCGGGTGCTCAAACCCGGCGGGCTGCTGTACGTCAGCACCATGTGCGGGGAGCCCAAGGAGCCTGATGTCGTGAAACAATACGACCCCGCTACCCGATGCATGGTATGGAGCGGCGTCGCCCGAAGGTATCTCGGCAAGCCCGAGGACATACTGAAGGAGATCACCGACGCCGGTTTTTCACTAGCAAGGCACGAGGTCAGATCCAATCCGGGCACGCAGGACGACCTGATCGCATTCGCCAGGAAGTGACACTGGATTCCCGCCGGGATTTATCCCTGGATTCCAGCTTTCGCTGGAATGACAACAAGGGCGGGATTGACGCGAGGGAACGCATGCGTTATAAGGACGCGGGAGTGAACATCGACGCCGGCGCCGAGTCGGTGCGGCGGATCAAGTCCATCGTGCGGTCCACGTTCACGAAGAGCGTGCTGTCCGGCATCGGCGGCTTCGGCGCGCTGTTCGACGGCAGCCTCAAGGGCTACCAACAGCCCGTGCTGGTCAGCTCCTGCGACGGCGTGGGCACCAAGCTCAAGGTCGCGATATTGGCTAACTCGCACGGCACGGTGGGGCAGGACCTGGTCAACCACTGCGTCAACGACATCCTGGTGCAGGGGGCGCGGCCGCTGTTCTTCATGGACTACGCGGCGTTCGGGAGGCTCGATCCCACGATCCTGGAAGCGATCGTTACGGGATTCGCCCAGGCCTGCCGCGAGAACGGCTGCTCGCTGGTGGGCGGCGAGACCGCCGAGATGCCCGGCATGTACGCGGACGAGGACTACGACCTGGCCGGCTTCATCGTGGGCGTGGTCGAGCGCAAGAAACTGATCACGGGAAAAGCGATCAGGCCCGGCGACGTGGTGATCGGTCTGGGCACCAACGGCCTGCAGACCAACGGCTACTCCCTGGCCCGGAAGATACTGCTCGACAAATGCGGCCACAAGGTCACGACGTACCTGCCGGAGCTGAAGACCACCGTCGGCAAGGCGCTGCTGGCGGTGCACCCGTCGTTCCTGAAACCCGTGGCGCCGCTGCTGGAGAAGAACCTCGTCAAGGGCATGGCGCACATCACCGGCGGGGGTTTTCTGGACAACATCCCGCGGGTGCTACCGCCGGACTGCGGCGTGGAGATCACGCTGGGCTCGTGGCCGGTACCGCCCATTTTCGAGCTGCTGCAGGAGCAGGGCGGCGTGCCGCAGGACGAGATGTACCGAGCGTTCAACATGGGGATCGGGTTCGTGATCATTGCTGCCCCGGCGGAAGCGGCGAAAACGATGAAAATGTTGAAAACGGCGAAAACAAGGGCGTACCAGATCGGGCGGGTGGTAAAGGGCAAGCGGCGCGTCGTCCTCACGTGACCCCTCCCTGTGTCCCTCCCCGCAACGGAGAGGGAAGGCATTCGTAGGGGCGAATCGTGATTCGCCCGGATGGTGATGGCATGAAGATCTACGTCAACGAGAAAAAGGTCACGGTGACGCCCGGGGCCAAGGTGGCCGAGCTTGTCAAGAAGCACAAGCCCGGGGCGGACCTGTGCATCCTCAACGGCTTTCCCTGCCTGATGGAGCACACGGTGGCCGCCAACGACCGCGTGGTGCTGATCAAGAAGGGTGAGCGGCCCTCCAAACGGGAGCTGGAGCACCTGCTGGCGGCGCGGCACACGCCGGGCGTCCACGCCCGGCTGAAGAAGGCCTGCGTCGGCATCGCGGGCTGCGGGGGGCTGGGCTCGACCGCGGCCATGGCGCTGGCCCGCGCCGGCGTCGGCACGCTGATCATCGCGGACTTCGACGTGGTCGAGCCCTCGAACCTCAACCGCCAGCAGTACTGCGTCGACCAGATCGGCGAGGCCAAGGTGGACGCCCTGGCCGGGAACATCAGGCGGGCCAACCCCTACGTCACGGTCGTGAAGCACCGCGTCCGCATCGTGCGCGAGAACGTCAGGACCCTGTTCCGCGCCGCCGACGTGGTGATCGAGGCCTTCGACCGCGCCGGCCAGAAGCTGATGCTGGCCGACGCCGTGCTGGATCTGCTGCCGAAGACCCCGCTGGTGATCGGCAACGGCATGGCGGGCTACGGCGCCAACGACCTGCTGCGGACGCGGCGGGTCGGCAACCTGCACGTCTGCGGGGACGGGACCAGCGAGGCCGGCCACGGCTTCGGCCTGATGGCGCCGCGGGTGGGCGCCTGCGCCATGCTGCAGGCCAACCAGGCGCTGGAGATCATCCTTGGACCCGACCCGAGGATGCCGAAATCCCAAACCCGAAATCCGAAATCCCGATGATCACCGTCAACGGCGAAAGGCACCCGTGGCATGCCGGCCTCACCGTCACGCAGCTGCTCAAGGAGAAGAACTACGTGTTCCCGATGATCATCGTCCAGATCAACGGCGCCCACGTTCGGGAGGAGGATTATCCGGCCGCGCCGATAGCCGACCGCGACGACGTCGCGGTCATCCACCTCATCACCGGCGGCTGAGCGGGCGATGCTGACCGACCAGCACGGCCGCAGGATCAACTACCTGCGGATCTCGGTCACCGACCGCTGCAACCTGCGCTGCCGCTACTGCATGCCGCCGGACGGCGTGCCGCTCAAGCGCCACGAGGACCTGCTGACCTTCGAGGAGATCGAAGCGATCGTGGCGGCCGGGGCGGCGCTGGGGATCACCAAGGCGCGGCTGACCGGCGGTGAGCCGCTGGTGCGGCGCGGCGTCGCCGGCCTGGTGCGGATGCTGGCCGCGGTGCCGGGCATCGCCGACCTGGCGATGACCACCAACGGCACGCTGCTGGCCGGCCACGCCGGGGAGCTGCGGCAGGCCGGGCTGATGCGGGTCAACGTCAGCCTGGACACGCTGCGGCCGGAGCGGTTCGCGGCCATGACCGGGAGCGACGGCTGGCGGCAGGTGATGGCGGGGATCGACGCCGCGCTGGCCGCGGGCTTCTCCCAGGTCAAGCTCAACGTGGTCGTGATCCGCGGCTACAACGACGACGAGGTGGTCGATTTCGTGCGCCTGGCGACGGACAAGGCGCTGCATTTGCGGTTCATCGAGTTCATGCCGGTGGGCAACGCGTTCTGGGAGCCCGGCAAGGTGGTGCCGGCGCGGGAGATCCGGCAGGCGGCCGAGCGGGCGGCCACGCTGGTCCCGGCGCAGAGCGCCGACGCCCGGGCCGCGGCCTCGGTCCACCAGATCCCGGGCAGCGCAGCAACGGTCGGCTTCATCGCGCCGCTGTCGGAGAAGTTCTGCCGCCGCTGCAACCGGCTGCGGCTGACGGCCGACGGGTTCCTCAAGCCCTGCCTGGCCGGCAGGAACGAGATCAACATCAGGGTGCCGGTGCGCAAGGGCCAGCGCGGGGACGACCTGAAGCGGGTGTTCTACGAGGCGATGCGGCTCAAGCCGGCCGCCCACGCCATGGAGACTGGACCAGTGCCGGAAACGCGCTGCATGGCCGAGGTGGGAGGCTGAGCCAAAATGAAAAATGACAAACGCAAAATGAAAAATGCGCGGCTGTCGCATGTCGATGGCGCGGGACGCGCCAAGATGGTCGACATCAGCGCGAAACGGAAGACCCTGCGCGTGGCCGTGGCCAGCGGCACGGTCAGCATGAAGCCGGCGACGCTGCGGCTGATCGAGCGCAACAAGATCGCCAAGGGCGACGTGCTGTCGGTGGCCCGGATCGCCGGCATCCAGGCGGCCAAGGGGGCGTCGGCGCTGATCCCGTTGTGCCACCCCATCGGGCTGACCAATGTCGACGTGGTGTTCGCCGTCGACGCCCGGCGCTCGCGGATCGTGGTCACGGCGCGGGTGGCCTGCCGCGACCGCACCGGCGCCGAGATGGAGGCGCTGACCGCGGCGGCCGCGGCCTGCCTGACGGTCTACGACATGGCCAAGGCGGCCGACCGCGGCATGGCGATCACGGACATCATGCTGGTGGAGAAGCGCGGCGGAAAGAGCGGGACGTGGAAGCGATGAATCCTCATTATAACCCCTCCCTCGATCCCTCCCCGGTGCGGAGAGGGAAACACCGGTCGGGGCGATTCGCGAATCGTCCGGTCCCAATGATGGATATTGACATCAATACGAACCGTAGGGGCGGATCGCGATCCGCCCAGGACATATGATGGGAACGGTCATCGCGGTCTGCGTCAGCGGACGCAAGGGCGAGAAGAAGCGGGACGCGGGACGCGCCCTGCTGCGGCCCGGCCATGGCATCGAGGGCGACGCCCACGCCGGGGACTGGCACCGCCAGGTCAGCCTGCTGGCCGACGAGAGCGTGGACACCATGCGGGGCCGGGGCGTCGAGCTCGGTCCCGGCGACTTCGGCGAGAACCTGACGGTGCGGGGGATCGACCTCAAGGCGCTGGCGATCGGCCAGCGGCTGACGGTGGGGGCAGCCGTGGTGCTGGAGATCACCCAGATCGGCAAGGAGTGCCACGACGGCTGCGCCATCAAGCGTCAGGTGGGCGACTGCGTGATGCCGCGCGAGGGCGTGTTCGCCAGGGTGATCGCGGGCGGGGAGGTCCGGGCCGGCGACGCGATATCGGTCGCGGGCGATAAATAGGACTAAAATGGTCTTATTATAAGGATGCGTATGCAGGCCAAGGGCACGACCGTCAAGGCGCTGAAGGATTACATCACTGAGACCCACGGCAGCGAGGGATGCCGGCGCTGGCTGGAATCGCTGCCGCCGGCGTCGCAGGCCGTCTTCGCCCAGGGCTTGCTGCCCAGCCGGTGGTATCCGTTCGAGGACGCGATGCAGCAGCCGCTGGTGGCGATGGGCCGGATGTTCTATGGCGGCAACAGCGACGGCGCCTGGCAGGAGGGACGGTACACCGCCGAGACCAACCTGCGGGGCGTGTACCGGGTGTTCATCAAGGTGGCCAGCCCGCAGTCCCTGGTCAAGAACACCGCTTCCCTGTGGCGGTCCTACTACGACGGGTCCACGGCCCGGGTGCTGGAGAGCAACGGCAACGGCGCGGTGCTCCTGCTGCAGGACATCGAGCCGGCATGCGCGGAGTTCGACCACCATGTGGCGGGCTGGATCGAACGGGCGCTGGAGATCTGCGGCAGCTCCCGCACGGGGTTCACCATCACGAACCCGGCGAAGAGAGCGACCCGATACGACATCACGTGGCAGTGACCGTGCCTGGACGCAGCGACATGCGGCAAGGATCCATCAGGATCGCCATTCTCACCGTCTCCGACAAGGGGTCCAGGGGCGAGCGCATTGATACTGCCGGTCCGGCGATCAAAGACTGTTTGAAGGATCTCCAGATCGAGGTCGCGGCGGCCGAGATCGTGGCGGACGACCGCGCCGCGATCGCCGCCAAGCTCCGGCACTATTGCGACGAGCTGCACTGCGAC
>DDXR01000038.1:0-1717 GCA_002347565.1 bacterium UBP2_UBA2255 | reverse complement strand
CGGGCCGTGGCCGGGATCCGGGGCCGGACGCTGGTCGTCAACCTCTCGGGCAGCGAGCGGGCGGTGCGCGAGCAGCTGGCGGTCATCCTGCCGGTGCTGGCGCACGCGGTGGAGACCCTGCGGGGCCAGGGCGGGGACTGCGGGCGGTGAGCGAATCAATGTAAGGGCGATTCATGAATCGCCCCAACGAGTAAGAAAAGGGAACATGCTCCAATGCCTTTCGACAAGAAGAACCGCCACGAGACCTGCGCCTTCTGCGGCAAGCCGGCCGTGGACGGCCCGCTGATCGACGGCCGGGACGCGGCCATCTGCGCCGACTGCGTCACCATCTGCGGGGACATGCTGTCGCGCGACCGCAAGCTGTCGGGCATCCCCACCAAGGAGAGCCTGCCGATCCCCACCGAGATCAAGGCGGTGCTGGACGAGTACGTCATCGGCCAGGACCGCGCCAAGAAGGCGCTGGCGGTGGCGGTCTACAACCACTACAAGCGGATCCTGTCGCAGGGCGACAACCCGGAGATCGAGCTGGACAAGAGCAACATCCTGGTGATCGGCCCCACCGGCACCGGCAAGACCCTGCTGGCCCAGACCCTGGCCCGGCTGCTGAAGGTGCCGTTCGCCATCGCCGACGCCACCACGCTGACCGAGGCCGGCTACGTGGGAGAGGACGTGGAGAACATCCTGGTGCGGCTCTTGCAGTCGGCCAACTACGACATCAAGAAGTCGGAGATCGGCATCATCTACCTGGACGAGGTGGACAAGATCGCCCGCAAGGCCGAGAGCCCCTCGATCACCCGCGACGTCTCGGGCGAGGGCGTGCAGCAGGCGCTGCTCAAGATCCTGGAGGGCACGGTGGCCCACATCCCGCCCCAGGGCGGCCGCAAGCACCCGGAGCAGCCGCTGCTGCCGGTCAACACCCGCAACATCCTGTTCGTCTGCGGCGGCACCTTCGACGGGCTGGACAAGATCATCCGCAACCGCACCGGCGCCAAGTCGCTGGGCTTCGGGGCCGAGATCCAGGAGAAGGGCAAGGCGCCGATCGGCGAGGTGCTGGCCCACGTCCAGCCCGACGACCTGCTGAAGTACGGGCTGATCCCCGAGCTGATCGGCCGGCTGCCGGTGATCTGCACCCTGGACGGGCTGGACAGGACGGCGCTGATCGACATCCTGACCAAGCCCAAGAACGCGTTGACCAAGCAGTACCAGACCTACTTCGCGATGGAGGGCGTCGAGCTGGAGTTCCTGCCCGAGGCGCTGGAGGCCATCTCGGACGAGGCCTTCAAGCGCGGCACCGGGGCCCGCGGCCTGCGCGCCGTGCTGGAGGAGACGATGCTGGACATCATGTACGAGCTGCCCTCCAAGAAGGGCGTGGCCAGGTGCATCCTGGACCGGGAGGCGGTGACCGGCCGGCAGCCGCCGCGGTACGTGATGAAGGACGAGGGGCAGGCGGCGTAACCACGTTTAACGTTCGACGTTGAGCGTTCAACGTAGGAGATCGTATACCATGGCTGTGAACAAGAACCTCTGCGTGGTGGGCGCCCAGTGGGGCGACGAGGGCAAGGGCAAGATCGTCGACCTGCTGTATACGGCAGGTGTAATCCAACACTAGGCGGAGACCGACCATGAAAAGAGCGACGTTTTTTTGTTTAGCGCTGTTCTGCGCGGGGACGGGTTTTTCGCAGGCGAAGAATACGAAAATATCAGTTGGTTTGATGGA